>NZ_JBJEXP010000115.1:0-4056 GCF_051885895.1 Dialister sp. | reverse complement strand
CTCTGCATAGAGTCTCCAAGTCAGCCGAAGTTGGCCTCTAGCCTGCCCAATAAGAGGCCTTCCTATTGGCGGCTGACCGTCTCCGCTCGAAATGACGGCTGACGCCTGCAGCGGGACCAGGGTCGGGATTGAGATCGGGATTGGGAGCTTGTAACTGGAAACAAGAAACCAGCAACTAGCCACCAGCCTCACATTTCCACCATACTGTATTTCCCGTCCTTCATTTCCATGAGGACCAGGTCCACTACAGGATCTCTCTTGTCGTCAAAGCTGAAGGTGCCGCAGACGCCTTTGAAATCCTTCATGTCTGCCAGGGCGTCCCGGATTTTCTTGTGGTCCTTTACTGTGCCGGCCCGTTTCATGGCATCCACGGCCATGTATACGCCGTCATAGGCGCTGGCGGCAAACTGGTCCGGTGCGTGGCCATATTTCTTTGTATAGGCCTCCACAAAATTTCTGACCTTTTCATCCTTTCTCTCCGCAGACCACATGGAGGAGACGTATACGTGATCCGCCGCACTGCCTGCCATATTTCCCAGCTCCGGGGAAACGAAGCCGTTGTCTCCCAGCACCGGCTGGTTCATTCCCATTTCCCGCATTTTCTTCAGAATCCGGGAGCCTTCCTGGTAGTAGCTGCACACCACAATGACATCAGGGTTCTTTGTCTGGATATTGGTGAGCTGGGCGGAAAATTCGTTATCCTTGCTGCCGAAGGTTTCCACGTCGATCACCTCTACCCCTTCCTCCTCCATGGTTTTTTTGAAATATTTCTGGGCAGTAACGTGCTGTTCGTTATCATGGGCATACATGATGGCCGCAGTTTTATACCCCAGGATGCGGTGGGTCTTGGTCACGGTCTGGGGAATATTCTTCGATTCCGGCACGGAATTCCGGAAAATGCAGTCTCCCATGTCCGTGATGTTTTCCGCGGTGACGGAAATTTCCAGAGAAGGCACTTTGGCATTCTGGATGATGGGGCCCGCTGCCTTCGCTTCGTTGGAGGTCATGGGGCCGATGAGGATGGATGCCTTGTCCTGGATCTGCTTTTTGGTGGCATTCATGGCTTCCGCCGGTACAGCCTTGGTATCATCTATCATGAGGTCAATGGGGAAATCGCCTTTCCCGTTGATTTCCTCCACCGCCAGGCGCACCCCTTCTTCTTCCGATTTCCCGTAAGCTGCCGCACCGCCGGTGAGGGCGGCGGTAAATCCGATTCTGGCCGCCTCTTTGGAGCCTGAGGAAACGGCATTTCCCGTCCTGCCTCCGCATCCTGCCATACCGGCCATCATCAACGCTGCCATGGAGCAGATACCTGCCATTTTTACTGCCTTCTTGAAATTTCTCATGTTTTTTCCTCCTCTTTTCCTATCCTGCTCCATCAAAAAAGCCCCTGATGGAACGAATCATTCCACCAGGGGCGGGGTCGCCGCGGTACCACCCTGATTTATCTCTTCAGAAAGCCTGCGGGAGTCCGGATACAAAAAGCCCCTGTCCCATTCCGGGACAGGGGCAACTGATGCGGTACCACCCTGCATTGTACTTTCTTTCTTGTCCGTAACGGGGACTGCCGCCTTCACTACTTTCTTCGTTCCGGTGCTCCCAGGAGAGTTCGTCTCATGTCCCATACCGGCTTGCACCATCCGCCGGCTCTCTGCCATGGCCCTCATCAGACTTTTTCCTGTTCCTCACAGTGCTTCGTAAGTTGAAATAGATATTACAGGTTTTTGAAAAGGCTGTCAACTGTTTTTCTTTTCTATTTATATTCCGTATAAATAGAGCCTTGTATGATTTTATGGAATATCTATTTCAGGACTCCCGCCGCCCTGCCTTCATCCGCTTCAGAATCTCCCGGCCGATTTCCTGGTTCAGATATGCATAGCAGTATGCATTCAGGATGAAAACCAGGCCCAGCATCACCATGCCGGAGGTGGTAAATACCGCCTTTCCCGGATCAGGATCCAGATGAAACAGGTAGGACAGCGGCTTCCACAGCCACTGGATCATGGAAACAAAACGGTCGATGGCGCTGGTGAGAGCGTCCGCAATGCCCAGCACATAAATGGATACGGCGATTTTATAGGACATTTCCACCACATAGGCCAGTGCCGTGAGATGCAGGGTCCGGGCAAAGGACAGATGATGATGAAATCCATATCCCATGGCCAGCCCCAGGGCGGCCGCATAGAAAGCGGTGGTAAAGCCGATTTCCGGCCCGCCGATGATATTCACCAGGAAAATTTCCGCCAGGCTGGTCCCCAGCCCCCACTTCATGCCATGAAAGCTGCAGATGACCGCAATGGGCACCGCCGCAGTCAGCATGGTGATAAACACGAAAAAGGGCGCCAGGAGCTTCAGGAGGACCAGCAGTGCCGCAATGGCTGCTGCCGCCGCTGCTTCCGTCAGATATTTCGTTTTTTGTACAGAAGAATTCACTGTTCCTTGTCCTTTCCAAAAGAAGCAGCCAGGGCTTCTTTTTCCTTCCTTGTCTTTCGTTTCATATGCCACTCCAGGGAACGGGCCTCATGCTCTGTAGAAAACCGGCGGTACCACACCAGCTCCACCGGCAGGCGGCTTCTGGTGTAGCGGGCTCCCTTCCCGCTGTTGTGGGTGCGGATCCGTTTTTCCAGATCATCCACGGTGAATCCGGTATACAGCGTGCCGTCAGCACACCGGACCATGTAGGTAAAATACTGTCTTTCCTCAGAACCACTCATTCATCCAGTTGTTCTCCTTCGGCAGCATGGCCTTCGCCAGAGACAGCACCCGGTCCCTTTCGGCCCGGTCCTCTGTGAGCCACCTGATTTTCTCCAGCCGGGAGAGATCCGGCAGATCCGCCGCTCCCATGAAAAGCTCCGCCAGACTGCCTGCATTGATGCAGAAAGAAGGCTCCGGAATATCCGGCCCCAGCCGGACACCGGATATGTCCTCGATATGGCACTTCAGGCTGTAGAAGACATCCTCCTTCAATGCGCTGATCTTTCCCTCTTCCACCCGGAACACATAAATGCCGCTGTTTTCCGGAAGGAAAGCATCCACCAGCTGGAAAGCCAGGGAACCCTTTGCCGCTCCGGAACAGGAAATCCCGTCAAATGCAGTGACCGGATCCGTCAGACGGGCCATCATATAGGGGAAGGAGCGGTTTCGGATATAGGTATGCTCCGCCCCGTCCTCCCAGTACCGGAAGGACATATCGTCCAGCGGCTCATACCAGATGCACTCATCAATGGAACCCCGGTGACCTGCCATAAAGGCATAGAGCCCCCTTCGTCCCGATTCACGGGCAAAGGCCATTTCCGTCACAATCATGCGGCGGTCATCGAGACTGTAAAACAGATACCCCGACGGCCCCTTCTCATCATACACCAAAGCAATGTACCCTTCCAGAAGCTGCCCCCGGATATGGGACCGCCAGGACGACTCATCCCGGATCGTAAAGCCGTTTCTTTCCGCCGTATAGGCATCATACACCGCCGCCAGATCCTGCCAGCCCTCCTCCCCGGAGAGAATACGGCAGGAAACCGGTTTCCTGCCCAGCGGCGCCAGATGCTCCGGCGACGTTTTCCGCTCCCACTGGTGAACGAAGAAACCAAACCCCATGGGCAGATAGAAAGAAGCGGCCGAAGGCATGAGCGTCACAAAGGGCTTCCCCTCCCGGGCCGCCATGTGGAAGGCGCTCCGAAGCAGCTCCGATCCGTACCCCCGTCCCCGGGCAGCAGGATGCGTAGCCACGCCTACAATATAATCGGTGTCAAACACCTGCCCCCTCACAGACAGCCGGTAGGGCCGCCGGTGAAGATCACAGGCCGTCTGCCCCTTTTCCTCTCCAAGAAGCACCGTCTCCGGCGTATAAAGCTCCCTGAAATACCACTGGAAAAAAGGATCCGAAGGCTTTTCAAAACAGTAGGCCCACAGGGCCTTCACTTCTTCCGTATCTAAAGCAGAGGCTTTTCTGATTTTCATGGATACCTCCTTAGTGTAATGAATGGATTGGTGAAATAGTGGGTTGGTGGAGTAGTGGGTTAGTGGCTGGTATCTGGTATCTAGTTGCTAGTTGCT
>NZ_JBJEXP010000114.1:0-20747 GCF_051885895.1 Dialister sp. | reverse complement strand
CGTTTTGTCAAATCTTTTTTCAAAGGTTTTTCAAACTCTTTTTTCGTGACCGCTGCTTCATCAGCAACGTGATTAATATTATCACGAAGTTTGTTTGCTGTCAACAGGTATTTCTTATATTTTTACATGATTTATTATCAGCAGCCCTGTTTTCCAAAAAAATAATTCCTGTTGGATATGGTTCCATAAGGCAATATGTTTTCCGCTGCTCACAGCTATCACTGTCAGCCCAATACCTGATCAATCATTTTCTTCAGCTCAGCCGCTTCCGTCTTGGGCCGACTGCTGGCCATAATGGCTGATACAACGGCAAAGCCTGATAGCCCATAGCCTTTAAAAAGGGGAATCGTCTTTTCATTCATCCCGCCAATGGTAACTACCGGTATATGAACGGCTTCCATAATTTTCCGCAGTGTTTCCGGTGATGTGATATCCGCGTCCTTCTTTGTAGCCGTAGGAAACATGGCCCCTACGCCCAGATAATCAGCTCCGTCTTTTTCCGCTTTCACCGCTTCTTCGAGAGTGCCTGCGGATACACCCAGAATCTTATCCGGGCCGATCATCTTCCTGGCAATGTCTGCCGGCATATCAGACTGTCCCACATGAACTCCATCAGCACCGGACGCCATCATAATATCAATGCGGTCATCGATAATCAGCGGTACATGAAAAGAATCGGTAATCCGTTTTATCTTTACTGCCCGTTCATACAGAAGACCTGTATCCCCTGTCTTTTCCCGCAGCTGTACCAGAGTCGCACCGCCCTGCAGGGCTTCTTCCACTACCTGCTCAAAAGTCCCGGCTGCGGGCTGATTTCTATCAGTCACAAGATAGAGACTGTAATCAATATTCTTCATAACGGGCCCCTTCTGTGAGAATACCGCCGGTCATTTTCCCTATTTCATCAAAAATTCCCATATGAAAATGTCCAAGCCCCTCCTGTCCATATTTTTTCCAGGCTCTTTCTCCAGCCAGACCCATGGTTATCATGGCTGCTGCTGCACTGCCGAAGCAGTCTTCAGGCGAAGCCCCGCAGAAAGCACCAATCAGAGACGAACACATACAGCCGGATCCGGTAATCAAAGCCATCTCTTTACAGCCATTATGTACAATGATCGTCCGTTTTCCATCAGTTACAATGTCCGCAGCACCGCTGATCACAGTAACTGCATTCCATTTTTCAGCCAGGCGGGCCGCCAGCACACGTGCTTCCTCACTATTGACCGATTCTCCCGCGTCCACGCCTTTCGTGTGTATATGCTCTCCTCCCAGAGACAGGATTTCTGAAATATTCCCCCGTATCACAGACATATGAACCTGGTCCATAATTTCGGCAGCCATACGGTTTCTGAAAGGCGTCGCTCCACATCCTACCGGATCAAATACCACCGGTATCCCCCGTACGTTGGCACTTCTTCCTGCCACAATCATAGACTCTACCTTCCCAACATCCAGAGTTCCTATATTCAGCACAAGGGCAGAAGAAATCGCTGCCATATCCGCAGCCTCGTCAATAGAATCAGCCATGACCGGAGAAGCGCCTGCTGCCAGACAGACATTGGCACAGTCATTGACTGTCACATAATTTGTTAAATGATGAATCAGCGGATTTGTTTTTCTTACTCCATCCAGATATTCTGCTAATACCATAAGTTTCCTCCCGTCAGATTTACAAAATTATAAATCCAATGGCCTCCTTAGGCCTTTTCAGCCCAATAGTCAGCCATACGTCTGCTTATTTTAGTCCCATACCCATTTTCATAATAAGAAGACAGAATTCCATAAAAATCGGTAAATCCCTGTTTCGCCAGAAGCTGAGCCAGCTTAAACGCTTTTTTCGGATTCTCTTTATGAAGCACCTGTCCTGCAAGAGGTTCAGGACCTGCAAAATACATCCATAGAAGTACATTCATATTCACATTCAGGGAATGACGCCCCTCTCGGGCTGCTCTGAGAAAGTCTCGATCACTGCAATCCAGACGGTCACCATAGAACAGATACATTCTGGCCAGCATCGCCCAGGCGTCGCTGTCGCCTGCCGCAGCAGCTTTTTTATACCAATCTGCTGCTTCCTTCAGATTCCGGATATCTTCCTTCGTCGTTCCCAAGCACTCCATTCCCATGGAAGATCTAACCCGTTTAATATTCCCATAGGACTTCATGGCTTTGCTGCAGTAAAAACGCACCAGTTTTTTCCGGCAGGTATCGCTGCCGGCTTTATACCCCTGCTTCAGGTTATCCTCAAATTCTTTATAATCCCCCCGGCTGATGCTGATGTCTGCCAATTCCTCAAAAGCATCTGCAAAGCCGAAAGAGGCGGCCTGCTTCAGGTAATGCAGCGCTTTCTCCTTCTCTTCTGTTCCTTCCGGAATTCCCGGATAGTTCCGTCCCGCCAGATAGGATACACGGCCGGCTTCATATTTCCCTCTCTTATCGCCTCTTTCATAGGCTTTCAGGTACCAGGCCACAGCCAGATCAATATTTTTATGGACACTGCCTCCCTGGAAATATAAATCCCCCAGCTTAAAGCAGACAGAAACACTGCCATCATGAAAGGCCTGTGAATACAGTTCCAATCCCCGTTTCACATTGATTTCAGTTCCCTTCCCATTGAGGAAAGCCTCCCCTGCCAGCTCCCGTGATAAATTATCTCCATGCACAGCGCCGCGAAGAAACCAGGATAAAGCGATTCTGTCATCTTTAGGAGGATCTCCCGGCCTTTCATTCCGCCCCCGGTTCTGATAAAGTTTTCCGATCTCCGCATATCCCTTATATACACCACCGGCAATTGCTTCCTTATACCAGCTTATGGCAATATCCCTGACTTCCTCAGAACGCAGGGCATCTGCTGTCATAAGACGGCCTGCCTGATACGCCCCCTGTGGAACTCCCATCTGATAAGCTGATGCATAGGAATCAAATGCTTTTTGAAGACTGACAGATACGCCGTATCCCTTTTCATACATCTGCCCCAGAAAAAGGGCGCTGTCTCCATGTCCCTGACCTGCCAATGTCTGAAAACATTGGAGTGCAGGTTCATACTTTCTCTCTTTATAAAAAATCTTTCCCAATTCATAAAGCTTTGCTCCTGCCCTGCCGCTGCCCTGCAGAACCGCCCGGGACAGATAATTCAGTGCACTGTCATAATTCCTGATTTTCAGATACTGTTCCCCCAGATTCAGCAGCTCTTTTTTGGAAAGATATACTGCTTCCGTGCCCATATTCTCACTTCCTTCCCTTATTTCTTCCTTTTTCTTTATTGTACCACGTTGTATCTTGTCCTGCCCCATAGAATCGAATGGATTCCGAAAAAGGCATCAAAAAAGGGAAACAGCAGTCTGTTTCCCTTTTTTCTCTTTATTTAGACGCTTTTTCAACAAAAGATTTCAAATCATTATACCCTACTGTGCCATATCCGATGATTCTATCCACCGGCCTGCCGTCATGGAAATAAATGAGAGTGGGAATGGTTTCCACCTCATACCGCTTGGCAATCTCCTCATCCTCATCCACATTAATGCCATAAATAGGGGTTTTAATTTCTCCGGAAAGTTTTTCCACCATAGGACGGAGTCTTCTGCAGTATCCGCACCAGGGGGCAGAAAATCCGAGAATTACATCACCTTCGGTTAAAAATTTATCAATATTTGCAGTACCTGTTATCGGTGCCATCATAAGCATACACTCCTTATCCATACACCAGGCTTTGCCTGTTATTATTTTCTGTTATATTGATTATATTCGATATTTCTAAATCTGTCAATATAGCCGCAGATAGGGAAGCATAAAAAAAGGGATCAGCCTGTGATCCCTGAATTTTCTGGTGGAGATGAGGGGAGTCGAACCCCTGTCCAAAAAGCCTGTCCCATAAATTTCTCCGAGTGCAGTTACTGTTTGAGATTTAAGCAAAGTATCGTACAGGAACAAACTGCCTTTGCCGATTCCGGAATTGATTTCCCTTTGAAGTCCCGAACCTCCTTCTCCGGTATCCTATTGGTTGATGTCAGCCTGAAGTCATAGGAAAACGTCAGGGGACATTAGCAGATTAGGCTGCTAAAGCAAAATCACGTTTTGCGTTTAAGTTTTTTCACCGTTTAACGGGGTAGATGAAATCCCGACTCGCTGTTTATGGCCCAGAATCTCCTGTCGAAACCGGTACATCCCCAGAGGATTGCACTCATTATATAGTAAATGAAAGAAAATGTCAAAATGACCTGCAGTGATTTTCCCGCTCCTGCCTGCAGTTTTGAAAATCATGCCTGCAGTATGTGAGCATAAATCTCTCTGTCCCGATCTGTAAAAACATTAAAAATCACCTGCTGCAGAGAGCTCTCTTTATGGGTATCCAGATACTGTTTTACTGTGTTCACTGCGATATCTGCCGCTTCTTTTGGCGGGAAATGAAAAACTCCTGTAGAAATACAGCAGAAAGCTATCTGCTCGGCACCCCAGGCAGAAGAAAGAGCCAGAGAAGATTCGTAGCATCGAGCCAGCTCTTTTCTTTCCCTTTCCGTCAGTGTCCCTTCCACTACCGGCCCTGCTACATGCACTATGTATTTGGAAGGCAGGTTATACGCCGGTGTGATAAGAGGTTCTGCCACAGGCCGCTGATAATCTTTTCCTTTTTCTTTCCGAAGCGCTTCCATCTGCCTTTCACACTCATTGCGAAGTTCCACGCCGGCCATGGTATGAATCATATTATCAATGCATCCATGGAGAGGACGGAAACAGCCCAGCATGCTGCTGTTGGCTGCATTCACAATGACGCTGCACTGGAGAGTCGTAATATCGCCTTGCCAGAGATAGAGCCTTGAATCCGTTTTCACCGGCTGCAAATCATCTGCCGCAGTGATTCCTTTTTCTTTTGTCCACTGCCGGAGAAAGGAATCCTGCACGGAAAGAAACTGATCTGATACAGGTCCCGGCAGCCGTAGATTGCAGAGAGCTCTGAAAAGATTGAAAAGTTTATCCCTGTTTTTTGGCAGTTCCATTTCATAGGGCTCTCCTCTTTCCTTTAAAAGTTCTCGTATCAAAAAAGTTAACGCTTCATCCTCTTTCATTGCTGCTTTCTCCTTTCAAAAGAGATAGAATCTCTGCCATGTCACGGTTTATACAAAGGGAACGGGATGCAATAGCAGCAGGACACAGCGCTTCTCCGAAATTAAGACAGGCATAGAAAGCATTTTGATTTTCCCGCACTGCTTCCCAAAAAGGAAATTTAATTATTCCCGGTGTATTCATACCAACTCCCAGTTCCAGATAGAGTACATGCCGCTGCTTAAGGCCGCTGATGAAGCAGCGGTATCTTTCCAGCGCTTCATACCATCCTTCATCCTCTACAAAAGTATCATCGCAGCGAAGGTTCATGGTCATGGGACTGCCATCATCGGGACAGCGGGGAATCAGTCGATCCGGTATTCTCATGGAAATGTTCCTGTCCTTCGGTACCTGGAAAATACCATTTTCATCTTTGATAAATCCCTGAGATTTCATGGCTTCCCTCACCCATGCCTCATTATCGTAGGTTTTCCGGATACGGGGATTAACACTTTGAAAAAGCCCATAGTCTCCCTGGGTATAAAAGAGTCTTTTCTTATCGAAACCAGCCCGCTGAAACTGATGATCCACATTGGTGGTAAGCACGAAATACTCTTTTCCTTTTACCAGAGATAAAAGCTTTTCATACAGATCCGAAGGGGCCGGTACATACCGGTTATAGTAGATATGGCGGCTCCACCAGGCCCAGCGCGTTTCTTCATCAGGAAAAGGATAAAACCCACCGGCATACATATCGGAAATATGAAATCTCTCTGCAAAATCAAAAAAATATTTCTGGAACCGTTCCCCGGAATAAGTAAATCCTGCTGCCGTGGAAAGTCCGGACCCGGCCCCTATAAGAATACACTGTGCTTCTTCCAGCTCTCTCCCCAGAATTTCTACCTGCTCTTCAGGATTTTCCGCTATTCCTCTGGATACCTGTCCCCAGTCATCAAAAGCATTCATTCTTTCCCTTCTTTCATCACTGCATGCACAGGGCATACTTCAAAGCACAGTCCGCAGTGCAGGCAGTGCTGACTGATAATCTCATAAACCTTCCCGTTTCTCCTAATGCACTTCTGCGGACAAACAGCACTGCACTTTCCGCATCCTGTACAGAAATGAGAAATGAGATAAGAGTCTCCTCGTTCATCCGCCTTTTCTGATCTTGTCCTTTCTCCCACAGGAAAAGTCTCTCTGGTGATCGGTTTCGTGGATAAATCAAAGAATTCTCCCTCTCCCTGTTCCATAGTAAAGACTTCCAGCACCTTCCGGGATTCCTCTGACGGATAAATCTCTGTCATATAGGGATTCTTTTCAAAAATCTCTCTGAGCTTTTCCTTTCCGATACAGCGGACAAATCCCCGCACCGACACTGCCTTTTTCTGCATGGTGCCTGCACCTCCTGTCATGCCGGTCAGGGCAATGTAATGCTGTTTCATAAGCTCTTCATAAAATGCTTTTCCCCTGGCGGTGAGAAAGTAAAAGGTCTCAGAATCTGCCAGCATAATATCCACAGCCCTGGTGACCGGATGTCCTTTACTGTCCACCGTGGCGCAGATAACGGAATGAATGTCTTCCGCCAGCATGGAAATATAAAATGCACTCCTTCTCATAACCAGCCTCCTGACTGCTAAAGGGAAACATTGAACGGGATCATGCCCACGCAGACTTTTCAGATAACGAGCCTGCAGCCGGATGCACAGGAAAATCCATGATAAAGCCCCCGATAAACATACATATCCTGTGCAATCCCGTCATTCAATCACTGTTTTCCTGACTATATCTGTTTCTTCATGTACTATACAATGATATGAGCTTGATGTCAACATAATTATTACATCTAAAATCTTTTCCTTTCCATAAAAAAAAGCAGCACCTTTTAGTGATTCAGGTGCTGCGAGGCTGAGATGACTTTTTATCGTACATCCGGTCTGTCCGGGTGTTCTCCTGACCAGCCGGTTTCGGCCATAGCAGAAATTGCTTTGATTTCTTCATCAGTTAAATGAATTTTATCAGCATGGAGATTTTCTATCATACGTTCCTTATGGGTAGACTTGGGTAGAATGATATAACCCATAGCCAGGTCAAAAGCCAGAGATACAGCAGCGGTGGATATGCCATGATCACCGGCAATTTTCATGAGCAGAGGGTCATGGAACAGACGGCCTCTGCCAATAGGACTCCAGGCTTCCACTGCTATGTGATGAGCCTTGCAGAAATCTACAGTCTCCTTCTGCAGATACCCGGGGTGAAGCTCCAGCTGATTCACCATAGGAGCGATCCGGGCACTATCCATCAGGTTTTCAAGATGATGGACCAGAAAATTGGAAACACCGATAGCGCGGATTTTGCCTTCCTTATACAGTTCCTCCAAAGCTTTCCAGCTGTCCCGATCAAGCTCTTTCCAGTCATCCCAGCCTGTATGACCGTAAAAAGGCCTGGGCCAATGAATCAGGTATAAATCCAGATAATCCATACCCAGGTTTTCCAGTGTTTCCCTGAACTGTGCTTTAGCGTTTTCATATCCGAGATGATCTCTGTCCAGCTTGGATGTAATGAAGAAGGCTTCCCGCGGGAGGCCGCTTTCTTTTACAGCACGGCCCACTTCCTTTTCATTGCCGTAAAGCCAGGCTGTATCCAGATGACGATAGCCTGCTCTGATAGCTTCCGCAATCACTTCGTATCCGCTTTCCGCAGCCTTATAGGTTCCAAAACCAATGCTTGGGATCTGCACGCCGTTGCTGAGCCCTATATTTTTCATTTGTTGACTCCCTTTCCCATCCAATTTTCCCTATCCATGCCCCTGAAAGAGCAGTATTTCCTGAAAATACTATACAGAGCTTTTGATTTTCTGTCAAAGAAGGAAAGTGGATAAGAAATGATTTACCTGAAGAAAGCAGAACCACAGGCAGAAGCCTTTCCCCGGCTGTTCTCCGGTATATTTGTACGGGCTTTCTTTTAAGGAAAAAGAAAAAGCGGAACTCTGCCGTTCCGCTTTTCAATCATCATTCTTTATTTTTCAAATGCCTGATTCCCTTGTCCGCTATATCATGACGATACTGTACGCCCTGCCAGTGGATTTTAGAAACGCCTTCATAGGCTTTGGCTTTTGCTTCTTCCAAGGTCGGAGCCAGGGCAACTACGTTAAGCACACGGCCGCCGTTGACTATATACTGTCCGTTTTTCTTAACAGTACCTGCATGGAAAACAATGCATCCGGCCTTTTTTGCATCTTCCAGTCCGGAAATGACTTCCCCGGAAGAATGGGATGCAGGATAGCCTTCAGATGCCATCACTACATCTACCGCACAGCCTTTTTTCCATTTCACATCTTCTTTTTTCAGGCTGCCATGAACGCATTCCAGCATGACCTGTGCAAGATCGCCGTCAAAGAGAGGCAGTACTGCTTCTGTCTCCGGATCCCCAAAGCGGCAGTTGAATTCCACCACTTTCGGTCCTTCTTCTGTAATCATCAGGCCCGCATAGAGACAGCCCTTGAACGGATATCCTTCTTTTTTCATGGCTGCCACAATAGGCCGAAGAATCTTAACCTTAACTTCATCCATCATTTCATCGGTCATGACCGGTGCCGGCGCATAGGCGCCCATGCCGCCGGTATTGGGGCCTTCATCATGATCGAAGATCCGCTTATGGTCCTGGGAAGAAACCATGGGTACTACATGAGTGCCGTCGCAGAAACAGAGCACCGATGCTTCCTCGCCTTCCATAAATTCTTCGATAACCACAGACCGTCCGGCACCGCCGAAAGTATGCCCTTCCAGCATATCCTTTACTGTACTCACTGCCTCTTCTTCATTCTGGGCAATGATGACACCTTTGCCGGCTGCCAGGCCGTCTGCTTTGATGACGATTGGATATTTCCTGTTATTCTTCAGGTACTCCACTGCTTTGTCTTCGTCAGTAAATACCTCGTAGGCTGCCGTAGGAATACCATATTTCTTCATCAGATTTTTGGCAAATCCCTTGGATCCTTCAATGCGGGCTGCTGCTTTGGAAGGTCCAAAGAAAGGAAGTCCTGCCTTTTCAAATTCATCAGCCAGCCCCTCTGTAAGTACCGTTTCCGGTCCTGCTACAGTGAGGTCAACTTTCATGAGTCGGGCAAAGTCCAGAATATCTTCATGACCTTTGACCGGAATGAGGTGAGCCACATCACTCATCCCATCATTACCGGGGATGGCATAGACTTCCGTGACGGAAGGACTCCGTGCCAGCCGCCAGAGCAGGGCATGTTCTCTGCCGCCGCTGCCAATGACTAAAACCTTCATGGAAAAAACCTCTCTTAACTGTGACGGAAATGACGATGTCCGGTGAATACCATGGCAATACCGTACTTGTTAGCCATGTCAATGGATTCCTGATCTCTGATGGATCCGCCGGGCTGAATAACTGCAGTAACACCTGCCTTGCCGGCTGCTTCAATGGTATCGCCGAAGGGGAAGAATGCATCGGAGCTCATGACGGAGCCTTTTGCTTTTTCTCCTGCTTCTGCAATGGCAATATCAGCAGAGCCGACACGGTTCATCTGTCCTGCCCCTACACCATAGGTTACATCTTTACCGGTGAGAACAATGGCATTGGATTTCACATGCTTTACAATCTTCCAGGCGAATTCCATAGCCTGCCATTCTTCCTCTGTCGGAGCTCTATTGGTTACCACTTTGCAGTCTTTTCTAGTCTCTGCACTGTTGTCCGGGGTCTGTACCAGAAGACCGCCGGAAACTTTGTGGAGCTGAAGTTCTTCTTTGAAAGCTTCCGGTACTTCGATAAGACGGATATTTTTCTTTGTTTCCAGAATATCAAGGGCTTCCTGAGAGAACTTCGGTGCCATTACGACTTCAAAGAAAATCGGTTTCATTGCTTCTGCTGCTGCCTTATCGCAGACCTGGTTCATGGCAACGATACCGCCGAAGGCAGATTTGCTGTCAGCATTGAAGGCGCGCTGGAAAGCATCCAAAGCATCCTTGCCAAGAGCAGCGCCGCAGGGATTTGTATGTTTAATAATCACGCAGGCAGGCTGTTCTTTACCCCATTCACATACCAGATCCCAGGCTGCTTCCATATCTACAATATTGTTGTAGGAAAGTTCCTTGCCGTGAAGCTGTTTAGCTGCCGCAATACCGCCTTTGGCTTCCGGATCCTTATAGAAAGCGGCTTTCTGATGGGGATTTTCACCGTAACGGAGATCCTGAATCTTTACAAAAGCCTTGCTGTAAATATCTGGAAGAGCATCTTTATTACCATTGATTTCTTTGGTGAGGTATTCTGCAATAGCGCAGTCATAAAGTCCGGTATGGAGGAATGCTTTTCTGGAAAGTTTCAGACGGAAATCTTCATCCAGTGTATCATTCTTGATTCGTTCCAGAACTTCACCATACTGAGAAGGATCCACAACAATGGTGACATATTTATAGTTCTTCGCTGCTGCACGAACCATGGACGGACCGCCGATATCGATATTTTCAATAGCTTCTGCACGGGTAACTCCCGGTTTGGCAATGGTTTCACGGAAAGGATAAAGATTGACTGCGACCAGATCAATCCCTTTGATTCCGTGTTCCTTCATGGCTTTTACATGTTCCGGATTATCCCGGATAGCCAGAATGCCGCCATGAATCATGGGATGCAGTGTTTTCACACGGCCATCCATCATTTCCGGAAATCCGGTCACTTCAGAAACGGATTTTACCGGAATGCCGGCTGCAGCAATTGTTTTCATGGTGCCGCCGGTGGAAATAATTTCCACTCCCAGGTCATGAAGTCCCTTTGCAAATTCTACTACCCCGGTCTTATCAGACACACTGATCAGGGCTCTTTTAACTGCCATACTTGACTCCCCCTTTTAGTAAAAACACTTGCAATGATGAAACCGCCTTTGAAGAAGCAGGAATACCTCCCGGAAATCCATACTTCCTTAAAGTGAGTTATTTTTCATTACGGCTGTGCATGCCGCTGACATGGCTGCCTTCAATGTGAAGTCTGTCAGCGCAGAACGCAGTGACTGCCCTCACATAAGCAGGATGCTCCTGCTGCAGGATTCTGTCAGCCAGAGTTTCTTCCGTATCATCGTCATACACCGGTACAGCCACCTGTGTAATGATTGGACCGTCATCCAACCCGGTTCCTACAAAGTGCACTGTGCAGCCTGCCACTTTTACGCCCGCTTCCACAGCCTGACGCTGGGCATGAAGCCCACGGAAGCTTGGAAGAAGGGCAGGATGAATATTGATAATCCGGTTAGGAAAAGCGTGAATCAGGTTTTCCCCGCAGATTCTCATATAGCCTGCCAGACAGATCAGATCCGGATGGTAAGATTCAGCGGCTTCCAGAATAGCATCATTGAAAGCGGCCTTATTTTCAAAAGATTTCAATTCCAGCACAGTGGAAGGAACATTCCAGCGTTTAGCACGCTGCAGCACCTGGGCATCTGCATGATCGCAGATAACCCCCACTACCGTGCCGTTTATCGTACCATTCACTGTGGCTTCATGGATAGCTTCCGCATTGGAGCCTCTGCCGGAAGCAAAAATAAGGATTCTCTTCTTACTCATTGAAAAGACCACCTGTCACAACCACATCCCGGTTTCCTTCGGTGATTTCACCGACTTCATAGACCGGCTCATTGATGGATTTCAGGATTTCTTTGGCTTTTTCTGCATTTTCCCTGTTCATGATCAGAAGCATGCCCAGGCCGCAGTTATAGGTGCGGTACATTTCTCTCGGTTCCACGCCGCCTTCCTTCATCAGGAAGGGGAAAATCGGAAGGAGCGGCCATTTTTCCGCATCCAGCACAGCTCTGGTTCCTTCAGGAAGAACTCTGGGAATATTATCATAGAAACCGCCGCCGGTAATGTGAACCATGCCGTTCACCTGCGTCCCCTTCAGTACCGGAAGAACAGGCTTCGGATAAAGACGGGTCGGTGTCAGAAGAACTTCTCCCAGAGGTTTGTCCATATCTCCGTACACTTTGTCCAGAGAAAGGCCATTATCCTTAATGATACGGCGAACAAGGGAATACCCGTTGGAATGAACGCCGGTAGAAGGCAGCCCCAGAATCACATCGCCGGGAGCTATATTTTCTCCGGTAATAAGGTCTTTTCTATCCACAATGCCTACGGCAAACCCTGCCACATCATAGTCTCCCTTTGCATAAAAACCGGCCATTTCCGCCGTTTCACCGCCAAGGAGGGCGCAGCCGGATTCAATGCACGCATTGGCTACGCCTTTTACAATTTCCGCCATCAGTTCCGGTTCCAGTTTTCCGGTGGCTATATAGTCCAGGAAAAACAGCGGCCTAGCGCCCTGCACCAGCACATCATTGACACTCATGGCCACACAGTCCTGACCGATGGTATCATGAATGCCCATTTCAATAGCCAGACGGAGCTTTGTGCCCACGCCGTCAGTGCCGGATACAAGAATGGGATCGTCAGACAGTTCATCCTTCAGACGGAAAAGTCCGCCAAAACCGCCGATATCTCCCATCACTCCGCGAGTATAGGTAGCCTGCACTGATTTTTTAATCAGTTCCACTTCCCTTTCACCGGCGTCAATATCTACACCGGCTTCCGCATAGGTTAAGCCTTTTTTCTTTTCGCTCATGGGTTTCCTCCCTATTCTTCATCTTCCATGCTGCCCAGCCCGTTATGAGGCACCTTTTCCGGATACACTCCGTCAAAGCAGGCAAAGCACATGTCCGATGCCTTAATTTCAGAAATGGATTCCGCCAGTCCCTTCTGGGACAGGTAATGAAGAGAATCGGCGCCAATCATTTTGCAGATTTCTTCTGTGGAATACTTGGCTGCAATCAGCTGCTTTCTTTCTGCCGTATCAATGCCGAAGAAGCAGGGATACCGAACAGGCGGAGAACTGATGCACAGCTTGATTTCCTTGGCCCCCGCATTTTTCAGCAGGTTGATGATAATGCCGCTGGTTGTACCGCGGACGATGGAATCATCCACCAGGATAATACGCTTGCCTTCCACATTCATACGGATGGGGTTCAGCTTCATGCGTACAGCTCTTTCTCTCTTTTTCTGCCCCGGCTGAATGAAGGTACGGCCCATGTATTTATTTTTCAGCAATCCTTCTACAAAAGGAATACCGGAAGCGGCAGAATAACCCAAAGCAGCCACATTACCGGAATCAGGCACACTCATGACCACATCGCCGTCATAATGGGTTTCTTCCCAGAGTTTTCTCCCCATATTGAGGCGGGCTTTGTAAATATCCTGTCCGTTCATGATGGAATCCGGACGGGCAAAATAAATATATTCAAAAGAGCAGATGCCGTGGCGGTGTCCCTCCACCGGGCAGTACATGGTGGAATGGACGCCGCTGTCGTTAATCGTTACGATTTCTCCGGGCAGCACATCTCTCACAAATTTTGCATCAATGGCATCCAGAGCCGGCGTTTCCGAAGCCAGCACCCAGCCATGTTCCGTTTTTCCCAGAACCAGCGGCCGATAGCCGAAAGGATCCCTGCAGCCGTAAATAGCATCATTGGTGCAGGCCACGATAGCATAGGCACCATGCACTTCGTCCATCAGTTCCTTGAATTTTTCCTCTTCCGTGCTGCGGCGGCTTCTGGCCAGAAGTTTAATGATAACTTCCGTATCCATGGTGGTAGAGAAAGTGGAACCTTCCAGCAGGAGACGGCGTCTCAGGTTCTTCGTATTTACCAGGTTCCCATTATGGGCCAGTGCCATGGGCCCGTCAATACTGTCAGCCTGCAGAGGCTGTACGTTTACCGGGATGGAGGAGCCGGTGGTCGAATAACGCACATGACCGATACCGATATGGCCTTCCTTCTCCGGCAGGTTGTGGAATACTTCCGTTACCAGACCCATGCCGCGGAAGGTTTCCATGGATTTCCCATCGGATACCGTAATCCCCGCACTTTCCTGGCCACGGTGCTGCAGAGCAAAAATCCCGTAATAGGTTTCATGCACTGCAGACAGCTCCCGATCAAAAATACCAAACACTCCGCATTCTTCATGCGGCTTGTCGTCATACACATCCATACTTTTATACATTACGGAATTCTCCTGACTTTCCTATACTTCAGACCGATTGGTCTAAGGAAGCGGTGATTAAAATCACCGGATCGAATTTTGCCTGCATCTTGAACCGCTGCGGCCTCATACGCCTTTTCAAACAGCATGTCCACTGATTTCCCGCGCTGCATCCATATGCAGAAATAAATCCGAAAACGATGTAATCAGCACTTCCCTATTTCTGGGGCTTTTCCGCATGGGACAGAAAAATGCCACCCCATGAAAAGGCATTTCCTGTCCTGTTAAAAGGAACCGTAAACGGAACCTCTTCTTTCATGAATCAGAACTTTTCACCAGTGAGAAGTTCATAAGCTTCCTTGTAAATACCGATGGTCTTGTCAATAATATCCTGAGGTACTGTATCTCCCGGATGAGCCTTCAGATAATCACGGACAAATTGTTTGTCATAGGAGGGCTGTCCATGACCTGCTTCATAGCCCTTTGCCGGCCAGAAGCGGGAGTTATCCGGTGTCAGCATTTCATCGCCGAGAACGATATTTCCTTTTTCATCCAGGCCGAATTCAAACTTTGTATCGGCAATGATAATGCCTCTTTCCAGAGCATAATCAGCGCATTTATTGTAGAGGGCAAGGGTCAGTTCAGACAGCTTTTCCATATATTCCTTGCCTTTTCCCGGGAAGAATTTATTGACCCAGGCTTCCCCTTCTTCCATGGAAATATTCTGGTCATGTTCTCCTACCGGTGCTTTGGTGGACGGTGTAAAAATAGGATGGGGCAGCTTCTGGCATTCCTTCAGGCCTTTCGGAAGTTCGATGCCGCATACCTTTCCGTCTTTCTGATAGCCTTCCCAGCCGGAACCGGTAATATAGCCGCGGACAATGCATTCTACCGGAATCATGTTGAGCTTCATTGTCTTCATGGAACGGCCTTCAAATTCAGGAGTCTGGAAAAATTCAGGCATATCTTTGGTGTCAATGGAAATCATATGGTTCGGAACGATATCCTTTGTGAAATCGAACCAGAACTTGGACATACGATTCAGTACCACGCCCTTTTCCGGAATGGGGCACTTCAGGATATTATCAAAAGCGGAAATCCTGTCAGTGCAGACCATGACAAGGCTGTCGCCCAGATCATAGAGTTCACGAACTTTACCGGATTTAAAAGGTTTGTATTCTTTCATCATTTTTCCTCCATTAATTTATTCAAAGATTTTTTTATCCATTCCTCACAGGGACATATCCGGCAGAATGCCGAACCTCCCGTCCGGGAAGTACGGTTCAATGAAACCGGTGCTTCCCACAGGAATTACTTTGCCAGTTCTGCCTGCAGCTTTTCATCCTTGGCATAAATTTCCTCAGCTGCTTTTTCACGGTAAGCTTTGTATTTTTCATAAAGCGCCGGATCAGAAACAGCTCCGATTTCCACAGCCAGGAATGCCGCATTCTTGGTGCCGTCAATAGCAACGGTAGCTACAGGAATTCCGGAAGGCATCTGCACAATCGAAAACAGGGCATCCATACCATCCAGTTTAGCACCGGAGAGCGGAACACCGATGACCGGTTTTAATGTCAGACTAGCGACTACACCGGGCAGTGCAGCTGCCATACCGGCGCCGGCAATAAAAGCGCCGACCCCTTTCTTTTCTTCCGCTTCTACGAAATCTGCCAGTTTCTTCGGCGTTCTGTGGGCAGAAGCAATAGTTACGTCATAGGTTACTCCAAAATCGTCAAGAATGGCAAAAGCCTTCTTCATGACCGGTAAATCGGAATCACTCCCCATAACTATTCCAACATGCATGATGTTCCTCCCTCTCTTGAGGCTGCCGCCTCAAAAAAAATCTCCTTCCGCGAAAACCGACTAAAAGTCATAAATTTCCCGCAAAAGGAGTATACCAGATACATACAGACAGCAGAGCAATACAAAGGATTACACAGGCACAGAAAAAATTTTCCTGTTTCTTTATGTCTTTAGAAATATAAGTCCTTTCAGCAGACATGGCCGCTCCTCTCCCGATTGAGATAAAAAAGCCTGCGCCCTATGCACAAGCATCCATCAAAACCTATATTGCTTACGTTCCTTAATCATTCTAATATTTCTATTTTCTCTTGTCAATAAATTTTAATGCCCGAAATCCTCGATACTGTGGGCTTTTATGAATTATAACAAAAAACTCAGTATATACTTATTTACTCTAATTTTTTATAATTTTTATTTTCATATTATTAAATAAAAAAGAGAATTTAAGAAAATGCCGGCTGCCTGAAGGCTGCTGCCAAAAAGCCCGCAGGAGAAACAGCTGTCCTTCCTGCCGCAGCAAGTGAACGTCCTGTTTCCAAAAAACCGGAGGACAGGAGCTAAAAAAGCGCCGGTTAAGGCGCCTTCCAAAGCTGTCCCATGGGCCATATAAAAGCAAAGAAGCCGCCTTTCGGTTTTCATTTTCCACAGGACAGACTATATTTCTAAATTAGTTTCCCTGAGGCCTTTTTCCTCTTCATAGGCATCAAGTACATGGTTGAACTCTTCTTCCGTCAGTGCCTTCATAATTTCCCGCCGAAGCGAAGCCGCTTCCGGAAGGCCGTGAAAATAACGGCTGGCATGGGCCCGCATTTCTCGAACCGCCACATGCTCCCCCTTTTCTTCCACCAGTCCATGAAGATGCTTTCTCGACATGGCAAGACGCATTTCCCAGGTGGGCGCCGGGAGAATTTCTCCCGTTTCAAGGTATGTATTGACCGCTTTAAATATCCAGGGATTTCCCCAGGCTGCCCGTCCAATGGCCACACCGGCACACCCTGTTTCCTCCATAAGCCTTTTGGCACTGGGACCGTCTATGACGTCCCCGTTTCCAAAGACGGGAATATGGACAGCCTTTACTACTTCGCCGATTTTTTCCCAGTCTGCATGGCCGGTGTAAAAGTCCTCTCTGGTGCGGCCGTGAACAGTGATGGCAGCAGCACCTGCTTCTTCTACTGCCTCTGCCAGTTCCACGCAGTTTTCCGTTTCCCGGGACCAGCCCAGACGCATTTTGACAGTCACCGGAATATGCACTGCTTCAGCCATGGCTTTTACCACAGCTGCCGCCAGAGGTATATTTTTCATCAGCGCAGAGCCGTCGCCATTTTTTACAACCTTCTGCATGGGACAGCCCATATTAATGTCAATGATATCCGCTCCTGCCTTTTCCATTTCCCTGGCTCCCAGGGCCATAATCTCCGGATCACTTCCAAAAAGCTGGAGGGCTACGGGATGTTCTCCGGGATCAATTTTCAGCATGTCCCTTGTTTTTTCATTTTTATAATAAAGGCCTTTTGCACTCACCATTTCTGCTGTAGTCATGGCCGCTCCCATCTGCCTGGCAATGACACGGTAGGCCAGGTCGCTCACTCCCGCCATAGGCGCCAGTACTGCCCAGCCATCCAGCTCTATCTGTCTGATTCTCGGTTTCTGAAACATTCTTTCCTCCTGTTAACAGGTCTATTGTATCATAGCCTGCAGGAATAATTATAGCAGGAAGGGCAAGCGGTCTGAAATGTAATTTCAGACTGTGGAAAGATCAGATTTTTTCTTTTTCCAGCCATCCTCTCCCCGCCGCTTTTTCCGCAAACTGTCCCATTTCTTCCGGCGTTTCAGGAACATCATGCATAAGCCAGTGCCGGATCATATGATAAATGCCACCGGCCAGAAAGGCCAAAAGCAGCTCCTGTTCCTTTTCATCATACTCTTTTCGGAAGAAGGAATCATGAACCTGCTCATGCCTACGAAGGCGGAATAAGTTCTGAGCAAAATGAGAATCTGCGGAATTATGCTGAAAAACAAGAACAGCATCTTTTTGATTCTTCTTCAGATACCGGCATATCTGCTCCACCTGGCTGGATAAGGAAATGGACTTTTCTGTTTTCAGGCTTCTCTGCATGCCATCAAGAAGATCATTTTCTTTTTCCGTAAGAATATCCCGGGGACAGCCATAATAGCGGTAAAAAGTTGAACGATTCACAGAAGCGAGCCGGCACAGCTCGGAAACAGTCATTTCTCCCACCGCCTTTTTCTGCATAAGCTCCACCAGAGCATCGGTGAGCTTCTTTTTAGCCGGATGTGCCTTTTCTTTATTATCTGCCATCATCAGGATCCTTTCTTTTTGCAAACCGTTCGAACCGTTTCATTTCCTCCCTGGAAAACCCATAGGGACTTTCTCTGTTTTTCATCAGGCCCATCCCCACCAGCCAGAAAGAGAAAAAATAGACCGCCAGGCAGCAGGCAAAGGAAAACATTATATTTTCCCAGGTCACCACTGCGGCAGAGCTTTTGTCCGTCATAAAATAAATACCTACAATCCCCATAAGACATCCGGTAGCCATGCCGGGATTATAGAAAGATCGAATCATTCTGTTAAAAGTAAAGACATGCATGACCAGTTCCATTATTCCGAAAACAAAGGGAACCAGTACCAGCCAATGGAAAAATAAGGGCAGCAGGCAAAACATAACAGCGCAGAAATAATTGCCAAAAGCAGCAGAAAGCTGGTTTAAGGGATATCTGTCCGGTATTTCGCTTTTAAGCTCTATGGCATTGGCCATCACAGGAAACCCGCCGGGATAGCCAAATTCTTCAAAGAAATGAAAAAGCAGAAGTGCCAGTTCCAGAAGAATCAGGCTGGTTTGAAGCGGCCTCCCATCCCATCCATAAAAAACTGCTCCCAGAACAGCAAGTCCCAGAGGAACACTGATTTCATACCAGTGAGACAAAAGATTTCTATTCCGCCATCCAGGCCGGAGCCCCGCCCAGGAATACACCTTTTCAAACAGCCTTTCCTGTTTCTCCGGTATAGGGCATCCTGACTCTCTGTTTTTCAAAATCTGTACCGGAAGGAAGATACAGCAGACTGCCAGGATAAAGAAAGCCAGAAACCCATAAAAAACGATTTTCCCTGTAAGCATCTGCTGTTTATATGCTTCACAGAAAAAAAGAACGGATAGAGGCAGGAAAAGAAGAGCAGTGGCTGCGCCGGGATTATACCAGCTTCTTCCCTTTCGATTCATCTGATAAATATGACCGAAAAACTGCATGATTCCCATAAGAGAGACTGCTATGCCCGGCCATATCCAATCATGAAGAAAGACCGCTGCCCCATAGTAAATCCAGGCAGACACATTGACAAGCATAATGGATTGCCAGTTTCCTGGATACCAGAGATAATCCTTCTTTTCTCCATAGAAAAAACGATTAATGACAATCGGTGCCCCACCGGGCCATATGTATTCTTCCCATTGATGCACCAGAAGAAGCATGAAAGACAGAAAAAGAATTTTTTCCATATTTCCCATGAAATGAATGACGGCTGCACCATAAGCGGCGAGGAACGCAGCCAGCATCATGCCTCCATGAAACCAGTGATTACAGATATACCTCATATTTTTCTCCTTATATATAAGCTCGTAAGCTGCCTATATTCTAAAAGGAGAAAACGGGAGACAGCAATCAGCAAAATACATCAAACTGTTGTATTTATTTCTGCCGAACAGCAGAAATGAAGTTTCCCTGCCCTGAAGCGGCAAAATGCCATTTTTTGTTTCTTGTCCCGAAAGAGCATCTTCCATACACTATGGTTAAAAGTATCCGACACAGGGTGCATTATCAGCACCTGATAGGAAGCCGGCACAGAAAGGAGCTCATAATGTCCCACATTTTATCAGAAAGGCATCAGCTATGGAAGGCAGGACGGCCATGACGGAGACAGCCAGTTCATTACCGCTGAACTGCATGACAAAGATGGAAAGGAGTACAGCATGATGCTTCACATCATGTGCATCAATCCCAATAAGCCGCAGGAAGATGACTATCCGCTGGCCCTGAGTATTCTTTCCATGACTGACTTTTCCCTAAATAAATATACCTTTCGTGAAGATGCCTTCACCAAAGCAGAATTTTCCCATTTACCGGGGGATAAGCTCCACATCACCACTCCCGTCTCTTCCATGACAGGAGACAGAGATGCGCTGCAGGTCACGGCTATTCTTCCAAATGACAGCGGCAGGCTGGAGCTGACTATGTCCCAGAAAGACCGTCCCGTTCTTTTCAACTGCGGCACCGGATATTTTCTTGGTAAAAATGTAAAGGGTACCAATTATGTGGAATTGGTAGGAAGTTTCAGATAACGCTTCCCAATCAGTATATACAGTCAATACGCCCGCCGGAAAGAATCAGAAATTCTGATGTCTTCCCGGCGGGCGTATTGTATGCATCTTTCTGAAGATTATGAATATATGGAGAATCAGGCTGCAGCCCTGCATGTTGATTTACTGCAGGAAACCGGCTTTTCTGCTCTCATTTGCTTCCATAGTTTTTAAGGAAGGTTTTGATAAACCTGACCGGCATGTCCAGCCTGTCCACCGGCATTTTTTCATCCACCTGATGGGCTTCTCCCCAGCGGCTGTTCCTGACCCGTCCGGTAAAGCGGTAGATATTATCGCATACATCTGCATAGTTTCTCGAGTCCGTAGCACCCAGCATGAGATTAGGGGCAATCACCGTATCTTTCCCATAGACTTCATGAATGGTATCTGACAGAAGCCTGAACATATCCCCTTTTACTTCTCCTGCAGGGTGAGGATTTTCCGCATAGGATGCTTTTACCTTCACACCGTCGGGCATGATGGATTCCAGATATTCTTT
>NZ_JBJEXP010000113.1:71156-73422 GCF_051885895.1 Dialister sp. | reverse complement strand
TGGAAACATCGGAGAATGGATTTGCTGCGTATGCGGATACGCCAGCGGTGAGTGCTGCCATGGCAGCCAGTGCGAGAATCTTCTTCATAGTTCTTCGCTCCTTTAGAAAAATATATGGATAACCTGCCCTTTCTGAAGGAGTGAAAATACTTCTGCAAGAGTGTCCGTGTTTCCTCTGCTTACCCTCTCTCCTCCCATATCCCCCGGGCCGGAAATATGCTTATTTAAGCATACCATAAAGACATATTTCCTGCATCAGCAGGAACCGGATTTTTATGCATCTTAATTTCTTTTCAGCCGGTACTTTCCATTTTCTCATGAAAGCGAAAAAGAGGAATCCCCATCACGGGATTCCTCTTCGAATCATGTCTTTATGAATATGTATGTATCATATACTATCAAAAATGAAAATGCAATAGATTTTTATAAAAATGCATTATGTGGCAATGCCCGGCGCCCATAATGTCACGCCCACAGGGCAGCTTTATTTCCTGATTTATTCTTCCTCTATTTCCTCCATTTTTTCTTACGGTGTTTTCCCCAGACTGGCAAAGGCAGGAATAAAGCTGTCTCTGATGAGAAAAATCAGTTCGTCGATTTCATCTTCACCATAAATAGCAACAGACTGGTTCCTTTTCTCCAGCATGAGAAGCCATACAGATTGGTCATTCAAGAAGCCCACTTTATATCCCAGCAGAAACTATCAAAGCCTCCACCATTCACTGCAATATCTATGTCATTCCGCGCTGTATTAGTGCCTCCGGCCCGTGAACAAAAAAGGATGACCTGCCTGATATGAGTTTCAGCGGCGAATTTTGAAATGCCGCGGAGCACTCTATCAGGAGAATAAGATTTCGTAATCAGTACTCCTTTCTTATCAGGGAAACACTAATCAGCCGCTCTTTCCAAAAGCGATACGGTCTCCACATGCATGGTCTGAGGGAACATATCCACCGGCTGCACCCGGCGGAGAATATAGCCTGCAGCAGAAAGAATGGCCGCATCTCTGGCAAAGGTAGCGGGATTGCAGGAAACGTAAACGATACGCTTCGGACCCATGGCCGCTGCCGCTTTCAGTACGTCCTCACTGCAGCCGGCGCGGACGGGGTCCATGACGATGATGTCAGGGCGAAGACCTTCTTTATAAAGTTCAGGCATAAGCTTTCCTGCATCGGCCGCATGGAATTCCACATTGTCCACATGGTTGAATTCCGCATTTTTCCAGGCATCATCAATGGCCTCTTTCACGATTTCGATACCGATGACTTTTTTGGCTTTTTTGGCCAGACAGAGGGATATGGTACCGGTGCCGCAGTAGGCATCAATCACTGTCTCGCCGCCGGAAAGGTCCGCATATTCCAGAGCTTTGGCATAGAGCTGTTCGGCCTGCTGCCGGTGCACCTGGAAAAAGGAGAAGGGCGATACTTCAAAGGAAAGGCCTGCCAGGGAAGCGGTGAGAGTCTTTTTTCCCCAGAGATGGTGAAGGGTATTTCCTAAAATCACATTGCCCGGACTTTTCTGTACATTATGGTAAATGGAAACTACTTCCGGCAGCAGCTCCCTCATTTCTTTCACCCACAGTTCCTGGAACGGAAGAGCCGGCGTAGCAGTGACGATAACCACCATGACCTCGCCCTTGTCTCCGGTTCTGGCCATAATATGGCGCACAGATCCTTTGCGGGCCTTCTCATTGTAGCCCTGGATATGGTGCCGGATCATGAATCCTTCTGCAAATCGGAGCACCCGGTTATTTTCCTCTTCCTGAATCAGGCAGCCTTCTATGGGCACCACCTGATGGCTTCCCTGGCGGTAGTATCCCGCCACAGGGCCGCTGGTGGCCTGAGCCACGGGCACCGCCATTTTATTGCGGTAGTTCCAGGGATGTTCCGCTGGAAGAACGGGAAGCACCAGGTCTTCCGAAAAGCCGCCAATACGGCTCACCACGTCCCTCACCCGCTGCTCTTTCACCGCCAGCTGACCTTCATAGGTGAGGTGCGAAATCTGACAGCCGCCGCAGGCATGGTAGGCAGGGCATTCCGGTTTGGCACGGAAAGGAGACTGTTTTTCGATGGAAATCAGTCGTCCCTGGGCATAAGATTTCTTGGCCGCCACGATTTTCGTGGTTACCGTCTCTCCGGGCAGGGCGCCGGGTACAAAAAGGGTGAATCCTTCTACCGTGCCGATACCTTCGCCATGGATACCCAGGTCGCGGATGGAAGCGGTATAAGTTTCGTTCAGTTTGACAGGAATGTTTCTTTTGGTCATA
>NZ_JBJEXP010000113.1:37887-71056 GCF_051885895.1 Dialister sp. | reverse complement strand
GCATCGGTTTCTACCATGACTCTGTCCAGTGGAAGGATGGATACGGCGTCCCGGAGGGCATCTCCCCGCCTTTCGTCGCAGATCCATCCGGTAATGCCGATGTAGAATCCCATATCCAGCAGCTTCTGCAGGATTTCCTTATTGCCTGTATAGCAGTGAACCACAGAGAGAGGGCAGATATCTTCATGCCCCTGAAAGCAGCGGATAAAATCATCAGCCGCATCACGCATATGGAGAAACATGGGTTTATGCAGCTCTTCCGCCAAAAGAATCAGCTTTTTGAAGAAATGGAGCTGGTTTTCCTTTTTGGCATACATATGATCATAGTCCAGCCCCGTCTCTCCGACTGCCACCATGGCAGGATTAGAAAGAATAATTTCCCTGATTCGATCCACATCCCGATCTTCAGCCCGGTCGGTACTGTGGGGATGAATGCCGGCAGTACCGTAAAGTGCATGGGTCTTTGTGAAATCATTCACCAGTTCATTTTCCTTCCGGTCGGAACCGGTCAATATGCATTTGATTCCCCTTTCTTCCGCACCGGTAATGATGTCTTCCGGATGGGGAAAAGAGGGCGTAAAAAGATTCAATCCTATGTCGTAGTATTGTATATTCATCTTATCTTCTTTCCTGTTTCAAACTGCCCCGGGTGCTTCTTCCGCTTTTCCCCGTTCTTCATAGAGGAAAACATAGAAAAGGTCTCCATAGTTGGCATTATGATTTAAATGGCCCATCATGCTGACCGGCTTTACATTTCCCTTTTTAGTCATCATCAGGGCATGGACGAAGTAAAGCCTCCGCCGGTTGTCCGACCGGTTCATCTGGCGTTCAATTTCTTTCTGGATTCCCTCTTCCTGGCCCTGAGGGAAAAGGCGGAAAACATGGGAGCAGGTATAGTTCATGAAATCATCCAGATTTCCGCATTCCATAATTTTAATCAGCCGGCTGCTGGCAAAGAGAATCTTTTTATTTTCTGCCTCATAAACAAGCATAGCCCCGGGCATTTCATTTCCTATATCGGTAAGATTGAAGCCCAGCTGGGTGCGGGTATTTTCTTCCGTCAATTCTTCCTCGAATTTCCTCCACCCTGCTTTTCCGTTCAGTTTGGCATTATAGAGAGCATAGTCCGCTTTGAGAACCAGACTGCGGTAATCCCTGTCCTGACTGGGATAGCAGGCATAGCCCAGAGATGCCGAGAAGTGGATATCCTGCCCGTTATAGGAAAACACATGGGGCGTCCCGGTGAACTGTTCTATAGCCTTTGTCATCCATGTTTCCTGTCTTCCGGCAGCAAAGATAATGAATTCATCGCCCCCGCTCCGGGTAATAAAAATATGTTTTCCAAAGGTTTCTTTCATGTCTTCGGTAAAATGGCAGAGAGCCCGGTCTCCGGCCTCATGGCCGTACACATCGTTAATAATTTTGAAATTATCAATATCCACTGCCATGACCAGAGCCGGTTCCTCTTCATGTACCTCCAGGTACTTTCCTACCGCCAGATCGCCGCCGTTCCGATTGTACACGCCGGTAAGGGCATCTGTGGTACCCATGAGGCGCAGG
Organism: Dialister sp.; assembly: GCF_051885895.1. Classification (GTDB taxonomy): domain Bacteria; phylum Bacillota; class Negativicutes; order Veillonellales; family Dialisteraceae; genus Dialister. The sequence goes on along the minus strand of NZ_JBJEXP010000113.1, from coordinate 69,496 downwards.
CTGGCGTTGCGCCGTACCAGTACAGCCAGAGCTATGGCAGTCAGAATGCCTGCCCAGGTGGTAAGGAAAATAATCCACGGGTTTACCCAGGGGCCCTGAGGCCTGAGGTAGATGGTCCACTGATCTCCGTAAATATTCCGGGACTGTTTGACGGCATCCTTCCGATAGGCGCCATTTTCATAAAGGCCGGAAACCGTACCGTTTTCTTCCGTATGAAAAAGTCCGCAGAGAATGTTCTGGCCTTCCAGACTCTTAATATTGGCGTCGGAGAGGAAGATATCTGTATCAATAATGGCCAGGATATAGCCCCAGAAATGCTGCGTTCCCTGTTCCCCCGTCAAAAATACGGGACGGAGCACCACAATATCATGAAGGCCTTCGCCCACTTCTATGGAAGGCGTAATGCTGACATAGCCGGTCCTTTTCGTATAATCTGCCAGATCTTTCAGAGAACCGGACGACAGGTCTCTGAAATCCCGGATATTGGCGTCCTGATTAAATCCGGAAAACCTTCCATCTGCCTGAATGATCTGAATGCTGCGAAGAGCAGCGTCCATTTTAACAAAGTCTGCCAGCTTTGCCACATCGGGAATTCTTTCGCCCTGTGCTTCCGCCACCCTGCTTTCCATGACTTCCGTAATGTCCACATACCGTTCCAGGGATTGCTGGATCCATGCCAGGCGGGCATCTCCGATTTCGCGTACATTGGTTTCCGTATTTGTACTGATAGACTGGTAAAGGCTGGCATCCAGTATAAGCACCGCTATAAAGATGACAGAAAAAACAGGCATGGATATAAAACGGATTAATTCCGCCAATTTCTTCATGCCTATCATCCCCTGCCTAAAAATAAAACTTTTATTTCCTCATAAAATTTATTATATCTCTTTTATCTGCTGAAAAAAAGAAGAGAATCACCTATTTACAGGGATTCTGTATAAATCATCGCACCGGTGCGCAGTCCTGCCAAAAAGAACAGGGAAAAACATCTTTTTTCTGCCCTATGAGGCAAAAACACAGATTAAATCACGGAATCCAATATCCCATTTCTGCCCACGTAAAAGGGAGCGTCCTTTGTTCGGACGCTCCCTTCTCTTTATCAAAAACACAGTTTCATTTCCCGCCGCCATCACTCGATTTCATGACCTTCATCGGTCATTCTTATCTTGTCTTTTTTAGCATAGAGATAAACATAGTACAGGTCTCCGTAAAAGGGATTTCGCGCTTTTCTGGCAGAGTCTTCTACTTCAATGATCTTTCCTTTTTTAGTTCTCATGCGGAAGGAGAGAAAATCAATCTGCCCAGGATTGTCTTTTCTCCCCAGCTGGCGGTGGAATTCCTTCTTCATCCCTGCCACATCTTCCGCACAGATCACGGAAAAGAAGCTGCCGCCGGTGTACTTCATGAAGTCCTCATAATTATCACATTCAAGAAGCTCTACCACCACTTTATTGGCAAAAAGGATTTCTTCCTTTTCTGTAGCCTTCAGCACCAGCACCCCGCCGGGCAGATGATCTGTCACATCGCTGAGATTAAAGCCGAACTGTAAACGGCGGCTTTCCTTATGGGTATTGCCGTCAAACCGCCGCCATCCGGCTTTCCCGTTCAATTTGGCTCCATAAAGGGCATAGTCTGCGCGGATGCAGAGATTTCCATAGGAATCTCCCTGTTCCGGATAGGCTGCACAGCCTAACGATGTATAAAAACGGACTTCCCTGTTTCCAGCCATGAAACAGTGCGGATTTTTCGTAAATTCTTCCATCTTTCCCGCCAGTTCTTCAAAACTGTCATAGGGATGAAACAGGATAAATTCATCGCCGCCGTTGCGGGTAATGAGCGATTGATCTCCGAAGGTTTCCTGCATGTCATGAACCATCTTTTTCAAAGCTTCATCCCCTACGCTGTGTCCGTATACATCGTTGATGAGTTTGAAGTTATCAATATCCAGGGCAATGACCATGGCTTTCTCTTTCGGATGTTTCGATAGAAAATCCGCCACGGCTCCGTCTCCGCCCTTCCTGTTATATACGCCGGTCAGGGGATCCGTGGTGCCCATGATTTTAAGGGTGCCGTTGGTTTTTTTCAGCACGCCGTTCCTACGAAGCAGGAAGGAAATAATGGTGGTCAGTGAAAGGCCTGCCACCGTAGCAAAGAAAAGGAGCTGCCAGTTGATATTCGTCCCCTGAGGACGAAGGATAATGGACCATACATCTCCTGCAATCACGCTTTCAGCCCGAGGCCCATCCTCTCTGGTCTGTCCCAGCTCCCTCACCAGGTGAGGCTCTTCCTCCCAGGGATAACGGTGCCGCAGGGTGTAGTCCAGCTTCTGCTTTCCCAGGTTGGTAATATTGGCATTCTCCAGTACCTCCGGCTGATCTGCGGCAAACACGATGTAACCCCAGAAATGATCATTTTCTCTGCTGTTTCCACTATATACAGGGCGCAGCAGCACCATAACCCGATAGGAAAAACCTACATCCAGGGAATCCACCAGCACCAGACGTTTTTCCGTCCGAGCCGTTTCTGCCGCCTGTTTCAGACGTCCCTGAAGCAGGGAAGGCATATCGATTCCCCTGCTTTTCTCCGCTGTAAAGACCCGAGGGCTACCTTTTTCCGGCAGGATCTGGATATTGCGGATCATGGGATTCATGGCCAGCACCATAGCCGGTTCCGAAGGCTGTGCCATATATTCTTCAGGATTATCTTCCAGTTTGGATTCCATGAGGCTGGTGACCACATCCCACCATTTCACCATGCTTTCAATGCCTTCCAGACGATGGATGGCATAGGGTGTGAAAACCTCTATATCCATTTGACGATGGTTTTCAATGAGCACATAATCCAGGCAGACCGTCAAAAAAAGGCCGGCTGCCATAACAGGAATGCTCAGGGATTTCAGCATTCCCCTGATTCTGCTCCCATTCATCATCCGGTCCCCTCTATTCTTTACTGCTATCTTATCTTCAGAACCCCCTGTCTAAGGGCCTCTGCTTAAATATGCATATTTTTATTATACACTGCACAAAAAGGAGAAACAAGTTTTATGAGAACGCATAAATCTCTTTTCCTCTGTCAAAACAGACAGAGAAAAATACCGGAAACATGACATTTCCGGTATTTTTTCAGTCAGGGTATGCATTCATATGAATTCAGATATTATTTGCCTGCGTTTTTCAGGGCAATTCTCCAGTCTCTGCCCTGCTGATGTACATCATTTACATCAGCCTTCTGAACAGCATCCTTGTTGGATTCTACTTCTGCCTTCTCCTGAGCGGTCAGATGGATATCCTGGTTCTGGTCAGGCTGACCTTTCGTTTCAGCGTTGTAAAGAGCAATGCGCCAATCTCTTCCCGGATCTCCTGCTGCTGTCTGGTCAGCTGCCTCTACTCCGATGGAAATGCAGGAAAGAGCGATTCCTGCTGCCGCAAGGGCCATGGTTACTTTTTTCATTCCTATCTACTCCTTTCACTCAGCCGTTTAACAGGCTGTTTCAACTATTATATTACTTCTAGTAATTATTGTGAATAGGATCTGCATATCGCTTTCGCATAGATCGTTAAAAAAAGAAAGATAGAAGAACACCGAACAACCCCGGCCAGACGGCCAGTCTGCCTGCCCGAAGCAGGATATGTTAAAAATACATAAAAAATAAATAAATATTGAGTTCCTATGGTTATGAAACTCAGTCGGAACCTTCTCCTTATGAAGAAAAATTCCATCAAAAAAGGAACCTTTCGCAAGGTTCCTGCAGAGTCTGGAGCGGATGAAGGGAGTCGAACCCTCCTGTCCAGCTTGGGAAGCTGGCGTTCTACCGATGAACTACACCCGCAAATCAGGTACTGTTAAATCATATCATATTCGGACACCTTTTGCCAGTGGGTTTTAGCAGGGCTGCTGCGCCGGAAAGACCTGGCAGGTGTCACTGCAAAGCCTGTCGGACTTCGGAATGCAGCAAAAAAGACTGTGAGCCTATGCATCGCAGTCTTTTCATACAGTATCAGTATTTATCTCCGTAGAGTTCTTTATTTCTCTGGATGATGGTCATGATACGGCTGGCGGTTTCTTCAATGGCCTTATTGGACACATCAATCACCATGCAGTGAAGCTGGCGCATCACTTCCTTGGCGTAGGACAGTTCATCCTCTATGCGGGCAATGTCCGTATAGTTGGCCGTACCGGAGAAGCCCAGGGCTTTCATGCGTTCACTTCTGATGGTGTTCAGCTTGTAGGGATCAATAATGAGCCCGATGATACGGTAAGGGGGAATGTGGAAAATTTCTTCCGGCAGCGGTACTTCCGGTACCAGAGGAAGATTGGCCACCTTGTATTTCTTATGAGCCATATACATGGACAGCGGCGTCTTGGATGTACGGGATACGCCGATCAGAACAACGTCGGCCTTGGCAAAGCCGGCAGGATTCTTGCCGTCATCGTATTTAACCGCAAATTCGATGGCTTCCACCTTGCGGAAATACTCTTCATCCAGCTTATGGATGATTCCCGGTTTCATGCGGGGTTTAGTGGAGGAAATGGAGCCTACCATATCCATCATGGGACCCAGGATATCCACGTAGCGTACATTTTTGGCTTCTGCCATTTTTTCAAAGGTCTGGCGAAGTTCCGGACTTACCAGGGTATGACACACCACGGCATGATGCTGGGCGGCTTCTTCCACTACTTTCTGGATCTGTTCCGCATGGCGGATAAAGGGAACACGCACAATATCAATGTCCTCATCAAACTGGCTGATGGTGGCCTTAGCCACGCTTTCCGCCGTATCGCCCAGGGAATCGGAAACAACGTAAACTTCCGGTATTTTATTCAAATGATATGCCTCCTTTTCGGTTATCTCCTGCCCCGTCCCAGTTCAAGGAACAGACGGGTAATATTGGTTTTGGAAATCCGGCCTTTCAGCTGGAATTTCTTTTCGCCGTTCACGTCTTTAAACGTGCCTACGGGAAGGCAGTCGATTTCATAGTCAATCAGCTTCTGCGCAATGGAGACCATATCTTCGTTGGGCTCAGCGTAAATCATTTTGGAACGGGATGTCATGACCATGGAAATAGGCACCTTGGCCAGATCTTCCCTGCCCATGGCGGATTTCAGCAGGTCCTTTCTGGACACCACGCCCAGCACGTCGTCTTCTTTCCCCACAAAGAGGGTGCCGATATCTTCGGTAAAAAGAAGGACAGCTGCATCATAGGCATTGGATTCCGCATTCACGAGAACCGGACGGGACATACAGGACTCGGCGGTGCAGGATCGAATTTCTGCGGCTGCAGGATCCTCTCCTCCGCCCAGGTAGTAGTATCCCAGTCGACGCCTTGCAGCAATCACTTCTCCGGAAAGAAGGACTGCCAGGTCTCCGCGCAGGGCGCTTCTGGTCACGTGAAGCCGTTCTGCTATCATTTCTCCCGTAATCGGTCCGTTTTCCCGGACGATACGGGTAATTTCTTTCTGGCGGCTGGTGAGCTGCATGTTTACTCCTTCCTTGCTCTTCGCTATAGTATGGCAAACCGGGACTGCCAGTGCAGCCCCGGTTGCCGGATCATTCATTGGTCACTCAGAAGAGGCTGCCGGATCATTCGGGATTACCAGGTGTAGTCTTCTACGTCCTTGAGTCCTCTTCCGGTAGCAGCGTCCAGCATGAGTCTCTGTTCAATGCGGGCTACATTTCTCTTGGTGGCTTTAACCATATCCGGGTTGACGGATACATAGTCAATGCCGCTCTTTACCAGGAATTCAGTGAAGTCCGGATATACGGACGGTGCCTGTCCGCAGATGGAAACGGTCTTTCCATCCTTATGGGCGGTGGCAATCAGATGGCGGACAGCTCTCTTGATAGCCAGGTTTCTTTCATCAAAGAGGGCGGAAACGGTATCATTGTTTCTGTCGCAGCCCAGAATCAGCATGGTAAGGTCATTGGAACCGATGGAGTAGCCATCGATGTACTGGTTGAACTGGTCAGCCAGGATGATATTGGACGGAATTTCAGCCATGAGGAAGAGTTTGAAGTCCGGGCCTCTTTCCAGTCCTTCTTCTTTCATAATGGCGGTTACTTTTGCTGCTTCTGCTACGGTTCTGCAGAATGGAATCATGCAGTTCAGGTTCTTCAGGCCGTATTCTTCACGGACTTTCTTTACTGCCTTCAGTTCCAGACGGAAAGCAGCGGTGTACTTGGGATCATAGTAGCGGGAAGCACCTCTCCATCCCAGGAGGTCAGCCGGTTCTACCGGTTCGTACTTGTCTCCGCCCTTCAGGTTTCTGTATTCGCCGGACTTGAAGTCGGAGAAGCGGAGAACAACGGGCCGCGGAGCCATGGCACGGCATACTTTGGAAATGCCTTCTGCCAGCATGTCGATGACTTTTTCCGGTTTGCCCTGTTCAATGAGGTACAGAGGATGTTCATGGATAAAGGTGGTCCAGATAAATTCTTCGCGCATAAGGCCAATGCCGTCGCAGGGAAGGCTTGCATATTTGTCAGCCAGGTCCGGATCGCCCAGGTTCATCATAACGCCGGTGCCGGTGGGAGCGAAGTATTCTGCTGCCACTACCGTGGTGCCTGCTGTGCCGGCTGCCGCCTGCGGAGCTTCTTTCTTGACCAGATCTTCAACAATGCCTTCATAGACAATGCCGTTCTGGGCATCAATGGTAATATCCTGTCCCGATTTCAGAACCTTGGTTGCTTCTACGCTGCGGCTCTTGGTGCCTACCACGCAGGGGATACCCAGTTCACGGGAAACGATGGATGCATGGCAGGTCATACCGCCTGCATCGGTAACAATGGCAACTGCTTTCTTCATAGCCGGTACCCAGTCCGGGGAGGTCATGGTGGTAACCAGGACTTCACCATCCTGGAATTCATCAATGTCCTTCGGATCTGTAATTACATGGCATTTGCCTGCTGCCATTCCCGGGCTGGCGGGAAGGCCTTTTACCAGTACCTTGTGATCAGTTGTCATTTTCACTTCTCCATTACCTGCTTTCTTTTCTTTATTCTTCTTGGACCATACGGTTTCAGGGCGAGCCTGGAGAATCCAGATGCGATCCTGGTGATCTACAGCCCATTCCATATCCATGTAGCAGCCGTAGTGTTTTTCAATCGCTTTGGCATAGCCGGCCAGCTTGACTACCTGGTCATCGGTGAGAGCCTGGGCTTTGGCCAGTTCTTCCGGTACTTTTCTTTCTTCCACATCGCCGCCGGGCTTGCGGACCAGTTCAATGGATTTTTCATTTACAATGCGGGATCTGATGGTGAGATCCGATTTGTTGACGATGAAGTTATCCGGTGTAACCGTACCCTGTACCACATATTCGCCAAGGCCCCAGGAGCCTTCGATCATGACGCAGGAATCATCGCCGTTGGCAATGTTTACGGTAAACATGACGCCGGCCACCTTGGAGTCCGCCATCATCTGGACAGCAGCGGAAAGGGCTACATTTTCATGATCGAAATGTTTCTTTGCGCGATAGTATACAGCACGGTCGGTGAAAGTGGAAGCATAGCATTCCTTCACTTTGCGGATGACCATGTCACGGCCTGTTACATTGAGATAGGTATCCTGCTGGCCTGCAAAGGACGCATCCGGCAGATCTTCTGCCGTAGCGGAAGAACGGACTGCCACATAAGGATTTTCCTCATTGACTTTCTTTGCCAGTTCTTCATAGGCATCACCAATTGCTTTAGCCAGATCTTCCGGCATTTCTGCAGAAACGATGCTTTCACGGATCTTGGTGCAGACTTCATGAAGTTCTACGGAATCTTCCACATCTTTCAGATCCTGGAGAAGTGCGTGAATCTTTTTGTTCTGTCCGGTGGTTTCCATGAAATAGCGGTATGCATGAGCTGTGGTAGCATATCCGTAGGGAACCGGCACACCGGTAGAAGTTGTCAGTTCACCCAGGGAAGAAGACTTCCCGCCTACCAATGCTACATCCTTCCTGTGCAGTTCATCAAACCATAAAACATAAGCATTTTCTCTTGCGTCCATCATAGCCCTCCTTAAGGTATGAAGATAAGAAATAGAAAGCTTGAATTTCTTGTACACTATTTCGCATCAGCAAAATTATAGTATACCTTTATAGCACAAAAGTCAAGGCGTTTTATATCATAATGACAGCCTATTTATAAAAATAAATATATCCTTATGGAACCGTAAAGGTGCACAGGGTTCAGAGAGAAACAGAACGGGCCGCTATGGAGCCATATAAAAAGCGCCCCGAAAGGGCGCTTTTTATGTGATTATTTTCTATCCTACATGAGTCCGCGGATAAGAATGACCAGAATAAGAATGGGGAGAATGAACTGGAAATAAGGTTTCAGCCAGCGGGGCATTTTTATGCCGCTTCCCTTATTCACTTCCCTGATATAATTATCAAATCCCCAGCCGAAGCGGGTAACGCAGAAGAGGAGATACACCAATGCACCGCCGGGAAGAAGAAGACTGCTGACCAGAAAATCCTCGCTGTCCAGCACATCCCTTGCACCGATAAAGTGCATGCCGCTTAAAACATTGTACCCGAGAACGCAGGGAATAGAGAAAAGGAACACCACAATCAGGTTTACCAGCACCGATTTCTTTCTGCTCCAGCCGAAATTATCCATGCTGCAGGCGATGAGATTTTCAAATACCGCTGTCACGGTAGAGAAGCTGGCAAAAGTCATGAACACGAAGAACAGAGTGCCCCAGAGCCGTCCGGCCGTCATATCCGTGAAGATTTTCGGCAGGGTAATAAAGATCAGAGACGGTCCTTCATCCGGCTTCACGTTGTAGGCAAAGCAGGCAGGGAAAATGATGAGACCTGAAAGAAGAGCCACAAAAGTATCCAGTGCGGTGATACGCACAGCTTCTCCGGTCAGGGTAAAGTCATCGGTCATGTAGCTGCCGAAAATTTCCAAAGCGCCGATGCCCAAAGACAGTGTAAAGAAAGCCTGGTTCATGGCTGCAGCTGCCACATTGCCAAGGCCTGCCGCTACTGCCCGGTCCCAGTCGGGCAGTAGATAAAAGGCCAGCCCCGGTTCCCCGCCCTGCAGAAACAGGCTGTGGAGGGCCAGCACTACGATGAGAATCAGAAGACAGGACATCATAACTTTCGTAATCCGTTCCACACCGTTATGCAGTCCCAGTCCGCAGACAAGGAATCCCAGGAATACGGTCAGGGCCATGAAAATGCCCATTTCCCAGGGACTTGCCAGCATGGCGGTAAAGACTCCCGGAATCGCGTCCCGGGAAATTCCGCTGAAGGTGCCGTTCAGGAATTTCCAGAAATAAGCCAGCATCCAGCCGGATACGGTGGTGTAGTACATCATGAGCAGGTAGCATCCGAGGATGCAGAACCAGCCATGAATGTGCCAGAAGCTTCCCGGTTTTTCCAGCTGCCGGTAGGCTCCTACAGCGCTCTTCCTTCCGCCGCGGCCTACGGCCAGTTCCATGGTCATAACCGGAATGCCCATGAGAAGAAGGAAGCAGAGATAAAAGAGTACAAATACAGCGCCCCCGTATTCACCAGTAATATAAGGAAATTTCCACACATTCCCTATACCGATGGCGCAGCCCGCACTGACCAGCAGAAAGCCAAGGCGGGACTTAAAACTGTCACGATTTTCCATATCATCTCTCCTTTATATATGAGTATAACAGGTATTATACATCTATCAGCAGTGCGCTGCCAGTCGTTAACTCCTTTGGCACGCAGCCCGTGAGCACTGCTGTTTATATCACAGTCCCTTTAAAATATTTTTCTACGAATGACACATGAGAAAGCCTGATTGTCTTTCCGGAGAGATATGAAAGAATGCCTGCTTCTTTTCCAAAAGCAAAAGTCGTTTTATAGGAGCAGAGAAGCTGCCGCCGTTCCCTTTTTCCCCGGTTCCACTCCTTGGATCCATATTTATCATCGCCCAGAAGAGGATGCCCTGCGTGGGCCATCTGGCAGCGTATCTGGTGGGTCCGTCCTGTGAGGAGCCGGCATTCTACAAGGGAAAGGCCCTGCCGGAATGCTTTCACTTCATACTCCGTCACCGCCGTTTTGGATCCTTTTACCGGATGGTCCAGCACATAAACTCTGTTCTTCCGTGCATCCTTGAAAAGCTGGCCTTCCAGTCTTCCTTTTTTCCCGGGCATGGCCCCTTCCACCACGCAGAGGTAGGATTTCTCTATTTTCCTTTCCCTGATCATACGGTCAAGCACATTCCTGGCCGCCTCATTTTTTGCTAAAAGGAGTATGCCGCCGGTATTAAAATCAATGCGATGCACAGGAAATGCCGGAGGTTCTCCTCTTGTTTTCAAAAGAGCATTCACTCTGTCCAGCAGGGTATCTTTCGTCCTGCCGGTCACATCCAGGGAAAGAAGACCCTGGGGTTTATTGACAGCTATTATGTTTTCATCTTCATAAAGAATATCCACCGGAAGGGCAGGCTTTTTTTCTTCCAGCACAAAGGAGCGGAGAAGATCTCCTTCCTGCAGGCGGTAGGATGGCTCTTCTTTCTTTCCATTCACTTTAATTTTTTTCGTCCGGAGCGCTTTCATAAAAAAAGACCGGTTCCAGCCTTTTCTTTCCATAAAAAATATGTCCAGTCTCCGGCCTGCCTCTCCGGCTTTGATAATCCATTCCTCCATGGCTGCCTCCTGTCAGTTGCCGCGGGAAAAGGGAAGCCTTTTCCTCTCCCGTTCTTCCCTGCCTCGAAGTGTCAGCTCCCGGATGGTCCGAAAAACGGTTTTCTCATGTTCCCCGGCCACATCAAATGCACCGCACATGGCCTGAGACAGGGAAGCCATAATGGGCCGGTACTGCTCCGGATCCACAATAATTTCAATATCTCCCCCGTCCTGTTCAATCACCTGGATCAGGGGTTCCTGCTTATCATTCATCTATTGATTCTATCTCCTTTATCACCGGGAAAAATATTTTCCCAAGGCATTGTGAAAATGGTATCCCCAGTATTTATTTTCATCTTCTTATTCCTGCATGCGGATAATGCCGATTCTTTCTTATGCTACACGAAACAGCCCGTAAAGGCAATACCAATAAAACCGCTACACCGTTTCTTTCATAAAATAATAGCAATTTTACATATGTTCAATGATATAATCCTATTTTTATTATATCTTTTCTTCCATTATACTAAAGATGAAAAGGAACTGCCCTTTGTGAAGACACAGATTGCCTAACCGGCTTCTGCAAAATGCAGGTTTAAGCCGGTAAGATGCAAAGCATAGTCTTTACACTATCATAAATATTTTTTATTAGATTTAATTTATGTGTTTTCCGTATAATAAAGTCAAATCATGGCATAGCATTTTAGGGCAGTACGGGAGGTTGCTATGAATAATGAAGAGTACATGGAGTATGAAGGATATAAACTCATTGAGGCTGCACTTTTCTCCTATACCTTTTCCGGAACGGGCTATGAACTGACATCCGGGCTTTCAGCGGCAAGAGCTCTTCCGTCCGCCGGATCGGACGCCTTTCTCATGGATTATGTGCTCTTCCGCCTGTACCTGGCAGAAAAAACCATCCGCCATTTTCCAAGCGGATTCGGCTGCATGGACAGGGTGGCCGCCGGTCTGCAGGACGGACTGCATAATCTTCCTCTGGCCCTCAGGACATTTTCCCTTCTTCGAAACCTGGACGGCTCCTTCCTTCTTCTTGGAGGCGGAGAAATCCAGGCAGACAAAGCCTTCGTGGAAAAGAGGTTTGCAGAATTCCGTAGAATAGAAGCCTTTTCTTCCGGTTCTTTGGAAAAAATGATTTCTGCTCTGGCTTCCCTTTCTTGTTTTACGCCGAATGCATCTGTTATAACCTATTTTGTAGAAGAAACAAAGGCCTTCCTTTCCTTCCTTCAGAAAAAACTGTCTCTTCTTACGCCCTGCCGGATTTCCCAGGGTGCCAGAAAAATGACCCCCGCCCTTTCCCTGCCAGGTACAGAAGCGGTACTGGATTCCTCTTTCCTTGCCCTGCTGACAGGCCTTGCTCTCAGCTGCCTGGTCATGCTGCTGTAAGGAAGCATCTCCCCGGGACTACCCAAAAAGGAAAAGCCAGTGTACAATGGGAGCAAGGAAAACATAGGGAAAAGGGAGGCGCTTTTCATGGATATGGAGAATTATCTGGAAAACATGGGCATCACTGTATGCCAGCGCGCCTTCTTTTCGTATATGGCCAAGCCTCAAGGCAGCTATGGCCTCCACATGATTTTCCGTCTGTTTCTTAAAAAGAAGAGGATCATTATGCTGGACAGGGATCGGGCCAACTGGTGCCGTTTTCTGGCGGACTATGCGGTGTTCCGTCTCTATATTGCCCGCTACGTGCTGAAAGACTTTGCCCGGGATTATCCTCCCCTGCTCAACATATACACCGGCTTCGAAAAGGTAGAAAAGGATTTTCCGGAATTTCTGAAAAAGGAAGCGGATCCCGGACGGGGCGTAGGAGACCTGTCTCTTCTTCCCGATAACCTGCCCTACTATTACTCCGAAGAAAAAATCAAGGCCTGCCATGAGCTGTTTGACCGCATGGCAGACAAGGCGGAGAAAAAGATGGACAGCCCCGATGCCATGCTGAAAAGTCTGATTACGGAAGGTCTTTCCTATCTCTGCACCAGAGACAAGGCGCCGTTATATACGCCGGTATTCTGGTTTTTCTCCAAAGAAACCCTGGCGTATGCCCAGTATCTGTCCGAACTCTACAAAGGACTGATTCCGGAAAGCCACTATGAGACGCTTCATGCCCGCCCCTATAAGGAAGTCGAACGGGAAGAAGATACCTTTTATACGGACTACCGTCTGCCTGCCTATATTCTCTTTTTCGTGGCAGGACTGATCTGTCTTGTACTGGCAAAAGCATAAAACGGCAGGGCTGCGGAACAGAAATTTTGCCGGGCATGGCAGATGCCATGCTCTTTATCATTGTATTTCCCCATTTGGACTGCCTGTAAGAAAGAGAGGATTATGTATCAGAAAAAAATGGAAGAGGACATACGGTGTCCTCTGGAATATGGCCTGCAGGTATTCGGCGGCAAATGGAAATCGCGGATACTCTGTGTGCTGAATGAAATGGGAACGCTCCGTTACGGTGAGCTGAAAAGTGAAATGATGAATATTACCGATGCGGTGCTTGCTTCTTCCCTGAAGGAACTGCAGAAAGACGGCATGATTGAAAGGAAATCTTTTGATACCATTCCTCCGCATGTGGAATATTCTCTTTCCGAGCGGGGACGTTCCGTCGTTCCTATCCTGCGTTCTATCTGCCAATGGGCCGGTATTTTTCATAAATCCGGCAGCGGCCATGTCATGAAGCAATGTGAAAAATGTGATTACCGGAATCCCTGAGCGCTGTTCCTGCAGGGTACTATGAAATTTATGAGTTACTTATTCTTTTCATGGTATCTTACAAAGAACAGGCTTTTTTTGTATACTGTCTACAGTTCACGTGAACCGTCCGGAAAGCGCGCTTCCTTATTGCATAAGGAGGAAATATCCATGAATGATGAAGTAAAAAAGATTCTGGAAGAAAATATGTGGGACCTGGCTACCGTTTCCCACAATCGCCCCAATGTGGTACCGGTAGCTTTTAAAGAAGTGATGGAAGATGGAAAACTGGCTGTAGGCGATGTTTTTCTCAGCCAGACGCTGAAAAACCTGGAAGAAAGCGGCGGGGCCATCGCCGTTTCCGCTTATGATGCCAAAAAGCTCCAGGGCTATCAGGTTCAGGGCACTGCCTCTTATATAAAGGAAGGCCCTATGGTAGACAAATATAAGCAGATAGTGGAGTCCATGTTCCACGGTGCCTGCACCGCCAAAGGCGTGCTGATCATCACCCCTGAAAGAATCATCGTCACCACGCCCGGTGCGGACAACAAGAAGGTTCTGTCTGTATAAATCCATAAATCGGCAATAAAAAAGCGCCCCCTGCGGAGCGTTTTTTTATTGGTATCAGAATACATCCTTGAGAACAATGGTCTGTTCACGGCTGGGACCTACGGATACAATTCCGATAGGCACGCCGATAAGTTTGGAAATTCCTTCCAGATATTCTCTGCAGAGAGCCGGAAGATCATTATAATTGCGAATATCGGAAATCTTCTGTTTCCAGCCTTTAAAGGTCTTGTATACCGGAGTGATCTTTTCCAGGAACTTCAGATCTGCCGGATATTCTTCCACTTCTTTTCCATTATATTCATAGCCGGTGCATACCTTGATTTCTTCCATGTCATCCAGAATATCCAGACGGGTAATGGCCAGATAGTCAAAGGAGTTCAGAGCAGCTGCATAGCGGACAGCCCGGGTATCCAGCCAGCCTACGCGGCGGGGACGGCCTGTAACGGTACCGAATTCATGAGCCGTATTCCGGATATAGTCTCCGGTCTCATCTTTCAGTTCTGTGGGGAATGGTCCCTGGCCTACGCGGGTGCTGTATGCTTTCACAACGCCGAAAATATTCTGCATCATATGGGGTCCGATGCCGGCACCGATGCAGGCACCGCCGGCAGTAGGATGAGAAGAAGTAACAAACGGGTAGGTTCCGTTATCGCAGTCCAGCATGGAAGCCTGAGCGCCTTCAAAAAGGACATTCTTTCCTTCTTTCACCAGCGTCTGTACGGTGTAGTTGGTATCTTTAACATAAGGGCGGAGCTTTTCCGCATAGCCCAGATAATCATCCAGCATGGTTTCATAGTCGAAGCCTTCCATGCCGTACAGCTTTTCCAGCAGCATATTTTTCTGGGCCACATTATATTTCAGTTTTTCTGCAAAGGTTTCCTTATCCATGAGATCGCACATGCGGATGCCGATACGGTTGATCTTATCTGCATAGCAGGGTCCGATGCCGTTCTTCGTAGTGCCGATTTTGCGGCTGCCCTTTCTGGCCTCTTCCGCTTCATCAAGACGGATATGATAGGGGAAAACCACCTGTGCACGGGTGGAAATCTGAAGATGACGGGCATCTATGCCCTGGTCTTCCAGCCGTTTCATTTCTTCCAGAAGACTCTTGGGATCTACTACAACGCCGGTACCGATAATGCAGATGGTGCCGGGATACATGATGCCGCTCGGCATAAGGCGGAGAGGATATGCTTTCCCGCCGGTAACGACTGTATGGCCTGCATTGTTCCCGCCCTGGGAACGAACCACCACATCTGCCTTTGCGGCGAGATAATCTACGATCTTGCCTTTACCTTCATCGCCCCACTGGGCACCAATTACCATTGCTGTTGCCATTATTCATTCTTCCTTCCTGAATCGGAATTCCCACCCCGGGTGATGGGAAGATTAAATATGTACGCTTTTTCTCGCACAATTACGCTTATATTATACCATCTGAATGGGAATGGGGCAAAACGGTTGTAAAAGCAATATAAGACAGCGGGAATACCGTTTCCCAAGCCCTGGAAATAAAAAAGCTCCACCCTCCCAGTGAGGATGGAGTCTTTCTTATTCTGCTACCACCGATACATGGACAGAACTGGTCACCTGCTGGTGTACCCAGACTTCCACATCGTATTCGCCCAGAGTCTTGATAGGGCTCTTGAGACGGATATTTTTCTTTTCCAGTTTAAACTTATACTGTTTTTCCAATGCTTCACTGATATCCTTGCCGGTGACGGAGCCGAAGATCTTTCCATCTTCTCCGCACTGTACTTTAATAACCACCTTGACTTTTTTCAGCTGGGCGGCCATGATGACAGCTTCATCAGCAGCCACTTTATCCTTGAATACCTTGGATTCCTGGCGCTGGGCAGCAGTATTGAGGTTTGCCTTGGTTCCTTCTACGCCGAGGCCTTTGCGGATCAGCACATTACGGCCGTATCCGTCGGAGACTTCAATAATGTCTCCTTTTTTCCCTACTTTTTTGACATCCTGCAAGAGTACGACTTTCATTCTTTTTCCTCCTTTATCTGTTTGCGGACCTGTGTAACAATCACTTTCTCCGCACTTTCTTTATTTCCTTCTTTCCCCAGCTGGGCACCGGCAACGGTGAGATGGCCGCCGCCGCCCAACGCTTCCATGACCACCTGTACATTGATGGAGCCATCGGAGCGGGCGGAAAGACAGAGACCCTTATCGGTATAGTAAAACAGGAAGCTGGCCCGGATTTCCTTGATGGTGACCAGGTAGTCAGCCACCTGACCTGCCAGAATCTGAGATTCCTCCACATCTTCCGGACAGGAAGCAATCGCTATGGATCCGTCGATAAGTTTCATGCCTGCCAGAATTTCCGCCTTTGTCCTGATGCTGCTGATGTCCTCTTCAAAGAGGCGGTGCACCAGTTTGGTATCAGCGCCGCAGCGGCGGAGGAAGCTGGCTGCATCAAAGGTACGGACACTGGTCTGTACTGCGAAATTCTTGGTGTCCACCACAATCCCCGCATACAGGCAGGATGCTTCCAGTTCATTCATTTCTTCATCGCCGCCGTAGTACTGTACCAGTTCGGTAACAAGTTCGGAGGCGGAAGAGGCAGACGGTTCCATATATGTAAGAAGGGTGGACGTAATCATGGAGCTGGCTCTCCGGTGATGGTCAATGACCACCTTCTTCTTGGCTTTCTTCAGCACTTCCGGAGCCGCTGCCAGTTCAGGCACATGGGTATCCACTACAATAACCACTGTCTGGTCAGTGATCATGCCCTTTGCCTGGCTTTCATCCACAAGGAGTCCTTCCGCCGCGCCGCTGCCCTCAATGGCTTCCACCATTTTACGGCAGGTGTCCCTTTCCTTTGAAAGGACAATATGCGTTTCCTTATGGGATGAACGGGCCAGATGGGAAACGCCTACGGCTGCTCCCAGGGCATCAAAATCTTCATGCCCATGCCCCATAATGAGCACCATATCGGCGCCGTCAATAATTTCCTTCAGCGCCTGGGCCACAACCCGGACTCTGACACGGGTCGAGCTGACAGCGGTCGGCGACTTCCCGCCGAAGGCCTTGACGTCTTTCCCTACCCGCACAATAGCCTGGTCACCGCCCCGGCCCAGAGCCAGGTCCAGAGAGACCTGGGCTTCTTCAAACTGTCTGGCAAAGCTGTCTTCACTCTGCACAACGCCGATGGACAGAGTCACAGGAATGCGGTTCACCGTATGGATCTCGCGCACCTTATCCAGGATGTCAAAGTTATCCTCCATCATATCGGTCAGCGCTTTCTGGGAAATACAGGTCACGAAGTCCGTGGTGGAGTACTGCTTGATAAATCCATCCTTACCGGAAAAATAGGAAAGCACCCTTTCCGTTACATCGGAAAGAAGGGCGGATTTTTCCATATCCGTCATATCCGCCGTCACTTCGGATACGTTATCAATACGAATAATGCCAAAAACAGGACGGGCTTCCGTACATTCCTTAACCGCCACTTCCACATCGGTGCGATCCATGAAATAAAATACCATGAAAGGCGACTGGGTGCCTCCTCCGATATCCACATCAATAAATTTGTGGAACACACGGAAGAAGGTGCCCCCTGCATGGCAGTCAAACCATCCTGTTTTTCCCCATATCTTGGAAATCTTCTGCCCGGATACCAGATTCTGGAAGCGCACACCCTCCTGAGCATCCTTGCCCACCCAGTTCCGGAAAACATTATTGGCCCATACCAGTTCCTTCTTTTCATCCATCATGGCAATCCCTACAGGAAGGTTTTTGACCGCATATACGGTGCCTGCCGATACGCCGGCGGACAAATCATCCAGATACCGGGAGAGCTTTTTCTCCTGGTAAAAATCGCAGCGTTTAATATATACGATACAGCCTGCGATGATAATAAAAAGAAGAAGTCCCAGAGGCCAGTTCTGAGTAGCCAGCATAACTACTGCAATCAGCAGCAGCGCCAGCATGATGCGGGATGTTTTTTTATACACCCAGATATCATTAAGCATTTTCCCTCTTTATAACCTCGATTTCTGAAAGACCAGTTTCGCTCCCCGGCTCCTGCCGGTCTTCCTTAATCCTACTCGAAATACAGAATGAATGCAAATTTCCATATCTATATATGGACTGCCGTGCGGCATTTGTATGCCGCACAGCGAATCCTTTGCCTTCTCTGAACCTGAGTGCCCTGCCTCTTACTGGTAATTTCTTTTCTTCCTGTAGCTGGCAGCCATATCTGCAATGCCCAGAAATACCACAAACATCTGGATGACACCAATGAAGGCGGAAAGAATCATAATGAAAAGGCGAAGCGGCCTGATCACCGGATAGCGGTGAGGCAGCCACCAGGTCACTGCCAGCCCCTGGAGCCAGAAAATAGAAACGCAGAGTGTTCCCAAATTATATGCCACATAGGAAACCTGCTCCTGATCCTTGAAAAAATACTGGCAGGCCAGTACCACCAGATAAAGTGCCAGGGTTCCCTTGGGAAGTTCCCACCGTTCGAAAGGCGGAAGATGGGGGATATCAGTAATGCCCATCTTTTTAAATACGTGAGAGCCCAGGGTCATAGATGCCCAGGAATAAAAGACAGATACTGCCACCAAAGTATAGGGCACGGATTTTTCCATAGCATCCATCAGAAAATCCACTTTTTCTTTGGCCTGGTCCAGCGCTTCTCCGCTGTAGAAGGAAGGCAGCGCTTCCAGCATACTCTCTTTCACCTGCGCCAGCCCTTCCCCGCCAAACATAAGGCTGGGAAGTCCCAGAAGATACAATGTGGCAATTCCTTCTGCCACCAGGGCGCACAGCACCACCACGGCACCGGCCAGAAGGGTTTTAGCTGCCGATACCCTGAATCGGTAGCATATCCCCATGACTACGCCCAGAAGGCCGAAAATAGCGCAGACAAAGGCTGCCGACACAATGCCGAAGAAGGTCGAGTCCAGCACCAGCACGCCGGTTGTAACCACCACAGACCACTTGACCCCCTCCTTCATGCCAAGGTAGGCAATCGGAAGCGGAATCAGAAGAAAAACAACGGTAGAAAGAAGGGGCATATAAAACCCCAGAAGGGAAAGAACCACCACCAGGGCCGTACTCATTCCTGCCAGCACGATGGCATGGTTATCTCCGGAGATCCGATCATTCATATAAAAGCTCCTTACATAATACTAATGATGTAGATATATTATTGTACCATATCTATTCTCTTCCTGCAGAAGAGGCCGCATCGGCGCCGAACTGTATGCCCGAAGATGATAAGCCCTGCATGTCTGAAGATTTACATTTGGAACAGATACTCCTGCGAGCGAAAGATAAAAGTTATATGATTGTACAGGCATGGAACGAAGCGGATCCGGAATGATGGGATCATTCGACTCTCCTGACTTTCCCTGCACGCAAAAAGGAAGAGTTTCCGGACCGGCATCAGTGATCTCGCAAAAGCCAGTGTCTTCCGACCATGGGCCGGCTATGACGGGCCTTTCCATTGCATACAGCATGCATACATCCGCTGCTGAAAAGTCGGCTTCCTGCCGCAAGTACTCTGTTTTCTCTTCGCCTTCTCCTTTATAAAATATTTCTCACCACTCTTTCACGCTTGTGTTATAATATGAAAAGCGACTATGGAACGGCTTTTTATTTTTAAAAATTTTTATATGTAACTTTTTTATGTAGTTTTTTTATGCTTATGATTCTTACTATAAGCAGCATAACAATTGAATAGGAGGATTTTAATCTTGGCAAAAGCTAGATTACAAATTATTCCCCTGGGAGGACTGGGGGAAATCGGGAAAAACATGACTGTTTTCCGTTACGGCGACGAAATTATCGTAATTGATGCAGGCATGGCCTTCCCGGAAGAAGACATGCTGGGGATTGATATTGTCATCCCCGATTTCAGTTACTTGATTGAAAACAAAGACAAGATCAAGGCCATTCTGATCACCCATGGTCACGAAGATCATATCGGCTCTCTGTCTTATCTGTTAAGAGAAGTTTCCGCACCGGTCTATGCCACCCGGCTCACCTGCGGCCTCATTGAAGGCAAGCTCAAGGAAGCTCATATTTCCAATTATGATTTACACGTAGTCAAATCAGGAGACGAATTCAAAGCCGGTTCATTTAAATTTGGTTTCTTCCATGTCTGCCATTCCATTCCTGATTCCTGCGGCATTTATCTGCGTACCCCCATCGGCACCATTGTCCACACCGGGGACTTCAAATTCGACCACTCTCCAGTGGATGGCGAACTGACCGATATGTACAAGCTGGCTGAACTGGGCCATCGGGGTGTGCTGGTGCTCTGCGCCGATTCCACCAATGCACAGAATCCGGGTTATACACCGTCGGAGGCCGTGGTGACCCGTTCCCTGATGGAAGCTTACGGAGAAGCCAGAGGCCGTATTATTCTGGCCACTTTCGCCTCCAATGTATCCCGCATCCAGATGGCAGTAGATGCTGCCGTATACTATAAACGCAAAGTCTGCGTTTTCGGCCGTTCCATGGTGAACGTCGTAAACATCGCCCTGGAAATGGGCTATCTGACCGCACCGGAAGGCACCTTTATCGAACCGGAGGAAATCAACCGCTACCGGGATGACAGGCTCTGCATCCTCACCACCGGCAGCCAGGGCGAACCAATGGCAGGCCTTTCCCGCATGGCTGACGGAAGCCACCGCCAGGTACAGATTCACGCCGGCGATACAGTCATTATTTCTGCTTCCCCGATTCCGGGAAATGAAACCAGCGTAGGCCGTACCATCGACAATCTGATGAAGCTGGGTGCCCATGTCGTAACAAGCGCTACCACCCGGGTTCACGTTTCCGGCCATGGCTCCCAGGAAGACCTGAAAACCATGCTTTCCCTGGTACGTCCGAAATTCTTTATTCCTGTCCACGGCGAATACCGCATGCTCTGCAGCCATGCGGAACTGGCAGAAAGCCTGGGGGTAAAGAAACAGAATATCCTGATCGGCGAAAACGGTTCTGTATTTGAATTTACAAACCGCAGTGCCAAAATCAACGGCAAGGTACAGGCCGGACCGGTCTTCGTTGACGGACTGGGCGTAGGAGACGTAGGAAACATCGTTATCCGCGACCGTCAGCAGCTGGCTCAGGATGGTGTAGTCATCGTGGTAATTGCCCTGGAAAAGGGAAGCAACCAGGTACTGGCCGGGCCGGATATCGTTTCCAGAGGTTTCGTATATGTAAGAGACAGTGAAGCCCTTCTCACAGAAGCAAGGGAACGCATTGAATCTGTACTGGACCGCTGTGAAGCGGGAAACGTAACGGAATGGAATGCTATCAAGACCCAGATTCGCGACACCCTGGGCAAGTATTTCTACGACCGCACCAAACGGCGCCCCATGATTCTTCCCATCATTCAGGAAGTAAAATAATTTCTTTCCCCTGTCTCCGGAAAAATGCTGATGTAATCACAGAATCAGCGTTTTACCCGGAAAGGCAGGGGATTTTTTACAGGCTGTTTCCCGCCGGTATCCCTGACCGGGAAAGCGCTTTCCCTCCGGAGGTTTCCATGACAAGAATTTTTCCTGAATTTTTTCCCCGTTTCTTCTGCAAGGCAGACCAATGCCGTCATACCTGCTGCCAGAAGTGGGAAATCGACATTGATGATGAAACCATGCAGAAATATAAAAATGCCCCGGGTCCTCTGGGAAAAGAACTGCAGGAGTGGGTCACAAAAGGAGAAGAAGGCCTGCCCTGTTTCCGTTTCAACGAGAAAGGGTACTGCCACTTTTTGACGGAAAAGGGACTCTGCCGCCTCATCCTGGAAAAGGGACCGCAATATCTCTGCCAGATCTGCCGGGACCACCCCCGTTTCTACAAATACAGCTATGACAGTGACAAAGAAGAAGAAATCATACTTGCCGGCACCGGACTGGCCTGCGAAAGGACAGTAGAACAGCTTCTGGAGGAACCGTCAGAGCTCCTTTTCCAAAGCACAGACCGCACAGGTCCCCTGGATTTTTTGAGCCTTCTCTCCCGCCTTCACCTGCCGCTGGAAAAAGAGTCCTGTTTCTTTACTCCCTGTTTTGAGAAGGATTATATCCAAAGCCTTTTGAAACGGCTGGAACAGACCAACCCCATTGACAGAGAATGGACAGAGTCTCTTTCCCTGATGGAAGCCCATGCTGAAAAACTGTCTGAAAAGGCCTCCGCGCTTTCCCAGAAACTGTCTCCCTGGTTTTTGACCAATCTGGAACGCTATATTCTCTTCCGTCAGCTGGATGAATGCGAGGCCTATGATCCGGAAACCGCTGCCCGCTACGCCCGGGAAGCAGTCATCTTCATTCTCCTGTCATACGCTGAAACCGGAGATCTTATCCGTTCCACCACCCGCTGGTCTGAGCAGATCGAGTATGATACGGAAAATGTATATATTCTGCTGGACAGCTTTGATGAATGAGCACCGGTCCGGGAGCCGGCCAAAGCAGGAGCTGCCTTTTTATATCCTGTACTGCTGAAAGGAGGACTTATGAAACTATCAGATATCCCTCTCACCGAGTTCAGTGAAGAGGCGGGGCTTATTTCCCCGGATTTCGAACATCTTCCCCTCCATCTCCCCTCCCGCTGTCTCATGGCTTTTCTGGGAGAGCGGAGGATTGCTTCCTTTGCGGAAAGCAGGCAGGGAAAAATCCGAGGCACCTTTCTCTCCCTGACCAAATCCTTTCCCCTCTATGAAATCCCCGGCAGAACCGGTCCTCTTCTTCTGGTGCAGGCTCCGGCCGGCGCCCCTTCCGCCGTACTGATAGAAGACAGGCTTTTCGCCTACGGCGTGCAGAAAGTGTTGGCCATCGGGTGCTGCGGTGCGCTGGATAATCTTCCGGAAAACTGCTTCTTCCCTGTTGCCAAAGCCCTTCGGGATGAAGGCACCTCTTTCCATTATCTTCCTCCTTCCCGTTTTATAGAACTGGACAGGGCGCCCCTTCTCCACCTGAAGAAATTTTTTCAGGAAAAAGGACTTCCCTTTTCCCCTGCCGTCACCTGGACAAGCGACGGCTTCTTCCGGGAAACGAAAGAAAAAATACAGCGCCGCCGGAAGGAAGGCTGCAGTCTGGTAGACATGGAAGCCAGTGCCCTGGCAGCCTGCGCCCGGTTCAGAAAAAAGGAGTTTGCGGAAATCATGTTCACCGCCGATACCCTTTCTTCCCTTTCCCATGACCAGCGCCACTGGGGAAAGGACAGCCGTAACGCCGCCCTTCTGCTTGGCATGGAAGCATTGGAAGTGATTTGAAAATAAGATTTGAAATCTGACAAACAAAAAGCAGTGAAATTCGAAATTTCACTGCTTTTTGACTGCCGTCAGCTCTTCAGATCCTTCAACAGATCCTCCACATGAGATGAAGCTTTCACCTTTCTGTATTCCTTTACCAGGTTGCCTTCTTCATCGATGATAAAGGTGGACCGTTCGATGCCCATATACTTTCTGCCGTACATGCTCTTTTCTTTCAATACGCCGTAGAGATTGACCACCTTTTCTTCTTCGTCAGAAAGAAGAGGAAAATTCAATTCGTTTTTATCCCGGAAATTGCAGTGTTTCCGAACAGAATCCCGGCTCACGCCGATAACGGCATAGCCCAGGTTCTTAAAGTCTTCCAGATGGTCCCTGAATGCTTTGGCTTCCAGGGTGCAGCCGGATGTATTATCCTTGGGATAAAAATAAAGAATCACTTTCTGTCCCTTATAGTCATGAAGGGATACGTCCTTTCCTCCATCCGAAGGCAGCGTGAAGTCCGGTGCCGGTTTTCCAATTGCAAGTGCCATAACAAGGCCTCCTTTTAATTCGATTTCTTTCAATATAGTATCACAAAATCTGTTCCACGAAAAGAGCCTTTATGCTTTCTTTTCAGCTGTGCCAAAATCGGCTTTTGCAGTGAATCAGCGCTGTCTCCTGTGCCGGAAAAAGCTTCCTTTCCCACTGTCGCAAAGGAGGCACGGAAAGAGTATAATAAAGGTAATCAAAGGCAGGAAGGGCTGATTGATTCGATGCAATCAGCCCTTCCTAAATCTACTATTCTAAAAAGCGAGGAATCCTTTATGAAAATAGCCATTGCCGGTACCGGCTACGTGGGTCTTTCCAACGCCGTTCTTCTTTCCCAGCACAATGATGTCACTGCCGTGGATGTCATTCCTGAAAAAGTGGATATGGTGAACAGGCGGAAATCTCCCATTGCAGATGCTTATATCGAAGACTACCTGAAAAATAAAAAACTCTCTCTCACTGCCACCCTGGACGGTGACAGTGCCTACCGGGAGGCAGACCTTATCGTCATTGCCGCGCCCACCAATTACGATGATGCCACCGGCCGCTTTGATACCAGGGCGGTAGAGTCCATTCTTTCCCAGATCCGGCGCGTACAATCAAAAGCCGTGGTGATCATCAAATCTACTATCCCCATCGGCTATACGGAAAAAATAGCAAAGGTTTATCCGGAGCTGTCCATTCTCTTTGCTCCTGAATTTCTTCGGGAAGGGAAAGCCCTCTATGACAATCTTTACCCTTCCCGCATTATTGTAGGTATTCCCAAGGGTAAGGAAGACCTGCTTCCTAAGGCCCGTCTTTTCGCTTCTCTGGAGCAGGAAGGGGCCATTAAGGAAAATATCCCCGTACTCATTACCGGCTCTTCCGAAGCGGAATCCATCAAGCTCTTCTCCAATACCTTTCTGGCCATCCGGGTGGCCTATTTCAATGAAATCGACACCTACGCCGAAGAAAAAGGCCTGAAAACGGAAGATATCATCAAGGGCATGGGCTATGATCCCCGTATCGGCGATTTCTACAATAACCCTTCCTTCGGTTACGGAGGCTACTGCCTGCCGAAGGATACGAAGCAGCTTCTTGCCAACTATCAGGACGTACCGGAAACCATGATCCGCGCCGTGGTAGACGCCAACGAAACAAGAAAGCAGTACATTGCAGACCACATCGCTTCCCTTTCTCCCAAACTGGTAGGTGTCTACCGTCTTACCATGAAAAGCGGCAGTGACAATTTCCGTTCCTCCGCCATTCAGGGCATTATTTCCCGTCTGAAGAAAAAAGGAATCGCCCTTCTTATTTATGAACCCACACTGGATAAAGACACCTTTGAAGGCGTGCCTGTCACCCATGACCTGGACAGCTTCCGCAGAGATGCTGACATCATTCTGGCCAACCGCCTCAGCGCTGATCTGCAGCCGGTGAAGGATAAGGTGTATACCAGGGATTTGTTCTCCAGGGATTAAGGGAACTCTCTGCAGCCCGGTTCCGCAGGTTATAAAATTTCAGAGTGCAATGCCGGCGTCCAGCGGGGCGCCGGTTTTTATAACTTTCTCCTGCTGACTGTCTGCCTCTTACTACCGACAGCCCGTATTATTTTCAGTCATACAAAAAAGGAACAGGAAAACCTTTCGGTCTTCCTGTTCCTTTTTATTATTTCCCATTCCACACGGGATCGTCTTTGATTTTCTTCTTTCGTTCAAAGGTAGTGGCATTGTCCATGTTAATGGAGTAGTCCTTGGAGGAGAAATCAAATTTTGACTGGTAGAAATTGGTACGGGCCCGCCAGATGCCGGTCACCGTATCGAAGGCCAGGTCATTGGTGAATACCTGCTGCTCGTGAGATTTCAGCACCGGCATGAGGTCCGGGTGGGCAGCCTGGTAGTCCGGTGACAGATAGACGAAGAAGGGGATATGAACCATATCATAGTAGAAAGGAGATGTGGTATGGTAGTGTTTCATATTTTCCCCATGGTCCGAGAAGTAAATCATGGACTTCAGATTCAGGTTTGCCTTGGCGTATTCGAAAATATCCTTCATCACCTGATCATCATAGGCAATGGTAAGATCATAGTCATGATAGGGATCTTCTTTGGAAATGCCCAGTTTGTCCCGAAGGTTCACCGGCACCCTGGCGATATAGGTATAGTGGCTGCCGTCAATATTGATAAAGATAATCCGTTTCTTTGCCGGCGGCAGTTTTTTCAGCACTTCCAGCGTATAGCCGTCATAATTCTTTTCCCAGTAGGAATCATCACACCGTTCAGCAATCATCGTAACACCGGCGCTGGACATGGAACTTCTGTTATGGAAAGAAATCCAGTCGGTACGGTAGCCTGCAGCCTTAGCGGCATCCACCATGCTTACCACGTCCTCAAAAGACATGTCGCCATACTGGTTGGCACTGGTCATGGCATAGGACAGGGAGAAGAGCGTATTGGGGAAATTGGAATAGGCCTTGTAGCCCAAAGCAAAATCAGGGGACTTGGCCATTTCCGAAAGCCAGGGTGTTGTATTTTCCGGATAGTCCGGCGTAAAGGCTTTCATATGATCCCGGTTGGCACTTTCTCCGATAATGACAATATGTGTGCCTTCTTCTATACCGTCGTCCGGATCGGGAGGAACGAAGGTCATGGTTTTCACATTTTTATCCAGGTTATCATTCAGCTTCTGGAGAAGCTGGAATTCGCTGCCCCCGGAATTCAATGCTTTGAAAATGGTAGCGGGGAACACGTGGGTAATCTGGCGATAGAAGCCGCCGAAAAACAGAATGGAAATCACGATCAGACCAATCTGGAAGGATTTTCCCTGCCCCCGGAGTATGCTGCCCTCGAAGAAACGGGCGCTCCTCATCATGGAACGAGCCAGTCCTACTGCGCAGGAAATCACAATCAGCAGAGCCGCCGCTGCCATAAAGAGATGAACCGGCGATCCCATGGTACGCAGGAAATCCTTGATTTCCTTGAGATGGGTGGAACGGACAGCCATCATGGCAAACATATCCATTTCTCCGCCGAAAAGCACATAATAGCCGATATAAATGAAAGGCAGGAGCACCATAAAGAAGGTATAAATGCCTGCAATCACCGTCCAGAGAGAAGAGAAACGCTTCATTCTGCCTGTCCAGGCTGTATAAACATAGGGCAGGGCCATAAGAAGAGCCCCCAGCACATAATAGTCCCCCAGATGTTTTTTCTCCGGAAGGGAAGCAAAGCCATAGGCCCAGGTAAAAGTCCCCATCCACAGAAGGGGCAGAACAGCCGCCCAGGGAAGGAGCCGTTTCAGATACTTTCTGTCAAGCACGGAAAACAGGCCCAGAGATACAATCAGAAACACCAGAAGCGCCGCTCCGAGCCTTGGCTGCACATAACTGTGGATATCGGGAAAATCCCCGCCCAGATGAAGCAGTGCCATAATGACCAGCGCTGATACCGCCGTCCAGGAAAGAGCAGATAAAAATACCTTTTTCACCATTCACCTCATGTAAAGCACATATATGAAAAATATAAATTATCTATAAATTATACCACAAACTGACTGTCAGTTCATAAAAAAGTGACTGTAAGTCTACTTGCAGAAAAAGAAAAACCGGGTTGGGACCAACAATTTACACTGCCTTTCATTCTTCCCCAAATTTTACACACAAAAAAAACGGTGAATTCCGTTATACCATCCGGGAATTCACCGTTTGTCTTATTTTTCCAGATTCAAATCCATGGCAGGGGCTTCCGGTTTTTCTTCCGGCAGACCGTTCTGCAGGATCTGCATGAACTGTTCTCCTGTAATCGTTTCTTTTTCGTAGAGGTAATGGGCCAGCGCATCCAGTTTCGTACGGTTGTCCTCCAGAAGCTTTACGGCTTTGGCGTACTGCTTCTTAATCAGTTCCGACACAGCCCGGTCTATACGGGCTGCAGTTTCCGGAGAGCAGGCCAGAGTGGTATCTCCGCCCAGGTACTGGTTCGTCACTGTTTCCATGGCTACCATGCCGAATTCGTCACTCATGCCGAACCGGGTAATCATGGCTCTGGCCAGCTTGGTGGCCTTTTCAATATCATTGGAAGCACCGGAGGAAGACGTATGGAATACCACTTCTTCCGCTGCTCTGCCGCCTGTCAGGGTAGCAATCTGGTTTTCCAGCTCTTCCTTGGTCATAAGGTAATGGTTGCCTTCATCCACCTGCATGGTATAGCCCAGAGCACCGCTGGTTCTTGGAATAATGGTAATTTTCTGCACCGGTGCGGAGTGGGACTGCAGAGCAGCCACCAGGGCATGGCCGATTTCATGATAGGAAACTACGCACTTTTCCTTATCTGAAAGGATGGCATGTTTCTTTTCATATCCGGCAATAACCACTTCAATGGAAGCTTCCATATCCTCTTCCGTAGCATAGCTGCGGTGATCCCTCACTGCTCTGAGAGCAGCTTCATTAACGATATTGGCCAGCTCTGCGCCGGAAGCGCCGGAGGCCATACGGGCCACCTTATTGTAATCAATATCCGGAGCATGTTTAATCTTGCTGGCATGTACCTTGAGGATGGCTTCACGGCCCTGCAGATCCGGCAGTCCTACGGGCACCTGACGGTCAAAGCGGCCGGGGCGGGTAAGCGCAGGATCCAGGGATTCCGGACGGTTGGTTGCGGCCAGGATAATAACGCCTGTGTTATCTTCAAAGCCGTCCATTTCCGTAAGGAGCTGGTTCAAGGTCTGTTCCCGTTCATCATTGCCGCCGATCACGGCGCCGCCGCGCTTCTTGCCGATGGCATCGATTTCATCGATAAATACAATGCAGGGCGCTTTTTCCTTGGCCTGCTTGAAGAGGTCTCTTACTTTAGCAGCCCCCATACCGACGAACATTTCTACAAATTCAGAGCCGGAAATGGAGAAGAACGGAACTTCCGATTCACCGGCCACTGCTTTGGCAAGCATGGTCTTGCCTGTGCCTGGCGGTCCTACCAGAAGAATGCCTTTCGGCATTTTCGCACCGATATCTTTATAGCGGCTGGGATTATGAAGATAGGAAACCACTTCCTTCAGGCTGTCCTTGGCTTCATCTTCCCCTGCCACATCGGCAAATTTAATACCGTTGGTCGGTTTTACGAAAATCTTGGCATTGGATTTTCCCATACCGAACTGCATGGCCCCCGGGCCGCCCATATTTTTCATGAACCGCTTATTCATGTAATGGCCAATGCCGAAGAAAATGAGGATCGGCAGAATCCAGGTAAGGGCAAAATCCAGCAGCGGATTCATGGGCGTTACAATTTTTCCGGTAAAATCTGCTCCTGATTTATGGAGCCGGTCCACCAGCTGGGGATCATTCATGGCGGCTGTCTTATAGGCCTGTTTGTCTCCCTTCTTGGTAAACAGAATCTGATCCTGTTCTACCTGCACCTTGTCGATCTGCTGTTCTTCCGTCAGTGTCATAAAGCTGGAATAATCCATTTCTTTCACTGAATTGCCGCGAAACGCAGGCATAATCAGCGAGTTGAAAGAAATGATGACCAGAAAGATGATCAGATAGTAGGTCAGTATGGGCCTTTTGGAAGGCTTAACTTCTTTCATTCATTGTCCTCTCTTTCTTTTCAATTGCTACACCCTGGAGAAAAAAATGTTCCCAATAGGCTGCCATATCGGCTGATGCGATCCGCCCCCGGCATTCCCCTTCAAAAAGGCCCCACATGGTTCCTGCAAAGAGTTCTGCCATGGCAGAGGCGGAAATATCTATGCGGAAAACGCCTTCTGACTGGCCCTTCAGGAAAAAGGCCTGCATTTTCTGCCGGTACATTTCCTGACAGGACATGTCACAGCTCCCTGTCACCGTGCCGTAACAGAGAAGCATAAGATATTCCCTGTTCTCACAGCACAGGCCGATGGCCCGGTGAAGCTTTTCCCGGCTTCCTTTTCCCTTTTCCTCCAGGCTGTCCATTACCTCGCCGATGACCTGCCAGGCCTTTTCATTTAAAAGCCTGGACAAATTGTCCCGAGAGGAATACACGCGGTAAAAGGTAGCCTTGCTGATCCCGGCTGCTTCCGCCAGCTCCTTGGCCGTACGGCGGGGATTTGCACAGAATGCCAGTGCCAGTTTTTTTAATTCTTCTTCCCTGCCTGCTGCTTCCACAGTCTGCTCCTTTCCATTCAATACTCCGATATATCGTTTGAGACTTTATTGTCTCTTGTGTGTATAATATCATCTCATATAAAGCATGTCAATCAAATTTCGTGTCTTTCTTTCATCAAAAAATTCTCTTCCCAGGGAAGAGAATTTTTGATCATGGCACAGGACAGCTGCAAAAGATCATTTTCTATTTATTTGATAATAAAAGGATCAAGAAGATTTTCAATATCAATCTTCATATATTTGGTGGATTCCCCCACAATGCTGAAGGAGGCATTCATCATGCACCACACCGTAAGGACGCCGATCAGATGGCTCATCATCAGTTTAGCCAGCGTATCCAGAGGGGCATCTTTGGTCAGCTCCCCGGGACCTTCTCCCTGATGGGCCTCATAAATAGAAATCACCGCATTATAAATATTGAAAAGCGCATCCTTGGCTTCCGAATTTTCTGCCGGCTGTTCCATGGTTTCCCGCAGCCACTGTCTTACCAGACGGATACCGGTCCATTCCGCATCCCGGCAGATTTCAGTAAAGTAGTAAAAGCACCGTTCTGACACGCTTCCTTCAAAATGAATGGCCTTATTAATTGTAGACTGAGCAGACTGGAAAGAGAGTTCTGCCACCACATCTTCCTTACACTTGAAATAGTGGTAGAAGGTTCCTTTGGCCACACCGCTGTCCCGGGTAATATCCTCCACCGAGACGTGGTCAAAACCTCTTTCGCTGATTAACTTCTTCGCTGAATCCAAAAGTTTTGCTTTCGTCCGTTCTGCTTTTTTAGTAAGCGCCATGATTCCTCCCTTTTTTCAACTCACGGTCATTTTTTATAGTATACAGGAAATATGTTCCTATATCAATGAAAGACAAGATATTTTATTACTTTTTTGAAACTGCATGCAGTAAAAAAAGTAAATGGATGCTTTTTAAAGTCATTCGCACAGGTGCCGTTTTTCTTTTTCTGCACCTGCAGAAAAGCAAAAGAAAAACAGGTCCTGTTGGACCTGTTTTTTCATTATTCTCCTATAATAGGCTTTTTTTCTGCAATGCCCACTTTTCTTGGATATGTCTTGGGACAGGGTGCTGTCTTCCTGATATACAGGATAATACGCTTTTCACCGCCGGGAAGGGTAAGCTCCTTCTTTTCTTCCGGTATTCCATGAAGCTCTCGAAGGATCCTTCCTGCTGTTTTGAGTTCTTCCTCCGCTCCGGGTCCTTTCATAGCCGCAAAAATGCCGCCGGTTTTTACAAAGGGAAGTGCCCATTCCGAGATGACAGGCATGGCTTTTACGGCCCTGGCCGTAACCACATCGAAGGCTTCCCTGGTCTTTCTTCGCCGTCCGCCTTCTTCTGCCCGGATATGAAGGCATTTTACATTTTTAATTCCCAAGTTGGCACAGGCACCTTCGATAAAGTTCAGCTTCTTCTGAATGGAATCCACCAGCACAAACTGCATATCCGGTCTGAGGATGGCAAGCGGTACGCCGGGGAAGCCGGCACCGGTGCCAAGATCCAGCACCCGCCCTTTTTCCGGAAAATATTTTTCATCATATACGGTAAGTGAATCATACACATTCTTGATCAGGCTTTCCTCTACGTCCTTAATCCCTGTAAGATTCACCTTTTTACTCATGGCAATCACCATGGCATTATACTCAGTCAGCTTTTTTGCGGCCTCCTCATTGGCCGGAAGGCCCAGGGCCTCCATCATTTCGCAGGCTGTCATCTTTTCTTTTCTCCTTCCAAAAAGAAATACCTGATGAAATCATCCTGTCTTACCTGAGGAAACAATGATTCAATCACAGAATCAGCATTTCCTTTTCTTTCCCTGCGGGAAGAAGGATGGGATATGAAATTCATTGC
>NZ_JBJEXP010000113.1:14889-37787 GCF_051885895.1 Dialister sp. | reverse complement strand
TTCTTTACTGCCGCTTCCTGCCGGGCAATGTAGCCTTCATACTTCACGGTGATTTCCATTTCCTCCACGGCTTCCGGATCGAAAACCGGGCATCCCAGGGCATCCACCATTTTCTGGTAGGTCATTTCAGGACGTTTCAGGATTTTATCGGCTCCCATGCCTGTCGTAAGAGGCGCAGAGCCGATGCTTTCCAGTGCCCGGTTGACTTCCGCCTTCGGCGTGAAGCGTTTGGTGCGGATATACTGCATGGCTTCTTCAAATTTTCTCTTCCGCTCCAGGAAATGCTGGTACCTTTCCTCCGTTACCAGACCGATGTCATAGCCCTTCTGGGTGAGCCGGAGATCCGCATTGTCCTGGCGGAGAATGAGCCTGTATTCGCTGCGGCTGGTCATCATGCGGTAGGGTTCATTGGTTCCCTTGGTCACCAGATCATCAATGAGAGCTCCCGTATAAGCTTCATGCCGTCCAAGGATGAAAGGATCCTTCCCCTGAATTTTAAGAGCCGCATTAATTCCTGCCATCAGCCCCTGTGCCGCCGCTTCTTCATAGCCGGATGTCCCGTTGGACTGGCCGGCGGAATAAAGGCCCGGCAGCTTCTTGACTTCCAGTGTCGGATACAGCTGCAGAGGATCCAGCAGGTCGTATTCAATCGCATAGGCAGGACGCATAACCTTCACATCTTCCAGTCCCGGAATGGTACGAAGGAACGCATACTGTACATCAATGGGCATGGAAGTCGACATGCCCTGTACATACATTTCATTGGTGTCCAGCCCCTCCGGTTCAATAAAGAGCTGGTGCCGTTTCTTATCCGGGAACCGCACCACCTTATCTTCAATAGAAGGGCAGTAGCGGGCACCTACCCCGTGAATCAGTCCGGCATACTTGGGCGCCCGCATCAGGTTGTCCCGAATGATCTTATGGGTAGTTTCATTGGTATAGGTAAGCCAGCAGTTCCGCTGGTTCCGGTCTGCCCGTTCATCCATAAAGGAAAAGGCATGGTTTTCCGGATCCCCTTCTTCCAGCTGCATGCGGTCCAGATGAAGGCTTCTGATATCCACGCGGCTGGGGGTCCCTGTCTTGAAACGGAGAATATCCAGTCCATGCTTCTTCAGATTTTCCGACAGTCCCACCGAGGGGCGCATACCATTAGGACCGCCGGAATACATGGTCTCGCCTATAATGATTTCGCTGTCCAGATAGGTCCCTGTACAGAGAATGACTGCTTTGGCCCTGTATTCTTCGTGGAGTTCCGTAGTAATTCCCACGCATTTTCCGTCCTCCACAATAATATCCATGACCTGCACCTGTTTCAGGTCCAGATTTTCCGTATTTTCTACCACCTGCTTCATATAGCGGTGGTAAGCATTTTTATCGGACTGGGCGCGGAGCGCATACACGGCCGGCCCTTTTCCCAGATTCAGCATGCGCATCTGAATGGCTGTTTTATCGGCAGCAATTCCCATTTCCCCGCCCAGTGCATCAATTTCCTTGACCAAGTGGCTCTTGCCCGGACCGCCGATGGCCGGATTGCAGGGCATCATAGCCACATTTTCCAGGGAAATGGTGGTAAGGAGTGTCTTACATCCCAGACGGGCGGCAGCCAGGGCTGCCTCGCAGCCTGCATGGCCCGCTCCTACCACGATGACATCATACGTATCAATAAGATACATGTTTTCCTTCTTTCTTCAACGAAAGAAGCAGCACCCCGGCTGCTTCTTTTTTAATTCATAATAAACCCATACTATTATATAAAATATAAGACCGGTTTAAAAGGGGAAATTCCGGTGAAAACACCGGCCGCTTCATGTGATTCAGTGTGAACAGGCAGTCCACTATTTCCCTACACAGAACCGTTCGAAAATCTGATTGATCAATTCATTATCCACCGTTTCCCCTGTAATTTCGCCCATGCGGTTCCATGCTTCCACCAGATCCACAGTAATGCAGTCGGCAGGCATGCTGTTCCGGAGAGATTCCTGGGCACGATGTACCGCCTCCAGTGCTTTTTTCACCAGATCCACATGGCGGAGATTGGTCAGGAAAAGTTCTCTGCCTGCGTCCCGGTCCTGGTGTTCCGTAAGACGGCGCAGTGCCTCTTCCAGTTCATCCATACCGCTTCCGTAGCGGGCGGAGATGGATACAATCGGCACACTGCCCGTCAGGTTCCTGATTTCTTCTTCGTCCGCTTCCTGGGGCAGATCGTACTTATTCAGAATGACCATGGCCTTTCTGCCTTTCAGGGAAGAAAGGAGCTCCCTGTCTTCTTTTTCCAGAGGGCAGGAGCCGTCAATCACCGCCAGGATAAGATCCGCCTGTTCCATGGATTTTTTGGCCCGCTCGATTCCGATCCGCTCCACCTTGTTATCGGTTTCGCGGAGGCCTGCCGTATCCATGAGCACCAGGGGAACGCCTCCGATTTTAATAGATTCCTCGATGGTATCTCTGGTGGTCCCCGGAATATCGGTGACAATTGCCCGGTCCTCCTGGAGAAGGGCATTCAGGAGACTGGACTTTCCTGCATTCGGCCGTCCCACAATGGCCGTGCGGAGACCGTCTTTGATGATGCGTCCTTCTTCCGACCGTTTCAGAAGAGCGGAGAGGCTCTTTTCAATGTCGGAAAGTCCCCGTCCGATTTCCTCATTGGTCAGATCCTCCAGATCTTCTTCCGGATAATCAATGGTGACTTCCAGCTTGGTAATCAGATCGGTGAGTTCATCCCGCCCTTCTTTGACAAATCGGGAAAGCGCACCGGAAAGATGGCTCTCCGCCTGGGACAGGGCTGCGGATCCCTTGGCTTCGATAATATCCATCACCGCTTCTGCCTGAGAGAGATCCAGCCTTCCATTGAGAAATGCCCTTTTCGTGAATTCGCCCCGGCTTGCAGGTACCGCCCCGCTTTCCAGCGTCAGTTCCAGTGTTTCCCGGAGGGCTTCCATGGATCCATGGATCTGGATTTCTATGACATCTTCCCCTGTATAGGAATGAGGTGCCTTCATATAGACTGCCAGCCCTTCATCCACCTTTCGGCCGTCTTTTTCCACATGACCGAAATACATGCGGTAGGGCTCGGCTTCATGGAACGAATGGATTTTTTTCGCATGGAACAGGGCATCCGCCACATCTACAGCATTCATCCCACTGATACGGATAATGCCTATGCCCCCTTCTCCGGGAGGAGTGGCTATGGCAGCAATGGTTGTTTCTTCGTACATTTCATACTCCTTAGAGAAAATAGATTGAAATTTATATATCTATTGTAACAGACACAGGCAATTTTTTCACGGCGGAAAGGACCTCATGCAGCCCATAAGAAAAGCCGGGAAGATTTTCTTCCCGGCTTGATGGAAAATACTTATTTCAGTACCTGGCGAAGCATCCAGATTTCTTTGTAGAAGCTTTCGATATAGTCGTCCATAAGGGCAGAGGTGAGGTAGTCACCGGTTTCATCAGCCTCTTTCTTGACTGCCAGCACATCATCCCTGAGCAGCTGGAAATCTTTCAGCACAGAGGCATAGGCTTCTTCAGAAGTCACTTCATTGTTTTCCGCTTCTTTCACATCGCTGATGGAGAGGAATCCCTTCATGGTGGATTCCGGTTTCAGGGAAAGTTTCAGCATATCTTCTGCGGTCCCGTCTACCATGCCTGCAATCATGTCATAGTAGCTTTCCAGCTTCGGATGATCATCGAAGAAATGATATCCCTTCAGGTACCAGTGATAGCTCTGCAGTTTGTGGTATTCCACCACCAGGTCAGCCAGTAATTTGTTCAGTAATGTTTCCATAATTGTTCCTCCTTTATCAACTTTTGATTGAATGGTTTTACTTAGAAACCATATCTATTTATCTCGATTTCTGATATAATTATATCGTCAGAAATGAAATAAAAATAGCAAAATTATCTTTAGTTTTATAACGATCGTATAATTCGAGGTGTGTTATGGAAAAGCCCTATGTCCTTGTCCCCGGTACACCGGCAGCGGCCGGTGCCAGAATGAAAACGTTTTATGCCAGTGAAGAAAAAGGATCTTCCTCTATCTGCACCATGACCCACTGGCATGAGGAGGCAGAATGCATTACTGTCCTTTGCGGCTCCCTGGATTTTCAGGTGAATGAATCAGTCATTACCCTTCACGAAAAGGATACCCTGCTGGTGCTTCCCGGTACAATCCACAGGAATATAACCGAACCGGAAGGAACTTCCATCATCCGCATCCTTGTCAATCAAACCCTTTTGACTTCCGATCCCGATATCCGGACCCGATTCATCCACCCCCTTCTGGAAAACCGGCTGTCTGATTATCTGTATGTACCGGCCGGCAGTGAAGGAGCCGATAGACTGCAGTTTCTCATCAGAGATATCGAAAAGACAGAAAGAGAAGCTTCTCCCTACAGCCGTCTGAAAGTCATTGCTCTGCTTCATTTCCTGCTGTATGATTTCTGCCTTCTCTTCCCGCCGGAAAGAAAATCCGCTTCCCTGCCTTCTCCCTCCGACAGGGCTGTGCAGAAGGATATGGTGGAATATATAAAAAGAAATTATGCAGACAAAATCACACTGGATGATATTGCTTCCGCCGGAAAGGTCTCCCGCAGCAAGTGCTGTTCTCTATTCAAAATATATATGGGCTCCTCCCCCATAGACTATGTGAATGAATACCGGCTGGGCGTGAGCCGTACCCTTCTGGAATACCAGGACACTCCCATTGCGGACATCGCCTTTGCCTGCGGATTTACCAGTCAGAGCTATTTTTCCAAGCTTTTCAGCCGCAGCTTTCATATGACACCGAAGGAATTTCGTGCTTCCCGCCGTACAGGCTGATACAGACCATCAAAAAAGCACCGGTTAAACCGGTGCTTTTTCTGATCCTGTCAGGATTTTTTCAAACCGCCATGGAGTTTCATCTTACGGGCACGGCATGCAGGACATTCGCCGTCTCCGCCGCCGCAGCAGCTCTGCCCGCCCAGAGTAACCCGATAAATGTGACGGCAGGCAAATACGAAAAGAATCGCAATGACAGCTACTACCACATAGGTACCAATACTCACGGATATCCCTTCCTTTCCAGAATAAAAACTTTGAAAAAAGATTCAAAAGGTTCAGAGGAGATGCCTCACAGCACCTCCCATCCTGAACTCTTTACGCTTTGGCTCCAGCGCCTTCTACATTTTCCTCCTTCACCCTGGGGGCAGGACGGAAAATGAAGTACAAGCCGATAAGGCAGAGCGCAATAGCCAGCACCTGGGCAATACCGAAGGCAAATCCATAGAACAGCCATCCGCCCAGATTATAGGCAATAAATGCGAGGGAATAGCCCAGCATGACCTGGAAGCCGATGGCCAGGGCTGCCCATTTCCTGTCTCCCATTTCACGGGCAATGGTAGCCATAGCTACAATGCAGGGCGGGTCAAACAGGTTGAGAATCATATAGGAGAAAGCGGCAATTGGAGTAAACATACCGGCAATACCGGCCATAACAGCTTCATCTTCCGCATCTTTGGCCACACCATTCAGTACTGCCAGGGTGCCGATGGCATCTTCCTTTGCCATTTCAGCGGAAATGACTGCCACGGCGCCTTTCCAGTCGCCCAGTCCCAGAGGAGCGAAGATCCAGGAAATCATATGGCCAAAGCCTGCCAGCATGGAGTCTTCGATATCATCCACCATATCCATGGTGATGTTGAAGGAGGAGAAGAACCAGATAATTACGCATACGGAGAAAATGATGGTACCGGCTTTGATAATAAATCCTCTGGCTCTTTCCCACATATGAATGAGCACGCCCTTCATGGACGGCACATGGTAAGCAGGAAGTTCCATGACGAAGGGAGCCGGATCTCCGGCGAATATGGCGGTCTTCTTCAGTGCAATGCCTGCCAGTACAATAACGGCAATGCCGAGGAAATACATGGACGGTGCCATCAGTACGGAATCAGGGAAGAAAGTGGATGTAATCATGGCAATAATGACTGCTTTAGCCGAGCAGGGGATAAAGGTGCAGAGCATGATGGTCATGCGGCGGTCCCTTGTATCCTCAATCGTTCTGGTAGCCATGACTGCCGGAACACCGCAGCCGCTGCCCACCAGAATCGGAATGAAAGACTTGCCGGAAAGACCGAACTTCCGGAAAATCCGATCCATGATGAAAGCCACGCGGGCCATGTAGCCCGAGTCTTCCAGCAGAGAGAGGAAGAAGAAAATACTTAAAATCTGAGGAACGAAGCCAAGCACCGTGCCTACGCCGCCGATAATGCCGTCAACCAGAAGACTTTCCAGCCAGTCCGGTGCTTCAATGGCATCCAGCATATCCGATGCCGCATCGGTAACCATGCCTCCGAAGAAATCATCATTCACCCAGTCTGTTACCGGTCCGCCGATAATGGAGCAGGAAATGAAGTACACCGCAGTCATAATGATGAAGAAAATAGGAAGGGCCAGAATACGGTTGGTCACCACCCGGTCGATCTTATCCGAAACGGTCATGGTATGGGCTGCTGTCTTCCGTTTCAGTACGGAATTAATAATTTTTGCAATATAGGCATAGCGCTGGTTAATAATAATGGATTCGGAGTCATCATCCAGTTCATCTTCGCAGTCCTTGATATGACCTTCCAGATGGCTCATAATCTTGGGATCCAGCTGAAGAGCTGCCGTGGCATCTTCATCCCGTTCAAAAACCTTGATGGCATACCAGCGGAGGAACCTTTCCTCCACCTTCGGTGCAATGGTTTCTTCAATATGGGCAATGGCGTGTTCCACACTTCCCGTAAAGACGGAAGGAAGGCGAACCCGCTGTTTGGCTTTTGCCGCTTCCACTGCCTTTTCTGCCGCTTCCATGCAGCCTTTTCCCTGGAGTGCGGAGATTTCAACCACTTCGCAGCCCAGTTCCTCGCCCATTTTCTTTACATCAATGGTGTCTCCGTTCTTTTTCACCAGATCCATCATGTTGACGGCCATCACCACCGGAAGACCGATTTCAATGAGCTGGGTAGAAAGATACAGGTTTCTTTCCAGATTCGTACCATCAATAATATTCAGAATAGCGTCCGGCTGTTCATTCACCAGATAATTTCTTGCCACCTTTTCTTCCATGGTATAGGGAGAAAGAGAATAAATACCGGGGAGATCCTGGATGATGACATCCTTGTGCTTTTTCAGAAGGCCATCCTTTTTCTCCACCGTCACACCTGGCCAGTTGCCCACATACTGGGAGCTGCCGGTCAGTTCATTAAATAAAGTCGTTTTTCCGCAATTCGGGTTGCCTGCAAGGGCAATTCTGATAGACATTCCTGCTGCTCCTTTCAATCATATACTTTTGCATTTCCGGAAATAAAGCTCTGAAACTCTGTTGAAAGCCCTAAGCCCTTTCCTCCCGTCCATTTCAAACTGTCTTTTCAGCCGGGCAAAGAAAGATTACTGTTCCACTTCAATGGCTTCTGCTTCGTTCTTGCGAATGGAAAGTTCATAGCCTCTGACGGTCAGCTCCACCGGGTCTCCCAAAGGAGCGACCTTCCGGACAAATACATCCACTCCCTTGGTAATGCCCATATCCATAATGCGGCGGCGAAGCGGTCCTTCTCCGTGAATCCGCTTGACCTTAACCGTAGAACCTACCGGTACTTCTTTCAATGTTTTCATGCCTGCTGTTCCTTTCCTTCTTTCTCAGAAAAATATTTTTTGAGCCATGGAACGATCCAGTGCCACACGGCTTCCTTTCACCTGAACGATCAGGTTTCCTGCCATGTGGCTGACAATCAGAACCGGCGAATCTACCACAAATCCCAGTTCCGCCAGATGCTGCCGCACATCATCTCTGCCTGTAATACGGCGGATCGTGACAGTATCGCCTTCCTGTGCAAAGACAAGAGGCATCATGTGCTTCACCCCGTTTCCATGAATCATTTGATAATCACTTTCGTTATCACAGTCCTATCATAAGCTTCCCATAATCGATTAGTCAATATACCAAAATATTTTTATATGGTATACCATTATAAAATATTTAAATGCACTTTGTATGGTTAGGCCTTTGTTAATTATAATATTTATTAAAATTTAAATGCGAACCATTAAATTTAATAAATTAGATATTGAAAAATATTCTTTAGGCCTATTTCCTGACTGAGGACGCTTCACTGCGCTGCTGCGGAAGAAGAGGGAAGCAGAAGATCCATGGAGTTTTGATTTTCTCAAAATCATCCGCCCTCATTTCTCCATCCATGCCATAAAAAAAGACAGCCCCTTCCGGCTGCTGTCTTTTAAAGAATTTATTTTTTTATGATTTTGCGGGCAAAAATTTCCGCATCCAGAAGATCCTTCTGATCCGGATGGTCTCTGTGGAAGAAAAGAAATTTTCCATGGCAGTGAAAGGTTCTGGTGTCCATGGGAATGCCCTGTTTCTCCAGAAGCTTTCTCACTTCCTCATCACTGTTTCCCCCGCCCAGCATGGCTGTGCTGAAAAAAACCGCCTTGCCCACGCGGGAGGAAGAAAGACTTTCAATAAATGATTTCACATGACCGTCAATATGGCCTTTATAAATGCCGCTTCCGATAAAGAGAACATCTACTTTCCCTTCCAGCGGCTTATCTGTAGTTTCCGCCCTTTCTCTCACTTCCCGGGCAATGGCCCTGGCTGTCTTTTCTGTAGAGCCGCCCCGGCTGTAATAACGAACTGCGATTTTCATAGTATCCCTTCTTTTATTTCTTTATTCTTCTGTAAATACAGAAATCATGGGGAATATCCCCCTGTCCTTCTGTCTTCTCCACCAGCTGCCACTGCCGGCTGTCAAATGCGGGAAACCGGGCGTCCCCTTCATAGGATTTCCTGATTTCCGTCATATAAAGGGTATCCGCATAGGGGAGCATTTCACGGTACATATGCTCTCCGCCAATGACAAAGCACTCTTCCTCCGGCAGGGCCTCCAGCAGATCCTTCACGCTGTGAAAGAGGAGAACCCCTTCCGGCGCCCTGTAGTCCCTGTTTCCGGTGAGCACATAATGCGTCCTGCCGGGAAGCACACGGGGAAGACTTTCGAAGGTCTTCCGTCCCATAATGATGGGGTGGCCCATGGTCAAAGCTTTGAACCGCTTCAGATCATCCGAAAGGTGCCAGATGAGGGTATTGTGATTTCCAATTACTCCGTTTTCCGCCCGGGCGGCAATCATGGAAAGTTTCATACGGACACCTCCATGGCTATCTTTTCATGATGCCTGTAATTTTCAAGCACAATATCTTCCGGCTGGAAGTCATAGAAGTTATGAATATCCGGATTCAGCACCAGTTTCGGTGCATCATAGGCATCAGGCAGCCGAAGGAGCTGCTTCTTCAATGCTTCCACGTGGTTTTCATAAATATGGGCGTTATTGATGACGTGGGTAAAAAGACCGGGGCGAAGGCCGCTCACCTGGGCAATCATGCAGATAAGGGCCGCATACTGAGCCATATTAAAAGGCACACCCAGACCCATGTCCCCGCTCCGCTGCACCAGCATGCAGTTCAGCCTGCCGTCTTCCGATACATCCCACATGGTAAGGAAAGCGCAGGGATAAAGAGCCATATCCGGAAGATCTCCGGCATTCCAGAGATCCACCACCATGCGGCGGCTCTGGGGATCTTCCTTCAGTGTCTTCAGCAGGGTATCCACCTGGTGATACTTGGCCAGCTGGTAGCCGTAAGCTTTTCCGATGGTACCGTCTTCCCTCATCCATTCATCCCAGATATGGCAGTTCCACTTCTGCAGGAGGCGGACATCATTCGACTGTTTCTGCCAGATCCAGAGGATTTCTTTGACCGCCGTCTTAAAGGCTACGAATTTCGTGGTTAAAATAGGAAATTCCTTTTCCAGATCAAACTGCATCATCTGATGAGGGAGCTTGTAGGCAGGCATGCCTGTCCGGTTCTGCCCCAGTTTCCCCTGTTCCAGGATGTTTTTTACAATTCCAAGGTATTCTTTGTCTGCCAGACTCATAATTTCTCCTTTGTATCAATGAATGCTGAACCGCAGCTGCGCCGCTGCACCTCTAACTGCAGGTGTCTCACATGCTGCGAACGTATATCTGCCATACTGTGTATGACTTCTGTCCCTATTATATATGTTCTTTCCCTGTGATTTTCCTGTAATTGGCAATGGCTTTTCTGAATTCTTCCGCTTCCCTTACAGGAAGACTTTTCAATACTTCCGTATCTCCGGAAGAAAGACGGTGCAGGCTGTCAGCAGGAAAGAACTGCTCCTCATCCTGTCCTTCTTTTCCTGCCAGGCGGTCCCTTACCTTCTTCAAGAAAAGGAAATAGGCGCTTCGAGTAATGCTACCTGCATCTTCTGCCGCAGGCATCGGAAGACTTTCCTGCAGAAGTTTCAGGAAAGGCAGTCCGTAGGCTGAAGCTTTTTTGACGCCGATGCCCCGGATCCGCTTCAGCTCTTCCATGGTGACAGGACGCTGAAGAGCCATGGAAGAAAGAATTTCATCAGAAAAGATGGATTTTGGCGCTTTGTGCTCTTCCCGGGCAAGACGCTGCCGCAGCTCCTTCAATCTGTCCAGAAGTCCGCTTTCTCTTTCTCCTTCTTCTTCCGTTTCCTCTTCCTGTTCTTCTCCTGCCCCGTCATCCCGCAGCACCTCCAGAAAACGGGAGCCGTACTTTTCCAGCTTGAAAGCCCCTACGCCGTGCACCTTTCCCATGTCTTCCAGACTCCGTGGCCGGAGCACCGCCATGTCCTCCAGGGTTGCATCAGAAAATACGACGAAAGGCGGTACCTGCTCTTCTCTGGCAATGACAGTCCTGATCTTTCTCAGTCGTTCAAACAGTCCGCCCTGCCGTACAGGATTTCGTTCCATTTTCCTTTCCACCGCTGCGTCGGCCATCACATCTTCGGCGCCGAAGGCCAGTCCATACACCTCTGCCTTCCCTGCCAGCACCTGCAGCGCGCGGTCAGTCAGTTTCAGTACGGCATAGGGTTCTCCTTCCCGCCGCAGATAACCGTCGGCAATCAGATTGTTCAGTGCACTTTTGATATGCTTTGCTTTTTCAAAGGAAAGTTTTCCATAAGTCGGTATCTGATCCAGTTTTCTGTCCATGATGACCCGGGAATGACTGCCATGCAGTACGTCGGCAATAACAGCCGCGCCAAAGCGTTCATGGAGGAATTGAATTGTTCTGAAAACCAGGGATGCCGTATCGGTTACATCGACCTTTCCTTTTCCGCTTTCACAGTTTCCGCAGTGTCCGCAGGGCTCCTTCACCTTTTCTCCGAAGTAGGCAAGGATAAAATTTCTGAGGCAGGATGTGGTCTGGCAATAATCCACCATGGCATTCAAACGGTGATAATCCATTTTCCGCTGGTCCTCATCCTGATTTCCCTGTTCGATAAGGTAGCGCTGGATTCTGGCATCCTGTCCGCTGTAAAGAAGGATGCACTCCGACTTGGCGCCGTCTCTTCCTGCCCGCCCTGCTTCCTGATAATAGGCTTCCAGGCTTTTCGGCATCTGATAATGAATGACATAGCGCACGTTGCTTTTATCAATTCCCATGCCGAACGCATTCGTTGCCACCATGACCACTACATTATCAAAGGAAAAATCTTCCTGTGCTTTTCTGCGCTCCTCATCATCCATACC
This sequence comes from Dialister sp., assembly GCF_051885895.1. GTDB lineage: Bacteria > Bacillota > Negativicutes > Veillonellales > Dialisteraceae > Dialister. The sequence goes on along the minus strand of NZ_JBJEXP010000113.1, from coordinate 26,177 downwards.
GGCATGATAGCGGCCCACGCTTATGCCCCGCCGGCGAAGCAGGTCATACACCGCATCCACCGCTTTCCTGGTGGCGCAGTAAATAATGCCGCTTTCCTTTTTATGGCTTTTCACATACCGGAGCACGAAATCCTCCTTCACCGTTCCCTGGATGACACGGAAGGAAAGATTGGGTCTGTCCAGTCCTGTACGAAATACCCTGGCATTTTCCAGGCCCAGGCTCCGTTTCATATCTGCCTCTACCACCGGCGTAGCAGTGGCGGTAAAGGCGGTTACCACCGGCCGATGGGGAAGAGACCGGATGAAATCACTGATTTTTCTGTAGGATGGACGGAAATCATGTCCCCACTGCGACACGCAGTGGGCTTCATCGATAACGATCATGGACAAAGGCACCTGGGCCAGACACCGGGTAAAATAAGAAGGTTCCAGCTTTTCCGGCGCCATATACAGGAGCTTGATTCTCCCCCGATACAGATTTCTGAGTCTTTCAATCGATTCCTCATAGGGAATGGTACTGTTCACAAAAGATGCGGGAATTCCCTGCTCCGTCAGCGATTCCACCTGGTCTTTCATGAGAGAAATCAGAGGAGATATGATCACCGTCCCATAAGGAAAAAGAAGAGCCGGAATCTGGAAGCAGATAGACTTTCCCGCCCCGGTAGGCATAATCGCCATCACATCTTCTCCATGCAGAATGGCATCGATTACTTCCCGCTGCCGGGGACGAAAAGCATCATAGCCGAAATAACGCTTCAGCACATCGGAAGGTCCCATGATTTCCTCCTCTCCTTAAGTATATGTATCTTTATAATTATATCATATGACAGAGTCAGCGGGTGGCCGCACCGGTCTCTATACCCACGGCTGGCAGTGCAGTAAAAAAGACTCCCCGGATGGGGAGTCTTTTGTGCAATTACGGATCAGTCTTTTCTTCTGATCACTACATAACGATGCGGTGCTTCGCCTTCACTTTCGGTGGTTACTGCCCCATCGTCCTGCAGCGCCAGATGAATAATGCGCCGTTCACCGGCAGCCATGGGTTCCAGCTTTACCGGTTCTCCGGTGCGTTTCACCTTGCCTGCCAGCCTTCTGGCCAGAGCTTCCAGGGTGTCTTTGCGCCGTTCTCTGTAGTTTTCCACATCAAGCAGGACAAAATAATGATGGTGGTAGGATTTCCCGGCAGCCAGATTGGTGAGATACTGGAGCGCATCCAGGGTCTGTCCATGCTTGCCGATCAGAATTCCGAGCCCTTCACCATGCAGGTTGAGGAGAATCCGTTCTTCGTTCATCATGCATTCCATGGTGACATCCAGGTGCATGCCCTGGAAAACGGAGGAAAGGAATTTCTTCGCTTCTTCCGCTGTCCGGTTCTGTTCTTCCTGGCTGAAGACAAATTCTTCTCTGCCTTTTTTCTCTGTTTCTCCCGTTTTTTCTTCAGCAGGAGCTTCTTTGGCTTCTTCTGTTTTTTCCGCGGGAACTTCTTCAGCGGGAGCAGCGGATGCTTCTTCAGCAGGCGCCGCTTCGGCAGGAGCCTCTTCCACAGGAGCTTTTTCAGCAGGGTCTTCCGCTTTCGGTGCTTCTTCCGCAGGTGTTTCTTCCTGTTTCGGTACTTCTTCATCAGGAGCAGAAATATCTACCACTGCCATCTTTTTGTGGATGAGTCCGAAAAGACCGCTGGATGGCTGTTCTACTACATGAACGACAGCTTCCTCGCGGCTGATGCCAAGCTGCTTTAAGCCTTCTGCTACGGCGGCATCAATGGTTTTTGCGGTGATTCTCACTGTTTTCATTTTGTTTCTCCACCCTCCCCGGAATCTTTGGACTCTTTTGTATCGGAAGGCGCTGCTTTTGCAGCTTCTTCCTTTGCAGGAGTTTCTGCAGCAGGTGACTTTTCTTCTGCTTTTACATTTTCCTTTTCAGCAGAGGAGGAATCTTTTTCTGCAGAGGCTTCTTTGTTTTCTTCGCTGTGCGCTTCTGCACCATTGTCTTTTTTCTTGACAACCTTTTTAATGACTCTCTTGCGAATCACTTTCTTCTTTTTGGTTTCTTTCATATGTTCCTGCTGTACATCGCCATGCACAGTCACTACTCCTTTTTTAGGAGCAGATCCCTTGAACCGGTCTACCATTTCTTCGCGGAACATAATGGTCTGCTGCACCAGCTGATACAGGTTTACCACAATCCAGTAAATGACAAGGCCGCTGGGGAAATTCAGGGACATCCATCCAATCATGAGAGGCATAACCAGAAGCATGGTCTTTTGGTTCCCCGGTGCATCCTTCGGCGTGGTCTGCCAGGAAATCACAAAGGTAGAAGCGGCAGAGAGAATCGGCAGGATATAGGTGCTGTCCGGTACTGCCAGGCTTTCCAGCCAGAGGAAACTTTCATGGGCCGGATCATAGGGAAATCCCTGAAGGGCATAGTAAATGGAAACCAGGAACGGCATTTGGATCAGAAGAGGCAGGCAGCCGGACATGGGGTTGGCTCCATGTTCCTTATAAAGCTTGCTCATTTCTTCCCGAAGCTTTTTCGGGTCATTTTTGTACTTCTTCTGGATCTGCTGCATCAGCGGCTGGATTTCCTGCATAGCCTTCATGGACTTGATCTGTTTTACGGCCAGCGGAAGCAGGGCTGTCTTGATGATAATGGTCAAAACGATGATGGCAATTCCGTAGCTGGGGAACCCCAGATCATCGGTCAGTTTGTAGGCATATTCCAGGCAGATACGCATGATATCCGCAAGGAAACCTACCAAGTTGCTCAGAAGCGGAATCTGAAAATCACTCATTATTACTCCTTATACGGTCTTCATTTCAACCGTGCAACACCGGTTTTCTGCATTTCAAAAGCCGGTCGAGTTTCAGGAACAGGCGGAATATCCGCCTTTCAACAGATGTTATGGAAATGGAAAAGGATGCCGGAAAAGTGCAGGATATGGGAATATCCTGCCCCAAACCGTTTCCCTGAGGAAACTTTCATTTCTTTTTTGCCGTGATGCTTCCGGGAAGCAGGGCTTCACCGGTACAAAAAAAGCAGCCACATCACGGCAACGGATCATAACCGCCTTTACAAAAAGGATTGCAGCGGATAATCCGTTTAACTGCGAGCCAGCTGCCTTTCAGGGCACCGTATTTTTCTATCGCCTGCAGCGCATACTCACTGCAGGTAGGTGTAAACCGGCAGCAGGGAGGCTTTAGTGGAGAAATGAACATCCTGTAAAAGCGAATCAACGCAAGCAGTACAGTTTTCATATCACTACTCCAGAATCCCGGCCTTTCGCCATAATGCCAGTATCGCTTTTTCCGCTTCCTGATAAGTCGCGCCCGTCAGAAACGGACTGGCCAGCAGGATAGCCTCATAGTGAGAAGAAAGTTCATGCCTATGAAGGCGGTAAACCTCCTTCATCAGTCTCTTAGCCCGGTTGCGGGCAAAGGCATGACCGATTTTCTTCGTGGCCACAAAGCCGATCCGGACTTCGCTCCGTCTGGATTTAACCAGATACAGAAGCCCCGCCCGGTTGCTGAAACGTTTACCCTGGCGATAAATTCTTCGGTAATCCCTATTCTGTCGTATACGGGAAGAGCGGGGAAGACTGAAATCCGCCTTTCCCTTCTCATCTAGATTAGGCACTTAATACCTTTCTGCCCTTTGCTCTTCTTCTCTTCAGAACAATACGGCCTGCTTTTGTCTTCATACGAGCGCGGAAACCGTGAGTCTGTTTTCTCCAGTGGTTATTCGGCTGGAATGTCATTTTTGCCATGAGTCAACACCTCCTTACATGCTGGCAGTGCCATTTTTCGCACACCATAACAGAATAATTATATACAAGTCGGTGGTGCCTGTCAATGAAATTTCCTTGACAAAAATAGGATAAGGCCGAATGACACTGCGGTACTCATCTGTATTCCCGGAAAAAGGCAGAAGGTTCAGAGGGCGGTGGTATCGCTTCTTCAGAGCGATAAAGCATATAGGCGCCGTACCCCGCATACTTTTTTGCTTTCTGAGCCGAAGGCCCGCACCCATCCGGGAGGCGTCAAACGGTCCCGGATGGAATCCTGCCACCCTCATGCCCGTAAAGGCATATCAGCCTTCGGGAATACAGATCAGCACCATTACCAGTGGCGCCTTAATCCCCCTTCGTCTTCCACAGCAGCATGGCGCTTCCCAGAACAATGACCGCTCCGCCTGTCCAGGAGAAAACGGTGAGCTCTTCTCCCCACAGAAGCCAGCCTGCCAGAATATGAAACAGAAGGCCTGTGTACATGGCAAAGGTAACAATAACCGGCGGTATATGGGTGCATCCCCAGGTCAGGGATACCTGGGCAAAGAGGGCGGAGAAAGAAAGAAGCAGTATCCATATCCAGTCTCCGCCGGAAGGAAGCACCATGTGGCCCAGCATGAGGGCAGCCCCGCCTATCATGGAATAGAATTGGAAATAAAAAACAATTTCCGCTCCGGAATGCCCGCCTTTTTCCGTTAATCGGCCGATGCAGGTATAGGCGGAGGCGCTGCAGAAGGACGAAACCACCCCCAGCAGCGCATAGCCGTTGAAGGCATCAAAATTCCACACCTGCAGCACGATGGCGGCACCGGCGGCAATCACTGCCAGCCAGGGCGCCACATGGGCGGAAGGTGTGGTTTTTAAAAAAACAGGAGACAGGATGCACATGAAGAAGGCGGAAAGCTGCACCAGGATTTCCGCATCTCCCAAAGTCAGTCCCGGCAGACTGTAGAAAAAGAGAAGAATGCCCAGTCCGCCGAAAATGCCCCGCAGATGAAGCAGTTTCCTGTCTTTCCCCGAGAAAACGGGCTTCCTTTCCTGCCATGCAATGAGAGGAATAAAAAGAAGCCCCGCCAGCCCGCGGATGAAGGTAATTTCCCCCATTCCCAAAGGAGCCAGCATTTTGGCACTCACATCCATGGCAGTAAATAAAAAAGCCGCCAGTATGGAAGCCGAAATGCCCAGTGTCATTTGTCCTTTCATGTATATCCTGTCTTTCCTGCATAATGTCTCAAATCGGTGTTTGTCTGCATCCCTGAAGATTGACCGCCTCTGCAGGGCTGAGCCAGCTGCGGGCTTTCGGTCCGGGGAGTTATGAAATACGCGGTGCCTATCCCGCATGAAACAGGCAAGTCAGGCAAAGAAGGCCTCCAGCCTGTCCAGCAGGAGGCCTTCCTTCCGATCGCCCGCCCCTTAGGCGGCTCCTTCCCGCCAGCTGGCCTGTACTGCCGTCTCTCACAAAGTGCCATGCACCAGAATTCTTCTTCATTTAAGCAGCAGACTGATGGAAAGCCAGAGAAGCGCTGATGGAATCATTATCTGCTTGTATCGCAGCAAAGCCGCATCAGCCTTCGGGAATACAGCCGCTCAACGCCAGTGTCACCGGTGCCTCATACCTCCTGCGCCTTTTCTGCCATTTCCAGCGCCCAGGCAGCTGCGTTTTTAAAATCCTCTTCATTGGGATGCTTTTCTGCCTCTTCCAGTCTCTTCAGTCTTTCCGGTGTCATGGGATGAACTTTTTCCGCATGGGCGCTCCGTTTTCCTATATGGAACGAATGCACCCTGCCCTGGCAGATAAACGTGCCAAGGCAGGTACTGTCCTCTGGCAGCAGAGCTGCCGCATTGGCCAGATAATCCCGGGCTGCCTGAGAATCGGGATAAGTACCTGCAGTGCCAAAAACAGCCACCTTTTGTCCATGCAGTTTTTCCAAAGTTCTTCGAGCCGCCATATCCGCTCCCCGCCGGAATCCCCAGAAGCCTACAAAGATCAAATCATAGCCGGAAATATCTTTTTCCCTGCCTTCTTCCACCATATCCTTTTCTCCGGGAAGAGCGTCATACACAGCCTGTGCCACCGCTTTTGTATTTCCTGTACGGGATGACCATAATACCAATGATTTCATAGCAGTTCCTCCTCTGCCTGCAAAACCGAACGCCTGCCCCTTCTTTTCAGACCGGGCAGGCTGTTCCGGGAAAACGCTGATTCATACAAAAGATGAAATCGGCATTTCCCCTTTTTAATTTCCCTTCTGTTATCATAAAGGCTTGAGCTGCAGGTGTCAAAGGCCCTGTTACGTTCACGTTCATTTGGGCGGGTCTCCTTCTCCTTTTTCCTCTTTCCCCTCCAGCCAGAATCCCTTCTGCAGTGCCTTTCTGCCGAACCGTGCCTGAATTTCGTCCATAGCTGCTGCCGCCCGATTTCTTTTATCCCGGTTTTCCGAGAAAAGGGACTCCATGGAAAGAGGCGGCCCCAGATGGGAGGCTGTAACCCCAATGAGACGGATGCCCTCATGAACAGGAATTTTCTGAAGGAGCGATACCGCATACCGGTATATTTCCTCCTGCAGACTCGTTCCTTCTTCAAAGGAAATGGATCGTGTGACCGTGCGGAAAGATGCAAACCGGATTTTCAGCGTAACCGTCCGTGCCGTCAGTCCGTGTTTTCTGAGTCTCTGAGCTACAATGTCGCTGTGGACCGCAATTTCCCTGTCAATCCGGTGAGGGTCGAAAAGATCATTTTCATAGGTAGATTCATCGCCAATGGATTTGATTTCCCGTCCTGATTCCACAGGCCGGTCATCAAGACCAAAGGAAAGCCGTTTCAGAAGAGCTCCCTGATTTCCCAAAAGAGCAGCCAGCTCCTCTGCCGGAGCATCCTGAATGTCGCCAATCACCCTATACCCTGCCTGGATCAGCCGGCTTTCCATGACCTTCCCCACGCCCCACAGCCTCCGGACCGGAAGCGGACGCAGGATTTCTTTCTCCTTTCCGTAGGGAATGATGCGGAGACCATCCGGTTTATCCATGTCACTGGCCATCTTGGCCAGAAATTTATTGGGTGCAATGCCTACAGAAGCTACCAGCTCCGTCTTGTCCAGAATCTCCTTTTTGATTGCCCTGCCGATGGCACCAAGGGTGGGATACTGGCTGCCCATGCCGGATATGTCCAGAAAGGCCTCATCCAGGGAAATGGGCTCATAGGCATCTGCATAATGAAGCATGATTTCGTGAATCCTGTCAGACGTTTCTTTATAGGCTTCAAAATGAGGCTCCACAAAAATACCGGAAGGGCAGAGTTCCCTGGCTCTGGAAACCGGCATAGCGGAATGAACTCCGAACTTTCTGGCTTCATAGGAAGCAGTAGCCACTACGCCCCGGCGGCTCCTTCCCCCTACGATGACCGGTTTTCCTTTCAGCTCCGGATGGTCCCTCTGCTCTACCGACGCAAAAAAAGCATCCATATCCACGTGCATGATCCACCGTCTCATCATTCTCCTCCTTTCTTTTCCCATCATAAGGAAGAAACAAAAATTCGTCAAGAAAGGGGCTGATTCTATTTCCGGATACAGCTCCTGTCTTCAGGGCAGCAGAGAAAAATGGACTCTTCGCCCGGTGCCCATTATAATAGGAAGGGACAGGGCAGGCTCCGGCCTGTCCGTCTCTCACTGGATAAAAATGGCAAGACTGCAGAATTCCTGTTTGTAAAGAGGTGCTTTATATGGTTAATGAAGAAAGAATGAGAAAAACATTTACCGACCTGGTTAAAATCTATGCGCCCAGCAAGGGAGAGCGTGACGTCTGTGACTATTTGAAAAAACAGCTGAAGCTTCTGGGAGCCTCCCGCATCGTAGAAGATAATAACGGCTCCATTGAAGGCGGCAATGCGGGGAACCTGATTGCCACCTTCAACGGAAATGCGGAAGGTCTTCCTTCCATTGCCCTCACCGGTCATATGGACTGTGTGGAATGCTGCCGGAACATCGAACCGGTACTGAAAGATGGCGTTTTCCGCTCCAAAGGAAATACCATCCTCGGCGGCGATGACAAAGCCGGCGTAACTGCCATTCTGGAAGGACTTCACCTGATGAAAGAAAATTACATTCCCCATGGAAAGATTACTGTCATCTTTACCGTGCAGGAAGAAATCGGACTTTTCGGTTCCAGGAACATAGAAGAGCAGTATATAAAGGATATTGATTTCGGCTATACACTGGATGCCGACGGCCCTGCAGGCTCCGTTTTCAATGCGGGACCTTCCGAATACACCCTGGACTTCATCTGCCACGGCGTTGCTTCCCATGCAGGCATGTGCCCGGAAAAAGGGACCAGCGCCATTGCCATGGCAGGACGGGGAATTGCCGCCTGCCCCAACGGACGCATTGATGAAGAAACCACCTGCAACCTGGGAACCATTGAAGGCGGCACCGCTGTCAATATCGTCCCCGACTACTGTGTTGTTCATGGAGAAGCCAGAAGCCGCAGCAGCGAAAAGCTGGTAAAATTAACTGCCGACATGGAAAAAGCCTTTCAGAAGGCAGCGGAAAAATTCCCTGAAGGCTCTCTGGAAATCAAAAAGGAAAAAGCCTATGATGCTTTCACCGTAAAAGAAACAGATCCGGCTCTTCGCCTGTTCAAAAATGCCTGTGACGCCGCAGGCTTTACCATGAAAGTAGCTCCCAGCGGCGGCGGCAGCGACGCCAACTGGTTCGGATCCAAGGGATTTCCTGCTGTCCTTGTGGGCGTAGGCATGGCAGACTACCATACCAATAAGGAAAACCTGAAAGAAAAGGATCTTTATGATGCCGGTGAACTGGTATACCGGATCATAGAAGCAGAAAGCCACTTCGGCCATTCATTCTAAGCCGCGGAATCCGCATAAAAAAGCCGCCCCTGTAAGGGACGGCTTTTTATGATCCGCATCAATTGCCAAATTCGTCTTTTCCTACCTGCTGGGGCTGGACTTTTACGTATTTAATCTGTTCGCATACGCATTTATCCTTCATTTTGTACAATTCCGGGATGAATTCCATAATCTTATTGAAGGTATCATCATTAATGGAATACTTTGTCCACAGACCTTCTCTTCTGGCGTTGACCACCTTGGCCTCGATCAGAATCTTCATATGATAGGACAGAGTGGACTGGGACAAAGTGAAATTGGACAGAATGTCACAGGCGGACATTTCCCTGCAGGACAGCATATCCACCACGCGGAGACGCGTTTCGTCAGAAAGTGCCTTGAAAATGGTGGCAAATTCCTTGTAACTCGGTTGGAAATCCATGGTAAACCCCTTTTCTAAATAGATCTTTTATTATATGCAAAACGATAGATCAAATATGCCTTGATTCCCTCTAACAGCCCGCTCCAGGGCTAATCGACACATTTAAATCTATTTTTGTATATTCTATAATACATCCCCCTTTTTGTCAAACCGATTTTCTTGATTCAAAATATTTTTCGTCCTCTATTTTCCAAAATTCCTTGTACGCACGAAATGAACAGGAAGGAAAAGCCATGGAAAAGACCGGCTTTTCCAGATTGCGCCAATGTGAAAAGGCCTGCCGCAGGCAGGCCTTTTCAGGTGGATTGTATAAAGTGGTAAGCCCTCTCGGAAGCATGTACCCATTACATACCGGCAAGCATGAAATAACGGACTTCAATGTAAATGCTTGTCACAATCAGGGACATAATCATCAGCGGGAAGCACCATTTCATAAAGGTACCGAAGGAAATATTATGTCCTTCCTTCGCTGCAATAGCTACCATGATGACGTTCGGCGAAGCACCGATCATCGTGCCGTTGCCGCCGAAGCATGCACCGGTTGCCAATGCCCACCACATATAGTCTGCATGGGGAAGGTTCATGAGAGACTGCATATCCTTAATCAGAGGAATCATTGTGGCAGTGAAGGGGATATTATCAATGAAGGCAGATGCGATACCGGAAAGCCAGAGAATCATGTAGGTAATGAGATGGTTGTTGCCGTTTGCCAGAGCCACGCCCCAGGAAGCAATGGCTGTAATGACGCCGGCATTTTCCATACCGCCTACCAGGATAAAGAGGCCCATGAAGAAGAACAGCGTATCCAGATCGACTTCCTTCATAGCTTCTTCCGGATTGATATGGCAGGCCAGCATAGCCACCACGCCGCCGGTCATGGCAATGGTTGCAGACTGCAGACCGAAGCGGGAATGAAGCACAAAGCCTACAATGGTCAGGCCAAGAACGATCAGGGACCGTTTGAAAATCATCTTGTCTTCTACCGCCGACATGACATCAATGGCATCAATCTGTTCCTTTGGCAGATGACCATGGGGAAGTTCTTTCCGGAAGATGAAAAGAATGCCAATCAGAGTTGCTATAATCGTGATGACAACTACCGGAGCCAGGTTGATCAGGAAGTCATTGAAATCCAGATGAGTTGCAGAACCGATCATTACGTTCGGCGGGTTGCCGATCATCAGAGCTGTGCCGCCTACGTTGCACATCAGGATTTCAGAAACAAGCACCGGTACCGGAGAAATCTTCAGCATACGGCAGAGGGAAATGGTCATAGGTGCAATCAGAAGGGCTGCGGTTACGGAATCGATCAGGGAAGCGCCTACTGCCGTCACGCAGGACAGAAGCACCAGCAGCTCTCTTGGTGATCCTTTGGACTTTTTCATAGCCCATAAAGCCAGCACCCGGAAGAATCCGGATTTCTTCACCACAGAAATCAGAATCATCATGCCTGCCAGAAGACCAAGGGTATTCCAGTCAATGTATTTTCCGAACGCTTCAGACTGTGTTACATACCCGCAGTAAATCATTGCGCCGCCGCCGACCAATGCGCAGATGGTTCTCGGGAACTTTTCAGACATGATTCCCACATAAGTGAGACAGAAGATGATGACGGCTAGGTAGAATTGAAATGTAGTCATGAAATACCTGAACTCCTCTCACTGCCCTGAAAAGGGTCGTAGATTTTCATTGGGAATGAGGGACCGCGTTCCTCCGGACCCTTCCTTTTCCGGAAATGCGGAATGTGTAATCACGACGTCCCCGATGAAGAAACACCACATCGCTTGATAGTTTTATTCTAACACAATGCATGGAAGAAATAAATAATACATAGCGCAGAAGATGAAAAATAATATATAAAATTTAATTCATGATTATCATAAATCATTTTTATTACTTATATGTCTATGTATGTATGGGCATAAAAAAGGAGTTCTGCCGCTTCCTTATAAAGAGGTATTGCGGTATTGACTTCATAAAAAATCCGTCCACCCCACACCTGAAATTCTGCAGAAAAAGTTGACAGGTTTGAAATTTGACAGATCTTCGGGCCGGAATGATGGCGCTGCCCTTTTATAAAGATCAGTTAAGAACCAATACAATAAAAAAAATCTGCAGCTCTGTGTCTGCAGATTTCATTTATTTGGCAGGGGTAGGTGGAGTCGGACCACCGATAACGGAGTCAAAGTCCGTTGCCTTACCGCTTGGCGATACCCCCATAT
>NZ_JBJEXP010000113.1:8343-14789 GCF_051885895.1 Dialister sp. | reverse complement strand
TAACGGAGCCACAATCCGCCGTGTTAGCCGCTTCACCACACCCGCCACATATGGCGTCATATGACAGGCGTCATATGACGTTGTTTATTGTACCACATCACCCATGGCCCGTCAAGGGATTCTCCCGTAAAGGGAAAAATGCTTTTTCCACCGTCTCTCCCATCATGTATGGCTTTTTCTTTATTTCCCCGGAACGGAAAAGCACTGATGAAAGGAAGAATTGAAATTGCAGATATCAGGCCTGTTCCCATATCTCCATACCGTCTCCTGCATACCGTCGGGAATCTGTAAATTTCCTGTCCCATTTCTGTCTCATACCATGTATAATAATAAACAAACCATTGTTTTACCGATTTAGAAGGGAAAAGCGGTACTACATAGGGAATCTTACCGATCGAGGTGCATATGTATGGAAAAGAAAGCGTTCCGTCAAAGAACTATTGATGATTTTCTGGATGATTTAGGAAGCCGTTCACCTGCTCCCGGAGGAGGCGCTGCAGCAGGTCTTCTTGGCGCCCAGGCCTGTGCCCTGGCAGAAATGGTATGCCATTTGACCGCATCCAATAAGAACTACGCCGAATTTCATGAAAAGGCAGAAGAATACGCCGGCCTGTTCCATATGGCCCGTTCCATATTCCTGGATCTTATGGACGAAGATGCAGATAACTTTCTGGAGCTTATGGAAACGCTCCGCAGCATCCGCAGCCTTCCTCTGGAAAAGCGTCAGGAAGAGCAGCTGAAGGCCTTTAAAAAAGCCATTACCGCGCCTCAGCAGATGGCTCAGACCATGAGCGAACTGCTTCCCAGCTTCACAAACCTGCTGCTGAAGGGAAATAAAAATGCGCTCAGCGATTCCATCATGGCTGCCCAAAGTGCTATTGCCTGCATTCACGCTTCCATTATTAATGTAAAAATCAATATGAAATACGTGGATGATGAATTTTATGAACATGAAATGAAAGACACCATTACCTCCTGGGAAAATGCGGTGTCTGCCATCGATGCTGTACTCACCTATCAGGTAGATCTGTAAAAGTCCGCTTCGCGCCCCGGCGCAGCGGTGCTGCACACTGCCTTTTCCGCCGTCATCCGGAGGGAAAGCGAATATCCGCTTCTGCTCTGTGACCGCAGAAGCGGGCAGCCTCTCCGGAAATACAGCCAGCCACCGCAAGCGCCAGCATCTTACTCAATTGCAAAGGAGGCCATTATGAAAGAAGAACCTGCTTCTTCCCAGTCCCTTAACCGGCAGCTCTTTGAAACCTATGTTGCCCTGGATAACTGGCACAAATTCCGCCTCCGTCTGTTTATAGAAGGCATATTCGTAGGTATTTTCGGCGGACTCTGCATCAGCCTGTTCCGTTTTCTTTTAGGGGAATCGGAAGCCCTCCGCATTTACCTGTATAATGCATTTCTCATCCCCGCCACAGCGAAGGAAAATTTCATCCCCATCTGTTTATGGATAGCCGCCCTTGCAGTCATCGGATTCCTTCTGTACCGCATGGGGCTCTATGCGCCTATGGCGGGAGGCTCCGGCATTCCACAGGTAAAGGGCGTAATCCTCGGACTGTATAAAATGAAATGGTTCCGCATCCTGTGGGTCAAAATCATAGCCGGTGCCCTGGGTATAGGTGCCGGGCTTTCCCTGGGCCGCGAAGGGCCTTCCATACAGATCGGTGCCGTAGCCGGCCAGGGGATTTCCCGCTTTCTGGGAAGGACCCGCATGGAGGAGCGCTACCTCATCACCAGCGGTGCCAGCGCCGGTCTGGCTGCTGCCTTCAATGCTCCCCTGGCAGGCATGATGTTTGCCCTGGAAGAGCTGCACCGCAATTTTTCCGGCGCTGTCCTCCTCCCCACCATGACCAGCGCTATTACAGCCACGATCGTGACCCGTTTCTTTTTCGGAAACAATACCAGTTTTCATTTCATCAATCTGGTGCCTATGCCTGCCCAGCATCTGGGACTGGTGGTGCTGATTGCCATTTCCGCCGGATTTGCAGGCATTCTTTTCAACTACGGACTTCTTCATACCGGTTCCTTTTACGGTCTGAAATGCTTCCGGAACCAGTATGTCAAAATTCTCTTCGCTCTTTTCACTGCCTGCCTTCTCGGATTTTTCCTTCCCCAGGTCCTGGGCGGAGGAAACCGGCTGGTAGACCAGCTGGCAGCAGGCCGCTACAGCAGTCTGTCTTTTCTTCTGATCCTGCTGGCAGGGAAATATATTTTTACCCTTATCAGCTACGGCTGCGGCGTACCGGGCGGATTCTTCCTTCCTCTCCTTGTTATCGGTGCCCTGCTGGGAGCTGCAGAAGCCCACATTCTTGTTTCCCTGGAGCTGATTAATGAAGTCTTTACCCCCAACATTATCATTATCGGCATGGTGTCCCTTTTTGCCGCCAGTGTCCGCTCTCCGATTACAGGAACGCTCCTCATTCTGGAAATGACCGGTGACTTCGGCCATCTCATGGCTCTGGCCCTGGGAAGCGCAGTGGCCTATATCACAGCAGAGCTTCTGAAAGGGGAACCTATCTACGATGCTCTTCTGAAGAAATCCCTGGCCGCCAAGCCTGACAAATCCTGCGAAGAGGAAAGAAATATTGTAGAGGTGCCTGTGGGCAGCGGCTCTATCCTGGAAGGAAAGAAAATCCGGGACGTGCCCCGCATGAAACAGACTATCATTATCGACCTCAAGCGTCACGGTGAAAGCATTATTCCGGACCCGGACATCCGCCTTCAGGCAGAAGATTTTCTCTATATCCTTACTGCCAGCAGAAATGCCGAATCATTGAAGCGTCTGGGCGAGGAACAGGTGCCCCGGGACCATGTAAGAGGAAAATAATTAAAAAGCGCTGCAGCAGCAGCGCTTTTTAATTGTCCCCAGCCATCATAACCCTGAGGTTTATGCCTTCTTCCTAAAAGAGACTTCTTGAAAAACCCGCTTTTTCATATAATAATCCCAGAGTTTCAAACAGGTATAAAGACAGAGTGATCTGTCAAGAAGGAGGATATAATGGCTTATCAGACAATCAACCCCTATACGGGAAAAACAGTTAAAACCTACGATTTCATTTCAGACGGCGATCTGGAAACCGCACTGGCCAGCGCTCATGCTCTCTACAAAAAATGGAAAGCTTCCGATGCACTGGCAGAAAGAATTTCCCAGCTCCGCCGGTTAGCCGCCGTGCTGCGCAGAAATGAAGAGCAGTATGCAAAAATCATCACCGGAGAAGTAGGAAAAATTATTTCCGAATCCCGGGGAGAAGTTGAACTCAGTGCTTCCATTGCAGAGTATTATGCCGACCATGGTGAAGAATTCATGGCTCCGGTACCTGTTCCCACCGCTTCCGGCCGGGCTTATTACCTGAAGCAGTCCACCGGTGTAATTTTTGCAGTAGAACCGTGGAACTTCCCGTTCTACCAGGTCATGCGCGTTTTTGCCCCCAATTTCATTGCAGGAAACACCATGCTCCTCAAGCATGCCTCCATCTGCCCATCTTCCGCCCAGGCCTTTGAAGATGCAGTGAAGGAAGCAGGTATTGAAGAAGGCGCCTTTAAGAATCTCTTTATTTCCTATGACCAGGTTTCCAAGGCAATTGCTGATCCCCGTATTTCCGGCGTCTGCCTCACCGGCTCTGAAAGAGGCGGTGCATCGGTAGCCTCCGAAGCAGGCAAGGCACTGAAGAAATCATCCATGGAACTGGGCGGCAATGATGCCTTCATCATTCTGGATGATGCTGACATGGATGTGGTAAAGCGTATGATCGCACCTGCCCGCCTGTATAACGCCGGTCAGGTCTGCGCTTCTTCCAAGAGATTCATCGTGACCGAAAAGAACTATGACCGCTTTGTTTCCGATTTGATTGATGTATTTTCACAGGTCAAGCTGGGAGATCCCATGGATGAAAATACCACCATGGGGCCCCTTTCCTCCGCCCAGGCAAAAAAGGATGTACTGGATGCCATTGACGCAGGGATCCGGGCCGGCGCTCAGGTTCTCTACGGCAACAAGCCGGTCAACCATCCGGGAAATTTCGTCATGCCCACCATCCTCACCGGCATTACCAGGGATAATCCTCTGTACAACAAGGAAGTTTTCGGCCCGGTAGGGGAAGTCTTCAAAGTCAGGGATGAAGAGGAAGCCATTGCCCTGGCCAACGATTCCAGCTACGGTCTGGGAAGCACCGTTTTCTCCAGAGACCTTGACCGCGCCCAGGCTGCCGCCCGCCGCATCGAGGCCGGCATGACCATCATCAATGCTCCCTGCCTTACCCAGCCGGACCTTCCCTTCGGCGGTGTCAAGAATTCCGGTTACGGCCGCGAACTGGCAGAGCTGGGTTTCTACACCTTCTTGAATGAGCATATGGTGTATGTCCCGGAATCGAAATAACATACGGTATGCGAAAAAACTCCCCTCTCGGGGAGTTTTTTCGTATACCGGTTTATTTTCCTGCATTTTCAACGGCTTTTTTACTTGCATCTTCAACCCATTTATTGAAGTTTCCGTTATCCGTATTTTCCTTAATAACTTCATTTACAATCTTAAGCAGATCTGCATTCCCCTTTGGTACAGCCACTACAGAATCCATTTCCTTGGACGTAGCAAAATTAATATCAGCCAGAACCAAATCCGGATTGAAAACCAGATACTGCTGAGCCACCACATCCTGAATGACCAGCCCATCTACTTTACCGTTTTTCAGTTCCAGTACCACATCCGGTACATGGTCAAGAGAAACCAGCTGAGATTCTTTTAATTCTGTCTGCGCCAGTTTTTCTTCCGTGGTTGATTTCTGGGCACCCACTTTCTTTCCACTGAAATCTTTTAACGTTTTCAGTGTATCCGCATCGGACTTACGAATCATAATTTTTTCATGGGCAGGAAGGTACCCATCAGAAAAATCCATAGTCTTTTTTCTTTCTTCTGTTGCATTAATACCGGCAATTGCCATATCGACTTTACCGGCAGACAAAGAGGACAGAAGCGATGTAAAATTGGAATCCTGTACTTTTAACTTAACGCCAAGCTTATCGGCAATAGCCTTAGCCAAATCCATATCTACACCAATGACCTGTTTTTCGCTTTTAGATGCATCAATAAATTCATAGGGTGGATATCCGGAAGCAGTTCCTACGGTTAATTCACCTTTTTTCTTAATTTGTTCAAGCAAATTTGCCTGAGGGTTGGAAGAAGCAGAAGATGAAGCTTTCTGTTCGCCACCACAGCCTGCTGCCATAATCAAAGCGGATGCCGCTGCCAATCCCATAATCATCATTTTTACCGTTTTTTTCATCATGTTTTCCTCCCTGTTACTATTTGTACTGTTTATCTCCAAACCAAAGGCAGTCTTCGAAACCCTCCCAGCCATTCATGAGGATTTGCATCAGCCAGGTCAGCCAGCTCTTCCGCCTCAATTTTTTCATTCTTCTGTTTTCCAACCAGCACTACCTCATCACCGGCTCTGATAGTACTGTCTCCTTCGACCATCATCTGATCCATGCAGATAAGTCCTCGTATTTTTCTGCGTCGACCTCCAATCAGCACAGAAGCCTTCCCTGAAAGGCTTCGTCGATACCCATCCCCATAACCTACAGGGATCACTGCCAGACAAGTATCTTTTTCCGCAGTCCATGTGCCATCATACCCAACCGTTTCTCCTTTTGATACTTTCAAAATATGAGTAACCCGGCTATGAATTTCCATGGCAGGAATAACAGAAATAGGATTCTTAATATCCTGTGAAGGCTGAATACCATATATAAGGCTTCCTGCACGAACCAGATTCCCCCAGCTTTCCTTTATATCTTCCAGGGCAGCACTGTCAGCAGCAGAAAAAATATATTTCCCATCGGGATAAGCATGTTCAACTGCTTTTCTTACACAGTTCCATCTTTCCAGCTGTCTGAAAGAAATTTTCTTTTCCTTTGATTCAGGATCCGCCAGCTGCGTAAAAAAGCCTTTAACCCGGATATTGGAGTACGACTGCACTTTTTCAAGAAAAGGAATCACTTCTTCCGGCGAGATACCAATTCTATGGAGCCCCGTATCTACCGGAATCATAACAGATACCGTTTTCCCCTGTGTCATTGCCCACTGATGAATCTGCTCCAACGGTGCATCTTTATCCAGGGGGAGAATAAAGTTAAATACGACAGCTTTTTGCCAATCTTCCCTATCTGCATCTCCCAGAATAAATAAAGGTAAAGAAATGCCCGCCTCTCTTAATGTCACCGCCTCATCCACCCGAGCAGTTCCAAGAGATGAAAAGCCGCATTTTTCCGCCAGATAGGCTGTCTCTACAGCACCATGACCATAGGCATCATTTTTAATCACAGCCATCATGTCAATTGATGACGGTACTGATTTTCGGATAGTCATCAAATTATACAGGATTGCCTGACGATTCACGATCCGATAAGAAACAGGCATTTCTTTCATCTCTTTTCCCTTT
>NZ_JBJEXP010000113.1:0-8243 GCF_051885895.1 Dialister sp. | reverse complement strand
TTTCATCTCTTTTCCCTTTATTTTATAGTTCTCATAATAGTATAAATATACCAGTTTGTCAAATATTTATTCATTTATTTTGATATTTTTCCCATATTTTATCCTATTTAAAGAATATTTATTCATTTATAAATAAAAAAAAGCCGTGGAACGGCTCAATGCAGTTCCACAGTTTTTATTAACCTATTCTATTTTATCTTCTGCCTCTCCGTCTCTGGATGGTCCTTCCCGGGCTTCCTCTTCTCACGGCTCTGGAAGGCCTGGGTTCATTGTCTGCCGCAGATGCCTTGCTCCCTGTTCCCAGTTTGCCGGTACGGATGGCTGTTCTTTTGGCAATAAGGAACCAGCCTGCCAGTTTATCCGCACATTTCCCTTCGCTGCTGTTTTTTGCCATCCCATCCTCGGGATAGGATTTCTTGTAGTAAACTACTGCATTTCTGCTGTTTGTCTTGTCATCCGATGCCACGCTTCTGAATTCCATAAGGTTTCTGCCCAGGAACAGAATCAGGATGACCGGATAGGCAGCCAGCGGATATACCTTTTCTGTAATGGAAAGGGCAATGATGACAACGGCCACCACGATAGCTGCCATGGCTGTATATTTCTGCATGGACAGCATTTTTTTGAATTTATCATCCATAGCGGAGAGCCAGATATTTCCATTTGCACGGAAATAGTGAAGGAATTCCTGATCACGGAAGCTTCTGTCGCCCTTATGATGGTCGATAATCTGATCTACAATTTTAGCCACATTTTTCTGGAGGCGAATCATCTGGTATCCGATAAGGAATCCGATGGAGGTAACAATGACCGCAATAATAATAAAAGTTAAAGAATCCATAGAAATTCTCCCCTGCTCAAAGATTTTCGCAGCATCATCTGCATTTCTTTATTATACTCGCGTCAGGAAACGGTGAAAAGACGGGGCAGTAAATTTTCTGCCCCGTTCTGCCTGAAAAGCATCCTTTACTTCAGCCACAGGCGCATGGCTGATTTGGCCGCCTCTTCCGGTGTGATATAGCCTTCCTGTGCCATAAGTGCCAGCACCGTGGTCATACGTTTGGTTCCTTCCTGAGGATGGCTGATGGGATCATAGGCGGAAGGTGCCTGGGGCAGACCTGCCAGCATGGCGCACTGCGACAAATCCAGATCTTTGGGTGCTTTGCCGAAATAGATCCGACTGGCTTCCCCCACGCCATAGGCGCCATGGCCGAAATAAATGGTATTCAGGTAAAGTTCCAGAATTTCTTCCTTTGAATAATTCCTTTCCAGCTGCACCGCCAGTGCCAGCTCTTCCATTTTTCTTGTCATGGTGCGTTCATTGGAGAGAAAGATGTTTTTGACTGTCTGCTGGGCAATGGTGCTTCCTCCTTCCAGAGTCTGCCCGGCCATGGAATTGGTGATAAATGCCCGGGCCACACCGATGATATCTACGGCGCCGTGATCATAATAGCGCCGATCTTCCGTGGCAATGATCCCTTTTTTCAAAAGATCCGGAATCTGATCATAGGGGACGAATTTATCCCGATGGATTCTGGATTCCAGCGCCTCTTTGAAATGAGCCACATCATCCCATTTTTCACGGAGAGTCCCATTGTCCGCCTTATCCCGCACCACGGAAGAAGACGCCGGCTTTTCAGACTTTTCTACAGTTCCCGATGTCGTAGGAGAAGAAGACATACCGGAAATCAAGGTAGAAACGGTTTCCCTGATTTCCGAAACAATGCCCTTGTCCTCTTCTGCCGGCTTGATTTCATGGGAAACAGCAGCTCCTCCATGAGAAGCCTTTGCCTGGCGGCTGAGATCATCTCCCTGGGACATGCCCCAGTACACTGCACAGCCCAGTATAATAAGAAGAAATAAAAATTTTTTCATAGGATTCCTCTTGCCTGGTAAAAATAGAATATGCCTATTTGTTTATTGTACCATATCTTTCACAATCGGATAGGAAGAGACGACAGCCGTCTCTATTCCTGAAGGGCACATCCGTAATCCTGACGGCAGGCCGGAGCCTTAGCCGCAGGGCCAAGGAAGCCGCAGTCCCATCCATGCAGAACTCTCTTATTTATGCTATAATAGTTATAAACAATATCATATATTATTGTATATATATAAAGGCAGTGGACCAATTGAGGAAGCACTGATTCAATGGCCGCTGCATTTTTTTGTCAAGGAGTGTCTTATGTCTGAAGAAATTCATGAAATTCAGGCCCGCCACGCTGAAGAGAACGGCAAAAGCGATTACGGTGCCAAGGATATACGAGTACTGGAGGGACTGGAAGCAGTCCGGCTCCGTCCTGGCATGTATATCGGCTCTACCTCCGCCCGGGGCCTGCACCATCTGGTGTATGAAGTCGTTGATAACAGTATCGACGAAGCACTGGCAGGCTACTGCACTCACATCGAAGTAACATTGAATGATGACGGCAGCTGCACAGTAACCGATAACGGCCGCGGTATTCCTACCGGCATGCACGAAACAGGCAAACCTGCCATGGAAGTGGTGCTTACTGTCCTTCATGCCGGCGGCAAGTTCGGCGGCGACGGCTATCCCATTTCCGGCGGTCTGCATGGCGTCGGTATTTCCGTTGTGAATGCCCTGTCTGAATGGATGACAGTGGTGGTACGCAGGGAAGGTCATTTCCATGAAATGAAGCTGTCCCGGGGCGATGTCACAGAGCCTATGAGGACTTACGGAAAGACAGATGAAACCGGTACCTCCGTCACCTTCAAGCCGGATATCCAGATTTTCAAGGAAGGCATTGATTTTGATTATGAAACCCTGAAAATCCGTATGCGTGAGCTGGCTTTCCTGAACAAGGGACTGACCATCACCCTCACCGATAACCGTGACGGGGCCACCCATCAGGATGTTTTCCACTATGCCGGCGGCATTACGGAATTCGTACAGTTCCTGAATGAAGGCAAGGATCTGGTGGATCCGGCTGTCATCGCCTTTGAAGGGGAGAAGGACAAGGTCATTGTAGATATTGCCATGCAGTACCAGACAGGCTACAGTGAAAACATGTATACCTTCGTCAATGATATCAATACGGTCGAAGGCGGCATGCATCTGGCAGGCTTCCGCAGCGCTCTCACCCGCGTACTCAATGACTACGCCCGCAGAAGCGGCATACTAAAGCAGAATGAAGACAATCTGACCGGTGATGACGTACGGGAAGGTCTTACCTGCGTCATTTCCGTCAAGGTGCCCAACCCCCAGTTCGAGGGCCAGACCAAGACAAAACTGGGAAATCTGGAAGTAAAGAGCATCGTAGACAATATTGTTTCCGAAGGTCTCAAAACCTACCTGGAAGAGCATCCCCAGGAGGCAAGAGCCATTGTAGAAAAAGGCATCACCGCCAGCCGTGCCAGAGAAGCGGCCCGCCGTGCCAGAGAGCTGACCCGCCGGAAAAATGCGCTGGAAGTATCCAGCCTTCCAGGCAAACTGGCTGACTGCACGGAAAAAGATCCGAAATTTACAGAAATCTACATCGTCGAAGGGGACTCCGCCGGCGGATCCGCCAAATCAGGCCGCGACCGCCGCTATCAGGCCATCCTTCCTCTCCGCGGAAAGATTCTGAACGTAGAAAAAGCCCGTCTGGACAGAGTGCTCAACTCCGATGCCATCCGCACCATGATTACCGCCTTTGGTACCGGCGTAGGCGAAGACTTTGATATTACCAAACTGCGTTACTATAAAATCATCATCATGACCGATGCCGATGTAGACGGCGCCCATATCCGCACCCTGCTTCTTACCTTCTTCTACCGGTACATGAAGCCCCTCATTACAGAAGGCCATGTGTACATTGCCCAGCCGCCTCTCTACCAGATCAGAAAGGGCCGCCAGAAATACTACACCTATGATGATGATGAGCAGAACCGCATGCTTGATGAAATCGGCCGCGACGGCTGCGTCATCCAGCGCTACAAAGGCCTTGGGGAAATGGATCCGGAACAGCTGTGGGATACAACCATGAATCCGGAACAGCGGGTTATGCTGAAGGTTGAACTGACTGATGCCATTGAAGCAGACCGCCTCTTTACCATCCTTATGGGAGATAAAGTAGAACCCCGCCGCCGGTTCATCGAAGAACACGCCAAGGAAGTCACCAATCTGGATTTGTAATCAATACGATAGGGCGCTTCGCGTCCCCGGTTCCGCAGATCTAAAGGAATCAAAAGATCAGGTATACAGCTGCCCCGCCGGGCGAAGCGGTTATCACCTTTCAACACACATCCGGAACCACATAAAAAGAAACTCACCAGCTATGCCGGTGAGTTTCTTTTTGCATGTCATTGTTTCACCTCATCGATCCATTTTTCTATCATTTTCCATCGATGGGCATCTGTCTGATAACCGAAAGATAACTCATACTGCCCTTCAGCAAAATGCATGATATAAAGCTTTTCCTTTTCATCCGGCGACAGCAGAGAGTCCGCCAGATTGCCCGGGCAGAAATAGGCCCCTCTTCCCAGAAGACATACTCGAAGCATGGTTCCCATATTTTCCGACTCCATGGCCATCCTCGGATTAAAACCTGCATCCCGGAAAAGTTTTCTTGCCAGGGCTCCCGCAATATCCCCCTCACTATTCAGAAGAAAAGGGCAGTCCGCAAAATGAAAAGACAGTCCCTTTTTCCTTTCTTCCGGATGGACAAAAAGGGAGGCGCCC
The DNA here is from genome assembly GCF_051885895.1 of Dialister sp. Lineage (GTDB taxonomy): Bacteria > Bacillota > Negativicutes > Veillonellales > Dialisteraceae > Dialister. The sequence continues at coordinate 3,565 of NZ_JBJEXP010000113.1, read as the reverse complement.
TTCTTTCCCCACAGCGCATCTGCCAGTTTTTTCGCCATAAGCAGGACAATTTCCTCCTTCATCCAGGGTCTGTGGGAAATTCCCGGCATCTCTCCGGGAAGCCTTGCCATAGCCACGTCGATTTCATCCCGTTTCAATGCATTCCATATATTTTCATTATCCATTTCAAAAAGATGGATCCCGCAGTATGGATACTTCCGCTGAAACCGATCAATGACGGAAGGCAGCATCACCTGCCCCCGCGCAGGAGCGATACCTATGCGGAGCACTCCCTGAAAATGGCCGGACATATCGGAAAGCTCCCGTTTCAGCGCCAGTTCATTTCTGGCAAACATGCGGGCATAGCGGAGAAATACCTCACCGCTATCCGTCAGTTCCAGCGGTACATGACGTATAAAGAGCTTTGTCCCTGTCTCCTTTTCGAGAGCCGCGATGTGGGCTGACAGGGTCTGCTGGGTAATATGCAGCTTCTCCGCCGCTTTCGTGAAGTTCTTCTCCTCTGCCAGCATGAGGAAATATTTCATGGTTAAAAAGTTCATGTTTTCCTCCTATTACTGTATTTTTACTGTATTATATACAATAAATAACAGTTTTTCAATGTAGTTTCCTGCGGATATAATAGGTTTAAAAGAGGCACAGCCGGCAGCCCTGATATTTCCGTCTTGACACAAAGCAGCTGCGTCAGACTTCGGAAATACAGCCGCCTGCCGCAATACCTCCATTATCCCACTATTTCAAAAGAGGTCTTTTCCATGAAACAAAATTTTGAACTGCTAAGCGGCCCCGCCGCCTTTGGTCTTTCCGCCTGGCTTCTGACCGGAACATTTCAGCCGGCAGCGGCCCTGTCTCTGGCCTGTGCTTTATGGATGGCACTGTGGTGGATTTTTCGCCCCGTGTCCATTTACGTTACCGCCTTTATTCCTATTGTCATCAATTCCTTTTTTGCCCTGATTCCCATGGATCATGTCATCAGCCAGTACTTTTCGGAAATCGCCGTCCTCCTTCTGGGGAGCGACCTGATCTGCCTTACCTGGACCACTACAGGACTGGACAAACGGATTTCCGTGAAAGCCCTCTGTTCCATCGGCACCTCCATGAAGAGCCAGATTTTCGTATGGTTTCTGGCATCCACGGTGCTGTCTATTTTTCTCCCCAACGTGGTAGTAGCTGCCATCTTCTGTCCTATAGCCGTCGCTATGCTTCATTTCGTAGGTGAAAAGGATATCAGCTCCAGCAAAACCGCCATTCCTATTCTCCTTGCTATCGGCTGGGGAAGCGGTATCGGCGGATTCGGCTCTCCTATCGGTTCCTCCGCCAATCTGGTGGCCATTTCCTATTTGGAAAAACTGACCGGCCATGAATTCATGTATTTCGACTGGGTCATCCGCTTCCTGCCGGTTCTTGCCCTTATTTTCCTGATGAACCTGCTTTTCCTTTTCTTCCTGCCCTGTCCACTGAAAGCACTTCCCGGCACGAAGGAATATTTCCGTCAGATGTACGCCTCCTTCGGCCCCATGAAACGGGGCGAACGCATCGGTCTGTTTCTCTTTGCCGCCGCTACGCTGCTGGCCTTCCTGCGTCCCCTCTTTGCGCCATTCCTCCCGGCCATGAAACCGGCCTATGTATTTCTCTTCCTGGGCATGCTTATGTTCTTCCTCAAGGATGAAAACGGGAAGCCCATGCTTACCTGGAAATATGCGGAAAGCCACGCCATGTGGGGCATGATTGCCCTTTTCGCCAGCGGCCTGGCTTTGGGAAAACTGGTCATTGAAACAGGAGCCATTGAAGAGCTCTCCCATCTCATTGCCGCCATGAACCTCACTCCGGGACTTCCCGTGATGGCCATGGCCTGCATCTTTGCCTGCGCTATGTCGGAGATTTCCAGCAACACTGCCTCCGCTTCCATCTCCATTCCGGTAGTGATCGGGATTACCACCTCTCTTTCCCTGAACCCTGTTCCCTACATTTTAGGTACTATTGCCGCATACAACTGCGCCTATATTCTTCCTATTTCCACCAGAGCCATTCCTATCGGCTACGGTCTTTCCGCCTCCGCCCAGATCCGGTACGGCGCTGTTCTTTCCTTCCTGACTGTCATGCTGACCACCCTGACCTGTACAGCATTTATGAATTTTATTCCTCTGTTCAGTGAACTGTAAACATACAGCCGTTTCCCATATGTCATCAATTATCCTGCCGGGGAGGGGAAACAGGACGGCCCTGTTTCCCCTCCCCGGATATTCTGTAAATCCTTTCGTCCCATGAATGGTAAGACCATTTGCACCTTTGTTCAGTGGAAATGATCTGCTTTCTCTCTATGATTCCAGGACGAAAAAAGGGACTGCCGCATGAAGACTTTGATTCATGCGCAGTCCTTTTGTTTTCCTATGCATCCGCTGACGATACAGGCAAAGAGGCACAAAACAATATCAATGAGCCAGATGGCAGTATAACCGCCGGTAACTGTAAGGAGAACGCCGCCCAGCCAGGCGCTGAAAAAGGCTCCGATCTGATGGGCCAGAAAGAGGATACCCATGAGGGTGGCAACCTGGCGAAGCGTAAAGTTTTCACTGACCAGCCCTGCCGTCGGCGACACAGTGGCATCCCCGGTCATCCCCAGTCCGATGGCAAAAATGACCGCCGTAAGGAAGGTCTTTGGCATAAGGAAGAGATACAAGGCCGTCCAGACCGCACGGAAGCCATAGAGAAAAGCCAGTATTTTCCCCTTGTTCAGGGTACTGCACAAAGCGCCGGACAGGAGAGCCCCGCAGATGGTTGCAATGCCGTAGACGGAAAAGGCCCAGCTGGCTGCTTCCGCTTCCATGCCGTATAGGATAAACTGTGAAAAAAGATGAGACTCAATGATAACCATATGGAAACCGCAGGTTGAAAAGCCTCCTAGAAGAAGCAGGAATATGCGATGATGGAAAACTTTTCCCAGCGATGCCCGGGATAATTCCTTTTCTTCCTTCCCTGCCTGGATATCCCGCTGCTTCGGGTCCCGTGAGGTGACAATGAGAGAAGCAGGGATGAGCAGGATAACGGGCACAATCAGGAACATCAATGCCCACACCACGCCGCCGCGGTCTATAAAAAACTGAAGCAGCGGGGACAGGATGAACCCCACCATACCGGCGGCGGCATTGAGCATACCCGAAATAATCATGGCATAGCTTCTTCCTACGAAGTATACCGCCGAGGTAAGAATGAGTCCGAAGGCCAGCGCTCCGGCACCGCAGCCGAAAAAGAGACCCAGGGATAAAAGGAGCATAGCGAAAGACCGGGCCAGTATCATGCCTGCCAGGCTGAGGCCGATCATCACGATACCCACACCAAGGACAAAGCGGTTTGAACGCCTCCCGGCAATCATGCCGAAGACCGGCTGCATCAGACCGAAAACAAGCTGCATGACGGCGATGCAGAAGCTGACATCTTCATAGGAGACGCCGCTGTGCTGACTAAGCGGTATCAGCAGGATGCCGATATCTGCCCGCAGGCCGGCGCCAGCACCATAAAGCAGGCAGGCCAGCAGTCCGAAAGCAATAACGCGGCATAAAGTCATTTT
>NZ_JBJEXP010000112.1:0-4430 GCF_051885895.1 Dialister sp. | reverse complement strand
CGAGATTGTGCAGCTGGCAGCTTGCAGCTGGCTGCTGGTGGACGGGCAGAACCTTCTGAACCTTCTGAACCCTCTTGAACCCTTTGTACCCGAGCCGGCAGGGCCTTTTCGGCCCGAGCCTGTGCCATTTGACTATTCCCCTCTATGAGCTATATAATAAGTATCAACTATATATAAAAAATGATGAAGCATCATTGTTTTATGGAAGGTGAAAATATGCGAGAAAAGTACGTTCCTCAGCAGATTGAGAAAAAATGGCAGAAAATCTGGGAGGATACCAAGGCATTTGAGACCCATTCGGATCCCTCTAAGAAGAAATATTATGTGCTGGAGATGTTTCCTTACCCCTCCGGCAATCTTCATATGGGCCATGTAAGAAATTATTCCATCGGCGATGTGGTTGCCCGTTTCAAGAAGATGCAGGGCTTTAACGTCATTCATCCCATGGGATTTGATGCTTTCGGCATGCCTGCCGAAAATGCGGCTATCAAGCACGGCACTCCGCCGGCTGAATGGACCTATTCCAATATTGCCAATATGACCCGCCAGCAGAAGGAACTGGGTCTGTCCTATGACTGGGACAGAGAGGTTCTGACCTGCCGCGAGGATTACTACAAGCACACCCAGAAACTCTTTGAAATTTTCTACAAGAGAGGCCTGGCCTACAAGAAGGAAGCCAAGGTAAACTGGTGCAACACCTGCCATACGGTGCTGGCCAATGAACAGGTAGAAGAAGGCCGCTGCTGGAGATGCAAGAACCCGGTAGTAAAGAAGGATCTCTCCCAGTGGTTCCTGAAGATTACCGACTATGCTGACCGCCTCCTGGCTGACCTGGACCATATGCCCGGCTGGCCGGAAAGAGTTAAGACCATGCAGAGAAACTGGATCGGCCGTTCCACCGGCACCCAGTTCTCCTTCAAGGTAGAAGGCATGGACGATACCATTCCCGTATACACCACCCGTGTGGATACGGTTTACGGCGTAACCTACATGGTGCTGGCTCCGGAACATCCGCTGGTGGAAAAGCTCATTGCCAACAATCCGGAAAAGGATAAGCTGGAAGCCTTCATTACGGAAATGAGAAACCAGAACGACATTGTCCGTACCTCCGAAGATGCGCCGAAGCTGGGCATGTTCACCGGCAGCTACGCCATCCATCCTCTCACCGGGGAAAGAGTGCCGATCTGGATCGCCAACTATGTCCTCTATGAATACGGCACCGGCGCTGTCATGGCCGTACCGCAGGGCGACCAGCGCGACTTTGAATTTGCCAAGAAATACGGCCTTCCCATGAAGCTGGTCATCCAGAACAAGGCCCATGACCTGAAGCTGGAAGACCTGGACAAGGCCTATGATGCAGACGGATACCTGGTCAACTCCGGAGAATTCGACGGCATGACTTCCGCAGAAGCACGGGATGCCATCACGAAGAAGATGGAAGACATGGGCATCGGCAAGGGCAAGGTGAATTACCGCCTCCGTGACTGGCTGATTTCCCGCCAGCGCTACTGGGGCTGCCCCATTCCGATTATCCACTGCCCGCACTGCGGCAATGTGCTGGTACCGGAAAAAGATCTGCCTGTCATGCTCCCCACAGACGTCAACTTCGTGGCCGGCGCTACCTCTCCGCTGGAAACCAGTGAATCCTTCCTCCATGTAAAGTGCCCCCAGTGCGGCGCTGATGCCACCAGAGAAACGGACACCATGGATACCTTTATTGATTCTTCCTGGTACTATATCCGCTACTGCGATCCGCACAACGAAAAGGAACCCTTTGACAAGGACAAGGCCAACTACTGGCTCCCTGTAGACCAGTACATCGGCGGTATCGAACACGCCATCCTTCATCTGCTCTATTCCCGTTTCTTCATGAAGGTGCTGCAGGACGAAGGCCTGGTGAAGTATCCGGAACCCTTTACCAACCTTCTCTGCCAGGGCATGGTGCTGAAGGACGGCGGCAAGATGAGCAAGTCCGTAGGCAACGTGGTTTCCCCGGAAGAAATCGTAGGGAAGTACGGCGCTGATACAGCCCGCCTCTTCATCCTCTTCGCCGCTCCTCCGGAAAAGGATCTGGAATGGTCCGACCAGGGCGTAGAAGGATCCTACCGCTTCCTGAAGAGAGTATGGGCCATTGTAGGCCGTTACCAGGATCTGCCCAAGGAAAACAAGGGCAAGCTCTCGGAAGATGAATTTGCACTCCGCAGAAGACTGCACCAGACCATCCAGAAGGTAACGGAAGATCTGGACGGGAAATTTGCCTTCAATACCGCCATTTCCTCCATCATGGAACTGGTGAATGAAATGTACCGCTTTGCAGAAAGCCACAAGACCGTGGAAGAAGGTCTGTCCCGCGAACTGCTGAGAAACCTCCTCATCCTGCTGGCTCCCTTCGTTCCGCACATTACGGAAGAACTGTGGCAGGGCCTGGGCGAAAAGGAAAAGAGCGTCCACGACGCTTCCTGGCCTGCCTGCGATACCTCCGCCCTGGTGGTGGATGAAGTGGAACTGGGCGTACAGGTCAACGGCAAAGTCCGTGCTGCCATCACCGTCCCCGTTGCCATGAGCCGTGAAGAAATCGGCGAAAAAGCAAAGGAACTTCCGGACGTAAAGAAATTTACCGAAGGCAAGACCATTGTGAAGATCATCGTAGTGCCCAAGCGCATTGTGAATATTGTTGTAAAATAACAAATAAAAAAGAGCCTCTCCGGGGGCTCTTTTTTTATTCTGTGTTAAAATAGAGAAAACCGGTATTTCCATGTACTGATACATCCCGACCTGAAAGGAGCGACCTTTATGCATATTACCTGTGAAGGAAGAAGTTTTGATTTCTTTGACGGCGCCTCCCCCCAGAACCTGTGGAACATGGTGAGAGGGGACAGGAAGAGGACCGACGCCGTGCTGGCGGACTGCGACGGAGACATTCTTGATTTCCAGACCCCCTTTACGAAGGACGGAAACGTGCGCTGGATTCCCCTGGCCTCCAGAGAAGCCTATGAAGCCCTGCGCCGCACCGCCATCATGCTCCTCGTATGCAGCGTGAAGGAAATCTACGGCGACAAGGCGGATGTGAAAGTGAAGCATTCCCTGGGGAAATCCATTTACTGCGAATTCAAGGACGGCCATACCCCCCTGGCCAAGGAACTGGCGGTGCTGCAGGCCAGAATGCAGGCCATCGCAGGGGAGAGAAGAAAAATTACGAAGCTGGTGGTGGGGAAGAACAGAGCCATCGCCTTCCTCCGCATGAAAGGGCGGACAGAAGACGCGGAGCTCCTCTCCCAGCTGGATGTGTCGGAGCTCAATGTGGACCAGTGCGGCAGCCTCATCGACTATTACTTCGGCCCCATGCTGCCGGATATGGGCTTCATCACCGACTTTGCCCTCCATTCCTACGCCCCGGGCTTCCTTCTGCAGATCCCCGGACCGGGAGAAACAAAGCTCACGCCCCAGGAGGATGATCCGCTCTATGCAAGGGTCTTCCTGGAAACCCAGAACTGGAGCGAACTCATCGGCTGCCACAACCTGGAAGAACTGAACCGGGCCATTGATACAGGCCGGATCTACGACATCGTGGCCACCGCCGAAGCCCTGCAGGAAAAGAAACTGGCGGAACTGGCAGACGCCATCTGCCGCCAGAAGCCGGCCATCCGGCTGGTGTGCATGGCAGGCCCCTCCTCTTCGGGCAAAACCACCTTCATGAAACGGCTCATCGTCCACCTCTGGGTGAACGGCGTCCGTCCGGTCATGCTCTCTCTGGACGACTATTTCCGGAACCGGTCGGAAATGGGGAACCGGAACTGGGAAAACCTGGAAGCCTTGGACCTGGCTCTCTTTGAAGACACTGTTTCCGCCCTGCTGGAAGGAAGAGAAGTGCACCTGCCCCGATTCAATTTCATCACAGGGAAACGGGAATGGGACGAAAAGCCCATCCGCCTGGGAAAAGGACAGCCCATCCTGGTAGAAGGCCTCCATGCCCTGAATCCGAAGCTCACCTACTTCGTTCCCGGCTACCAGTGCGTCCGGGTTTACCTCTCCGCCTTGACCCAGCTCACCATCAACGACCATAACCGCATCTCCACCTCCGACAGCCGCCTCCTGCGCCGCCTGGTGCGGGACTTCCAGTTCCGGGGCAACGGAGCGGAACACACCCTCATGGTGTGGGACAACGTGAGAAGGGGAGAAGAAAGAAATATATTCCAGTACCAGAACCGGGCCAACGTCGTCTTCAACACAGCCCTCCTCTACGAAATCCCCGTCCTCAAGAAACTGGCCAAGCCCCTGCTGGAAAGCATAGGCAAAGAAAGCCCCGCCTACGCCCAGGCCCGCCGCCTGCTCGCCTTCCTTAGGCCCTTCCGGGAACTGGACAGCTCCATCGTACCCGGCGAATCCCTCCTCAGAGAATTCGTAGGATATAAAGGCATGGGAAAATCGTT
>NZ_JBJEXP010000111.1:0-21931 GCF_051885895.1 Dialister sp. | reverse complement strand
TATATATGAGTTCTTCATCTTCACCTGCATGGAAAGCGCTGCATGAGGCATTTCCCTGTACGATTCCCATATTTGCAGGATTCTGGTTTATTGCTTTTGCCTATGGGTTTTATATGTATACCCTGGGATTTTCTTTTATCTATCCCACGCTCATGGCCATGACGATCTTTGGCGGTTCTCTGGAATTTGTTACCGTAACGATGCTGCTATCTCCTTTTGCTCCCTGGCAGGCATTGATCGTAGCTCTTACCGTTCAAGCCCGACATTTGTTTTACGGACTGGCTATGCTGGAAAAATATAAGGGAACTGGATGGAAAAAGCCATTTCTGATTTTCTGGATGTGTGATGAAACTTTTGCTTTGAACTATTCAACGTCCATTCCATACGATGTAGACAGGGGATGGTTTATGTTCTGGATCTCCTGTCTGGATTATTTGTATTGGGTTTCCGGCGCCCTGTTTGGAGGTATACTGGGATCCCTGGTGCATTTCAATACTCAGGGGCTCGAATTCGTGATGACGACCATGTTTCTTGTTGTTTTCCTGGAGCAGTGGATGAAGGAAAAAAAGCATTATACCGCATTGATAGGATTGGGCGTATCCGCAGCTTCACTCTGCCTGTTCGGGAAAGATTCCTTTATTATTCCTGCCATGGCCGGCATGCTGCTCATCCTGACTATATTCAGGAAGCCTATTGAAAAGGCAGGAGGTTTTTTATGACAACGATGCCTTTATGGCAGCAGATAGTAACTATAGCACTCTGCGCTCTGGGAACCATGATTACCCGTTTCCTTCCTTTTCTTATTTTTAAACCGGGGAGTACTCTGCCGCCTTATGTGAAATATCTGGGGAAAGCGCTGCCTTCCGCTGTGTTTGCGCTTCTTGTGGTGTACTGTCTGAAGGATGTATCTCTTATTTCCGGCAGCCACGGTATTCCGGAAGCCATTTCCATAGCTGTGACTACAGGACTTCACTTATGGAAGAGGCAGATGCTCCTTTCCATGGCTGCCGGTACCGTTTGCTATATGGCGCTGGTGCAGTATGTTTTCTAGGAAAATGCTGACTGTATTCTATATTTGAATGAGCTCTTTTCAGTGATTGCAAAAAGACTGAAAAAGATCAGCTTTCAGAAGTATTCCGGCGTTTTATCTGAATGACAAGAGGTATCAAAATAAAAAAGAGCACCCACAGGTGCTCTTTTTGCATGGTGACCGGTATGGGATTCGAACCCATACTCTCTGCGCTGAGAACGCAGCGTCTTAACCGTTTGACTAACCGGCCATGTATGACATATTATACATGAACAGAAAGATAAATTCAAGGCCTTCTTTATCGTCAAAAAGCCTTCTCATTGGGGTTCCTTCAGGACGAATGGTTTGCAGGTATGTTATAATTTGAATAAAAGCGAGGAGGTACGTATGGATATAGAAAGAAAAAGAAAATACGCAATCGTATTTGTGATCCTTCTTCTGGCGGCTGCATTGGCAGCAGGTACGTCCGGTCTTTGGATGCAGGGGGAAACAGAAAAAAATACCAAAGGATACGTGGCAGTAATTCGCATTGACGGCCCCATTTATGGCGGCCCTGAAGCGGATTCCATTTTGAATGGGAATAACGGGGTTACCAGTGAGCAGCTGATGAAGGAATTTAAGGCAGCCCGCAAGGATCCTCAGGCTAAAGCCATTCTGGTACGTATTAACAGTCCCGGCGGTTCTACAGGGGCTACCCAGGAAATTGCAGAAGAAATGGATAAAATCCGCAGCAGCGGCAAACCTATTATTATCTCCATGGGAGATATGTGCGCTTCTGCAGGGTACTGGCTGGCAAGCAAAGGAAACTATATCTTTGCATCTCCTGCTACCATTACAGGAAGCATTGGCGTTTATATGGACTATACCAATATAGAAGATCTGATGGATAAACTGGGAATCAAAAATGAAAAGATTAAAAGTGGAGCTCATAAGGATATTCTTTCCATGTATCGTCCCATGACCGGCGAAGAAAAAGAAATGGTTCAAACCATGGTAGACGATATTTATAACCAGTTTGTACAGACGGTAGCAGATGGACGGAAAATGGATGAAAACAAGGTAAGGGCTCTGGCTGACGGCAGGATCCTTACCGGTAAACAGGCACAGGATCTCGGGCTGGTTGATGCCATGGGAAATTATTATGATGCATTAAGCTATGCGGCATCCAGCGGCGGCATCCAGACGGACAATATTCCGGTTAAGAGCTACGGAAACGGTATGTCCCTCCGCGGTATCCTGTCCGGTGAAGCCAAGAATCTTTCCGGCGTTTTTGCAGATGCCTTTGTAGATTCATTTAAGGAATCTCTGGCAGATTCATCTGTGCCATCAATGAAATAAGGAGGAATATATGAATCAGTTTCTTGACCTGGCTCTATCCCTGTTAACCTCACCGCGGCAGGCCATGCTTCACATCACCAATGAGGAAAAGCTGAAGGAAAGTTTTTTTATATGGCTTTTCGTGGTATTTCTTTTATCTTTATCCCTTTTCCAGCAGGGACCGGGACTTGTTATGCAGTTTATTCTTCTGGTACTCTGTATGGGAGCGGCTCTTCTGATCCACAGTGCAGTGATTGACTATATATCCGGCTTCTGGGGAGGCATGGGAACCGCCCGGGGAATTACAGCCGGCTTTATGGCTGCTGCTCTTCCAATGGCCTTTTCTGTATTTTTTACTTTTCTGGCAGTGATTGGCGCTGATTTCCTTTCCGGCATCGGCAGTTTTCTGGTTTTTATCTGGTCTTTTTATCTGGATATAGTGGCAATCGGCGTGAACTACCGTTTCCGCCCCGGGAAATCCTTCCTTATTGCTCTGACCCCCTACGTGCTGGTCATGATTTTCCTCATTGCCCTCATGTTTATCGGAGTGGCGGCAGCGGTAGAAGGCATTGCCAATATGCAGGATGTGCAGAATATCGAATCCGTTATCAGTCAGATATAAGGAAGCTCTTGCCTTTCATGGGCAATCTGCTATAATAATAGAGAATTTTAAATCTCTTCAGGGCGGGGTGAAAATCCCCACCGGTGGTAAAGCCCACGAACCTGCATGCAGGTAGATCTGGTGAAATTCCAGGGCCGACGGTACAGTCCGGATGAAAGAAGAGTGGACGGAAATTTTATGGAATCCACCTCCCTGGAAGAAAGGAAGGTGGATTTTTTGCGTATTGATGAAGACAGAAAGTTTATGGCCCGGGCTCTGGAACTGGCAGTCCGCGGTATGGGTCATGCAAGGCCCAATCCTATGGTGGGGGCTGTGATTGTAAAGGATGGACGCATTATAGGGGAAGGCTGGCATGAAAAGTATGGCGGCCCTCATGCGGAAGTCAATGCTTTTGCGCACTGTACGGAAGACCCGGCAGGAGCTACGCTTTATGTGACTCTGGAGCCCTGCAGTCATTACGGCAAGACACCGCCCTGTGCGGATCTCATTATTGAAAAAGATATTGACCGGGTAGTAACGGCCATGGTCGATCCTAATCCTCTGGTCTCCGGGAAGGGAATCAGGCGTCTTCGGGATGCCGGCATTTTTGTTACCGTAGGCGTCATGGAAAAGGAAGCCAGGAAGCTGAATGAAGTATTCCTGAAATTTGTGACGGAGCATAAGCCTTTTGTATTGTATAAAGCGGCCATGTCTCTGGATGGAAAAACAGCCTGCTACACAGGGGATTCCAAGTGGATTTCTTCCAAGGATGCAAGGGAAGAGGTACATGTGCTCCGGGGCTGCTATAAAGGCATTATGGTAGGGGCCGGCACAGTGATAGCCGATAATCCCCTTCTTACTGCCCGTACGGAAGGTCTGGATGATCCGGTCCGCATTATCGTAGACGGAAATCTGTCGGTTCCATTGAAGGCAAAAGTGTTTCATGAGCCCGGGGAAGTTATTGTTCTGACCACGACATCTTCCGACGAACATAAGAGAGAAGAACTGTCAGCCATGGGTGTGGATATTATCATGACTGACGGTGATGAGAAGGGGAAAGTGGATCTTGCTTCCGCCATGACCGGACTGGCATTGAAAGGGATTGATGGTATTCTGCTGGAAGGTGGAGCTTCCCTGGCTGCATCTGCCTTTGAGGCGGGAATCGTAGATAAGGTGCGCATTTACGAAGCACCCATGGTTATCGGCGGTCGTGAAGCACCGGGTCTCATCGGGGGCCGGGGTGCCTCTTCCATTGCAGAGACAATCAGGCTGAAAGATATGACTACGGAAACCTGCGGACCGGATCTTGTAATTGAAGCATATGTAGATAAAGGCAGAAAAGAAATCTACGATGAACGGATTGATCGTCTGGAAGAAGAAGTGCAGGAAGGACAGGAGAAGAAGGCAGAAGATTCCCCTGTAAAGGGAGAATAGTATGTTTACCGGCATTGTAGAAGAAATCGGGCATATTCATCATATTTCCAAAGCGAGACAGTCGGAAAGGCTGGTGATTTCCTGCCAAAAAGTGCTGGAAGGAACTAAAATCGGTGACAGTATTGCTGTAAACGGGACCTGCCTTACAGTGACTGCCATGAACAGCTCTTCCTTTGCTGCCGATGTTACACCGGAAACTATGAGGCGGACTGCTTTTTCCCTTTTTCGTCCCGGTACGCCGGTTAATCTGGAACGGGCACTGCGCCTTTCCGATCGGCTGGGAGGGCATATTATGATGGGCCATGTGGATGGCACCGGCCGTATTCTTTCTATGGAAAAAGAAGATAATGCAGTGAATATTACAATTTCTCCGGAAAGAAAATGGATGCGTTATATCATAGAAAAGGGATCAGTAGCAGTAGACGGCATCAGCCTCACCGTTGCAGAAAGGACGGAAAGCACTTTTTCCATTGCGCTCATTCCTCATACGGGAAGCGAGACGGCACTCCTGATGAAGCATGCGGGAGATGTAGTGAATATTGAATGTGATTATCTTGGAAAATATGTAGAGCAGCTCCTGAATGAAGGCCCGAAAGAAGGCCTCACCATGAGTATGCTGGAATCTTTGGGGCATGGAGGACATTATGGAGTATAAATTTGACAGTATTGAAGAAATTATAGAAGAAATCAAAAAAGGGCATATCGTGATCATGCAGGATCCGGAATCCCGTGAAAATGAAGGGGATTACATCTGCGCTGCTGAATTTGCTACACCGGAAAATGTAAACCGTATGGCATCAGAAGCCAAAGGGGTTATCTGCATGCCCATGTCGGAAGAAATAGCAGATGCACTGTATCTGGGACCGATGATCCGGCATAATACAGACAATCATCATACTGCATTTCTGGAGTCAATCGATTATAAAGATTCCGGTACCGGCGTATCTGCCGCAGCTCGCTCCATGACAGCGCTGGAGGCGGTCAAAGACGGCGCAAAACCGGAGGATTTCAGAAGACCGGGGCATCTGTTTCCGCTGAAAGCAAAGAAGTGGGGAGTCCTGGAAAGACAGGGACATACAGAAGCAACCGTGGATCTGGCCCGTCTGGCAGGTCTGAAACCGGCAGGTCTCTGCTGCGAAATTATGAATCCTGACGGCACCATGGCCAGAAGGGATGACCTTTTCAAACTGGCCAGAGAAAAAGGCATGAAAATCGGAAGTATTCAGGAACTGATTGAGTACAGGAAGAAGCATGAAAAACTGGTTGAAAGAGTAGCACAGGCTCATCTTCCTACCAAGTACGGCAATTTTGAAATTTATGGTTTTGTCAATTTAATGAATGGAGAACATCATGTGGCTTTAACTTTGGGTGATGTTTCCGATGGCAGACCGGTACTCTGCCGTATCCATTCCGAATGCCTTACCGGTGACTGCTTCGGATCCCTCCGCTGTGACTGCGGCCAGCAGCTTTCCAGTGCATTGAGGCAGATTGCAAAAGAAGGACGGGGAGTTCTTGTATATCTGCGTCAGGAAGGACGGGGCATCGGCCTGATCAATAAAATCAAAGCCTATGCTCTTCAGGATCAGGGATATGATACAGTGGAAGCCAATCTGAAACTTGGGTTCGCTGCGGATCTTCGTGAATATATGACCGGCGCCCAGATTTTAAAGGATCTGGGCGCAGTCACCATCAAACTGCTCACCAATAATCCCCAAAAGCTGGACGATGTCAAAGAATACGGTATCACTATTGCTGAGCGGGTACCCATCGAAATGGCGCCTACCAGGGAGGATGAATTCTATCTGAAGACCAAACAGGAAAAGATGGGACATATGCTGAAGCTGGATAAGGAAATTGAAGAGCCGAAGGCATAACTGGGTTACGGCATCTATAGAGAAAAAATAGAAAATCAGAGTTTATACAATACTACAATACAAAAAGGAGAACAAAATGAATATTATTTCCGGACTTTTTAATGAAAACCAGATTCGTGTAGGCATTGTGGCTTCCCGTTTTAATGAAGTCATCGTTTCCAAGCTTATTGATGGAGCGGTTGATGGACTTTCCCGGCATGGCGTGGATATGGACAAGGTGGATCTGGCCTGGGTGCCGGGGGCTTTTGAAATTCCTCTGGCTGCCAAGAAGATGGCTGAAAGCGGTAAGTATGATGCGGTCATCTGTCTGGGAGCTGTAATCCGTGGAGAAACGGATCACTATGAACATGTGGCTACGGAAGTCACCAAAGGCGTGGCTATGGCATCTCTTTCCAGTGGAGTGCCTGTACTTTACGGTGTACTCACTACTGACACCATTGAACAGGCCATTAACCGTGCAGGACTTAAATCCGGCAATAAAGGATTTGAATGTGCCATGGATGCTCTGGAAATGGCCAGCCTTTTCAAAAAACTGGATCGATGAGTCGTTGAAGACAGTCAAAAGCCATCCGGACGTTCCGGGTGGCTTTTTTGAAAACAAATTTCCCATACGGGGATATGATATAATAATATGATAACGATTCTATATATGCATTGGATACAGGAGGAAAGTCGTGGAAACAAAGCGGCTCACAGAAGAAAAGTTTTATTATACTGTTACGTACGGCTGTCAAATGAATGAAAATGACACAGAACGAATCAACGGACAGCTGGAGGATTTGGGATATAAGCCGGCGGAGAAGATGGAGAACGCAGATATTATTATCATGAATACCTGTGCGGTCCGTCAGAATGCGGAAGAAAAAGTATACGGCAAAATCGGGGAAATCAAAAAGCTGAAGGACAAGAATCCCCGCCTGCTTCTGGGCATTGCCGGCTGTATGGCACAGGAGAACAAGGGAAAGCTCATTGAGCGCATGCCTATTATTGATTTTGTCATCGGGCCTTACCATATCCATGATCTGAAGGATATTATTTCCAGAGAAAACGCCAGAGGCGGCCATGTGGTAAAGACGGAGCGGAATCCTCACAGTGTAAAGGATTACAGTGAGCTTCGTTCCGTGCGCAAGTCAAAAATCTTTGCCTGGATTCCCATTATGCAGGGATGCAACAAGTTCTGCACCTACTGCATTGTTCCCTACGTAAGAGGCAGGGAAATCAGCCGCACCATCGAGGATATCTGCCATGAAATCAGAGGACTGGCGGAAGAGGGATACAAGGAAATCACACTTTTGGGACAGAATGTAAATTCCTATGGCCTTGATTTCAGAAACGGAACCAATTTTGCCGACCTCATCCGTGCCATTGATCAGATTGACGGTATTGAACGGGTACGTTACATGACATCTCATCCCCGGGATATGACCTTTGATATGGTGGATGCCATGGCGGCTTCGCCCAAGGTGGTGCGCCATATGCATCTTCCTGTGCAGCATGGATCCAATGAAATGCTGAAACAGATGAATCGAGGCTATACCATTGAACATTTCAAAGAACTTGTCAATTATGTTCGGATGAAGATGCCCGATATTGCACTGACTACCGACCTCATTACCGGATTCCCGGGAGAAACGGAAGAAATGCATAGGGAAACGCTGAAGCTTCTGGAAGAAGTGCGTTTTGATTCTGCCTATACCTTTATTTATTCTCCAAGGACCGGTACGCCGGCATCACGGATGGAAAACCAGATTGACGATGAAACAAAGCATCGCCGCCTGCAGGAACTGATGGATACGGAAAACCCGATTTCTCTGGAACTGAACCGGAAGATGGAAGGAAAAACCTATGAAATCATTATTGAGGGTCCATCAAAGCAGGATCCTCATCACTGGTACGGACGTACCTCTTCCAATAAAATGATTCTCTTCCCCTATGAAGAAGGGATACAGGTGGGGGATACCCGCATGGCCAAAGTAGATACAGCCCAGACATGGGTACTGAAGGGCGAGCTCTGCTGAAAAGGCAGAATCAGCAATCAAGAAACTGAAGTGGGGTGATGACATGGCGAAAACGCCTTTGATGGAACAGTATAAAAAGGTAAAGGATGAGTACAGGGACTGCCTTCTTTTTTATAGACTGGGCGATTTTTACGAACTGTTTTATGATGATGCGGTGACGGCGTCCCATGAACTGGAACTGACACTGACCGGGAAAAATGCAGGGCCTGAGGGACGGGTACCCATGTGCGGCGTTCCCTACCATGCAGCTGAAATTTATATCTACCGCCTGATTCAGAAGGGCTATAAAGTGGCTATCTGCGAACAGCTGGAAGATCCTAAAAAAGCCAAGGGCCTGGTGAAAAGGGATGTGATCCGTGTCATTACGCCGGGAACAATCCTTTTTGAAAATTCCATAGCGGATAAGTCCAACAATTACCTGATTTATATTATGGAAGCAGACAGGGAAATCGATGCGGTGCTGGCCGATGTGTCTACCGGTGAATGCTGGTGGGGCGTATGGGATAAGAAGAAAGAAAAGGACGATTTCTTTGATATGCTTTCTGTCTATTCACCGGCAGAAGCGGTATGCAGTGTATCTGATGATTTTTACGGAAAACTCACCGGATTTGCGGCGGCCCGTCTTGGTGCCTGCCTGATATCCAGGGCCGAGGGGGAAGAAGAAGGCGATCTTCCGGAAGCAGCTTCATCCATAGAAAATGAGAACGTGAAGCAGGTCTTCCGCAGGCTTTCCGCCTATATCAGGGAAGTTATGAAATCCGATGTATCCGTTTTTCATTCCATTCTGCCCATTCGTGAGGATCACACCCTGACTCTTTCGGAAGAGTGCCTGAGAAATCTGGAAATCACCCGGAATATGCGGGACGGCGGCAGGAAGGGAACGCTTCTGGAGCTTCTCGACTATACTCATACCGCCATGGGCGCGCGTCTTCTGAAGCGGTGGCTGGAAAGACCTTTGACCGATGTAAACAGGATTATTCTTCGGCAGGATGGCATTGAAGAACTCACCGGCCATATGACAGAACTCACCAATCTGGAAGATATGCTGTCCAAGGTATTTGATTTCGAAAGAATATTAAGCCGCATTGAGGCGAATTCCACGTCTCCTAAAGATCTGCTTGCCCTGAAGGCCAGTCTTCAGATGATTCCACAGATTAAGAATCTTCTTTCAGGGGCGGGATCGGTGATTCTGAAAAAGCTGAATGCCCAGATCGGTGTCCACGGGCCAGTATTTGACCTTCTGAACCGGGCCATGAATGAAAACGGGACAGGCAATGTGCGCGACGGAAAATATATCCGTGAAGGATTTTCAGCAGAACTGGATGAGGTTCGATCTCTGTCGGAAAACAGCCAGCAGTATATTGCCGATCTGGAAGAACGGGAAAAGGAAAAGACCGGCATTAAGCTCAAAATCGGATTCAACAATGTGTTCGGCTATTATTTTGAAATTTCCAATGCCAATAAGATTCCGATTCCGCCGTATTACATGCGCAAGCAGACACTGGTCAATGCGGAGCGGTACATTACACCGGAACTTAAGGAGTTTGAGGCGAAAGCGCTGACAGCCAAGGAAAAGACGGAAGAACTGGAGCTCAAAATTTACCAGGCGGTGAAGGCAGAAATTCGTCCTGAAATTCCCGACATGCAGAAGACAGCCAGAGCGTTGGCGGAACTGGACTCCCTGGCCAGCCTTGCCCGGGCTGCCTTGAAGGACAGATATATTCGACCGCAGATCACAAACAGCCGGGAAGGGCGTATTTCAATTAAGGACGGCCGTCATCCCATGGTAGAGCATGCCCTGAAGAGGGAAATGTTTGTACCGAATGATACGGAGCTCAACCATCATGACCAGGAAATTCTGGTGATTACCGGCCCCAACATGGCAGGTAAATCTACCTATATGCGACAGGTGGCAGTACTGACCATTATGGCGCAGACCGGTTCTTTTATCCCTGCCAGAAGTGCCTCTTTTTCCCCGGTGGACCGCATCTTTACTCGAGTAGGTGCCACTGATGATATTTCTACAGGGCAGAGTACCTTTATGGTGGAAATGCAGGAGGTATCCCATATCCTGCGAAATGCCACCAGAAACAGTCTGATTCTTCTGGATGAAATCGGACGTGGCACCAGCACCTATGACGGCATGAGCATTGCCAGGGCTGTGGTGGAATATATTGATGAAAAGATTCACGGGTTTACTCTCTTTGCCACGCATTATCATGAGCTGTCCGACATGGCTGACAACAGCAGCCGCATTAAAAATTACACCGTTTCAGTCAAGGAGCGGGGAAAGGAAATTACTTTCCTGCGCCGTATTGTCCCCGGATGTGCAGACAGGAGCTACGGTATTCATGTGGCCCGTCTGGCAGGCCTGCCGGAGTCGGTGCTGAAGCGGGCAGATGATATCCTTCACGGGCTGGAAGAGAAAGACGGTGCTTCCGGCATGGCGCCTTCCCCGGCAGAGAAGAAGGAAGAACCGATGGGAATGGACCTCTTTACCTCACCGATTATTGATGAACTGGCCAATCTGGATGTGATGAGCAAGACTCCTATTGAGGCTATGGAGATTCTGTTCCGGTTAAGCAAGGAAGCGAAGGAGGGAAGATAATGGCAGTGATCCACATATTGGATGAAGTTACCGCAAACCAGATCGCCGCGGGAGAAGTAGTAGAGCGGCCGGTGAATGCGGTCAAGGAACTGGTGGAAAATGCAGTGGATGCCGGAGCCAGTGATATTGAAATTGAAATTGCCGACGGCGGAATGACTTATATCCGCGTGACAGATAATGGATGCGGAATGTCAGAAGAAGATGCCAAGCTTTCTGTCATCCGCCATGCCACCAGCAAAATTTCCAGTGTAGATAATATTTATCATATTGCCTCTCTGGGGTTCCGCGGAGAAGCGCTTCCCAGCATTGCCTCGGTTTCCAGGACTTCGATTACCACCAGAAGAAGCGAAGATGAAGAAGGCACGGTGCTTGATATGACCGGCGGCGAAATTACCGAAGTCAGACCGGCAGGAGCACCGGCGGGTACAACTGTGGAAGTACGGGATCTTTTCTATAATGTACCGGCCAGAAAAAAGTTTCTTAAATCCGAGCGTACGGAGTCTTCCCGCATCAACAGCATGGTGGGCAAGCTTTCTCTGGCGAACCCGGATATTTCCTTCCGTCTTATCAACAACGGAAGAACAGTGATTGAAACACCGGGGAACGGCCGCCTCATGGATGTTATTTCCGCCCTTTATGGTACAAAGACTGCAGGGGAAATGCTGCCTGTAGCAGAGGATGGTGAAAATATTTCTCTGGAAGGACTGATTTCCAAACCTTCCCTTTTGAAAAGCAGCCGCCAGTACCAGACGATTATCATTAACCGCAGAGTAGTGGAAAGTGCAGTCGTTTCCAAAGCAGTAGACAATGCATATCATTCCCTGCTTCCCAAGAACGGCTATCCTTTGATGGTACTGTCTTTCCGTGTGCCGCCGGAAAGTATTGATGTCAATGTACATCCGCAGAAGAGGGAGATTAAATTCTCCGATGAGCAGTCTGTGTTCCGTCTGGTATACCACGGAGTGCTGGGAACGCTGACTTCCCAGTCCACTGCTGATACTATTGCCAGGGAAATGATTCGCGATCCGGGACATGAAATCCTTGATCGGAAGGACTTTAAGCCCGGCTCGGTGACTGTGGAAGAAAAACCTTCGGGAGTTCCGGATATCGGTCTCTCCGAAAGACCAAAAACCGGAGTATCCTGGGGAGAACCGGCACCTTCTTATTACCGGGCAGCACCATCTTCTTCGAGAACAGAAAGGCCTGCGGAAAAAAGGACGGCTCCCTATACGCCTTCTGAGGGCAGCAGGAATTTATTTTCCGATAAGTCTGTCTTTGAAGAATACAGGAAGGAAGAACCGGATCGGGTAAAAGAGGCAGAACCTCTTTTTGAAGAGCAGAAGGAAGAAATCCCGGTCATTCCCTTAGGACAGGTATCGGACTGTTTTATTCTCTGCCAGCATGGAAAAGATCTTCTTATCATAGATCAGCATGCAGCCCATGAAAGGGTGCGCTATGACCATATGGCGCAGCGGGCTGAAGGCATTCCCGTACAGGAGATTCTTATTCCTTATCTTATCCATGTAGACAGCGAAGACCTGGCACTGATGGAGGAGAAGAAAGAGGACATCATGAAACTGGGCATTACCTTTGAACAGGCAGGGCCCGATGTGATCCGGATTACCGGGGCGCCGGAGGATCTTTCCTCTACGGAAATGGAACGGGTAGTGGCAGAACTGGTGAAAGCTTACCATGAAAAAGATATGCCTTCTCCTGAAACCCTGCGCCACCGCATGATGGCTTATGCAGCCTGCCGGGGCGCCATTAAACGGGGAGATCCTTTAAATATCCGGCAGATGAAAGAATTGATTTCCGATCTTTTTCATACCACCCGGCCCTTTGTATGTCCCCATGGAAGACCTACCATTGTAAAGTTTACGCCGGAGGAACTGGGAAGGCTCTTTAAAAGACCATGAACATCGCAGCCACAACCATTCGGAACTACAGCCGGGCTGTCAGAGAAATGGCGGAAGAGCGGGCGGAAAGTCTTCAGATTCCCTATACTGCCAGGGAAGGAACACTGGAAGAGATGGCTTTGCATTTCCATATGGAAGGATTTCTTATTTATGGGAAAACACTTCCCTATTTCTGGACCGGCGGGGAAGAGTATCATTTCCATCTGGGCACTTCGGTACTTCGGACGGAACAGATGAGAAGAGGAAATCAGGACAGACTGTGCCGCCTTCTTCCTTCCCGGGGTAACCTTTCCGTGCTGGATGCCACTTTTGGGCAGGGAGGGGATTCGGCGGTAATGAGCTGGTTTCTGAAGGACAGGGGACGTGTCACCTCTCTGGAAAAGAGCACTGCTCTTTATGAAGTAGGCAGGGCAGGGCTTTCTTCCTTTCAGGACAAAGATGAAACTTTGACTGAGGCGCTGCGGCGGATCCGTCTACTGCACGAAGATTTTCACCTCTTCCTTCAAAAAGCGGAGCCTAAAAGCTATGATGTTATCTATTTCGATACCATGTTCCGCGCTCCGGTGAAACGCAGTGAGAATCGCATAGAAGGCTTTCGTAAAGCAGCTTCCTATGACAGGCTGGATGAGGAAATCCTTCATTTAGCTTTGCATATCGCCCGTAAAAGAATTATAGTTAAAGAAAGACCTTTTTCTCCCTTGTTTGCAGGCAGTCTGTTTACCTCCCTGCATTATCATAAGGGACAGTCCACAGCATACGGGGTGATTGATGTATGAAGAAGGACCGGCTTATTACCATCCTTGGTCCGACGGCCTCAGGGAAGACGGATCTGGCTGTTTATCTGGCCAGAGAACTGGGATCTTCCGTTATTTCAGGAGATGCTTTCCAGATTTACCGCCATATGGATATCGGTACAGCCAAGGTGACAGAAAAAGAAGCCCGGGGTGTTCGTCATTACCTGGTGGATGAGCTGGAACCATCCGAACCCTATTCAGCTGCTGATTTCCAGGAAAAGGCAAAAAAAATTATCCATCAGGAGAATGAGGCTGGCCGCATCCCTATTCTCTGCGGCGGCACAGGCCTTTATATCCAGGGCCTGCTGGAGGGATATTCCTTTTTACCCAAGGGAAAAGGCCGCCCCTATTTTGAAAAAGTATGGGAGGAAAAGGGGAAAGAAGGACTGGAAGCTCTGCTCCGGGAAAAAGGGGAACAGCAGATCCCTCCTGATGCCCAGCGTATGATCAGGAAACTGGAGCTTCTGGAATCGGGAGAGAAGGGAAAAAAGCCGCTCAAGTCCGATTCTCTTCTTTATGATGGTCCCGTCATAGGAATTGCTATGGACAGGACCGTTTTATATGATAGAATAAATAAGCGAGTCCATCTTATGATAGAAGCAGGACTCCTGGAGGAAGTGAGACAGCTCCTTGCCTCCGGACTTTCTGAAAAAAACCAGTCGCTGAAAGGAATCGGGTATAAGGAAATGATTCCTGTGGCGGAAGGGAAGCTGACTCTGGAGGAAGGGGAAGCGCTGATTCAGAAAAATACCCGGCACTTTGCCAAAAGACAACTGACCTGGTATAGACGAATGCCATATATCCACTGGGTGGAACGCGGCCCATCAGAGGAAGACATATGGTACAGGGAAATTAAAGCCTATGTCATTTCATATTTCGGAGGAGAAAACAAAGATGGAAGGTAAAATGAATCTGCAGGACACATTTTTGAATGAAGCCAGGAAAGAGAATGTCCCGGTCAGCATATTTCTCATGAATGGAGTCCAGCTTAAAGGAAAGGTAAAATCCTTCGACAGCTTCACTGTCCTTCTGGTGAGCGAAAACCGCTCCCAGCTGATTTATAAACATGCTATATCTACAATTCAAAGGATCTGAGACAAACAAATGAACAAGAAACTTGAACAGGTACAGAAAGAGGCGCTCGCTCTTTGTGCGCCTGTTTTTCATGAAATGGAAGAAATTTCTCTTTTTAATACCCAGAAAGTACTGGAAGCTTTCAGGAAGCATCACCTGTCTGCCTACCATTTTGCACCGTCCAACGGCTATGGATACGGAGACCCGGGCAGAGAAAAGCTGGAAGAAATCTGGTGTGACGTATTTCATGCAGAAAGCGCTCTGGTAAGGCCGCAGTTTGTATCCGGCACTCATGCCCTGGCTACGGTTCTCCTGGCTCTTCTGGAACCGGGAGATACCATGGTTTCTGCCGTAGGCGCTCCCTATGATACGATGGAAAGCGTAATCGGCATTACCGGAAATGCACCGGGCAATTTAAAGTCAAAAGGCGTTCACTACAAGGAAGTGCCGCTGAAGGGGAATACCTATGATCTGGATGCCATTGCTGCGGCAGTGGATGAAAACACCAAGCTGGTAGAAATCCAGAGATCTCGGGGATATATGCTGAGAGATTCTCTGTTCCCCAGCGATATTAAAAAAATCATCGAAACCGTTAAGGCTAAAAATCCGGATACCATCTGTTTCGTGGACAACTGCTACGGCGAATTTACCAATAAGGAAGAACCGATTGAACTGGGGGCTGATATTACCGCCGGTTCTCTGATTAAAAATGCAGGCGGCGGCCTGGCTCCTACCGGGGCCTATATCTGCGGCAGAAAAGACCTGGTGGAACTGTGCTCCTATGTGTGGACGGCACCGGGACTTGGTGCAGAAATGGGTTCCTATGCGGCCTCTTATCGTCCGTTCTTCGAAGGACTTTTCCTGGCGCCCCACATGACCAGACAGGCTATGATGAGTGCTGAATTCTGTTCTGCCGTATTCAAGCTTCTCGGCTTCAAGACAAGTCCGGAACCGGGCCATTTAAGAACTGACCTGATTACCACGGTCACTTTGGATTCGGAAGAAAACATGTGCCGCTTTGCCGAGGCCATTCAGAACTGGTCTCCTGTTGATTCCGATGCTACCCCCGTACCCGGACCCATGCCCGGCTATGTAGACCCCATTCTGATGGCTGCCGGTACTTTCGTACAGGGCTCTACCATTGAAATGTCTGCAGACGGCCCGGTACGTCCGCCCTATGTTATGTATTTCCAGGGAGGGCTGACCTTTGAATCTGCCCAGCTGGCCATTATGGGAGCTGCAGAAAAGGTGCTGGAAGCACAGGGAAAATAAGACCATAGAAGATGGAGGAAGCCGCTGACGGCAGGAACTATGCCTGCTGCCAGCCGGGCTTTTTCTATAGACTCCTATAATCTGAATGCTAAAAGACCCTTAACAAATCATTCCTCCTGTGTTATAATAATTTTCGTCATGGGGCTATAGCTCAGTTGGTCAGAGCGCTTCGCTCACATCGAAGAGGTCTCCGGTTCGAACCCAGATAGTCCCACCATAACCCGCCTGACGGCGGGTTTTTTCATGCGCTGAAAAAGAGGGTTCGTGGTATAATAAGGTGGCTAACAAAATTGAAGGAGGAAACAATATGATTACCGGAGATATTCATCATCTGGAAGCATACAAAAGACAGCTTCCGGCTTTTATTTATCAGTGCCTTACGGCTATACGGGATTTTGACTTTGCCTCTGCTGCCGATGGAAAATATGAGCTTTCCGGCTGTACCATGTCCGTAGAGTCTCCTGCTACGGAACCGGAAGAAAATCGGAAACTGGAAGGGCATAAGAAGTTTATTGATATTCAGTACGAGATCAAGGGAGAAGAAGAATGGATCGGCGTGGAAACGGTTTTTGATTCTCCCCGGGAAGTAGAATCTTACAAAGACAGAGATTTGTATTTCTTTGCGTCCCACAGGGAAAAAGAATCAAAAGTGTATTTCACGGAAGGCCGTTTTGCTGTATTTTTCCCGGAGGATCTGCACCGTCCGCTCTGTCAGGGAAAAAAGGGAAGGGAAATCCTTCGGAAAGCAGTAATGAAAGTACCGGTGGAAAAAGTACGGTAAATGCATGGGTTCCTGCAGTTTTCAAAAACTTATCTTCGGTAAACATGTTCTTTTCGATTGACTATTAGTCAATAATCTGATATTATAAGAACAATTCAAAAGAGCAGGATAGTTTTAAATTGGCAAAATCCGCTCCACCATCATTCATAAGGGGGTTATGTATGAGATATAAAAAGTTAGCTGCTGCTGTAATGGCAGCCGGTTTCCTTTTGTCAGGAGGCGCGCTGCTGGGGGGCTGTGGTTCTTCCCAGCAGGCAGCGGGGCAAAAGCAGGCGATGAAGGTTACTACGTTCAAGCCTTTTAAATCGGATACACCGATTATGCGGGAATATACCGGTTCCATTATGGCGCTGCAGGAAGTACCTGTCCGATCCAAAGTGTCCGGTACGGTCATGGAAAAGTACATTACCGGGGGTCAGCAGGTAACACAGGGACAGCCGCTTTATCGGCTCGATACCAGAAATTATAATTCTCAGCTTGCCAATGCCCAGGCACAGGCTGCCCAGGCTACCGCCAATTATGAGAATGCAGCTACCGATCTGGCCCGCTATGACCAGCTGATTGCTGCCGGTGCCATTTCCCAGAAGGTTTATGATAACCAGAAGGCAGCCGCTGATGCGTATAAAGGCGCTATGGATGCTGCCCAGGCCCAGGTGGATATTGCTTCCACCAACCTGACGGATACCGTTGTGACAGCACCGTTTAACGGCAAGCTTTCCATGGATGATGTCAATATCGGTACCTATGCGACTGCCGGAACGACAGCTCTGGTAACCATTTCTTCATCCGATCCTATTTATGTACAGTTTGATATGTCTGAAAACGAATACCTGGCTCTGAATAAGAGCCACGAAGGACAGGATACCACAGGCCTTGGCAATAACCTGAAGCTTCGTCTCTCCGATGGCTCCATTTATGGAGAAACCGGTAAAATCGTACAGGTGAACCCCAGCATGAGCGGCGGCCAGCTGTCCATGAAAGCGGCTTTCCCGAACCCCGATAATCTCCTGGTGCCCGGCATGTATGCTGCTATCGTTTCTGACAATGAAATCGCTAAAGGCTCCCTTCTCATTCCGACCAAAGCTCTGGTACAGCTCCTGAACAAGGATATTGTAGATGTGGTGGTGGATGGCAAGATTACCCAGAAAGCAGTCAAGGTGGGCGGCTCTTATGGCATTTACACCATCATCGAAAGCGGACTGGACGAAAACGATGTCATCGTAGTGGATGGACAGAGTAAGGTCCAGGTAGGACAGGCTGTAGATCCTGAAGAAACCACGAAAGACAAACTGGAACAGGATGCAGCGGAATCTGTCAAAGGTCAGAGCGGCACTGCCGACAAGCAGTAAGGAGGACCTATGGCTAATTTCTTTATTAGGCGTCCTATCTTCGCTATCGTTGTGGCGCTGGTGGTTTCTATTGCAGGGTTCCTTGCCATATTCACCCTGCCGATTGACCGCTATCCGCGAATCACGCCGCCTCAGGTTTCCGTAAGAGCTACCTATTCCGGCGCTGATGCGGAAGTCGTGGCGCAGACGGTGGCGGAAGTCATTGAAAAGAACGTGGTAGGTGTGGAAGGCTTTGATAACATGTCTTCCAACAGTAACTCCAATGGTGCTTATTCATTGAACGTGCAGTTCCTTATGGGCACCGATTCCGATATGGCTACTGTACGTGTACAGAACGGTGTAACCGCTTCTGATGCCGGTCTTCCGGATACAGTACGTAATATCGGTGTAACTACCAGAAAATCTTCCGGTGATATGGCCCTGGTTGTGAGCTTCTATTCTCCAAACGGTACCTATGATAAGAACTTCCTGAAAAACTATTTCAGCATGAACTACCTGGATGAATTAAAGTCCATCAAAGGTGTAGGTACTGTACAGGAATTCGGTTCTGACTTCGCTATGCGTATCTGGATGGATCCCACCAAGATGTCGCAGAACAATATCACTGCTGCTGAAGTCATTTCCGCAGTTACCAGTCAGAACCAGCAGATTGCCGCCGGCAACATCGGCTCTGCTCCGGTTACCAAAGATCAGCCTTTCCAGTATGTAGTTACTGCAAAGGGCCGTCTGGTTACCGCAGAAGAATTCGGCAATATCGTACTTCGTACCAACAGCGACGGCAGCCTTCTTCATCTGAAGGATGTAGCCCGCACGGAACTGGATGCCAAGAACTATGACTTCATTTCCAGAGCCGGCAACTACGAAACCTCTGCCGTAGCCTTCTCCCTTACCGATGATGCCAACGCCGTGGAAACCATTGGCGCCATCAAGGCAAAACTGGCGGAAGATGCGAAATCGTTCCCTGACGATATGAAGTATGTTATCAACATGGATAACACCGACTTCATCTTTGCTTCTATCAAGGAAGTTATTGAAACATTCTTCGAAGCCCTCCTCATTGTAGCCATCATTGTGTATGTGTTCCTCCAGAACTGGAGATCCACACTGATTCCTATGATTGCGGTTCCGGTATCTCTGCTTGGTACCTTCGCTTCCTTCGAAGTGCTGGGCTTTACCATTAATACGCTGACCCTGTTCGCCATGGTTCTGGCCATCGGGCTGGTAGTCGATGATGCCATCGTCGTTATCGAAGCAGTGGAATACGAAATGCGCTACAACAACCTGCAGCCTAAGGAAGCCACTGTAGCAGCCATGCAGAAGGTGCAGAGCCCGGTAATCGGCGTAGCCGTAGTACTGGCAGCCGTTTTCGTACCGGTTGCATTCCTGGGCGGCATTATGGGTATTCTGTATAAACAGTTCGCCCTGACCATTGCCGTATCTGTGCTCCTCTCCGCATTTACCGCTCTTTCCCTGACCCCGGCTCTCTGCGCAGGTCTGCTGAAGCCGAATAAGAAGAAAGCGGATAAGGGACGCATTGACCGTATGTGGGACCGCTTCAATGACGGCTTTGACCACATGGTTGAAATTTATGGGGCTGTGCTCCAGAGACTGGCTCATGCGATTTATCTCCCTTTGGGTGTTCTCTTTGTCCTCTTTGTTGCAGCTACATTCATGTTCGTGAAACTGCCGACTGCATTTATTCCGCAGGAAGATAACGGCTTCTTCCTGAATGCTATTCAGCTTCCGGAAGGTTCCGTCAACGTTCGTACAGCCCAGTATGTAACGGAATTTCTGAAATACATGGGCGAGGATCCGGCAGTTGCCGTGACCCAGGGCGTAGTAGGTATGGATATTCTTTCCGGCGGCCAGAAGCCAAATGCAGGCCTGTCCTTTATCAAGCTGAAACCATGGGATGAACGTAAATCCAAGGATATGCAGCTGGATGCGGTAATGGCCAAAGCCTTTGCCTTCAATGCTACCCATCCGGGGGTAACCCTGATGGCTCTGAACCCGCCGCCTATTCCTGGCCTCGGCAACTCCGGCGGTTTCACCATGTACATTCAGAACAAGAACGGTGATACCAACGAAGGCATGCAGAATGTAGTCAACCAGTTCCTGGCCGCTGCCAACCAGCGTCCGGAAATTCAGATGGCCTACACCACCTTCCGTATGGATACTCCATCCTATAATTATGATGTAGACAGAGATAAGGCTGCCAAGAGCGGCGTGAATGTAGGCGATATCTTCACCGCCCTCCAGGCATTCTACGGCTCTGTACAGATCAACGATTTCACCATTTACGGACGTAACTTCAAAGTTATCGCTCAGGCGGATACCCAGTACCGTATGAGTCCTAACGACAACAAGTTCCTCATGGTGAAGGACAGCAGCGGTAATATGGTGCCGATTTCCAACTTCATTACACCTAAGAAATCCAATGCCGTATCCGTTATTACCCGTTACAACAACTTCCCGGCCGTTAAGATCGGCGGCAACCAGGCAGCCGGTTATTCTTCCGGCCAGGCACTGGATGCGCTGGAAGAAGTAGCAAAGGAAACCCTGCCGAACGGCTATGGCTACGCCTTCGCTGAATCTTCCGCCCAGGAACGTGAAGCCGGCGGCAAGACTGTATATGCTCTGGCTTTAGGTATGCTCTTCGTATTCCTGTCTCTGGCAGCTCTTTACGAAAGCTGGAAAGTTCCGTTCTCTGTCATCCTCGGGATTCCGACAGGCTTCTTCGGTGCCTGCCTTGGCGCATTCGTGTTCAATGTGTATAACGACATTTACTTCCAGATCGGTCTTCTCACCATTATCGGTCTGGCGGCGAAGAACGCCATCCTTATCGTTGAATATGCGAAGGTCCGTGTAGACAGCGGTATGGAAGTGGTCAAAGCATCCATCGAAGCATCGAAGATTCGTCTCCGCCCGATTCTTATGACCTCTCTGGCATTTATTCTGGGCAACGTACCGCTGGCTCTGTCCACCGGCGCCGGTTCCAATTCCCGTTCCGAAATGGGTATTGCCGTAGTGTTCGGTGTGCTGTCAGCTACCTTCTTCCAGATTTTCATTGTACCTATGCTCTTCATTGTGATTGAACGAATTCACGGGTTCAAGAGACCCAAGAAACCGGTCACCATTGATGAATAAGGGCTGATCAAAAAAGTCTCCTTCGGGAGACTTTTTTGTTTTGTATAAAATTGTTGCACCTGGCAGAGGAAAGCTGCGAAAGGGCCCGTAAGGCTGGCCATCTTTTCTGCATGCCGTTTCTTATGCTACAATCAGGGTGAGGTGATAACCATGAGCGCATTATGGAATCAGAACATTTCTATGATCCACTGCTTTGGCGACAGTCTGACGGAGGGCTATGGTGTCCTGCCGGGGCAGGGATGGGTAGCCCTTCTGGATAAGAGAATGAAAGGGATATCCTTTTACAATCATGGTGTGTGCGGCAGTCTTACCGAAGATATTCTGGACAATCTTTCAGCTGCATCCGGAAGGGTGAGAAGGGGAGAAGGATATTTCTTCATGGGAGGAACCAATGATATTCTCTTCGGCATACGGCTCACGGTGCTGGAGAAGAGAGTGGAAGAGGCGCTGGGAAAACTGGCGGAGAGGATTCCTCTTACTCTTGGCATTCCTCCTCTTTTTACGGAAATGAGCGTGGATACGGGATGGCAGGAGGTGGGATCCTTTAAAAGAAACAAAAGGGATTTACTGGACTACCAGAAGTTTCTCCGTTCCCTGGCCGGGGAATATGATATACCTCTCCTGGATTTTACCAGAGCCTTTCCACCGGAGGAGAAGTGGTATACCGACGGCATCCATCCCAACCGGGAAGGAAATGAAAGGATGGCTCTTCTGGC
>NZ_JBJEXP010000110.1:20116-22156 GCF_051885895.1 Dialister sp. | reverse complement strand
ACTTCATTTTTTTCGTCAGCTGTTATTTACCGGCAGTGACTGATCTACGCTATGCGTGGAATTTCAGGGCTTTGGGAGATTCTTCCTCGAATGAAGGCGGCAGGCAGAAAGGGCAGCAGGGGATCCGGGCATAAGTACAAAATTGAAAAACAGAATTAATTTATCCCCTATATACATATTTTTATTTACCTCAGGGAATGAAGCGTGTATAATGGGGATTGTTGTAAAGAGATACAAATTGAAGAAAGAAGGACGCAGTTATGGTGATGCATACAGGGAATAAAATCACAAGGTACCTGAGCATTCCGGTTATTATCTGCGGCCTTTTTTTGACGTTGCTTGTGGATTTTATCCTGTACCAGAATGACGATCGGAAGGGCTATGAGCTGTTCAGCCGGGAGGCGGTCAGTCGGATTAATAATGTGGGGGATTATGTCCATCAGTATGAAACCATTGCAGATGTGTTGGAAGGAACGATCAGGAGAAAAAATGGAAATATTGCCGATCTGCAGGGCCCTGCCCGCTATATGGAGATCAATCCTTCCGTCCAGGCCATTGATGTGCTTCCTGCCGGAGGACAGGAAGCGGCTTTCAGCAATGTGGAAGGCATAGAAAGCGGGACTTCGCTTCTGGAGGGGCCGCTTAAGGAGGCAGCCCGGAAAGCCAGGGAAACGAAGAAGAGCGTGCTCTCTGATTCCATACCCATGAAAAACGGGAACATGGCGCTGACAGTGCTTCATCCTGTTTACTTGGAATCGGACAAAGATTCCTTCTGGGGTTATGTGCTTGTGGCAGCTGATCAGGAATATGTTTTTAAAAAATCAAATATCATACCCATAGAAGGCAGGCCGGATCAGTTCAGTCTTTTCCGGGAAGAGGATGGAGAGAAAACAGTTATACTCCAGCAGGGGACGGTGCGGGAAAACGATCCTTATGCTTCAGCCATTATCGGCGGCAGCCGCTGGACTCTTTCCCTTCGTCCCCTGCGGGGCTGGTTTAACCTGCAGACTCTGATTCTGGCTACCCTCTCCGGGATTATGGCGACGTTTTTTGTATCCTTCCTCTGGAGAAAGAACAGGACTCTTAAGGTCATAGGAGCCACGGACAGCCTGACCGGCGTGTACAATCGAAAAGGCGGGGATGAAGCGGTGTCCCGCTATATGGCTGACAATCCCTATCAGAAGGCCATGGTCATAGCGCTGGATATTGATAACTTCAAGCTGATTAATGATGTGTACGGCCATCGTGCCGGCGATGATGCCTTGAAACAGCTTACGGAAGACATGAGGCAGACCTTCGGCAGGGAAACGCTGATTACCCGTAACGGGGGCGATGAATTTGTTCTCTACCATCCGTATCACAATATGGGAGACGTGATTCTGAAGATGGATCACTTCACTAGAGAGCCTCATATTATTGAAGTGGACGGGAAGGAAGTGCCCTTCTATTCCTCCCTGGGCTGTGCGGAATATCCTCAGCAGGGAAATTCCTACGGGAAACTGTGTATTCGGGCAGATTTTGCTCTTTACGGCGCCAAGCTGAACGGGAAAGCCGGGTGGAGAAAATTCGATGATTCCATTGGGGAAGTTCACCATCGGGCACAGTTTGGCTTTAACCTTTCCGATATAGCTGCCAGCATGCCCGGTGGTATGCTGGTGTGCAAGGCCACTAAAGACCAGGAAATTCTTTTTGCCAACAAAGCCATGATTGACCTTCTGGAATGCGATGACTTTGAAGATTTCATGCAGTACACCGGCGGTACTTTCTATACTGTGCTGTATCCCGGAGAGAAAGAGGCCATGCAGGCGGAATTCCAGCGCCAGCTGGCGGAAAAAGACAATACGGACAGCACGGATTTCATTTCCTTCCGCATTGTCACCAAGAAGGGCCATGTCATTACGGTGGAAGACATGGGACGGAAGAGTGAAAATCCTTTCTACGGAGAGCTTTTCTATATCTTTATGTATGATAAGGCCAAGAGACAGGCCCGGCAGAAAATATAATCCATGGCCAGTGAGAAATAATAGCGGGGAGATGAAG
>NZ_JBJEXP010000110.1:11480-20016 GCF_051885895.1 Dialister sp. | reverse complement strand
CTGAACTGCGCCTGCATAGAAGCCTGCAGGGCAGGCAGCTGCCTGGAAAAAAGGGGATGAAGTGATGAAGGAAGCTCGTGGCTTCAGTGATTATCTGGACGAATTTCCAGGCGGCGTATGCCTGGTTTCGGCAGATAAAGAGGAAAAAGTCCTCGCGGTGAATCAGGAGCTTATTCGTATGTACCGCTGTAATTCGGAGAAGGAGTTCTGCGGACTCACAGGACGTTTTTTTAGAAATATGGCGGTGAAGGAGGATGATTTGTCCCTGCAACGGATTTCCCGGCAGTGGATCCGGCGGGGAGAGAGCGGAAGCCTGGAATTCCGCATGCGCTGCTATGACGGCAGTATCTGCGGAGCGGAGGGCATAGCGGCCCTTCGGGAGGATGCGGTCTTCGGTCCCGTATGGGTGGTGAGTCTGGTGGCCGGAGCTGTCGGCCTGATGCAGCATGGGGAGAGCGGACTCCTGGATCGGATTTCCTTTTACCGGGTATCGGAAGAACTGGTGCGGGAGGACGTCAGGAAGGGACTGCTGGGGCAGCGGGTGCCTCTTTATGTGAATCTGACCAATTTCAAATCCTACAACTCCAAGCATGGCATCAAGGCAGGAGATGAGCTGATTCTGGAAATGACAGGTATCCTGCGGGAGGCATTCCCGGAAACGCCCATGTCCCGGCTGGCGGCGGATCATTTCATCCTGCTGCCGAAGAAGGCGGATTTCTTTTCCCATATGGATAAAGCGGCAGATGCCATCAGGGAGCGGATCGGGGATCCGGCGGTACAGTTTAAAGCAGGGGCTGCAGTGTATGGAGAAGGCTATATACCGGCTGAGAAAATGAGTCCCGAAAATCTGCGGGAACCGTTTGACTATGCCAAGATGGCGGCAGACTCCATCAAGGGCGACAGCAACAAAGCCTGGGCGGTGTACCGGGAGTCCATGGGCCAGAGCCTGGCAGATGAAGCCTATGTGCTGCGGGAGTTTGACCGGGCGCTGAAGCGGGGCTATATTCATGTATTCTACCAGCCGGTAGTGCGGACGCTTACAGGAAAAATCTGCAGCATGGAGGCGCTGGCCCGGTGGGAGGACCCGGAGCGGGGTATGATTATGCCTTCCGCGTTTATTCCTGTGCTGGAACGGCAGCGGCTGGTATATCGACTGGATGCCTATGTGATTGAGCGGACGGCCCGGCTGTATAGAAAGCTGAAGAAAAAGAAGGAAATCCTTATTCCCGTATCGGTAAACCTGTCCCGGGTGGATTTTGACGTGATGGATCCCTTTGCTTTTGTCGAATCCGTAGTGGCCAGGTATCAGCTTTCCCGCCAGCTGTTCCGCATCGAGGTGACGGAGTCGGCTCTTACCACGGACGGGGACAAGCTGAAGGCGGAGCTCCAGCGGTTTCAGAATGCTGGCTATCAGTGCTGGCTGGATGATTTCGGCAGCGGCCAGTCTTCTTTGAATGTGCTGAAGGATTTCCCTCTTGATGAACTGAAAATCGACATGGCATTCCTGCGCCATTTCAATGAAAAAAGCTGTGAAATCCTGGAATCCATTGTCTTTATGGCCAAAAAGCTGTCCATCCATACTCTGGCAGAGGGGGTGGAGACCAAAGAGCAGGCGGAAATTCTCCGCCGCATGGGCTGTGAGAAGATTCAGGGCTGGTATTATGGAAAGCCCCTGCCCTATGAAGATATGATGGAAAAGAGCAGAGCCGGCGGTCTGCTGCCGGAAATGCCGCTGGAGGAATTGGTCATGGAGAAGGCAGGACTGGTGAATGTCATGGAGGACCGTCCGGTGGCTCTCTTTATGGATGACGGAGAGAATTTCACCATTCTTCAGGAAAATGCATCTTTCCGCAGGGAAGTCCATTCCGTAGTAAAGGAGCCAAAAATTCTGAACGAAGGAAATGTGATTTCCCACCATGTTTCCGCTTATGAGAATCTGCGGCCCCTGTTGGAAAGCAGCCTGTCCGACCGGAAAGAGAAGTCCATGATTTACGTGAAAAACGGCCAGCTCATCCGCGGTACCATGAAAATTCTGGCAGGAAGCGGCGGCCTGTATACCGGAAGGGCCGGCTTCTACAATATGACTGTGCAGGAAAAGACAAGCCGCATTCACGACCTGGATGCCATGTACCGCAGTCTGGCCAAAACCTACGACAGCATTTACTGCTACCGTCAGGAAAAACGAATGCTGGAAGTAGTAACTACCAGTATGAGCTCCATGGAACCGGGCCGTTTCCTTACCCTGAAAGAAAGCCTCCGCATTCTGGATCGGATACATCCCGATGACAGGAAGGATTTTCTGGCCTTCATCCGGACAAAGAACCTGGACAGGGAAATCAGCCTGTCTCCACAGTCCATGGCCGCCGGTGTTTTCCGCATCATAGGAAATGACGGGGGCTACCGCTGGAAAGAGGTAGATGCCCTGTTCCGCAATCGGCAGGAAACGGGAGATGTGATTTATGGCATCAAAGATGCCACCATGGAACAGGTGGCACCGGTATTCCGTAAAAAGCTTCTTTCCTGGTATGCCGATTCCCACAGCACCCTGCAGCATAAGATAAAGGACTGGCAGATGAAGGGGGAGCTGCTGGAAGCCCTGAAGCAGTCGGCGGATTTCAAATTTTTCTGGAAAGACAGGAACCGCCGCTTCCTGGGAGCCAGCCGGGCTTTCCTTTCCTATTATGGCCTGGCAGGCGAGTCGGATATTCTGGGGAAAACGGATGAAGATATCGGCTGGCACGTGGACAACAGTGATTTCCGGCGGGAAGAAAAAAACGTGCTGGAAAAAGGAAGGATTTCCCGCAATGTTCTGGGGCGCTGCATTATCCATGGGAAAATCCACCTCATCCGGGCCACAAAAATCCCCTACTACGAGGGCAACTGCATTGCAGGCCTTCTGGGATGGTTTGTGGATCTGGAGGCGGACAAAACGGAACTGGAACGGAACAGTCTGGCCAGTATCACAGATCCGGAGACAGGCTTCCTGAATCTGAAAGGGCTGGCTATTTCCGGAAAGCAGTATGAAGATGCCTACTATGACCATGGGGAAGATTTTGAAGGCATACTTCTGGATATTCCGGAAATTGAAACCTTCGGGAAAGTGTACGGCCCTGCCTGCAGAAAAGATCTGCTGGCACAGGTCAGCGAAGAAATCAGGGAAGCCTTTCCGCAGAAGGAAGTCCTTGGCAGGGTGAGCCTGACCTCCTTCCTGGTGCTGATGAAAGCAGAAGACAGGAAGGAAACAGGAAAACGGATGGATGCCCTGGCAAACGTTCTCCATAAAACCCATTCCGCCCGCGGCTGCAGCTGTACTCCCTACCTTACCTACACCTCTGCCTACGGGAGCGAAACGGGAAGCATAGATGAAATGCTTCTGCTGCTCTCAAAGGAAATCCGACTCGAAAAGGAACCCTGGGGATGATGGACAATTAAAGGGAAATCAATAGAAGAGGCGCTCTTCTGAAGGGCGCCATTTTTGTATATAGAAAAAGGAAAGAGCCAAGTTCTTTCTGCGGGAGAAAGGAATGCTCTTCCTGCCTCGGCCCGGAAGGCAGCGGGCAGTGAGCCGTCAATATTTACATAGTGTGCTTTACCATTTTTGGGACTTGCGAATCTTTTGAATCTTAAGCTTATGTACTTTAATTTTTAATTTACAGTCGCCTCAAAAAATTATACAATAAAATAAATTAGTAGGTGAAAGGCTGATTCTCAGCCTTTTTTCCTTAAAATTTTTTAGGGCAGGTGGGATAGTTGGTTATGGAAGATAAGGAACAGGAAAGACGTGAGTCTTTTGATGATTTCCCCAACGGGGTATGCATGATTTCCATGGACGGCGCAGAGCGCATTCTTTACGCCAACCGGGAAATGGCCCGCATGTATCATGCAGAGGGAGAATCATCATTCTGTCAGGCATTCCATTCATTCCGGGGCATGGTGCATCCGGATGACTATACTCCCCTTTCCGTTCTTTACGAGCAGAAAGAAGGGCACGGCTATCGGTATTTCAATTTCCGCATGAAGACGGAGGAGGGACATTTCCGCCGTCTGGAGGGCGTTCTGGGCATCTATGAGGACAGGGGCTTCGGAAAGGTATGGCTTTTAAGTCTTATCAACAGCCATCTGAAGGATGAGGTCATGGAGCAGGATGACCTGACGGGACTGATGGGACGCCATGCCTTTTATCAGGAGGCCATGAAGGCGGCTTCTTCAGATAAGGCAGAAAAAAGCTTCGGCAGCCAGGTGCCGCTGTATGTGAATCTTACCAATTTCAAGATGTACAATTCCCGCCTGGGAATTCGTGCGGGAGATGCCCTGCTGCGCAAGGTGGCAGAGCTTTTGAAGAAGTATTTTTCTCAGGCGCTTATGGCGCATCTGTCTGCAGATAATTTTGTGCTTCTGGCGCCCCGGGAGAATCTGGAATCATCCCTCCAGAAGCTGGCGGCGGATGTGCGGGACTATGCCGGTGACCGTTCTCTGGCAGTGAAGGTGGGCATGGTATTTTTCCGGGATGAGGGCGATCAGACGCTCAGCCAGGTACGGAATGCATTTGACCTGGCCAAAATCGCATCAGACTCTATCAAAAGGGATGCCAGCCGGGTGTATGCAGCCTATGATGAGGCCATGGGAAAAGAGCTGGAGGACAGGACCTATGTGCTTCGCCACTTTGATGAAGCTCTGCAGAAGGGGCTCATCGAGGTGTATTATCAGCCGGTGGTGCGCGCTCTTACAGGAAAGGTTTGCAGTGTAGAAGCCCTGGCCCGGTGGAATGATCCGGAAAAGGGCACTCTGCTTCCGAGTCTCTTTATCCCTGTGCTGGAAGAGGCACGGCTGATTCCCCGGCTGGATTCCTATATCATCGAGGAGACAGCCCGGCTGTATGTAAAGCTGAAGAAAACGGGCCGTCCTATCCTTCCGGTATCAGTGAATCTGTCCCGGGTGGATTTTGACGTGATGGAGCCTTTCCGTTACGTGGAGCATGTTGTAGAGAAATATGAGCTGCCCAGAAGCTATTTCCGTATAGAAGTGACGGAGTCGGCTCTGACATTGGATACAGGCAGGCTGAAAAGAGAAATCGGACGGTTCCGGGATGCAGGCTATGAATGCTGGCTGGACGATTTCGGCAGCGGCTACTCCTCCCTCAATGTGCTGCAGAATTTCCACTTTGACGAGCTGAAGATGGATATGGCCTTCCAGCAGAAAGAAAACGAGCAGAGCCGCAAAATTATCCGCTCTATTCTCCTTATGGCAAAGACGCTGGGAGTTCATACCCTGGCGGAAGGCGTGGAGACGAAGGAACAGGTGGATTTCCTTCGAAATGCAGGCTGCGAAAAGATTCAGGGCTTTTATTACAGCCGTCCTCTGCCCTATGAAAAACTCTGCCTTCTGATGAAGGAGAAAAATCTGCTGCCGGAAACGGCAAGGGAAGAAGCGGTGATGGAACAGGCGGGTCTGCTGAACGTGATGACCGGCATGCCGCTTTCCATTTTCCTGGACGACGGCAGGAAAATCACCGTGCTCATGGAGAACAGGACTTTCCGGGAAACAATGAAAGTGCCGATGCCGGAAAGACAGTCTCCGGTTGGGCGGTCTCTGGAATCTTCTGATTCGCCGGATCTTCTTAAATTCCGTGCTCTGGTGGATCGGGCTGTTGCATCGGGGAAGGATGAGTCCATGGTCTACGTGGATCATGGACAGTATATGAAGTGCCGTGTGCGGATCCTGGCAGGGCTCAAGGGACTCTATGCAGGGGTATGCGAAGTTTACGATATGTCCACAGATGATGGAGTGGAAGACAGCAGTGACGGGCTGGATGGCATGTTCCGCAATATGACTCTTCTGTATGACAGCATTTACCTTTACCATGCCCACAGTGACAGGGTGGAAATCATTGGAACAAAGCGTTCCTTCCTGCATCCCGGAAATACCATGACCTGGGAGGAATGGCTTTCCCTGCGGAAATATATTCATCAGGAAGACCGTGGACGGTTTCTGAACTTCATGGATCGAAGCCGTCTGTACAAGACCATGAAGCAGTCGGGGCAGTCTTCCGCCACCGATATTTTCCGTATCCGCAAAAGCGACGGCAGCTACGGCTGGCAGGAAGTGAATACCCTGTCTCCGGAAGAAAAGGGGGATATTCTTATCTGCTTTAAGGAAGCACCGCTTGAAAAAACAGCCCATCCAAAGGAAACAGCAGCCCTTCTGGCTTCTTCCTGCGGCCTTTCCCTGAACGGGGAAGAAAAGGAGCTGGTCATGAAGGGCCGTGTGCTGGAGGCCATGGAGAAATCGGAAGATATCAAATTCTTCTGGAAAGATGAAAAACGCCGTTTCCTGGGAGCCAGCCGGGCTTTCCTTTCCTGTTACGATATAAGGGAAGAAGGAGATCTTGTCGGAAAAACCGATGAAGACATGGGCTGGCATGTGAATAATGAACCCTTCAGGGATACGGAAGAAAAGATTCTGCAGGAAGGATTTATTTCCAGAAAAGAAAAGGGAGAGTGCATTATCCGGGGACGCATTCACCGCATTGAGGCCAGCAAGCGGCCTGTGTACGACGGCAACCGCATCTGCGGACTGGTAGGATATTTTGCAGACAGGGAAGATGATTCCACAGAAAAGCTGGATGAAAAGCTGGGTATCACGGACCGGGAAACGGGGCTTCTGGGCTACCGGGGCATGCTGATGAACGGTCTTTCCTACTATGATAATTACAGGATGCACGGAGAAGATTATATCGGCATAGCCCTTCATATTCCCGCCTTTGAGGAAAACGTCCGGCTTTACGGCGCATCCTTCCAAAAGGAGCTTTTAGACCGTCTCATTTCCATTATCCTCACTTTCTGCCCCTATAAGGAAACGCTGGCCTACCTGGGCAGCGGACGTTTCCTGATACTGATCAAATATGCGGCCTCTTACCGTGTGCGGAGCCGCCTGCTGGATATGTCCAATGCCATTCATCGGATTCATGAAATACAGGGCCGTCCGGTGACACTGTACCTGCAGTACGCCATGGCCTACGGGTCTGAGGCAGGAAGCCCGGATGCCTTCTTCCATATGCTTTCCTCCCGGCTGGAGGAAGCGGAAAAAGAACGGTACGGGGAGTCAGCCTATGCCGGCGACCGGATTACTTTTGACCGGGAAACTTTTGATACCTCCGATGAAGGGGTGATCATTACCGATTTCAATAGCTATGATCTTCTCTATGTCAATCAAAAGACTCTGGAAGACCTGGGCCTTCCTGCGGATTTTGACTATACGGGACAGAAATGCTACCGGTTTCTCTGCGGGAATGAAGAGCCCTGCGAGGAATGTCCCCGGAGCCTGCTCCGCCGCGATCGTTTCTTCACCGTCCTTTCCCATAACAAAAAAATTGGACGGAATTTCCTCATCCACCATACCCTGGTACCCTTTGAAGGAAGACGATGCCACTTTGAAGCGGCAGCGGACATGGGACAGTTTACCCGTCAGGATAGAAAGAGCAGTGAACTCCTCTTCAAGGAAGCGGCAGTGAATGACGCCATCGAACTGGGAATGCGGGAGCCCAATCCGTCGGACGGCATCCAGCGCATGCTGGCCAGGATAGGGCAGATTCTGGAGTCGGAAAAGGCCTGCATCTTTGAGGAAATGCCTGACGGCACCGTAAGGAACACCTATGAATGGTGCCGGCAGGGGACGGCCTCCACCAAAGCGCTGCTGCAGAAAATGCCGAGGGATGATGTGCAGTGCATTTATGACCATTTCGGCCCCGACCAGATAGCCATTGTGGAGGATGTATCCTCTTTCATGAAAAAATATGGCTCCCGTTCCTGCTATATGCCGGGCCTCAGGAGCTTTATTTCCGGCCATTTGATCATTGCGGGAAAATCCATGGGCTATACGGAAATTGTGAATCCTTCTCCCCAAATACTGAAGGAAGCCAGCCCTCTTCTGGCCACCCTCACTCGGTTCCTTGCCATCATGATGCGAAACAGGGACACGGTGAAACGGCTGAATGACTGGAGTTACCGGGATCAGCTCACCGGCGTGAAAAACCGCAGGGCTTTTCTGAACTTTGCCCATACTCTGCCGGAAAACACTACCTGGGCCTTCCTTTTCGGCGACATGAACGGTCTGAAAATCATTAATGACTGCCAGGGCCATGAAGCCGGCGACCATGCCCTGAGCAGCGCCGCCGGCCGCATGGCCGCTCTGGCAGGCAGGGATCATGTCTTCCGGGTAGGCGGAGATGAATTCATCCTGGCCCTGGAGGAAGGAAATCCGGAAATTGTGAATGCCATGGCCCGGCAGCTGAAACAGGGATTCCAAAGCGACGGCATCAGCATGGCCCTGGGATATGCCATCCGCACGGCACCGATCAGGGATATTGATGCCCTCATTACAGAAGCGGACCGGAATATGTACATGGATAAAAAACATCCGAGAAAGTAGGGAGACAGCAGGGCGGCAGAAGGCAAATTGTTTTGCTGTTGACACACCACTTTTTTCGGAGAGAAAGTTTACGAAGCGGGCAGGGGGCTGGCCGGCAGGTATTTACTGA
>NZ_JBJEXP010000110.1:0-11380 GCF_051885895.1 Dialister sp. | reverse complement strand
CTCTTTCCGTACTGTTTTTCGGGGGGGTAGTGATATAATGATTTACATCAGGATTAAGATTAATATCAGATAGTATTACAGCGTACAACATAGCATACTATAGATATAGTCCATTTTACGGCCCGGGAAGGACAGATTCCAGTGACAGAGGACAGGGGCCTTTATATGCATAAGGCAGGATGATACATATGAGCGATGACTGCGGTCAATTGGTATGTGCAGTGGTAGAGGGGCTGCCCTGCGGGATATGTTTCGTTTCCATGGATGACGAGGAACGGGTGCTTTATGCAAACCGGGCTTTTCTGAATATAATGGGGGCATCTTCCTTTCAGGAGCTTGTTTCCTGGCGGGGAAATTCTTTTGAGGCATTCACGGGAGTGAAGTACATCCCTCTCCGCCAGCGGTATGAGGCGGTGGGAGAGGCATCTTTCCATTTTTTCCTTCGTTCCCGTGACGGGGAGGCTTTTTCTGCTGAAGGTATGGTGGGGAAAGAAGAGGTAGCGTCCCTGGGGAAGGTATGGTGCCTGTCCTGCATCCGCTGCCGGAAGAAAGCGGAGAAGAAGATAGAGGAAACGGAGCTTCTCATGAACCGGGAGACCTTTTATCCTGCCGTTACCCGGCTGGCTGAGGAAGATGTCAAACATCACATCTTTGGCGGAAGGGCGCCTGTATATTTCAATCTGACCAATTTCAAAGTGTATAATTCCACCCATGGACGGCAGGCAGGAGATGAACTGATCCATTTTCTGGCGGATCGGCTCCGTGTTCATTTCCCCCATGCGCTGATTGCCCATCTCACGGGGGATACTTTTGCTCTGCTGGCGCCTCACCAGGATGTATCGAAACGCATTGAGGCAGTGGCCCGGGAGGTGGCAGGGTATACAGAAGATTCTTCCGTACGGCTGAAGGCAGGAGTCCATATTTTTGACTCCTCTTCTGTAGAGGTGAATGAGAACGGCATTCACCTCCTCTTTGACATGGCCAAAATCGCAGCGGATTCGATCAAGGACGATGCCGGAAGAACCTGGGCCTTTTATGAAAAATCCATGGGGAAGAATCTGGCAGACAAGGCTTATGTACTGGGAAATTTTGACAAGGCCCTGGAAAAGGGATATATCAAAGTGTACTACCAGCTCATCATACGATCCTTTACAGGGAAGGTCTCCAGCGTGGAGGCCCTGGCC
The DNA here is from genome assembly GCF_051885895.1 of Dialister sp. Lineage (GTDB taxonomy): Bacteria > Bacillota > Negativicutes > Veillonellales > Dialisteraceae > Dialister. The sequence continues at coordinate 10,196 of NZ_JBJEXP010000110.1, read as the reverse complement.
CGGTGGGAGGATCCGGAGCGGGGACGCATTATGCCTTCCGTTTTTGTGCCGGTGCTGGAGGAGGCCCGTCTCATTCACCGTCTGGATGCCTATGTTATTGAGCAGATAGCCAGACTGTACGTATTTCTAAAAGAAAACCGCCGTCCTTTTATTCCGATTTCCGTAAATCTGTCAGCCATGGATTTTGAAACCATGAATCCCTTTGCTCTTGTAGAGAGCATGGTGAAAAAATATGAAGTGCCCCGGAATTTTTTCCATATAGAGATCACAGAATCCGCCCTGAACAGCAACAGCGGAAGGCTGAAAAAGGAAATCAGCCGTTTCCAGAAAGCCGGCTATGAATGCTGGCTGGATGATTTCGGCAGCGGCTATTCATCCCTCAATGTGCTGAAGTCCTATCATTTTGACACGCTGAAGCTGGATATGGCTTTCCAGAAAAACATGAATGACCAGGGGCGGAGGATTATCAGCTCCATCATCTTCATGGCCAAGAAGCTGGGCATCCATACCCTGGCGGAAGGGGTGGAAACGAAGGAGCAGGCGGAATTTCTGAAAAATCTGGGCTGTGAAAAGATCCAGGGCTACTATTACAGCAAGCCCCTGCCCTACGAGGAAAGCTACCGCAGTGTCATTTCCCGGCAGATGGATATTGAAACGGCGTCGGAGGCGTCTCTTCTGGATAAGGTGGGCCTGGCCAATGTGATCAGCGAAAATCCTGCCGGCATGTTTATCTATGACGGAAAGAATCTGGGCATTCTCCTGGAGAACCAGGCCAGCCGCAGGGCCGCTTCTTTTCTTACGGCACAGTACTTCATGAGAGACGGTGTCCGGGTCATTCAGCTGGATGCACCGGCAGCACACCAGTTCCATGAACTGATCGGCCGGTCCAGCCGCAGCGGGAAGGCGGAGTTTATCAATTATGTCTTTCACGGGCAGTATGTGCACTGTTCCATGAAGGTGCTGGCGGCGGAAGAGGGCATCTGCGCAGGGAAGTTTGAATACTACCATATGTTTGACCGGGATGAAATGAAACTGACCAGCCATATGGACAAGCTCCTTCGTCATCTGTTCATCATCTATGACGGCCTTTATGTGTTTCGGAAAGAGACAAACCGGGTGGAGGTCGTGGAGTCCATGAACCGCATTGCCCAAAGCGGGGATACCATACCTATGGAACGGTTCCTCACACTGGAACAGTTCATCCATGAAAAGGACAGACAGGAATTCCACAGGCTCATGGATTGGGATTATCTGGAAAGGGAAGGAAAGAAATCCAATCGGAATGCAGTCACCGGCCTGCTCCGCCTGCAGACGGAAGACGGCAGCTTCCGCTGGAAGGAGTTTGATTTTGCCTTCATGGGCTCTTCCGGCGGAGGCGATGTGATTCTCGGCGTAAAGGATACGGTGCTGGACAATGCCGATGACCGGGACAGGGTGCTTTCCGACTATGCCGCATCCTTTGGTTTCCTTACGGATAAGGAAAAGACCCTTGAAAAGGGGAAGAATCTTCTCTCCGCCTTCGCTTCTTCTTCGGAAATCTGCTTTTTCTGGAAGGACAGGAACCGCCGCTTCCTGGGAGCCAGCCAGGCTTTTCTGCAATGCTACGGACTGAAGCAGGAGGATATTCTGGGAAAAACGGATGAAGATATGGGGTGGCACATTGACGGAAGCCGTTACCGGGGCGAAGAGGAAAAGGTGCTGACAAAGGGCATCATTTCCCGCCGTGTCATGGGAAACTGCATTATTCGGGGAAAGGTGCACCGCATACGGGCTACGAAGTTCCCTGTGTATGAGGGCAATGAAATTGCCGGTTTGGCGGGCTATTTTACAGACGTGGAAAATGAGGGCCGGCTGGAGCTGGAAAATCGGCAGCTGTCTTTCAAAGATCCGGAAACGGGGCTTTCAAACTATCGAGGCCTGTTCATGTCAGGACTTGCTTTCTATGCCAACTACAAAACCCATGGGGAAAATTACGGCGGCATTTTTATGGATATTCCGGAGCTGGACAGGGCCGGCAGCATTTACGGCCCGGTACTTCGGGAAAAACTGCTTCACCGTCTGGCAGAGGAAGTGTCCCGCTTCTTCGGGCACCGCGAATCCCTGGCTCATCTGGGCAGCGGCCGGTTCTGCGTCCTTTTGAAAATGGAAAATACAGAGGATATCCGTCGGCGCATGCTGGATCTTTCCAACAGGATCCACAGCATCCACCAGGTGGACGGCAGAAATGTGACGCCCTTCCTCCAGTATGCCCTGGCGCTGGGCTCGGAAGCCAGGAATGTGGATGAATTTTTCCATCTTCTTGCCTACCGCCTCATGGAAGCGGAAAGGGAAAAGTACGGAGAAGCCATTTACACCGGTGACCGCATTGCCTTTGACAGACAGGTCTTTGATACCAGCAGCGAGCAGATCATGATATCCGATCTTGATAATTACAGCCTTCTCTATATGAACCAGGCAGGTCTCCGGGATCTGGGACTTCCGGCGGACTATGACTATTCGGGGAAAACCTGCTATGAGCTGATCTGCGGAAATCACAGGCCCTGCGATATCTGTCCCCAGGCGCTTCTCCGGCGGGACCGCTTCTATACACAGACCTTCCACAACAGAAATACAGGGCGGGATTATCTCATTCAGCATACCCTGATTTCCTGGCACGGGAAGAACTGCCACTTTGAGACGGCGGTGAACCTGGGAAGCTACGTGGAAAGGGAGTACAAGAAGAATTATCTTCTTTTCAAGGAAATCGCCGTCAACGATGCCATCGAGGCAGGCCTGTCGGAAGGCAGTCCCCATGAAGGCCTGATGCACATGCTGGCCAGGACAGGAAGAATTCTGGAAGCGGAAAAGGCCTGCATCTTTGAAGAACAGGCTGACGGGACGCTGAAAAACACCTACGAATGGTGCCGGAAAGGCATTGCGCCCACCATGGCACAGTACCAGCATGTGCCCATGGAACTGGCAAAGCCCATTTACGACCGTTTCGGTCCTGACCAGGTCGCTATCATTGATGATGTGGAGCAGGCAGCCAGGGACTATGGACTCACCGGCTCCTTCTACCGGCCCGGCTTGAAGCGGCTCATTTCCGGCCATCTGATTACCGGCGGAAAATCCCTGGGCTATACGGAAATTGTCAATCCTTCGGAAAAGACCATGAAGGAAGCCAGTCCGCTTCTGGCAACGCTTACCCGCTTTGCCGCCATCCTTCTCAGGAATCGGAATACCATGGATGAACTGAAGAAGATCAGTCATGTGGATCAGCTCACGGGCCTCATGAACCGCCGCTCCTTCATGGAGTGTGTCCGGGCCCTTCCGGAGGGAAAGCAGGTGGCCTTCTTCTTCGGCGATATGAACGGACTCAAGCAGATCAATGACACGAAAGGCCATGAGGCAGGAGATGAAGCCCTCGTCAACCTGAGCCGCATCATGGCTGCCATGGTGGGAAGAAAACGGGCTTTCCGCATGGGCGGCGACGAATTCATCATGGTTCTGGAAGACGGGGATGCAGAGAAGGCAGAACAGCTGGAAAGGGAACTGAAGGAAAAGCTCCACCTCCAGGGCCTCAGCATTGCTATGGGATGTGCCCTGCGCACCGCTCCCATTCATGACATCGACAGCCTGATTACGGAAATGGACAAGAAAATGTATGATGATAAGAGGAATCCAAGAAAATAGGGAAGTTTCCTGCTCCCGGTCCCTGGGATCCATGAGTATGGAAGATTGAGACAAATGGTAAAAAAGGCGGGCGCCCTTTGAAAACAGGGGTGCCTGTCTTTTTTGATGATGCGCTGTACGTGGAAAAAATGAGAAAATGCCTGCTTCTCAGAACACGGTGAGACAGCCGTCAAATTCCAGACCGGCAGGACCGGAAGATTTTCCCTGCGGCACCCTCCGTTTCCACACCTTCCGGCAGAGCCGCAGTCCTTTGACCGGTACGTTTCTTTAGAACCGCTTTTCTCTATTCATGATATAATGAAGCCAGATATCATCCGCTGTATTTGATAAAGAAGGAGAAGAAAAATATGGATGACGGCCACATATGGCTTGAAATTTTAGTGATTGTTCTGCTGGTTCTGGCCAACGGTGTTTGTTCCCTGGCGGAAATCGCCATTGTAGGAGCCAGGAAGACGAAGCTCCAGGAGATGATTGACGAAGGAAATAAGAGCGCGTCCTATGCCCTTCGGCTGGCAGAGCGGAAGGAGGAGCTGTTTTCTACCATCCAGGTGGGGATTACCACCATCAGTATCATTACCGGTATGTTTTCCGGTGCGTCCCTTTCGGGGCCTCTGAGAGAGGTGCTGGCCCAGTTTCCGCCTCTGGCGCCCTATGCCCAGGCGGTGAGCATGGTGGCCGTAATGATGCTGGTCACCTATTTTTCTCTCATTATCGGCGAACTGGCGCCGAAGTGGATTGCCATTGCCATTCCGGAAAAGGCGGCCTGCTTTGTAGCCCGTCCCATGATCCTCATGGCAACGGTGTGCAAGCCTCTTGTTCTGTTTTCCACCTGGTCCACCAAAACTGTGGTAGGACTTCTGGGAATCCATATGGGAGGAGAGCAGCCTGTATCGGAGGAGGAAATCAAGGTTCTTCTGCAGCAGGGGGCCAAGCTCGGCACTTTTGACAAGGAAGAACCGGAAATTATTGATAATGTATTTGAGCTGAATGACAGGACGGCGGCGGACTGCATGACGGCCCGTCCCCAGCTGGACTGGATCGACCTGGAGGACAGTGAAAAGAAGATATGGTCTGACATGATGCGGACCTCCCATTTCCGTCTTCCTGTAGGAAATGGATCCCTGGACGATTTCAAGGGGCTGGCGGACCTTTCGGAGGTCCTGCTGGATCAGCATGCCCATCCGGGGAAGGCGCTGAAGAAGTCCATTATGGAAACCGTTCATTCGCCGGTATATATTCCGGAAACGCTGACGCTCACCAAGGTGCTGAAACTTTTCCGCAGCCGCGGTGTCCATGAAGCCATTGTCATTGATGAATACGGCACCCTGTCCGGGCTGATTACCCTTCATGACGTGCTGGAGGAAATCGTGGGGGATATGCCCGGAGACAGAGAAGATATACTGGAAGAGCAGAATAAGTTTATCCGCCGCTCGGAAAATTCCTGGCTGGTGGAAGGGCTCTGCTCCATTGACGACTTCCGGGAGTATTTCCATATAGAAGATGAGCTTCCCGGAGAAGCGGAAGGATATTATAAAACCCTGGGGGGATTTGTCACCTATCTCCTGGGGTATATTCCCAAGGAAACAGAAAAAGCCCGGTATGGCAGCTTTACCTTTGAAGTAATGGACTGCGATAACCGGAGAGTAGACAAGGTGCTTGTCACCAGAGGAAAAGAAGAGGAGGAAGGAAAACATGAGCAGTAATGACGGCAGTAAAGGTTCCTTAAAGGAACGTCTCCAGAACCTGACACGGGACCTGAAGGACAACCAGGCTTTTCTCAGGACTTATATGCTTTCTCCCAGTCCGGATTTCCGTCCGGCAGAGGAGGAAAGAATCCGCCAGATTTCCCGGCTGGCGGATGAAATGATGGATATTCTTGCGGAACTGGCCGAAAAAAGCGAGGAAGGCCAGGAAACGGATTCCATGGATGAAGACATGAATCTGGAATATAAGACCCATACGCTGGGAGATCCTGACGATGCAGACAACATCGAAGGAGACTGGAACCTTGATGAAGAGGACATGATCCCCATCAGCGAAGCCCGCTCCCTCCCTGAAGCGGAAGAACTTCTCTCCAAAAAGGAAAAGAAGGGAAAGAAGCACGGAAAGAAAGACAAGAAGAAGGGAAAGAAAGGGAAAAAGGGGAAAAAAGAGAAAAAATAAGGCGATAGAAAGACCAGGCTGCATTTTCGAAGGCCGACGTGCCGGTATTTAAGTATTTTTGCATAAAATGCGTCATGGACCGAGATTCTTCGCTGACGCTCAGAATGACGGTCAAGGGCGGAAAAACAGCACGCAACGACGCTTAAAAATGCGTCTGCAGGGCCTGCAGCAGCCCTCAAGCTGTCAGCCTGTTAACCTTAAGAACCCTCTGAACCTTTTGAACCTTCATAGATAAAGCTGTCTGGGTTATTGATTGATAAAAGTAAGGAGAACAAAGCAGTATGCCTCATTACGCATTACCTCATGAAATTATGTACCATACCGGCCTTTCTCCGGAGATGACGGAAGGTGCGCGGTATGCCCTGGTGCCCGGGGATCCGGGACGGGTGGAAGGGCTGGCAAAGGCACTGGATGATAAGGCTGTTTTTGTGCAGTCTCATCGGGACTTCACCACCTGGAAAGCGAGGGTGGCAGGGGAAACTGTACTGGTCATGTCCACCGGCATGGGCGGGCCCTGCGTTACGTTTGCCGTGGAAGAACTGGCCCGGCTGGGAGTTGTTTCTTTTATCCGTGTAGGCACCACCGGCTCCATTCAGGAAAATATCAATCCGGGAGATGTGGTGATTAACCGCGGCGCTGTCCGGATGGACGGGGCGTCCAAGGCGTATGCACCCATAGAGTATCCGGCCATGGCGGACATGCGGATAACCATGGCTCTGGAAGAGGCGGCCAGAGAGCTCAAGGTGCCTTACCGGACAGGCATTTCCGTATCCACTGACAGCTTCTGGCCGGGACAGGAGCGCTATGACAGCTTTTCCGGCTATGTCCGGAGAAGTCTGCAGGGAAGCCTGGCGGAATACCGTGCTCTGGGCTGTACAAACTTTGAAATGGAAAATGCGACTCTCTTTACTCTGACTTCTGTCATGGGGCTTTCAGCCGGTTCTATCTGCGGCGTGGTGGCCAAGCGGACGGACAGTGAAGCCATCGTTCCCCATGAGGTGTATGAACTGGCGGAAAAACGATTTCAGCAGACCGTGAAAAGGGCACTGGAAATGCTGATTGGCCATTTCATGATTACACTGTGAGCAGAAGGAGCTGTCGGCAGTGTACCACTGTCACTGTATTTCTTAAGACCGGTGAGACATTCCTCTCTGCATCCTCTGAATCCGGGCGGCTCAGCCGCCCCTTTTTATTTTCCCCTTGCGATGAAGGGAGAAATCATTTATCATAACAATGATATACTATTGTTTCGCAGCTGGCGGAACTTGGATAAAGGAGATTTATAAGAATGAGAGCACGTGGTCTTTTATTTGGCGTGGCAGTGGCGTTTGGCGTCTGGAATATCATTAACAGCGGCGTGAATACGCGGTCTGTGGCAATCTTAGCCATGATTATAGTCTGCCTTGTCATTAATGTGTATAATTACCGGCAGAAGAAGCAGCAGCGAGAAGCGGCGGAAGCAGCCGTTCGGGAAAAGGAAGAAATCCGCCAGATACGGGCAGAGGCCCGGCGCAGGCAGAATCGGAAGAACCGGAAGCACCGCAAGTGATTCTTTCCGGGGGATGTGGTTCAAAGAGGGCCTTGGGCCCTTTTTCTGTTTTTGGGAAACTATGACCGGATGTTATAGGTTATCCAATAAGTCATAGCTTTGTTCTGGGAGGTTATATGCCGGCGGCTTTGATCTATCGCTGGGCAGTGTTTATTCTGCTCATTCTGGGGCTGATTCTGCTGATGAAGCACAAGGTGCTCACACCCTTTGTTTTCTGGTCAAGAATACAGTATTATACATTTTCTACATTTACCCTTTTCCTGGTCTGGCTGGGAGCGACTCTTTTCCGGGTGGATGTGCCTTTTCTGTATACGGCGGACTGCCGCTACATTGTAGCTGCCAGTCTGGGCACCCTTTCCCTCATGTATCATCTTATCGTAAGGCCGGGGGCCATCCGTACTCACAAGCTGAATGATATCAGCTATGAGCATTTTTCTTTCTACAACTACATATTTCACTACTTCATCCCTATCCTCATGCTGGTGGATTACATATTCTTCGTAGACAAGAGGGAAATGCACTGGTATACCATGTTTACCTGGATGATTTATCCTGCTTTTTATGTGGTATTTGTTTATTTCCGCGCCTGGGTGACGATTGTAACCCATGGGAAATCTCATTTGTATCCCTATACCTTCATGGATCCCAACTACCACGGCCCGCTGGCGATTACCAGGGGTGTGCTGATTGTGGGAGCCCAGTTTTTCGTCATCGGCGTTTTCGTCTATGCGCTGGGCATGGGCCTTTTCTATCTGGGCATTCCGCCTCTGGACTGGACCTATAATGGATAAAACAGCAAAGGCGCTCCGGCGGGGGCGTCTTTTTTGATGAAATTCATGCTGCTTTTCTATGAAGTACTGAATTTTCTGCACCCTGCCCGGCTGCGGATTGGTTCCCGTCAGAATGGGGCAAAACGGCTGACAGGGATTTCTCTCTGCGCACCGATTCACCGGTCTGCCCAGTTTAATTACAGATAGAGACATATAAGAAAATAAATGATATAATAGTCTCGTTACATTCGTTACGTGCTTTTGCTTTAAGGAGTTTATTGGATGGCAAAGACAAATGAAGCGATGACGAAGGATTTCGTCGACCATTCTTATTTCTACCGGCCTTACCTGTTTCTTGTGGTGATTGCCTTCATCCTGTGGGGCGCCTATGTATGCTGGACCGGATACTGGGGCATTGTTCATCACCGCGTGCCGGTTATCGACCTGGGCATGCAGCTGGCCCTTCTCTGGTGGCTGCTGGACACCGTGCTGACCAGGACAGTGTACCGTCTGGAAAAGGATCGGCTTTATATGCTGAAAACCGGCGTGGGACACAAAAAGGAGCTGTCCATTCCCTATGAGGATATCTTCGGCGTCCATCATTTTAAAAACCAGCTCATGAAACCGGTAACCTACCGGTATACATTCCATGAATATGCCAAGCTGGATAACCGGCCCATCTGGTCTCTTCTCTATGATATCGACAGCGATAAGAAAGTAGGCCGCGTGCTCATGAAGGCTTCCGAAGAGTTCTGGAAGGAATTTGAACAGCGCATGCCCGGGCAGATCCGTATTCCCCAGGAAGAAGTGGTTACCTTTACCTATAAGGCCATGGAAAAGAAGCTGCGGGATCAGGGATATTTCAAGGAACATCCGGAAATGTCCTTTGAAGAAGGCATCAAGCAGCTCCGCCAGAAAGGTACGGAAATGGGCGGACGTGAAGATGAACTGACCGGCGAAGACTTCCACGGAGAAGAAGTGGAACTTCATGACGGCACAAGCCGGGAAACGCTGGAAGCAGCCGAACGCAAGAGAAAGGCTGCAGAAGAGGAACGGAACAGCCACAGCAAAGAAAAATGAAGAGCATCATAAAAAGAAAGCATCCTGCTTATGCAGGATGCTTTTTGTTTTTCACTGCCTGCAGAAATCGCAGGAAAGGGCATTTACGGGACTTTGGATGATGTATGTTGAAACAGGTGCCGAAGCGCTGCAGACGCGGGAGAACATGTTCTTTTGCATTTTATGGACGGATTTATGGAGCTGCTGTTTTGAGGATCATTTCTTTTGGAACCGGCAGCGGGGAAGTGCCGGTTCGATCGCACCCGGAGGTATAGCCTGTAATTATAAAGGCATATAAAAAAATATGATATAGGGAAAATTGGGAATCTGAAAAATAAACATAACAAATAACCTAAAAATCAGAAAGAGCACATACCTAAAATGCAAATGGAAAGGAGAAAAGGATGAATTAAAATTACATAGAGTGCTATGTAATTAGATAGTATGCTATGTATAAAGAAGGCATTCTCTTTCTTCCATATGCATTTAGTGGCTTCTTTTTCGATAAATGCATACGAAATGCATTAAAAAATACTGCAAATAAGTTTTATTGGACGAAAAATAGTGCAAATAGGTATTAATTACATAAAAACGGCTGAAATCAGCGCATATTGAAAAATAAAGGGGTCATGCATACAATAAACATAGATGCCTATGTAATTTCCGAAAGGAATCATAGATGAGAGCCCGGACCCCGGGACTGTACAGGAAGGAGGATAGCAGGTTTGCCAGGGGAAATTTGTTTCCGGATTGAGTTCTGGATTCATGTGGAATTCAGCAATTATTCTTTTATCAACTTTATATGAGTCCAAAATCTTCCGGACATATTTTCCTGTTCCTGCCCGGTGCGCATCCGGCCAGGCGGAGGAGGAAAAAATTAAAAGGAAGGTGAACCTTATGGATCCAGCCATTATCACACTGTGTGTACTGGCAGTAGCAGCATTCCTGTTTGTTACAGAACTGATCCCGCTGGCAGTAACCGC
>NZ_JBJEXP010000109.1:0-4549 GCF_051885895.1 Dialister sp. | reverse complement strand
TGACTTCGGCTTTTCCCTTCTCTTCATGGCGCCCCAGCCGTTCCAGCAGTGTCACAGTTTACATCCCCTTTTTATTGAAATAGTCAGCTTTGCGTAGAACGATTCCACGGATTATTCTCATCATACATGTAATAGGTAATTTCTTTTTTCTGAGGAAGCCCTATACCAACATTGGCTACTGCATTTATAAAACCATAATTGCCGGGATTCTTAATTAGATGCAGATAGACCTTCACGGAATATGGAGACTTATCCTCATCCTCATCAGGTACTTTGCTAAAATCCGGATTCTTTATGTCTTTTCCATCTTTATCAACCATGCTAAGTTGAATATCTGATTGTTTTTCCAAGATATATAAGTGAGTTGTAACTCCTCCATACCGATTATAATAATAATCTTCAATATCGCTAAAAGATGGCTTACGGACATTGTTATCAAAAGAAGAAACTGCTGCTTCCCTCGCAATCGTCCGTGCTAAATTATTATAAGTTACCCAATCCCCAAAATATAAACCGAACACTGCAATGGCTACAATGCATGCCATAAAAAGAGGAACCATCAAAGCGAATTCCACAATATCCTGTCCGCCCTGTTTTTTCATGATGGTCCCTCCTTTCATTCCATATGTCAAATTGATTCATTATTCTTTGGAAAAACGGCCAATACAGGATTGACCGTCTTTCCAAAGAACTTCTGCCTGCGCAGAAGCTCTTTGCACTTCGTCTGGAGAATTTTATGAGCCAGCAGACTGGCTATTAGCAGCTTCCATAAGGCTGTTAGCATTAGAGAATACGTTATTAATGCTGTTTGCCAGACCGGCCTGTTTATAAATCAGCCAGCCAATGCCAACGATAATAGCCAGCATCAGTGCATATTCGACCATGTCCTGGCCTTTTTCACCGAGATAAGGTCTGAAATAGTAATCATACATCTGTTTTGCTAAGGACATCATAGGAATTCACCCCCTCTCGTTGACTCGTTAAATGCAATAATATATAAAATATAAAAAGCCAAACGGCTTTCTACCATGAATAGGACCAAGGCTATACTTTAATATCCACAATCTTCCGAATAATAACAAAGCCGACAATCACCAGGAATACAGCACCGGCAATGGCCATCTTGCCGATAGTAGTAGTCAGAAGCGGTTCCAGATACTCCGGCGAAGAAATGTAGAAGAATAAAGCCAATGCTACAGGAATACAGGCAAGAACAATGCCTGACATTTTTCCCTGTGCGGTCAATGTATTTACTTCACGCCGAATACGGATACGCTCTGAAATCGTCTGGCGAATCGTGTCCAGAATGATGGCCAGATTTCCCCCTACCTGCTGCTGGATAAGGACAGCCGTCACTACCAGGGAAAAATCGGCACTTCCCACACGCTCATCCATATCATGGAGAGCCTCATCCAGGGATCTCCCCAGGCTTGTATCTCTCATGACTCTCTCGAATTCCGAAGACATGGGCGGTTCCATTTCCCGAGAAATGATTTCCATAGTCTGCAGGAAAGAAAAGCCTGCCCGCAGGGAATTCGCTACCAGGGAAAGGCAGTCCGCCAGCTGGCGCTGGAAATTATTAAGACGCTTGCTGATTCTTCGCTGTACAAACACAAAGTCTGCGGCAAGAAAAAGAAGGAGTGCCAGAAAACCGGTGACAGGATTAAAAGTCACCAGTGCGAAAATGACAAATACCAGAAGCGAGAGCCCTGCCGAAATGGCCAGAAACTCGGACCCAAGAAGAGGAAGCCCCGCCCGTACCATCATCAGATCCAGCCGGCTCCTTCCGGACACACCGGAGCGCTTGGCCTTCTCTGCAAAAATCTCATGGAGACGGCTCCGAAGCACCTCAAAGGGTGAAGCCTTGCGCACCACAGAAGGCTGGTAGCCGGAATACATCTGGATACGCTCCGCCACTTCTCTCCTCTGCCGCAGTACCGCCTGCAGCCCAAGGAAGAAAAGAATAAAGAACAGAAAGGCGAAAAGCAATGAAAATAAAAGTATCATCTAATATTCTCCTTCCTGACTGAATTATAACACGGGTGTGGAAATAAATTAAAGGGGAAATCATAAGAAACAAGGTTCTTATGATGGACCGGTCCGTTGGGCCGGAGGATTCTCAAATTGGCAGCCTCTTCGCGACTGAGTGTTGTGGTGGCGCCCTGTGGGCGCAGGTTTTATATCTAAGATAATGTAGACTCTACTTCCCGCCTCCCACTGTCATTCCGAACGCAGTGAGGAATCTCGGTACATACCGCAGTTGAAACACCTGTCATTAAATACCAGTTGTCGGGAAGGGGCCGCCGCCGCAGCCCCCCATCTTGTGCACATCCTGCATAGGATGTGCAAGTCAGCCTCTACAAATTTCGCTCACTTACCACCCCAAAGGGGCGCAAGGGTTAGCTGCACTATCTTCTTTGCCCCTTGAGGGGCCATAGGGTGTACGGGGTAGAGCATCGCTTTGACACTCCATCGCACTCCTCACCGCCAAACGGCGGCCCGCTTGACAAGGAACGTCATTTTCGGTTCTTACCATAGAACACCCCCGCGCCACTGCGTGGCCCTCTTCCCCTGAAAGGGGGCGCAAGGCCACTTTGCGGGATAATGGGCACCAGCCCACTACACTCCTCATGCCTTCAGGCCTGTCACCCTTACCGCCCTTCTGCTATCTCATCGGCCATGCTATCCACAGCCAGGGAGAAGGGGTTATTGGGATCCTGGTCTATGAGCAGTCGGCCGTTGTCGGCGGCTGAGGAGACAGCCAGGTATTCGTTGGGGAGGATATGAGCCACCGGGAAGCCCAGGGCTTTGGAGAAGACCTCTTTTTCTTCGTCCGTACAAGGAGAAACACGGGTGAATACCGGGCGGATGCGCTCCTTGTAGTCGTCCCAGCAGCGGAAGATTTCAAAGGCCCGCTTCATGTGTTCCACTTCGTAGCCGCCGTTGACCATAGCCATGAGCACTGTCTTGTCGGACAGTTCGCAGGCCGTGCAAGCCACGTCGGAAAAACCGGAGGACAGGTCAAGAAGCACATAGCGGAAAATGCTTTTGGCCATTTTGATAAGGCTGGTCATTCCTTCCATAGTCACCGTTTCCGCCAGGTCCGGCTTGGATGCGCCGCAGAGGATGGAGAGGTGGTCATTCACCGGCACAAAGTAGGATTTCAGTGTCACCGGGGAAAGAAAGGAAATATCACGCACCGCTTCCACAATGGTGCTCTGGGGAGTAAGGTTGAAGAAGACGGACATATCGCCGAACTGGAGATCCCCGTCGATGATGGCGACAGACTCTCCTGTTTCTCTTGCCAGGGCGGCGCCCAAGTTGGAAATGAGGGTGGTTTTGCCGCTCTTCCCTTTGGGGCTGAAGAAAGCCACCACCTCTGAATGGTGAGCAGCGGCGGAATTACCCAGATTCTGCACAGTTTCCCGAAGTTCTTCACCGGTGAAGGGTTTAATCATGAAACCGCCGGCGCCGGAGCGCATGAGGCGGGATTGGGCTTCGGAGTCCCACTTCCGGCTCATGCCGATAATGGCGGTATGGGGATAGGATTTTTTCAGGTCCGGCAGAAGAGCGCCGTTTCTTTCATTATCAATATCAAGAAGGATGAGTTCCGGCTTGAATGCCTGCATCTGCCCCAGGGCATCGCCGGCATTTCTATAGCGGGCACTCAGGTCAAAGCCCGGTGTATTTTTAATCACACTGGAAAGTCGTTCCAGCATGACCTGGTTTTCTTCGATAAGGACGGTTCTGTATGCCAAAATCCTTCACCTCCTTTAAGAAAACAGACGGGACAGCCAGCTGCCGTGGTCGTCGGCCTTTTCTTCTTTTCGTTCCGTTTCCGGACGGACATAGCCGTCTACGATGGAAATGAATTCCTTTGCCAGCGGCGTATGCCGGGCCTCCAGCACGAAGGGCACGCCGCTTCGGATGGAATTCTGGGCAGTCTGGAAATCATTGGGAAGGACGTAGTCGAAGTGCTTACCCAGGATGGCCTCCACATCTTCCACGTCAATTCGCGTCTTCGCATTGCTTCGATTCAGCAGGTACCGGATTTTGCTGTCATCATAGCCCAGCTCCTTCAGCGTATCGCTGCCGCGCTTCATGTTCTTAATGGTAGGGATGAAATCTACGATGCCGACAAAATTAATCAATGTAGAAAGGTCCATCATGGACAGGTTCAGGGCGCTGAAGGTGGACGTGGTATCGATAATCACATAATCATACTCCAGCTGCAGCTGCTGCACCAGAGAGCGGATAATGCCGTTATCCATATTGTAGGCTTCTTCCATGAGTTTCGGATTCGTCAACACATCGAAGGAAACTCCGCCGGCGGTATATTTCGTTAGAAACTCCACCACCACCGTATCCTGGGGATTTGCCTTCATTGCCCGCTGAGCATCAGCAATGGTCTTCTTCGGATTGAGCTTCAGATAGTAGCATATATCTCCGAACTGCAGGTCCAAATCCACCAGACACACCTTCATCCCCTGCTTCGCCAGCTCCGCCGCAATATTAACAGCAATCAGCGACTTTCCAACCGCATAAGCCG
>NZ_JBJEXP010000108.1:0-22692 GCF_051885895.1 Dialister sp. | reverse complement strand
AGCGGATTTACCAGGCGGATAATCCATTTTTCTCCTCCTGTGAATCTGCTGTTATATTTTCTGGCTGTATCTTCGTATCGTTTTCTGAGGTCCGTCACCGTTTCTTCCAGGGTGGTCATGGTTTTTACAGCAGTATCGGAACGCATATCCCTGCCGCATACCGGACAGAGGGGAGGTTTGATGAAGTCCCGGTTGACTCTGGATCTGCAGTGGGGGCAGAAAACAAAGTCGGAAGAAAATTTCTTTTCATTCTGCTGCCTGGTGTAGGAGGACAGCTTCTCTTCCTTTTCCCGGAGTCTTTTTTCAAGGGATATCATTTTCGGAGAAGGGGCTATGCCGATTTTATATTTTACGGCATAGGAGGTGGGAACCGTTTTCAGATATTCCAGTGCCTGGGTCCGGGTATTGCATACCTTTTCCTTGAAGAAGAGCCCCTTGAATACTTTATTGGCTTCTCTTTTGCCGAAGCCTTCCTTCAGCATGTCTTCCTTCATGGTATCTTTCATCCATTGGGAAGGTTTGGTCAGGTCAAATTCCCAGATTTTTTCTTTCCAGGCATGGCTGGCGGCAGTTTCTCCGGCAGAGGGGGCGGCCTTTTCTTTTTTCTCTGCTTTCTTTTTATTTTCCCCGGCAGGGGCAGGCTGGGAGAAGAGGCTCTCTTCTTCCAGAACCATTTTCTTTTTCATGACATCCTCCTTATAGGGTGACAGGATCATTGTTTTGAGTACATGAACAACTATAAACCATATCTTCCTTTTCAGCAACATAAAAAAAGAAGCTGCCCGGCAGGGGCAGCTTCCATAGACTTATCTTTCCGGCGGAAGTCCGGCATATTCTCTGGCAAAATCAGAGAAGTTGTCAATAATGTATTTTTTCAGCATTTCTGCAGGAGGAGAGAGTTTCTCGCCCTTCTTCCAGGACAGGCTGATGTAGCGCTGGCAGCTGGGAGAAGCAATGGGGACAAGGGCTACATGGTCGCCGCCTACACCATGCCAGGTAATGCGGGGCGCGAAGGAAACGCCCAGACCAGCCCGGATAAATTCACGGACGGTCATGGGACTGTCGCTTTCCAGAACCACATGGGGGACAAAACCTGCCATGCGGCAGTAGAAATCGGTAATGGTACGGAGGCTGGCGCCTGCTTCCAGGGAGATGAATCCTGCTTTTTCAAATTCATCCAGATTGACGGAAGATTTGCGGGCGTGAGGATCGGTATCCGGCATAGCCAGCATAATGTCTTCCTTCAGCAGAGTCACAGAGTGATCATTCTCTATGGGGTTAATGGAGGAGGACAGGAAGAGATCCACATGATTCTGGCTCTGCTGTCCCGGCTTGTTATGCTGCTGCAGGATTTCAAAGCGGATGTCCGGATGCTCCTGGCGGAAACGGGTCAGGAAAGACGGAATAATCATGGATGCGGCAAAAAGTGAAATGGTCACTGTCAGCTTCTGGGCTTCCTTGGTATCAGCCAGCTCCTTCTGTGCACCGTGGAGTTCCTGCATAATGCGGTTGGTATGCCGGAGAAGGATTTCGCCGTACTTGGTGAGCACAATATTTCGCCCGCTTCTTGAAAAAAGAGGCACTCCCAGTTCCGTTTCCAGCACTTTAATGGTATGGGAAAGGGAAGGCTGGGAAATATGAAGGGCTTCAGCAGCACGGGTCAGATGCTGGAGCTCAGCTGTTTTCTGGAAATAGCTCAAAGCGAGGAGCGTTAATTTCATAGTATCCCCCTCAATTCCAAATGATGGAATTTAAATAAAATTGATAGATTCTTTCCTTTAATTATACACTCTGCTCTATCAATAATCAATAAACATAAAATATCATGCATTGCAATTTAGGAGTTGGAAAGAATGATTCATTCCTGCCGGAGTCGTGAAATCATAGATAATATCAAAGACTGTGGGGCGTATTTGGAAAAACAGGAGGGATAGGAGAGGATCTATAAAATAATTTTATAAAAATTACTATTTAATTCATGAAACCAGGCATCGGAAAGTACTGATTCGATTCAGTGAAGAAATCAGGGCTTCCAGGCAGACAGTGATTGTTATATCTTTTAAAGGATCTGTTCGGTCAGGAAGCATGACTGAATGGCCTGCTTTTTCTGTAGGAAAGAAAGCAGAAGAGACGGAGCGGGCGATTCTCCAGCAGTTTGGAAGAATCTGCATTTTTCCGTTGACAGAAGGGGCGGTTGGTGCAACAATGTATAACATAGTCTTGTGAAAAGGAGATAAAAATATGGAACTTTTTATTGATACCGCTGATGTAGAGGCCATCCGCAAAGCGAATGACATGGGATTCATTTCCGGTGTAACAACAAACCCTTCCCTCATTGCCAAAGAAGGAAAGGATTTTCATGCAACCATTAAAGAAATTGCTTCTATTGTGGACGGACCTATTTCCGCTGAAGTGCTTGCTGATGATGCAGAGGGCATGATCGAAGAAGGCAAGGTACTGGCTGCTCTGGATCCTCATGTAGTGGTTAAGATTCCGATGACGCCGGAAGGAATGAAAGCTGTCAAGGGATTGAAAAAACTGGGCATCCGCACCAATGTGACCCTGGTATTTTCTGCCAACCAGGCACTGCTGGCAGCCCGTGCCGGCGCTTCCTTCGTCAGTCCTTTTGTAGGCCGTATTGATGATATCGGCTGGGATGGCGTAGAACTTATCCGTACCATTTCTGAAATTTTTGAGCTGCACGGCATTGAAACCAAGATTATTGCCGCTTCTATCCGCAAGCCCCAGCACATTATGCAGTGCGCTCTGGCCGGTGCAGACATTGCCACCGTTCCTTTCCAGGTGCTCATGGATGCCATGAAACATCCACTGACAGACAATGGAATCGCACGGTTTAAGGCTGACTGGGCAGCAGCTCATATGAAATAAGACAGAACCTGTAAACACCGGAGTTATCCGGTGTTTTTTTATGAAAAAATGTCTGGCAATGAAAAGGAAATTTTAGAAGCGCTTTTCATCACAGGATTTCTTCAGGATGCGGGAATTCCGGTTTTCTCTAACCTTCCTGCCGATTATAATAAAGGATAAACAGACATCAGGCTGCAGAGAGACAACAGGGGTCATAACAGGGGGAAACTATGAGAACCATTGACTTTACATCGGGAAGCATCTTTCGAAAAATCCTGCTTTTTTCGCTGCCCTTGATGGTGGGAAATGTATTTCAGCAGCTGTATAACGTGGTGGATACGCTGGTGGTGGGAAAGTTTCTGGGAGAAGCGCCTCTGGCAGCCGTCGGAAGCGCCTATACGCTCATGATTTTTCTCACCTCCATTCTGATCGGTCTTTCCATGGGAAGCAGTGTATATTTTTCCCTCTGCTTCGGCAGGAAAAATTTTGATCGTATGCGGCAGTCCATTTATATTTCCTTCCTTTCCATAGGTGCGCTGACTCTTGTCATGAATGGAGCAGTGTATTTTCTGCTGGATTCGCTGATCCGGTTTATGCAGGTGCCTTCGGAAGTGGTTCCCTATATCCGGGAGTATTTATGGTGGATTTTTTCCGGTCTGCTGGCGGTGTTTCTGTATAATTTCGGTGCGGCCCTTCTCCGGGCCGTGGGGGATTCTGTGACACCGCTGGTTTTTCTTATCATTTCTTCCCTCTTGAATGCGGCACTGGATATTCTTTTCGTGGTATATCTGGGCTGGGGTGTGGCAGGCGCCGCCCAGGCTACTGTGATTTCCCAGTATGTTTCCGGCGCCGGTATTTTTCTCTACTGTCTTTTGGGAAGGCAGGATTTCCATATTTCCGGAAAGGATATGACCTGGGATAGAAAGGTTTTCCTGGATATGTCGCAGCTTTCCCTTCTGACCAGTCTGCAGCAGAGCATCATGAATTTTGGCATTCTGCTTGTGCAGGGGCTGGTGAACAGCTTCGGCACTACGGTGATGGCCGCCTTTGCAGCAGGAGTGAAAATTGATACCATAGCCTATTCCCCGCTTCAGGATTTCGGAAATGCTTTTTCCACCTATGTGGCACAGAACTATGGCGCAGGAAACAGGGATCGGATCAGACAGGGGATCAAAACAGCAGGAAAGATGATATTCATTTTTTCTCTGCTGGCCAGTGGTATCGTATCCTTCCTGGCGCCCCTGCTCATGGGATTCTTCGTGCCGGAAACGGCAGAGGACGTGGTGGCAGTGGGCAGCCGGTATCTCCGTATAGAAGGAAGCTGCTATCTGGGGATAGGCATTCTTTTCATGCTCTATGGTTTCTACCGGGCAGTCAAGCGGGCGGCTGTGAGTGTTGTTTTAACCGTCCTTTCTCTGGGAACAAGGGTGGTACTGGCTTATTTTCTTTCTTCCTTTCCGGAAATCGGCGTGACCGGCATCTGGCTGTCCATCCCCATTGGCTGGGCTCTGGCGGATATGTATGGTATGATAAAAGGGTATAGATTGGTAAGATAGCGGGCTGGTGAAACCGTATCGGTGAAATGCAGCGTCCTGCGGGTGCTCTGTATCATGCACCTGTCGGAACCGCAGCCCTTTTGAACTATAAAATCCTGTTTCTCCAAAGGAGGGATATTATGAAAAAGAAAATCATATCGGCCATGACGAAAAAGGAGCGTATCCAGGCCGCCATTCGGGGTGAGGAAGTGGACCGGGTGCCCTATTCCCTGTGGACACATCTGCCCATGATTGACCTGGATCCTGTAAGCAATGCGGAACATACCTATGATTTTTACAAAAAATATGATGTGGATATACTGAAAACCATGAATAACGGCATGTACAGTGTGGAAGACTTCGGCGCCAAAACGGATTTCAGTGAAATCCCGAAGGGCGGTGTGGCCAGGATCCTGGATACGCCGGTGAAGGAGCCGGAAGACTGGCTCCGGATACATCCCGTTTCCGTCAATGAAGGGGCTCTTGCCAGGGAGCAGAAATACCTGAAACTCCTGCTGAACAAGACCAAAGGGGAAGTGCCGGTGGTATTTACGGTTTTCAGCCCTCTGACCACTGCCAATAAGCTCTGCCCTTCCATGATGGATCATATCCGCCAGGGACATGGAGCCAAGGTGAAAGAAGCGCTGAAGTCCATTACGGAAACCACCTGTGCCCTGGTACAGCGGGTGATCGAACTGGGGGCTGACGGCATATTTTTTGCCACCCAGCTTTCTTCCTATGACCTGGCGGAAGAGTCTTTCTACCGGGAATACGGTATGCCCTATGATCTGGCTGTTCTTTCCGCTTCCTCGGGCTGGTGCAATGTGCTCCATGCCCATGGAAAAAATATCATGTTTCCTCTTCTTAGAAAGTATCCGGTGCAGATTTTCAACTGGCATGCCTGGGAGTCCCTGCCGGAAGTAGGAGAAGCGCAGCTGCTGACGGGAAAATGCATTATGGCGGGGCTCGAGCGGATGGATATTACGGAACACCACAAAAATGAAATCGAATGCCAGATTTATGAAACCCTGAAACAGACCGGCGGCAGGAAGGTTATCCTGGCTCCCGGCTGTGTGATTCGATATCCCCTGGATGAAGAAATGCTCTCCTTTGTGAGAAAAGCGAAGGAAGAAATCGAAGGGAAACTGTTCCTGCAGGGAGCAGGTTCTTCCCCGAGAAAACGGCAGTGAGACAGTTTTTCCTGTGTATATACAGAGAGGAATGAAAGGGCCCTGAAGAAAGGCCTCCTTCCTGCCTGTCATGCGCATATCCCTGAAGGAACAGGTGGAAAGGGGGAGAAAACTTCGAATATTTATTGTTTCTCTCCGGTATACCAAATATCAAAGCAAAATTTCGGAAGAAGAATCTGCCAGCTATTATGACAGCACAGTACATATGCTTTCTCCGGCCGAATCACTGAGGAGAAGGACCTGCCATGCTGTCGTCTGCGGCAGGAAGATGATTCGGAGTTTTTACACTGTAAAAAGCAGCTCTGCAGAGCTGCTTTTTTTGTATGGTGAAAGCAATCAGGGACACAGGGGGCCTGCTGCTGATGATTCTGTATGTATGACGGACAAATGACGTCCAGGCCGGTTTCCCGGCTAATCGCCTGCTCCGGCGGCAATCCCCAGGCCGATAAGTGCTATGCCTGCCCACTGGGGGCCTGAAATGGATTCGCCCAGCACCATGAAAGCCATAAGGAGGGCTACCGGCAGTTCGGAAGCGGCAAGAATGCTACCCAGCCCCGGCCCTATATGGGGCATGCCCCAGGAAAAGAGGAAAGGCGGAAGAGCTACACCGAAGAGGCCCAGAAGAAGACCGTAGGGAATGAGAGAAGGCCAGGAAGCAGTGTCTAAAAGGAAAACCGGCGGCAGGACAAGAAATGTAAATAACGTATCTCCGCCGGCCATGAGAGCACCCTTGACTGCAGGGGACAGGCCTTTTCCCAGAAGAGAGCTGGATGTGAGGACAGCAGTATAGGAAAGGGCAGCCAGAAGTCCCCAGATCATGCCGGAAGAGAAGGTAAAGGATTCTCCCTTTTCGAACAATCCGGCAGCCAGGATTGTTCCCGACAGGCAGAAAAGAATGGAAAGAATCTGTTTCTTTTTCGGCTTTTTTCTGAAGAAGATGCATTCGGCGGCAGATCCCATCCAGATGGACTGGAAGAGAAAAACGACGGCCAGAGAGGCAGAAAGGGTTTCCAGAGAATGATAATAAAACATGGTCGTAAGCGCTATGGGAATCCCCCCTGCCGCTACGGTAAGCACCTGAAAAGGACTGAGCCGGCGCCTGTGCGCAGCAGGCAGAGCCAGGCAGAGAAAGAGGGTGCCGAAAAGGCACTGCAGACCGCTTACATCGGTGAGAGTCAGACCGGAAGCGTAGGCAGTCTTGACAAAGGTGGAAAGAATTCCATAGCAGGCACCTCCGGAAAAGACAATAAATGCATAAAATCCCTTGTTCATGGTTTTCCTCCATAAGAAAAGCACAGTGCTCGAAAAAAGCACTGTGCGGCGAAAACAGAAAATTCTGAAAAAATCCACAACCTTCAGCGGAAAGGTTTTATTAATGTTAATACAATATATCATATGGTGGAGGAAAAAGCAAGAAAGAAGACAGGCAGCAGCATATGACAAGCAGAGTGCCCGCTGGCAGTTCTCCTGTCTCAGGCCTCGGATGGCCGGGAGCTTCCGGCCTTTCCTGCTTCCAGGGAACGGAAGAAAGTGCTCATGGCATGAAGCCCCTTTATCAATGTGTCTTTATCGGCGGCATAGCCGATACGCATGGAGTGAGGTTCATTGAAGCAGTCTCCCGGAGTAACGAAGGCACCGCAGGTTTCATACATCTGCCGGCAGAGGGTATAGGAATCTACAGGAAAATCATAGTAAACCAGGGCGGTGGTGCCTGCATGCGGCTTTACATAGGAAATATGGGGTTCTTTTTGAATCCAGTCATCCAGAATGGCCAGATTTTCCCGAATGATCTTTTTATTTCTTTCAAGGATTTTCTCCTTAGCGGAAAGGGCCAGGGAGGCAATGGCGTCATCAATCATGCCGCAGCTGATCAGATTATAATCCCGATGAGACCACATCTGTTTCAGGGCTTCCTTATCATGGGTGGCAATCCAGCCCAGCCGGATACCGGCCAGAGAGAATACCTTGGACATGGAGGAGGTGGAAATCCCTTTTTCGTAGAGATCCACAATGGAGGGCTGCCATTCTTCATCCTGGGTCAGATGGCGGTAGACTTCATCCACCAGCAGGTAGGCATGGCAGCTCTGCGCAATGGCGGCGGCTTTCTCAAGGATTTCCTGCGGAATCAGGGCGCCGGCAGGGTTGTTGGGATTGTTGAGGCAGATCATTTTCACACCGCCTTCTGCCAGTCTTTTCAGTTCATCTATGTCGGGAAGGTATCCATTTTCTTTTTTCAGGTGCATGATTTTTACCCGGGCGCCCAGAGATGCAGGAATGGAGTAAAGCTGCTGGTAGGAGGGCATAATGGAAATCACTGTATCTCCCGGATTGATGAGGGAATAGAAAACATGGTGATTGGCTCCGGCAGCGCCGTGGGTAGGAACAATTTCATCAGGCTTTATGGTACGGTACAGGGAGGCTATACCGTTCTTCAGTTCGGGAGAACCTTCTATGGCACCATAGGTGAGCCGGCGGGAGCAGAGTCTGCTCAGGAATGATTCCTTGTCCGTTCCGGACAGAGAAAACAATTCATCCAGAGAAATGGAATCTACACAGGTTTCTGCAATGTTGTACAAGGCTCCTGTTTCATAGGCATTCATCCATTCTTCTACGGCAAAGGGGTTAATGTTCATGATATTACCTCCTGTAAAAAAAAGAGGGCTTATTCCTGCCTTTCAATGGCCTGAGCCATATCCACCTGCAGCAGGAATAAACCCTCTTTGCTCCCTATCCGGTGACAGGGAAGAGTTTCATATGAATATGTGTTTACTTTATCATGAAGAGCCGTTTCTGTCAAATAAAGGACAGCATTATAGGAAACCATAGAAGATTATTTTCTTTTTCGATTCCGGATTTTGAAATCCGGCCATCTTTCCCATAGAAAAACTCCTCCGGACAGGTCCGAAGGAGTTTTTATTTTATGACTTATTTCTTATCAATAGGCGGATAGGTGGAAACTCTTGCTGCCGGTGCATAACGGAGGCGGGAAGAGATGAGGGCATAAATCACAAGACCCATAGCTGCCACAAAAGCGCCTTCCATAATGACGGTCCAGCCACAGCCGTATACTGCATAGCAGCTGTATATACCGCCTACGATAGCTGCTGCATTAGCCAGCTTTGCTTTATCATGGGGAATGCCTTCAGCTTTCTGCAGGTCCGCTACTGCGGCCATTGCCAGAAGGTAAGGAATGAGGTTGATCATGACAGCCAGGTTAATAAGCACATTGAACTGTTTCAGAAGAGTGGGGCTCATGGTGGAAAGGGTCATGATCACCTGGATGGCAACCAGAGATCCGATAGCCACATAGGGAGAACGGAAACGGTTAACCTTGGACAGGAATTTCGGGAAAAGACCGATGGAGGATGCTTCTCTTGCTACCTCGGATACGGTGAACTGCCATGCGGTGAGAGATACGAAGCAGGAGCATACAAGCATGCAGGAAACAATATATCCTGCTTTGTCTCCGAACATGGTGGCATAGGCCAGTCCGAAAGGAGCACCGGATTTCATGAGTTCCTGGTAGGGAACAAGGCCGCCGATGATAGCAGTGGAAGTGGTGTAGCAGGCACCTGCCAGAAGTGTACCGGCCAGTACGGCGATGGGTACGTTCTTTTCCGGATTCTCAACAGTGTCGGAATTGGCGCAGGCAGTTTCCAGACCAAGGAAAGCCCAGATGATAACGGCAATGGAGTCTTTCATGGTTTCATAGAATGGCAGGTTTCCGGGGTTCCAGGCTTCTGTATAGATACCGGTATCAAAGAAGAAGAAGCCGAAGAGGAGAAGGCCTACCACTGGAGAAACGACACAAAATACGCCAAGAGAGCTGAACTTGCCGAATTTCTTGGGGCCAACCAGGCTGATGGTGGCTGCCAGGATCAGGACACCGATGGTGGCCATGCACACTTCTACAGGAGAAAGGGTGAGGCCGAAAACGAAGGATCCATAGCTGACGACGCCGCTGGCGATGGCTGCATTCGCAATAATCAGTGAAATGGTATAGCAGAAGTTGGAAAGGAAATTTCCTGCTCTGCCGAAACGATATTCTGCATAACCGCCCATGCCGCCGACTTTGGAGGTATGCATGCCGCAGCGGGCAAAGGCATAGGCAAGGATGGTGGCGCCGATGGAGGCCAGAATCCATGCAAAGATTGAAACTGTTCCGATTTCCGCCAGTGTGGCCGGAAGAAGAATAATACCGGAACCCATCATGTTGATGGCTGTTACTGTTGTGAGTTGTACCACTCCCATTTTTTTGCTCTTAGACAAGGTTTGTTCCCTTCTTTCTTAATCCAAATCGTGCTCTTGCTCACGATGGGGGAAAAATATTGTCCCGGGTAAACCGGATGATGCAGTCATGAAATCATCAAGGCATGCATGAACCCCATTTGCTTTCAATAAAGGTGAAAGAAACAGGGCATAAAGAAAACCATCCGTCATCAGATAACGGTTCGCTGCTCAACTGCACACGGGGCAGGGCGCGATGAATTTTTATTTACTGCAATATACCATAAATGAAATCAGATGACAAGGCTTTTTTTCAAAAAAATTTGTAAATTTTTTACATCGAACTCATATGGACTTTTGAGAACTTTTAAGGAAAACGATGAAAAACGGCAAAAAATACTGTCTATCATGGTTTGCCATGGATTGGAATGATACATCATGATGTATTGCAGAATTTCATGACAAAAATGCAGAAAACCCCGAAACGCCCATGGGGCGGCGCTTTCGGGGGTTCGGCCCTGGATTTCCAATTGAATATCGTGCATAAAATTGTAATAAATATAAATAAAAATACAAATATAAAATAGATGCCTAAATTTCTATTGGCCCGGTACTCCCCGAAACAGGCTCATATGGCCTCAAATAACCCCACATCAGAAATTTTTGCAAATTAATTGAGAAATGAGAAGGAATAATGAGAATAGAATATTTTTTCTTGGATTTCCTAGAAAAATATTTTATAAGAAAACAGGCTGCTTTCCTTGGAGTAAAGAGAAGGAAATGCTAAAACAGATGGGATGCCAACTGCTTCACCGCCAGGAGAGACAGGGGGGAAAAGGATGCACAGGACGGTCATGGACATATTCCGGGAGACAATGCCCTGTTTAAATTTCCGCATGGTAAAAGTGGATATGACGAAAAATATATCAGCGGGACGCACAGAAGATCCGGTTTGCCTCCGGAAGAGTTTCTCTCAGT
Organism: Dialister sp.; assembly: GCF_051885895.1. Classification (GTDB taxonomy): domain Bacteria; phylum Bacillota; class Negativicutes; order Veillonellales; family Dialisteraceae; genus Dialister. The sequence continues at coordinate 11,894 of NZ_JBJEXP010000108.1, read as the reverse complement.
CGGCTGGAGGCGGAGGTAACATATGGTACCGTATAGGGCAGGAACAGGGCGATGCAGGTAATGACCATGATATCCATGGTATTGTACAGGGGCAGAATGAAGTATATATCATCCGGAACAGCATGGCATGAGTCCGATGACAGGAACGATGGCAGAAAACATTTCCGGCAGAGGTCCAAGACCTTCCGGAAACCTGCCTGCCATTCCCTGCCGTCGGCACGCGCAGAGGACGATGGCCTTACATAAAGGCACAGGGGGCAGCGGAGGTGAGGCCCGGAAGAAAACTGTTTCCCTAAGTGGAAAGGGCTGTGCTGCTTTCCGTGAAAAGTACCTGATCATGGCGAAGGTAAAATTGCCGGCAGCCAGGCCGAAGCAGCGAAGTCTGATCATATAAAAAGTATTCATCTAAACGGTATGGTTAAAACGGTGGCTCTTTCCATGGAAACGGGAAAGTCTGCGTAAACTGTTTGACTAAGGGATTCATTTTGCTATATACTATGAAATATGCCCTGTTCAGGAATAGATATAAGTGTCTATATAAGGTATAAGTATTAAAGAAAAGAGGCAGATTGTTATGGCAGAAATGCAGCGTACTCTGGTTACCAGAGAAGGCCTTGAAAAAATGCAGAAGGAACTGGATGATCTCCGTTCCACAAAACGTGCGGAAATTGCACAGCGCCTGAAGGCCGCCATCGCAATGGGCGACCTTTCCGAAAACTCCGAATATGATGAAGCAAAGAACGCCCAGGCTTTCCTGGAAGGCCGTATTCTTCAGCTGGAACAGCAGATCCGTACAGCCCAGGTTATTGAAAAAGGCACGAAGGACAGAGTGGATGTAGGTTCCACCGTTCTGATTGAAGATATGGAAGAACATCTTCAGGAAAAGGTCACCATCGTGGGCTCCACTGAATCCAATCCCTTTGAAGGCCGCATTTCCAATGAATCCCCGGTAGGAAGAGCTCTCATGGGCGCCAAGGCCGGAGATACAGTGGAAGCGGAAGCACCAAACGGCGTTTTGAAATACAAAGTCATTTCGATTGAAGAATAATTCTTTGATTGATTTGACAGGAAATGAGGTTAAGGAATGACAGAAAATAAAAACCAGAATAAACAGCAGAGCGGTCCGAAACTGAATGACCAGATGCTTATCCGCCGTGAAAAACTGGAAAAAATCCGTGCCCTTGGGGTAGAACCCTATGGCCAGAGATTTGACTGGGATCATCATGCGGCAGATATCCGCAGGGAAGCAGAACAGCTGGAAAAAGAGGAAACCCATGTCCGTATTGCCGGCCGGATCATGATCCGCCGCGGACAGGGCAAGACAGCGTTCTGTGTGCTCCGTGATCAGACCGGGGACATCCAGGTTTATTTCAAGAGAGACGAACTGCCGGAAAAGGAATGGGCGCTCTTCAAGCTGGTGGATATCGGCGATATCCTTGGCATTGAAGGCACCGTATTTACCACCCATACGGGAGAACTGACCGTACGGGTTCTCCATTTCACCATGCTGTCCAAGTCCCTCCGCCCGCTGCCGGAAAAATGGCATGGCCTTACGGATAAGGAACAGCGCTACCGTCAGAGATATCTGGATCTCATCATGAATCCGGAAGTACGGGAAACCTTTGTGAAGAGAGCAGCCATGATGTCTGCCATCCGCAAATGGTATACGGACCATGATTTCCTGGAAGTGGAAACTCCGGTACTCCAGCCTCTGTATGGCGGAGCCAATGCAAAACCCTTTACCACCCATTTCAATGCACTGGATATGACCATGTACCTTCGCATTGCACCGGAACTCTACCTGAAGCGTCTTCTGGTAGGCGGCTATGAACGGATTTTTGAAATTACAAGAAACTTCAGAAATGAAGGCATGGATACCCGTCATAACCCGGAATTTACCGCTATTGAAACCTACCAGGCCTACGGGGACATTGAAGATGTCATCAACCAGACAGAACAGATTGTGGCTGCCTGCGCTATGGCATCCTACGGCTCCATGAAATTTACCTATGAAGATACGGAAATCGATGTGACTCCGCCCTGGCCGAGACTGACCATGGCAGAAGCAGTGAAGAAATATACCGGTGAAGACTTTGACGCCTGCAAGACCATTGAAGATGCCAGAGCCATTGCGGACAAGCTCCATGTAGAATATGGAGAATTCGACGGCTTCGGCAAGATCCTTTCCGAATGTTTCGATGCCTACGTGGAAGAACACCTCATCCAGCCGGTGCACATTACAAAACATCCTATTGAAGTATCTCCTCTTTCCAAACTGGATCCCAAGGATCCCAGATACACCATCCGTTTTGAATCCTATATCTACGGACGGGAACTGGCAAACGGCTTCTCTGAATTAAACGATCCCATTGACCAGAGAAAACGGTTTGAACTGCAGGTAGAAGAAAGAAAACACGGCGATGAGGAAGCCCATCCGATTGATGAGGATTTCCTGACAGCCCTGGAATACGGCATGCCGCCTACCGGCGGACTGGGGATCGGCCTTGACCGTCTCTTCATGCTCATGACCAATTCCGCCTCTATCCGTGATGTCCTTCTGTTCCCTGCCATGAAACCGGAAACGGCACTGGAAAAGAAGACAGCCCGGGAAGCGGAAGAACTGGCTAAGGCAGAAGATGAAGCTCCCATTGATTTCTCCAAAGTAGAAATTGAACCGCTTTTCAAAGACTATGTCGATTTTGATACCTTCAGCAAATCCGACTTCCGTGCAGTCAAGGTTAAAGCCTGTGAAGCCGTGCCGAAGAGCAAGAAGCTCCTGAAATTTACGCTGGATGACGACACAGGAGAAGACCGCATCATCCTTTCCGGCATTCATGCCTACTATGAACCGGAAGATCTGGTGGGAAAGACACTGATTGCCATTGTCAATCTCCCGCCCCGCAGGATGATGGGCATTGATTCCTGCGGTATGCTTCTGTCTGCCATTCATCACGAAGAAGGAGAAGAAAAACTGCATCTCCTTATGGTAGACCGTCATATCCCTGCCGGTGCCAAACTGTATTAATCCATACCGGACTAATAAAAAGCTGCCTTTACAGGGCGGCTTTTTTATTGCAATTTTCCGGCAGGGTGATATACTGTAACATATTTATAGAGAAGCAGAGTAAGTATCGGCGCGCAGGAAAAGGACGAAAGATCCTTTTCCGCCAGTGCCGGATGGACGGGGAGTTGTCATCCGGACGAAAAGCAGGCATGCTTGCGGTGCCCATACTGCATCCCGCTGCTGCATGGAGGCCTTTTCCATGCAGCTTTGCATGAAGGAGGTCTTTTTATGATGCAGAAAAACAGAGAAAAAGAAATGGTTTTGCTGGGAATACTGACTGCCCTGGCTGTACTTTTGTCCTACATTTTTGCGATTCAGACACCTTTTGTCAGAATCACCTTCGGGTTTCTTCCCATTGCCCTGGCAGGCGCACTCTACGGTCCGTGGAAAGGCGGACTGGTGGCGGCTCTTTCCGATTTCATAGGCACCGCCTGCCTGGGAACAAGCATTTTCTTTCCGGGATTTCTGATTTCCGGCTTTCTCACCGGATGGATTTACGGGAAATTTTTCTATCACCGCCGACTCACGGTCCGTTATGTATGCATTCCCTTCTTCCTGGTGATGGTATTTATCCATCTAGGTCTCAATACTCTCTGGCTTGTACTTTACTATGACAAGGCAGCCTCTGCCATTTTTATGAGCCGCCTGATTAAAAACATCATCTGCTATCCCATGGAGGTGGGTCTTTTCATGCTCCTTTATGAGAAAGTGTATGACCGGATATTCTTTCTGACTGTGGGAAGAAACGCAGCACTGGCAGAAGATAGGAAATAGACTATAGAAGATAGACGATAGAAAATAGAAGGCAGAAGATAGAAAATAGAGGCACGCGGTGAAGCGGCTGCCCAATCAAAAAAAGAAGCGCTGATTCAATCAGTGCTTCCTAAGGAAATGGGATGCCGCTTTTCCATTAAAAAACCGCCCCGCAGGGCGGAATAGTATGGTGGAGACGAAGAGGATTGAACTCTCGACCTTACGGATGCGAACCGCACGCTCTCCCAGCTGAGCTACGTCCCCATATATGTATATTGTACAAAGGGCTCTCATGAATTGCAAGGAAAGGGCTGATTGAACCGGCTCTTTCCCTCTCTTCACCGTATGACACAAAAAAGGAAGCACTCCGAAAAGTGCTTCCTTTTTTAATTTCATCGTTATGGTGATTATAATTAACGGTCGCTGCCGTCTTTTTCTTTCCGAATGACGTCGTGGGCGCCGCCTTCCACAATGGAAGTAGCGGATACCAGGGTCAGCTTGGCTTTCTTCTGCAGTTCCGGAATGGTAATGGCACCGCAGTTGCACATGGTAGCTTTGATCTTTGCACAGGTCTTTTCCACGTTTTCTTTCAGCGGACCTGCATAAGGAACGTAGGAGTCTACTCCTTCTTCAAAGGCCAGCTTCTTACTGCCGTCCAGATCATAGCGGGCCCAGTTTCTGGCGCGGTTGGAACCTTCGCCCCAGTATTCCTTCACCACAGTGCCGCCTACGGTTCTCTTCTGGGTCGGGGATTCATCAAAGCGGGCGAAGTATCTGCCCAGCATAACGAAATCGGCGCCCATGGCAAGAGCCAGGGTAATATGATGGTCATACACAATGCCGCCGTCGGAGCAGACCGGTACATAAATGCCGGTTTCCTTGTAGTATTCATCTCTGGCCTGGCAGACTTCGATGAGTGCGGTAGCCTGGCCGCGGCCGATACCCTTGGTTTCACGGGTAATGCAGATGGAACCGCCGCCGATACCTACCTTGACGAAATCAGCACCGGCCTTGGCGAGGAAGAGGAATCCGTCTCTGTCTACCACATTGCCTGCGCCGACTCTGACTTTGCCGTTGTATTTATCATGAATCCAGTTCAGGGTAATTTTCTGCCATTCGGAGAAGCCTTCGGAAGAATCGATGCAGAGTACATCAGCTCCTGCATCCACCAGTTTCGGCACCCGTTCTTCGTAATCTCTGGAGTTAATGCCGGCGCCGACGATGAACCGCTTCTGTGCATCCAGCATTTCGTTGGGGTTTTCCTGATGGGAATCGTAATCCTTACGGAATACGAAGCCGTAGAGCTTGCCGTCATCAAAAAGGACAGGCAGGGAATTGATCTTGTTGTCCCAGATAATATCATTCGCTTCAGACAGGGTGATGCCGTACTTGGCAGTTACCAGTTTTTCCAGAGGAGTCATGAAGTTCTTTACCTTTTCCGATTTGTCCATGCGGCTGATACGATAGTCACGGCTGGAAACGATGCCTACCAGCTTGCCGCCGGAAGTGCCGTCATCGGTAATGGCTACTGTGGAATGACCGGTCTTGGCTTTCAGTGCCAGTACATCAGCCAGTGTATTTTCCGGGGAAAGGTTGGAATCGCTCGGTACGAATCCTGCTTTCTGTGCTTTGACTCTGGCAACCATGGCTGCTTCCTCTTCCGGGGTCTGGGAACCGTAGATGAAAGAAATGCCGCCGTTTCTTGCCAGCTCTACGGCCAGTCTTTCACCGGATACGGCCTGCATGATTGCAGATACCATCGGAATATTTAATGTAATAGCCGGTTTTTCGCCTTTTTTGAATTTCACCAGTGGTGTCTTCAGGGATACGTTTGCGGGAATGCAGTTCGTATCGGAATATCCCGGAATCAGAAGATATTCATTAAAGGTATGTGCCGGTTCATTAATATAGGTTGCCATCATTTCCTCCTTGAATCAAAAAATTCCATAACAGGGTATTAAGGATAAATATACATCTTTCCCCGCAAAGGGTCAAGTGCTTTTTATACTAAGGAACCGCTGCTATGTTTCATATTATATTTTTAAACATTATAGCCTAAATTGTCGGGGGAGAAAAGAGGGAAAATCATTTGACTCCCGAGGCTGCATATGGGGCAAAGCCTCTTCCCGCGAACATGGACTGGAATGGGCTGATTGAGCGTTGAATCCGGATTTTGGGTGTCCGGCTCTTTTCCTGCTGCCCCTGTTTTTCCCAGGCAGGGCAGAAACATAAAAAAACGCCGCTGCAGGCGGCGTTTGGACAGTTACAGAAGCGGCTTGATCACAGCCCGGAAGTAGGAATCCAGTTCTTCTGGCGTTTCCTTCATATCCCTTCTTACCCACCACTGCACCATTTCCACAAAGCTTCCGGAAATATGGTTCAGCAGAAATTCTTCCGGCACCGGGCAGGCAGGGGTCTTGTCCTTCAGAAGATAGGAGGAAATCAGACGGCTCAGGCTGGCTTTGAAAAAGCGGAGAAAAATATCACTGCTTTCTGACGTCAGAAGATCCCGGATATGGTTGGTATTGGCATCAATGTGCTGCAGCAGGTGGCAGAATACAGGATCCGGCACCCCCGGGGCCATATGGGAATCGCTGGGGACGTTGTCATGCATGACACCTTCTATGATGTGATCAAAAAGTTCCCCGCACATTTCTTTCAGAAGGCTGTCCTTGGCTTCAAAATGGGCATAGAAGGTACTCCTTCCAATATTGGCGCGGTCAATAATATCCTGGATAGTGATTTTAGAGTAGGGCTTTTCCGATAAGAGCGCACTGAACGCGCTGAAAATAGCCGCTCTTGTTTTTTGCTGGCGACGGTCCATACATACTCTCCCTGTTCTATTGATTTATAGTACGATTTGTTCATTATTATTCATAGTGTAATATAATTGGCGCCGCAATGCAAGTTGTTCCGTGGGAGACACTGCAAATTTAACCTTTATTTACTCTTTCCTTATTAATCTGCCATTATTCGGCAGGATAGGACTTATATAACCATCAAAAAAGATGAGAAAGCGCTTTTACTCTCTCATCTTTTTATGGAAAATCAGGAAGAGACTGTCCGGGATTCAGCGGTCCTGGAAATCACTGCTTTTAGAAGGTTGCTTTAATGGCGCCGTTGTATTTCTTGTTTATGAAATCCTTGGCTTCCTGGCTGTTCAGGGCTTTCATGAGCTTCTGCAGTTCCGGACGGTTTTCATCGCCTGCTCTTACAGCAACGATATTGGCATAGGGGGAGTCGGAGCTTTCTGTGTAAATGGCGCTCTTGGGATCCAGTTTGGCTTCCAGGGCAAAGTTCATGTTAATGACGGCAATATCCGCATCTTCCAGGGAGCGGGGAAGCTGAGGCGCTTCCAGTTCGGAGAACTGGAGATTTTTCGGGTTTTCTGCAATGTCCTGGGGTGTTGCGGTAATGGGCGCACCGTCACGCAGCTTGATGAGGCCTGCAGACTGAAGAACCAGCAGAGCGCGGCCGCCGTTGGTGGGATCGTTGGGGATAGCTACATGAGCGCCGTCAGGAAGAGATTTGATATCTTTGATCTTGGAAGAATACACGCCCATTGGTTCCAGATGGACGGTGCCGATGGATTTCAGGTCAAGGCCCCGGGATTTGCAGAATTCGTCCAGATAGGGCTTGTGCTGGAAATAGTTGGCATCCAGGCTCTTGTCATTCAGTGCCAGGTTCGGCTGTACATAGTCCGTGAACTCCACAATTTCCACATTGACCCCTTCCTTGGCCAGCTGGTCTTTTACGGCATTCAGGATTTCTCCATGGGGAACGGGGGAAACGCCAACTTTGATGGTGACGGCTTTGTCCGCAGCGGCGGATTTGGCCGGAGCGGCTGCCTTCTGGTCTCCGCAGCCTGCGATGAATCCTGCGGCTGCCAGTACGGCGATGGATGCGATCAGGGTCTTCTTGTAATTCATAATACTCCTCCTATGCTTTGTTCTGATAAATAAAAAACCTTCCTCCCATAAGGGACGAAGGAAATATGTTCGTGGTACCACCCATGTTTACTTTTCCGTCACCGGAAAAGCCTTATGAAGTACGCCGGCTCTGCCGCCATGATACTTCTCTTCTGTAACGGGAATTCCCGGTCTGCCTGACTATTCAGCAGAGAGGCTCAGAGGCCATGTTCGGCAGGACTTCCAAGACCCCTTCTCACCATAGGGGGCTCTCTTTGCTCTTCTTTCCCGCTTACTCTTCTCTTCACTGCCTTATGAAGTTGCAAATAATATAGCACTATTTCCTGCCGTCCGTCAAGAGGCATTTTCAGGAAGGATCGAAGCGGAAAAACATCCAATCCTTTTTGTTCAGTTTTATTTTGCGCATTAATCGGATCGAGAAGGCAAAGACCTGAATTTCATAAATCCTTTTATGAGATGTTTCACTAAAAGTTCATAAAACAGCCTGCTGTGCCTATCTTCTTCTCTTCCTGCTGCATCGGAAGGCAGCAGTGAAATTCGAAAATGATTCAATCACCGATTAATTCAAAAATGAAATCCGGGGAGGCTTTTATCTGTATTTTTCTGCTGCCGAACCTGCTTTTTATGAAAATTCATCCTTTGACAAATGGGAAAAAGTTAGTTACTATTTATTTAGCTAGCTTACTAAATATTGCGGGAGGCACTATGTACAAGAATTTTATATTTCCATCCCGGGAAGAATTGGCAGCCCATGCCCGGACGATACCGGAAATTCATCCCGACGATGTGATCACCATGCTGACCGTCATGAAGGCGGCGGAAGAAATCAAAGGCCGGACGGATGATGTATTGGAAAGAGAATATCATATGTCCCAGGGCAAGCTCTGCGTCATGATCATTCTTCATCAGCACGAAGAGGGCATGGCTCCCTCTCAGCTGGCCCGGATGGCAGGCGTGACAAAGGCTACCATTTCTGTCATGCTGGGGCGCATGGAAAGGGACGGACAGGTGAATAAGTCTGTGGATCGGGAGGATGGCCGGGCCCGCCTGGTTTACCTTACCGACAAGGGAAGGAAGGAAATGGATGATATTCTTCCCGGACATTACGTACGTATTTCCAAGCTTATCGGCAAGCTGAATGAGACGGAAAAAAAGGAACTGGTTCGTCTCCTGCACAAAATTGTGGACGAATCACCTTCGGAGGGAAGCTGAAACCGTGAACAGGCTGCATGATCCTGCAGACGCTTATGAATGGCTGCAGGATCAGCGGCCGGGAATCATGGATAGAAGTATTTTACGCCCATATAATTAGCTGGCTAATTGATGAGCGCTCTGCGAAGAATCTTCGAAGTTTCCGGTTTTCTGAAAAGAAGCCGGTACTCCGATGAAAGGACGAGGAGGAACCATGAATATTCATAGTAAACCGGTGAAAATCGGATTGTTTTTTCTGGGGCTGATTGCTCTCTGCGGCGTGGTCCTGTTGTACAGGGGAAATGATGCAGTGGCCATGGCAAAGGAAAAAAGAGACGGCATTGTGACGGCAGAGCAGATTAAAGTGTCTTTTGATTCGGTCAGCGGCCGTCTGCTGAAGGAAGGCGTCAAGGAAGGGGATATGGTGAAAAAGGGAGACGTGCTCATGGTCATGGATCCTACGGACACTGATCTTTCCATTAAGAAACTGCAGGCCCAGATTGCCCAGCTGGATGCGGAAATCGGCTCCATGGCCGGTGACATTGACGTGGCCTATCAGAAGGCGGATACGGATGAGGTAGAGACCCATCGGCAGATTGACCAGCAGAAGGCGGTGCTGGCATCATCCCAGGCAGTGTATGAAAATAAATTGTCCGACTACAACAGAAAACGGCAGCTGGTGGATGCAGGTGCCATTTCCCAGCTGGAAATGGATAATATCGTGGCCAATCTCCGCACAGCGGAAGCAGATGTCAGGGCACAGAGAGAACTGCTGAACAAGCTCCTCGGCGGTGCAGAAGACAGGGACAATACGGAAGATATTGACCTTCCCACCATTTCCCAGGAAAGGCAGTCTGCCGATAACAAGGCCAATGATCTGGAATCGCTGAAGCAGCAGAAAAAGCAGCTGGAAGTAGCACTGGAACAGCAGGAAGTCAATAAGAAACGGCTTATCCTGACCGCCCCGGAGGATGGCAAGATCCTGAAGGTGATTGCCAAGGAAGGGGAAATGGTTTCCGCCAATACGCCGGTCATTCTTTTGGAAAGCAGCCGGTATTACTATGATATTTATCTGAATGAGGTAGAAAAGGGAAAGATGAAGGAAGGAGACCGGCTGACAGGACATACGGTTTCCGGGGATATCGAAGTGCCCGGCACGGTACGGCTTGTGGCCAGGGCGCCGGGATTTGCAGATTTCAAAATGTCCCGGGAAAAGAGCTCTGCCGATCTTACGGCCTTTCAGGTCAGAACCTATATTGACCGGGTTCCGGGCGTGGTTCCCGGCATGACCATCGAGGTGAACCGTCATGAATTCACTGAAAGATGAGATACATTTCCTTTTTTCGGGAAGGGGCATGCCCTACGAAAAGGTGTCGCTCATCGTGGCCATTGTCATTACGGTCTTCTTTACGGCGGCCATGGGCTACAATTACACCAGGGATGTAAATGTGGTGGTCGTGGATCTGGATCATTCCAGAACCAGCCAGGAAATGGTGGAGATGGTCAATTCTTCCCGTCATATGAAGGTAGGAACGGTGATTTACACACCGGCGGATCCGAAAACCTTTTTCTATGAAGATAAAGCCTATGCGGTTATCTGCCTTCCCAAAGACCTGGAGCGGGATTTGTATTCGGGACAGTCGGTGAATATCGGGCTGTACTGCGATTACACCAATATTGCGCTGACAGCAGATATTCAGACCGCCATGAATGAAATGACTGCGGAGCTCAATGCCATGAGCGCGGAGTCATCAGGCAGTTCCGGCGGCCTTGCCGTGAGCACCCGCTATCTGTTCAACCCGAGCAGCAGTACCAGTAACTCGGAAACAGAAGGTTTCCTTTTCTTCTTCTCCAGCATGTTCTTTACTTTTGCCACCATCGGCATGGTGCCAAGGCTTAAGCTGGAACACAAATGGGAAGCGCTCATGGAAAATGGCTCTCCCTTTGATCTGATGATGCGGATCCTGCCTTATATGGGATGCCTCATTACGGCTCTGATGGTGGGCATGGCTATCCTCAGGGTCTGGGGCAATATGGTCATTTCCGGAAATTTCCTTCTTTTCATGGGCCTGCAGATCTTTTACATCTGGGGCGTAGGCATGATGAGCATCCTCTTCGGATGGACGGCAGCCAATCCGGGCGTAGCATCCAGCCGTATGATTCTTTTTATTCCGGGAGGCTTTATCCTGGGCGGCCAGACGGCGCCTCTGGTCTTTATTCCATACTGGGCCCAGGTACTGTCCCATTTCTTCCCTCTCACCTGGGAATTCCACTTTGTGCGGGACATTCTCATGCGGGGAGCCGGATTTGGAGATATTATGCAGGAAATCGGCGCTTTCTTCCTGTATCTTCTGGCCATTGCCGCTTTTTTCTGCCTTCGCTTTGAAAAGGTCAGAAAGGATTATCTGCGTGAAAATGCAGTCAAAGTGCAGTAGGAGGTCATCGAATGGAAATCAGAAAGATTCTGATCCCTCTGGACGGATCACAGGAATCAGCCAAAGCCTTTGCCTGGGGGCTGGATATGGCGGAAAAGTATCATTCCGAGCTGGTGCTTGTCCATGTGGTGGACATGAATGAAAAAATGACGGCTTTGGACCAGGTGACCATGAGCGGCTACGTACCTTCGGAAATCATGGAGGAAGGATACCGTCTGCTCAGCCAGTTTGCACGGAAGGTGCCACCCTCGGTGAAGCTGGAAACTATGGTACGCATTGGGGCGCCGCCGCAGACTCTGTATTCCCTGTGGAAGGACACCGGAGCAGACCATATTGTCATGGGCAGCCGCGGTCTGGGAGCGGTAAGGAGCATCGTCATGGGCAGCGTGAGTCAGTACGTTCTGCACCATGTCACATGCTCGGTGACTATTGTGAGGTAGAAGGCTGATAAGCTGGCGGATTGGTAAGACAGCAGGCTGGTTAGACATTCGGACAGTATTTTTCCACGCCCCTGATGCCGGC
>NZ_JBJEXP010000107.1:15860-23927 GCF_051885895.1 Dialister sp. | reverse complement strand
GTTTTCCCTGACGAGTTTATTCCTGCAGCAGAGTCTAACGGCCTGGTGACTGTACTGGGACTGCAGGTTTTCAGAAAAGTATGCTCCTTTATCAGCCAGGGAGGTATGCAGCAGTCCGGCATTGAATGGATCAATATCAACGTATCTCCGGTGCAGTGTTTAGGGAGAGATCTTCCTGAAAAACTGGAGAAGATTCGAAAGGAATATGGCATCCCTATCCGGTATATCCATCTTGAAATCACGGAGCAGGGAGCACTGGGACCGGGCGGACTGGAACAGATTGACTTGCTCCACCGTCTGGGCTATACGATGATACTGGATGATTTCGGTAAGGGCTATGCCAATTCCAGCCGTGTGAAATCCATAGCCCTTTCGGGAATTAAGATCGATATGTCCCTGGTGTGGGCACACTTCAAAAAGCCGGATACCTACCTGCCCAATCTCATCAAAGGGTTTCGGGATCTTGGATTTACCATTACTGCAGAAGGAGTGGAAACGGAAGAAATGGTCAAAGGGCTGAGAGCCATGGGCTGCAATTATTTCCAGGGCTACTATTACAGCCGGCCTGTGCCCATGTATGAATTTCTAAAGAAATACAGGGTTTCCTGACGTAAAAAATCCCGCAGATACTGCGGGATTTTTGATGTCTGCATGATGGGTTTCTCCTTGGCTCAGCCTGGTGTGTTATTTGATGATAAGCACCGGAACCTTGACATGGTGGATGACATACTGGCTCACACTGCCCATAATAAAGGAGGACAGGGAACCTTTTCCGCTGTTTCCCATAATGACAAGATCTATGTTTTCTTCTTCCACCAGCGAGGTGATGACATTACCCGGTACACCAACCCGGATCACAGGAGTAAAATGAATATCCGGCGGAACCTGCTTTTTGATTCGTTCCATGACGGCTTCCGCTTTTTCCTTGACCGATGCAAAGCCGTTCCGGTCCAGGTTTACCTGCATGAGGGGATAGGCGGCTTCTCCTACATCGGCTACTACTACCGCATATAAATCGGCCTGATAGGTTTCAGCCATTTCCAGTCCATAGTGGAAAGCATTGTCTGCGGTGCCGGAGCCGTCAATGGGAACAAGAATTTTTTTGAACTGCATGGGAAGACCTCCTTTTGAAAACAGATTTCCTTATTCTGTATTTCCTGTTATGATATATTATGATTATAGCATGAAGCCACATTCTTCTTACAGGAGAAAAATGCGGGAAGCGCTGATTCATTTACAGTCTGATTGTATTCTTGGATTTTCAAGGAATAGAACGATGCGAACAGCCGGCTGTTGAAAGAGTCCCAGGACGCAGCAGTGCATAAAAATCCTTATGAAATCAGACTCTATGAATGAATCAGTGCTTCCTCAGGGAGGAATCTATGAAAAAAATAATGCTGGCTCTGTCCATAGCCCTGCTCACTGTTCCTGCAGGAGCAGCCCTGGCCGAAGACGGTGCGGAAAGTGTCATCCTGCCGGCGGCGGGAGAAAATTTTGTGTATGATAATAAAGTAAGCGGAATATCCATGACAATTCCGGGGAACCGGGTAGAAAATCAGGATTCCAATGGCCCCGTGTACCAGGCATATCTTCCGGATGAAGGCATTTCCCTTTCAATCCTGTCCCGGGCCCATGCGCAGCCCTACATGGAAAGCCAGATGAAGGAAAAACTGGCGGATGCGGAAAAATTCCTGAAGGAAAGCATACGGAACTCCGGCGAAAAGCAGCTGTACCTGAAAAAGGTGAAGATTGGCGGAGAAACCGCTTTTATGGCGGGAACTTCGGGAAAAGGGGAAGCCGGAAACTTCGGGGTAATCCGGTATGTCTTTCTACGGCCTGACGGAACGGCCATGGTTTCCTTTACCATGAAAGAAGAGGATATGAAAAAGAACAGCTCCTATGTGGAGCAGCTCATAAATACGGTGAAGTTCTATACGCCCATGCAGAAGATCAGCGTGAAGGGCACGGCCTATACCTATGATATTCCCGCTTCCATGAAGGTGGATTATGATCCGCCGGTAGCACCGGATCACGTACTGGTAGCAGGCAACCGGCTCCTTATGACAGGGGTGGCGGTCCTTTCCCTGTCGGAAAATCCGGAATTCAGTTTTCTCCCGTCCAGCCTTTCCGGACTTACGGATGCAAAGAAGGAAGAAATTATCCGTCATTTCCAGGATAAGCTGGCCAGTGAGAGTACCGGGAAATATGTAAAAAATGTATCCTTCCTCTTTGGACCCGTTCATGGCATGGATGGGCTGCAGCTGGATTTTGATGACCAGGGAGATCACACCAGAAGCTATATTTTTGTCAAAGATGGAAAATACATTTCCTTCGATTATATCTACAATCTGAAAGAGAAGGACTATGCCGAAGGGGTAATCGCCCAGTCGGTTCAGTCGATTTCATTATAAATAAAAGAATTCATGGCTGCAGTGCCTTTGCGCTTCTGCTTTGAATTCATCAGTTATGGAGGTGGTATTCTTGTTCTTTCATTTGTTTGGTTCAGGGAAAGAGGAATATATAGAAGAATACGCGGATAAAATGGCTGCGGCGGCAGTTAATGATACTTTGGATGCCGATTCGCTGGAAGATTTCATTGCCTATGCGAAAGAAAAGGATCTGGGAAACAAGCAGCTGGCCCGCGCACAGGCCATGGCCTGTGACAAGGCCTTTGAAAAGCTGTACCATGACGGGTATATGGATGATGATGAATACGGCATGTTCTCTGATCTTCTGAAGATCTGCTACATGATGAAGGAAGAGGCCAAGTATAAATACACTACCATTGCCAAACGGTGCAATGCACTCTATAAAATTCAGGAAGAAGGCCTCATGCCTACCGTCAGCAGGGAATATGCCAATGTCAGGTACCGGGATGGGGAAAAACTCCATTTTACTTCCGCTGCCCGTCTGATGAAGCCTAAAAAACCATTGAAAAAAGGAGGCGACCGAACTATTTCCAAAGGACATCCCTTCCGGGTGGGAAATTGGGAAAATAAAGAGGACAAAAACCTTTGGGAAGCAGGTGACAAGGGAGCATTCTGGATTACCTCAGAACGGATGGGTTTCCGCAGCAGAAAAGAACAAACAGTGACGGAGCTTTCCGATCTGGACCATGTGGAGCTGGGAAACGGGCCCCTTTGTGTTTATGAAAAAGGAAAAGACAGCCCCTGGTGTGCTGCCATTGATGATTATGAGATGGCCGGCGCTCTGCTGTCCCGTATTTTGAACGGGAAAGATGCCTGCTCACAGGAATGACATTGGATTATAAAAAAGGAGATTGCCATGGAATTTGATCATGTACTGGCCGTAAGGAGTTCGGTACGCCGGTATACGGATGAACCGGTTTCTGAAGAGGAAATTGAAAAGATTATAGCCGCAGGAGAAAGAGTGCCGGTAGGACATTTTGATTTCAAGAACTATGCCATCGCTGCCATTACGGATAAGAAGATTCTCCAGCTTCTGGCGGAGGAAAATCAGGCCCTCTCGGGGAGAGGAGATCCGATCTACGGGGCGCCCCTTCTTCTTCTCATCATGAGTACGCCGGAGGCCAGGGCCGATTCCATTAAGCTCAATGCAGGCATTATGGCGGAAAATATGCATCTGAAGGCTGTGGATCTGGGCCTCGGATCGATCTGTATTTACAGCTTTATCCGCACATTGAACAGTACCGAAGGTTATGGCAGGTATTTCCAGGCCATGCATCTGCCGGAAGGGCTGCAGCCAGCCATGGCAGTCGCCGTAGGCCATACGCCTGTCCCCCAGAGGGAGAGACGGCTTGTGCCGAGAATTAAGACATTCCGCATTGACGGAAAGGAATAGGAGGATATTATGGAATTTGATACTGTTTTATCTCTTAGAAAATCAGTCCGCTCCTACACAGAAGAACCGGTTTCTGAAGAAGACATCAGGGCCCTGATTCATGCGGCCCAGGAATCTTCCGTAGGCCACCACAATGATAAGGGCTATGCCCTGGTGGTGGTGCGGGATCCTTCCGTACTGAAACGGATCAGCACAGAAGGCGGAGAGAAGGCAGGAAAGCCCCATATGATTTATGAAGCACCCCTTCTTATCCTGATCTGCCGCACGAAAGATGTCATGGAAAATCTGGAAGGATTTGATGCCGGTATTATTGCAGAGCATATCCATTTAAAGGCTTCGGATCTGGGCCTTTCTTCCGTCATACTTTTCGGATTTATCCGTCTGCTGGGCAAGGATGCAGATTATCTGAAAATGCTTAAGCTGCCGGAAGGCGTAACACCGCTCCTTGCTGTAGCGGTAGGCCATTCTCAGCTGTCGGGCAAGGCAAGAAAAGAAGACCGTCATTTTGCAGTGATTGAGAGGTAATCAAACACCCTTCTCCCTCAGAGAGAAGGGTGTTTTTATTACACATGTTGCTATTGCTATTCCTTAGAAAATCTCGTATAATCAAATTAATATTTATATTTAGGTTTTTCAGGGAGGATGTATTTTTTTCTCATGGCTTTAGAGGTCGGCAACATCGTAGAAGGTACCATTACCGGTATCGCAAAGTTTGGCGCATTTGTAGAACTGCCGGATAAGAAGGTGGGTCTGGTTCACATTTCTGAAGTAGCAAATGAATATGTAAGTGATGTGAATGATTATCTTAAGGTAAAAGATAAAGTCAAGGTCAAGGTCATTACCATTGATGACAGAGGCAAGATTGCCCTCTCCATCAAACAGGCCCAGCCTGCTACAGGAAAGGAAGAAAAGAGACAGGAACGTTTCCATAGTGACCACCAGGGACACCGTGATTTCCATGAAAGAAACGAGTTCCGCAGCCGTGAGGGCCATCGTTCTTTTGAACGCCGCCAGGAGGAAGGGGAAGCCGATTCCTTCCGTTCTGAAAGACCGCAGTTCAATCGTTCGTTTTCAGGCGGTTTCCGCACGGCGAAAAGAGAAGCCCCGGCTTCTTTTGAGGATAAGCTCAGCCGCTTCCTGAAAGACAGCGATGAAAGACTTCTTGATTTGAAGAGAAATGTGGAATCCAAGAGAGGCGGCCGGGGAGCCCGGCGCTCTGACTGATTCGGAAAAAAGGGAGCATTCCATGCTCCCTTATTATTTTACAGGGGGATAACATGCGTGCGATTATCGATATCGGGACGAATTCAGTGCGTCTTTTGATTGCAGAAAAAGATGACAAGGAAGAATGGAAGGTTCTGAAGAAGGATCTCCGCAGTACCCGGCTCGGTGAGGGAATGACAGACAAGGCGTTTATCGGCAGGGGACCGGAGGAAAGAACGCTGAAGGCGATTGAGGAGTTTACTGCTGCTGCCCGGCTGGCAGGAGCGTCTGAAATTTATGCCTATGGTACGTCAATCATGCGGGATGCAGCCAATGGCCCTGCCTTTTCTGATGAGGTTACGGCGGCAGCCGGAATCCCTGTACGCATACTGACCGGGAAGGAAGAAGCCTATTACAGCTATATCGGCGCGGCCGGCACATCAGGCGTGGTTACTTCGGTGGTGGACATCGGAGGAGGATCCACGGAAATATGCACAGGCTTCGGCACGGATATCGGCATGCGCCACAGCTTCCGGCTCGGATGTGTGCGCTGCTCGAAGCAGTTTGACACCACCACGCCCCGGGGTCTGGCAGAGCTGAAGAAGCACTGTTTCGATCTTTTCCGACATACGGAACTGATGAAATATGTGAAAAACGTAAAACGCTGGATTGGCGTAGGCGGCACCGTTACATCCCTGGCTTCCATGCTGCAGGAGCTGGAAGTGTATGATTCGACGAAGGTACAGGATTTCATTATTCGGCAGGAAGAGGTAAACCGTATGCTGAAGAAGCTTTCTGCCATGTCCTATGATGAAAAATGTCATCTGGTGGGGCTCATGCCGGAAAGAGCAGACATCATTGTGGCGGGGGTTGCAATCCTTGACAGCCTTATGGAATACTTTGCCCTGCCGGAAATCATGGTGAGCGACAGGGATCTTTCGGAAGGGCTGCTGGATGCGGATGTGCTGCAGCCGAAAGAAAACGCATGAATAAGAAAGAATTTGTGGAAAAGGTTCTTCGCTTTTCCCGGGAAAAAGGCCTGTGGAAAAAAGGGGATTCCGTTTTGGCCGCTGTATCCGGCGGACCGGATTCGCTGGGACTGCTCCTGTTTCTGCGGGAAATCAGGGAAAGGGAAGAAATTCGCATCGGCTGCTGCTGCGTGAATCATCACCTGCGGGAGGCGGCGGAAAAGGAAACGGAATACGTGGAAGAGCTGTGCCGCCGTTTCAGGATTCCCTTTTACCGCAGGGATGTGGATGTCCCGGCGGCCAGACAAAAAGAAAGGGGATCCGTGGAAACAGTGGCCCGGACTCTTCGTTATGAAGCTCTGGCTGACGCGGCCGAAGAGGGAGGGTTCAGTCATATAGCTTTGGCTCATCATAAGAATGACCAGGCAGAGACCATCCTTTTTCATTTTCTCCGGGGCAGCGGCATGAAAGGACTGACGGGCATACAGCCTGTGAGAGGCTGCTTTATCCGCCCGTTTCTTTCCGTTACAAGAAAGGAAATCGGGGAATTCCTCTCTGCCTTTCCTGTGACTCCCTGCCATGATGAAACCAATGATATTCCTGACGCCACGAGAAACCGGATTCGTCTTCTCCTGATGCCCCGGCTTCTTTCCTATAATCCGGAGCTGGCAGAGTCCCTGTCCCGCATGGCGGACATCCTGAGAGGGGAAGAGGATTTTCTGGAAGAGGAAGAAAAAAAGGAAGAGCCTTTTTTTTATGGCACTGATGATGTCCTTACCTTTCCCAGAAAGCACTGGCGTTCTCTTCATCCGGCCCTGCAGAGGAGGATCCTTCGAAGGGCAGGAGAGAAAATAAGCGGCAGAGCACCGGATGCAGAAGGGGTGGAGCGCATGCGCCTTCTTGCCCTGCAGGGCAGAAAAGGGAAAATGACCTCTGCTGCCGGTACGGTCATGGAAGTCGGCAGAGAGGTGCTCCTTTTCCGCCGCGGAAATTCGCATACCGAAAGCAGAGGCAGTACAAAGGAAGAACTTTACCTTCTTTATAAAAAATGGATGGAAAAAGAAAAGCCGGTTTCAGCAGAAACTGGTATAATAAGCAGTGACCATAGAGTTACAGAGACTCTGGGCCCATGGACCATGACAATAGAAAGGCTGAACGCCCCTGTAAAAACCATGAAATGCCAGTATCTTCTGGACGGAGATCAGGTGGGGCACATCCGGCTGAAAAGGGCGGAAAAAAACGACCGCATGGAACCCCTGGGCATGGAGGGAAGCAGAAAGATCTTCTCGATTCTTCAGGAAAACGGCATCTCTCCGGAGCTTCGCCGGGAATGGCCGCTGGCGGCAGATGAAGAACATATTTATTGGACCGGGTTCCTGAGAGGAAGCCGGAGGGCCAGAGTAACAGAAGGAACCACCAATTTCCTTCTTCTTACACTGACGTGGAATGATAAGGAGACTGAATCAGAAACATGAAAAACCTGGGAAAAGATATTAAAACCGTACTGATTACCAAAGAACAGATTGAAAAAAGAGTAAAGGAACTGGGAGAACAGATTACCAGAGACTATGAAGGGAAAGATGTGGTGCTGGTAGGCATTCTGAAAGGCGCTATGCCTTTCCTCTGCGATCTCATGCGGTCCATCGACCTTCCGGTTACCCTGGATACCATGTGTGTATCCAGCTATGGCAACAGCACCATTTCTTCCGGCCATGTCAATATTAAAAAAGATCTTGACCGGGATATCCGGGGCAAGAATGTAATCGTGGTGGAAGATATCATTGATACCGGCATTACCATGAGCGCCCTGGTGCCGCTTCTGAAGCAGAGAGGCGCCGCTTCTGTGGAACTGGCTATCTGTCTCAATAAGAAGGAAAGACGGGAAAAAGATGTGGACGTCAAATACATCGGCTTTGATATTCCCGATGAATTTATCGTAGGCTACGGCTGCGACTATGCGGAAAAATACAGAAACCTTCCTGATGTATGCGTGCTGGACAGCCGGGTATATACCAAGGCCTGAATGTAAAAGTGCAGCCCATCAAACAGGAAACGGTTTTGTGCGTATGAAATT
>NZ_JBJEXP010000107.1:0-15760 GCF_051885895.1 Dialister sp. | reverse complement strand
ATCACAGGCTGCTGCATATGACATGGGGAAGAGGGCATCGTTTCCTGAAAGAAATGCCTTTTATCGGAAATGCTCCTGATAAGGCGCATTCTTCTAAACAATCCTGTTGCTTAAATTTTCAAAAAATGGTAGAATTAATTACTGATTTAAAAGTCTCAATTTAGTCAGCGGGGTGGCTAACCATTCAAATGGGCTTTTATTGCACAGATCATGAGAAGGAGGAATATATTGAATAAATTTATTAAGAATGTGGCACTCTACGTGCTTCTGATCATTATCGCAGTGTCCATATTCAATACATTTGTTCATCCCCAGGAAAAACATTCGGAAATCACCTACAGCGACTTCATTTCCCAGGTAGAAAAGAAGAATGTTTCCTCGGTGGTGATGACAAATAATGCAGTCACCGGGAAGATGAAGGACGGCACTGAATTTGCCACATACATTCCGGACAATGACACACAGCTTCTGAACAAGCTGAATGACGGCAATGTAACCATCACCGCCAAACCGCCGGAACAGCCGGCATGGTGGATGAGCCTTCTTTCCAATCTGCTCCCCATTGTCATTCTGATTGCTGTATGGTTCTGGATGATGAACCAGACCCAGGGCGGCGGCGGACGGGTCATGAGCTTTGGCAAATCCAGAGCGAAAATGACCGGTGAAGGACAGGTTCATGTCAACTTCAACGATGTAGCAGGGGAAGATGAAGCGAAGGAAGAACTGTCGGAAGTGGTAGATTTCCTGAAAAATCCGGGACGGTATACTGCTATTGGCGCCAAGATCCCCAAGGGCGTACTTCTGGTAGGACCTCCTGGCACCGGCAAGACCCTTCTTGCCAAGGCAGTGGCCGGGGAAGCCAAGGTACCCTTCTTCTCCATCTCCGGCTCCGACTTTGTAGAAATGTTCGTAGGCGTGGGCGCATCCCGCGTACGCGATCTTTTCGCCCAGGCGAAAAAGAATGCACCCTGCATTGTGTTTATTGATGAAATCGATGCCGTAGGCCGTCAGCGCGGAAGCGGACTGGGCGGCGGACATGATGAACGAGAACAGACACTGAACCAGCTCCTGGTAGAAATGGACGGTTTCGGTTCCAATGAAGGCATTATTACCCTGGCGGCAACCAACCGTCCGGATATTCTGGATCCGGCACTTCTCCGCCCCGGCCGTTTTGACCGCCGTGTGGTGGTGGGCCGTCCTGACCTTCGCGGACGTATTGCCATCCTCCGGGTACATGCAAGAAACAAACCGCTGGAACCGGATGTGGATATTCCCACCATTGCCAAGAAGGTTCCCGGATTTACCGGCGCCGACCTGGCCAATATGCTGAATGAAGCCGCTCTTCTGGCTGCCAGAGACAACAGAAAGACCATTTCCATGGCCGATCTGGAGGAAGCTTCTGAAAAAGTATCCTACGGCCCTGAAAGAAAGAGCCATAAGGTAAGCGACGAAGAAAGAAAGCTGACCGCTTATCATGAATCAGGCCATGCGATTATGGCTACCCTTCTGAAGGATGCAGATCCGGTACATAAAGTCACCATCATCCCCCGTGGACAGGCTGGCGGCTATACCATGATGCTTCCCCATGAAGAACGCTCCTTTATTACCAAATCTCATCTCCTGGCTCAGATCCGCGTTGCACTGGGCGGACGGTGCGCTGAAAAGATCATTTTCAATGAAATTTCCAGCGGTGCTTCCGGCGACCTGCAGCAGGTAACTGCCATTCTCCGTAAGATGATTATGGAATGGGGCATGAGCGACCGCCTGGGACCCATGATTTTCGGCGAACATCAGGAACAGATCTTCCTGGGCAAACAGCTGGGATCTGAAAGAAACTACGGCGAAACCGTGGCCACCATTATCGATGAAGAAATGCACAAATACCTGGATGAAGCCTATAATGACACCATGCAGACACTGACAGACAATCTGCCCGTACTCCATGCTATGGCCAAGGCTCTTATGGAAGTAGAAACCATCAACCATACCCAGGTGGAAAACCTCTTCAAGTACCACTCCATTTATGCTCCCGGTGAGGAACCGAAGAAGGATGAAGACAAGGACAGCGGTGATTCTCCGCTTCCGCCTATTCCATCCGACAGCAGTCCTCTCCCGCCTGTGTTTGGAGAATAAGCAGAACCAAAACGGTGAAAGGAAAATCCTTTCACCGTTTTTTGATTGCATGAAAAACAGGGTGGAACATACAGGAGAGATGGAAATACAGCTGTGAAAAGGATGAGTGCCTCCGGCTGGCAGATCTGTGCTCCACTGGCTCCTGTTTCCCGTTTCCTGTATAATAAGGTACGATTGAAGAAAGAACTATGAAAAGACAGAACAAGGAGATGCCATGAAATTACTTCGTTTGACACTGCAGGGATTTAAGTCCTTTGCAGATAAAACTACCATAGAATTTGCTGACGGCATGACGGTTATTGTAGGACCCAACGGATGCGGAAAGAGCAATATTTCCGATGCGGTGCGCTGGGTGCTGGGAGAACAGAATGTACGGAATCTTCGGGGGCAGAAGGCGGAGGATATTATTTTCTCCGGTTCGGAAACCAGACAGGCAAAGAACGGGGCGGAAGTGACTCTGGTTCTGGATAATGCGGCCCATGAACTTCCTCTGGATACTACGGAAGTGTCCATTACCAGAAGACTGCTTCGGAATGGCGACAGTGATTTCAAAATCAATAAGCGGAGCTGCCGCCTGAAGGATATCCAGGAGCTGCTGGCCAATACAGGTCTGGGAAAGGGTTCTCTGGCTATTATCGGGCAGAACCGGGTGGATCAGGTACTGACCGCCCGGCCTGACGAACGGCGCCTTATATTTGAAGATGTAGCAGGCATCAGTCTGTATCGCATGAGAAAGAATGAAGGGCTTCGGAAGCTGGAAAAAACAGCGGAGAATATGGACCGGGTGCAGGACATGGTGGCTCTTCTGGATGAACAGCTGGTTCCGCTGAAGGAAGGGGCAGAAAAGGCGAAAATTTATAAAAGCCTGATGAAAAGGAAAGAAGCGGTGAATGCGTCCATGTCCCTGCTGAAGCTCACTTCCATCGGCCGTATGCTGTCCCGCTATGAAACGGAATACCGGAACCTGGAGGAAGAGGATATGAAATGGGAAACTGCGCTGTCTTCTTTTTCTGCGGAACGGGAGAAATTAGAAAAGCAGGCACTTGATTTCCAGGAGGGGCTGCGCAGCCTTGGGCAGAAAACAGCGGAAGCCCAGCAGAAAATGGAAGAACTGCGGGGCGATTACCGGGTGAAGGAAGAAGCCCTTCATCACACGGAAGAAAAGAAAGGGGAACTGGCAGCGGAGGAAGAGGACCAGGCAGAAGCAGAAAAGGAACTGGCGGAAGAAATCCGCAGCGGAGAAGAAGAATACCAGACCTATGTCAGTGCTTTTCAGGAATGGGATGAAAAAAGACAGGCAGCAGAGGCGGAAAAGCAGAAGCTGGAGGAAAGTCTGGCGGCATCAGAAGCGGAATATGCCCGCAGACTGGCAGTGAACAGGCAGAAGATTTCAGAAAAGCAGAGATTGGAGCAGGAGCGGGATCATGTGGAAGGAGAACTTCTCCGACTGAAAGGGGAACGAGAAGCATCTCTTGCGTCTCTTGCGGAACAGCAGCAAAGCCTGGGAGAACTGGAAAGCAGCCTGGACGATATGCGAAAGAAAGAAACGGAATCGGCAGGCCGTCTTACGGAACTGGAAGAAAAAGGGAAGAAAGACAGCGCCCTTCTGAAACAGGAGGAAGACCGCCGTTTTTCCCTGATGAATGAAAAAAGCCGGCAGGAGTCTGCTCTTTCCTCCATTCGATCCAAGCGGAACTATCTGGAGCATGCGGAAAAGGAATATGCCGACTTTTCCATGGCTGTCAAGAATATCATGGCCAGCCGGGATCTATTCGGCCATTCCATTCGAGGCGCATTGGGGGAACTGGTGCAGGTTCCGGAAAAATATACGGCGGCAGCGGAAGTAGCACTGGGAAGCCGCATTTCCTGCATTGTCACCGATACAACGGAATCAGCAGGAAAAATCATCCGCTGGCTGAAGGAACGCCGTCTGGGCAGGGCCACCTTTTTCCCGCTGGAATCCATGCATGCCCCGGCCTTTCGGGGTCAGGAGCAGGAAGCGGCAGGAGAAAAGGGCATCTGCGGTATTGCATCGGAACTGTTTGGATGCGAGCCGGTATACAGAGAACTTCTTACCTCTCTCCTGGGACGGACACTCATTGCGGAAACCCTGGACGATGCGCGGAGGGTAGCGAAAAAATACAACTACCGTCTCCGGATCGTGACCCTGGATGGGCAGCTGGTTAATGCAGGCGGTTCCATGACCGGCGGCTCCATGAAGAAAAAGGAAAATACTTTCTTCGGCAGAAAGCAGGAAATACGAACCCTGACCCGGGAAGAAGCAGAAAAGACAGAAGCTCTGGCACAGTGCCGCAGAGAACTGGAAATACAGGGAACAGCCTGTGATACCTTAGCCCGGAAGGTAATGGAAGAGCGGGAAGCATGGCAGTCATTAAAAGTCAGTCTGGCATCCCTTTCTGCCCAGCGGAAAGGACTGGAGCAGACCCTGGAAGACCACAGGAAACGGGAGGAGGAAGAAAAAGAACAGAAGGAAAGACAGGAAAAAGAGATTACAGAAAAAGAAACAGAGAAAGCGCAGCTGCTGGAAGCCATAGACAAGCTGGCGGATATTCCAGAAACAGGTGAAGATAAGGATAGTGCCCTTTTAAAACAAAGGCTGGAGGATAAGAACCAGGAAATACTTGCCATCCATGTATCTCTGACGAAAGCTCAGGAATCACTGGCCTTCGGACAGAGGATGAAGGAAGACAGAAAAAAAGCACTGGATGAGCAGAAGGCAGACCGGGAGAAGCTGGAAGCGGAAAAGAAAGAAAATGACAGCCTCCTTCTTTCTCTACGGAGCGAAATGGAAAGCCTGAAAAAAGATTTCCAGGAAGCGGAAGCGCTGTGGCAGGCAAATCAAAAGAACCAGTCTCAAATGCAGGATGATTCCGACAAATTTACTATAGAACAGAAAAAACTGGAAGAATCATGGAGAAACACACAGGAGCAGTCATCCCGGGTGAAAAGAGATATGGCGGAACGGCAGGGCCGGATTGAAAACTTTAAAGCCCAGGAAAAAGAAGAGCTGCGCCATCTGGAAGAAAGCCATCTGACCCGGGCGGAGGCAGAAGCCATCCGTCTGCCCGGTTCCATGCAGGATATGAGAAAGGAAGAGGAAGACCTTGCTCAAAAACTGACAGAACTGGGAGCCGTCAATCCCAATGGCGAGGAAGATTATAAAAAACAGCTGGACAAGCGGAAATTCTATGAAGAACAGATTGAAGATCTCACCAAAGCCAGAAACGGGCTGGAAACGGTGATTCACGACATAGATAAGACCATGACGGAGCAGTTTGGCGAGGCCTTCAGTCAGATCAACCAGGAATTCGGGCGGATTATGCAGCTCATGTTCCAGGGAGGAAAGGCAAGGCTGGAGCTGACGGACGAGGCTCATCCGCTGGAAGGCGGGGTAGAAATGTACCTGCAGCTTCCGGGAAAGAAACGGCAGCCTCTGACACTGATGTCCGGAGGCGAGAGAGCCCTTACGGTGATTGCACTCCTCATATCCTTCATGGCTTACCGCCCTGCACCCTTCTGCTTTGTCGATGAAATCGATGCGGCTCTGGATGATGCCAACGTAGAACGGTACAGCCGTATGATTGCAGAGTATAAGAAGAAAACCCAGTTTATCGTCATTTCCCATAGAAAAAAGACCATGGAATTTGCCGACACCCTTCAGGGTGTCACCATGGCCGAAAAAGGGGTATCTTCCCTGATTACGGTGAAAATGAAGGATTATGTGGAATAAAGGCCGGCGAGCTGGCTCCTTTTGGCAGTAAGGGTAACTATCCATTTATGAAAAAAGGCCGCCTTGGGCGGCCTTTTTTTAATTTTACAGGGTAGAGGCCAGAAAAGCCATAAGCAGGAGAAGCAGGAACATCTGGCGGTTATTTTTCCCGCGGACAGTGCGGTCTGTAATATGGACGCCCCAGTTCCATTTGGTGTAGAGGGCCATGGCCAGCCAGAGAAGAAGGGATACCACGGTAAGCCGGAAGGTGCCTTCCTGGTCTACGCCGGGAACAAGATGAAAGTCTGCCGCCAGCATCATGAGGAGAGTGCAGCAGACCAGTCCGCTGGTCAGGTAAAGAAGCCACCGGGGAGCCTCTTTATAGAGAAATTTTTCTTCTCCTGTGGACGCTCTGCCCAAAAAGTAGGATTTCACAAACCATAGAATGATAAGGACAGCTACGCCGTCGAAAAGATAATTATGTTCCATTATGCACACTCCTTTGTTCTTTTCTTTATTATGGACTATGAAAGAGAAAGG
This sequence comes from Dialister sp., assembly GCF_051885895.1. GTDB lineage: Bacteria > Bacillota > Negativicutes > Veillonellales > Dialisteraceae > Dialister. The sequence goes on along the minus strand of NZ_JBJEXP010000107.1, from coordinate 9,357 downwards.
GGCAAGGGGCCCGGCAGGGTAAACCAGCAGGAACGGCTGCGTACAGGTGTCCCGCTATTTTTCTTTTTTCCCTTCTAAATGGGTTTTCCTTCCTGTGCTACAATATAGAAAGATACTGACTCTTCGTTACTATTTTAAGGATGAGGTGATCTCTATGAGTTATAAAAAAACAATAGCTGCTCTGGCAGCAGCTGTTTTATGTCTGTCTTTTCCGTCTTTCGCCAATGAAGGCCCCGATGCGCCGAAAGATACGTCAACGGTTTCCGTTCCTTTTACTGCAGCAGTGAAGGAAAAGGGAAAGTGGGGCGCCATTGACGGCAACGGCAGGACAGTGATTCCGGTTTCCTACGACAAGGTAGCCATCAGCCTTTCGGATCCTGATGTGAAGGATGATGATGCGGACAGTGAACCGGACCGGGATGAACTGGTGGAGGTAGAACAGGGCGGACTTCGCGGTTTCTACAACCGGGATGGAAAAGTAGTGGTTCCGGTTTCCTATGAAACAAGATCCGTATGGAAGGAAGGCGCTCTGGCTGTACAGGGGAAGGATAAGAAAATTTCCTTCTATAAGAAGGACGGGACAAAGATTTCCGATAAGGCCTTTGAACAGGTCTCGGATTTCCAGAATTCCATGGCCATAGTCAAGGAAGACGGAAAATATGGATATCTTTCTCTGGATGGGAAGGAAATTGCTCCCGTTTACCAGGAAGCCCGCTATTTTGAAGACGGCTTGGCGCCGGTACGGATCAAGGGACTCTGGGGCGTCATTGACGCAGAGGGCAATCAGGTTACTGCACCCCATTACAAGGATGCCGGTCCCTCCTACAGCGATGGCCTTCTGGCAGTAGAAGACAAACAGAACCACTGGGGCTTCATCGACCGCAGCGGCAAAGAGGTGGTGCCTCCGGTTTATAAATCGGTGGTACCGGTGTTTAACGAGCACATGACGGCAGTGCAGGATGCAAATAAGCTCTGGGGCTTTATGAACAGCCAGGGGGCAATCACCGCTACGCCCCGCTTCAAGGCAGTACTGACCCCATTTTCAGAGGGCCTGGCCGGGGTTAAGACAACCGATGGAAACGGCTATGCCAAACCGGACGGCTCCATTGCCTTTATGGCGGAGTTTGACAAGCTTTATCCCTTTGAAAACGGCATGGCTGAAGTCCGCACCGGACAGGTGGAAGAAACAACAGTTATGCGGAGATTTCCGGTTTCCATAGGCATCGGCTGGGGCTGGGGCCACTGGTACCATCACCATCCCCATTATCACCATCCCTTTGGCTGGGGCATAGGCTTCCCCATCTGGGATCCCTGGTATTATGACTATGAAACTGTACCGACCATTAAAGTGCAGCGGGGATATATCGACAACACGGGCAAAGTCATTGCCAGCCCTGCCAATGACCGGGTATTCAAGATGGGAGAAAAAGGCATCCTGATCCGCAATAACGGAAAATACGGATGGGTGAACAAGGAAGGACAGTTCATCGCCCATACCGTGTATATGGGACTTCTGCCGGTGGAAGACGACAATATTCTCCTGGCTCAGGATGACAGTAAGAAATGGGGCATCCTCTCCATGGATGATGGCAGCACACTGGTGCCTTTCTCCTATGACAGCTTTTATTCCATTGGCGATGGGCTCTATGGCTATAAGACAAAGAACCAGTGGGGTCTCATGACAAAAGAAGGCAAAGTCATAACAGAACCTCTCTTCCGTGCTGTAGCGAAAGGCGGAGAAGGCCTGATACCGGTGAAGACAAAGGACGGATGGAAATTTGTGGACACCGACGGACAGGATCGCATTACCTTCAAGGAAGAAGCTTCGGATGTGACGCCGTTCCATGAAGGAAGAGCGGGAGTGAAAATCAAAGGCAAGTGGGGGTTGATTGATACCACCGGACGATTTATCGTACAGCCTTCCTATGATGATCTGGATATTTTGTAATTCTATAAAACCGGCCGGCATGTTTTAGAAATATGCCGGCTGTTTTTACCAGAGCATCTGGCTAGGCCCGGGCTCATGGGGATCAAAAATAAATTCAGAATGGAAAATGTAAAATGGAGAATGGTTGTGGCGACCTTCGGACGCAGTATGATAAATTCGCTTCCGTCGTCTGTACCCAGGCAGTAATCGGCAAGCGGACAGCCGCCGGCTTCCGGGTTTACAGTTATCTCCTGCTTCCTTAAGAGCCGCAATCCTAGGGGCCAAAGGCCCGTCAATCTTCTCCTTTATATCCACTGAACCCTTTTTTCCACTATGTGTTATAATATTCCTCATCGGGAGGTGAATGTTGATGAAGCAGTGCAGTCCAAAAGCTGTGAAAGCGGCTCTGATTCTCATGGTTATTCTGCTGTTTGGCGGTTTTTATCTGGCGGAACCGCAGATCTTTCATGAAATATGGGCTCTTCTGAAAAGAGGAGAAATTCTGGAAATTGCAGATTATATCCGGTCATTCGGGAAAGGTGCCGCTGTTTTTGCCTTTGTGCTGACTGCTGTCATGAATGCGGTGGGATTTCCTCCGGCCATGATTTTTTCCACGGCCTGCACCCTGATTTTCGGTATTGTACCGGGAATCCTCCTGGCCTGGGTGGCAGAAACGGTGGGAGCCGGCATCAGCTTTATCTTTTTCCGTACTTTCCTTCGGGATACGGCGGAAAAGCTGATTGCCGGGAATAAGAGAGTACAGGAATGGGATGAAAAAAGCCGTGTCCAGGGCTTCCGTGTCATGCTCATTGCCCGGGTCATTCCTTATTTCCCTGCGGCGGCTCTCAATGCCTTTGGCGCTTTGTCCAAAATGAGCTTTAGGGATTACCTTCTGGCCTCTTTTATCGGCAAATTTCCTGCCACTGCCATTGAAGCCCTTATCGGGCATGATACGATAACCATTCACCAGAATCCCATGCGTTTGGGAATTGTCATAGTTATTTCCATTCTTCTCTATGTTGTCTTTTTCATCTGGGACAGAAGAAATCGGAAAGTGAGTGAGGAGTAAGGATATGGATCAAAAGGAAGAAGAAAAGCTGCATCAGCTCTTTGATTTCTTTCGTGAAATCGACAAGGAAAAACTGATTACACGGCAGACCTATGTGACAGGAGCGGTGCGCATGGAAGATGATGCGGAACATGCCTGGCACATGGCGGTCATGGCCATTATGCTTGCCGGATACAGCAATGAAAAAATCGATGTGTTGAAAACGGTGTTCATGCTTCTGATCCATGACCTGGTGGAAATTTATGCCGGTGATACCTATGCCTATGCCGGGGTAAGCAAAGAGGAGCAGCACGAAAGGGAGGCCAGAAGTGCAGACCGCCTTTTCGGTATGCTTCCTGATGAAGGAAAGAAACTCCGCGCCCTTTGGGATGAATTTGAAAGGGCGGATACGCCGGAAGCCCGCTTTGCTCACACCATGGACAATATCCAGCCTATGATGCTGAATGACTACACCGGTGGAAAAGCCTGGAAGGAGCACGGCGTCCATCTGGCCCAGATTCTGAAGAGAAATGAGCATACGGCAGAGGGATCGGAAACCCTCTGGGATTATGCAAGAAGAAATTTCATTGAACCCCATGTGGGGAAGGAGATTAAGGAATAGAGGATAAAGGGAGAGAGTCTATGGCATGGGGCATACTTCCTTAAAAAAGCACGGCTTCACCGTGGGTTATGGTCTGCCGGCAGAGGCCCTTCAGCACTCTTTGCCTCTTCTAAAACCTCTGAACCCTTTGATTTTCCCCTTTACAACCCCCTGCAGATTTGCTAGAATGTTTCCATAACTACGGTGATGATGAAAAGGAGTACGCATATACAGCGAGCCGGTGAGGGTGGGAGTCCGGCAGAATGCGGAAGGCGTTTCGGAGCTGCTGCCTGAACGGAGTAGGGCTGCTATGAATGAAGGCGGGCCATTGGCCAATGAGGGTGGAACCGCGGGTCAGGTATCCCTGTAACTCGTCCCTGTAACTTATCTGTTACAGGGATTTTTATATTGTTTTTAGGAGGACATATGACATTTCAGCAGATTGTTTTAGCACTCCAGAAATTCTGGTCGAAGCAGGGCTGCGTGCTGGGCGAAGCTTACGACACGGAAAAAGGGGCAGGCACCATGAATCCTGCCACCTTCCTTCGGGTTATCGGACCGGAGCCCTGGAATGTGGCTTACGTAGAACCATCCCGCCGTCCTGATGACGGCCGTTACGGTGAAAACCCGAACCGTCTGTACCAGCATCATCAGTTCCAGGTGATTATGAAACCGTCTCCCAATAATATTCAGGAGACTTATCTGGAATCCCTGAAGGAACTGGGTATTGATCCGGAAGAACACGATATCCGCTTCGTAGAAGATAACTGGGAATCCCCGACCCTGGGCGCCTGGGGCATCGGCTGGGAAGTATGGCTGGATGGCATGGAAATCACCCAGTTTACCTATTTCCAGCAGGTAGGCGGCATTGATGAACATCCTGTGGCTGTAGAAATCACCTATGGCCTGGAACGTATTGCCATGTATATCCAGGAAAAGGATAATGTGTACGATCTGGAATGGACCGACGGTGTCACCTACGGCGATATCTGGCATGAAAATGAATATGAACAGTCCGTATACAGCTATGAACTGTCCGACCATGATATGCTTTTCAAGCTGTTTGACATGTACGAAGCAGAAGCCAAAAGAGTCGTTAAGGCCGGCATGGTGCTTCCTGCCTATGATTACGTACTGAAATGCTCCCATTCCTTCAACCTGCTGGATGCAGCGGGCGCTATTTCCCTTTCGGAAAGAACCGAATACATTGCCCGGGTTAGAAACCTGGCAAGAATGTGTGCCAAGGCCTGGCTGAAGAAGAGAAAAGAACTGGGATTCCCCATGCTGAAAGGAAGTGAAGGAAAATGAGTAAGAATCTTCTTTTGGAAATCGGAACAGAAGAAATGCCTGCCAATATTATGGCCGGCGTAGTAGAACAGCTGAAAGAACTGTCCCGGGCAAAGTTTGAAGAAAACCGTATTTCCTTCGATGAAATTACGATTTATGCTACCCCGAGAAGACTGGCTGTTTTGGTTAAAAATGCAGCAGACCGCCAGCCTGATGAAGAAGTAAAGAAGAGAGGCCCCTCCATTAAAGCGGCTTTTGATGCAGATGGAAATCCGACCCGTGCAGCACAGGGTTTTGCCAGAGGACAGCACATTGATCCGTCCCAGCTGGTAAAAGAAGGAGAATACACCTGGGCTCATGTGGTGAATCAGGGCAAGGCCGTGGAAGACGTACTGCCGGACCTGTTCCTTTCCCTCATTACCGGTTTGAACTTTACCAGAAGCATGCGCTGGGCTGATGAGGAAGCTCATTTCATCCGTCCTGTCCGCTGGATTGTGGCACTGGCCGATGACAAAGTGATTCCTGTGGAATTTGCCCATGTGAAGAGCGGCCGTGTGAGCCGGGGACATCGTTTCCTCTGCAAAGAACCGGTTTCCATTGCAAGACCGGAAGACTATAAAGAAACCATGAGAAAGGCTTTCGTCATTGTGGATCAGGACGAAAGAAGAGACATGATTAAGAAAGGCCTTCTGGAAACGGCAGAAAAGCTGGGCGGCCATGTATGGCACAATGCAGATCTGCTGGAAGAAATCAACTATCTGGTAGAATATCCTACACCTCTTTATGGACGGATTGATGATGAATTCCTGAAGCTCCCGGTACCGGCAGTGGTTACACCTATGCGTGATCACCAGAGATATTATCCGGTGAGAAAAGAAGACGGAAGCCTTATGCCCTACTTCCTCACTGTCAGAAACGGCGGCACCAAAGCTCTGGAAAACGTACAGCACGGCAATGAAAAAGTTCTCCGTGCCCGTCTGGACGATGCCAAGTTCTTCTTTGAAAACGACAGGAAGAAGACCCTGGAAGGACACCGGGATGATCTGACCCGGATCAACTACCAGGAAGGCATGGGCGACATGCGGGATAAGGCAGACCGCCTGCAGAAGCTGACTGCCTTCATCGGCAGAGACTGGAACTTTACGGAAGAAGAAATGAAAGACGCCGACAGAGCTGCCTTCCTTTCCAAATCCGATCTGGCTACCGGCATGGTTACCGAATTTACAGAACTTCAGGGGGAAATGGGCAAGGAATATGCTCTGCTGGACGGAGAAAAGCCGGAAGTAGCCCAGGCTATTTTCGAACAGTACATGCCCCGCTTTGCCGGCGATATCCTGCCGAAGGAATCCATCGGCCGTGCACTGTCCCTGGCTGACAAGCTGGACAATCTGGCAGCTACCTTCCTTCGCGGACTCATTCCTACCGGATCCCAGGATCCCTTTGCACTCCGCCGCCAGACCATCGGTGCAGTCAATATTCTGACTGATGGAAAAATTCACTGGGATATCAGAAGAGGCATTGAAGAAGCACTGAAGCTTCTCCCCGGTGAACAGGAAGCCAAAGATAAAGTTCTCTCCCAGGTAGAAGACTTCTTCCGTCAGCGTATCCGTGCCATTCTTCTGGACAATGGCATCGAATATGATGTCATTGACGCCGTTCTGGCAGGCCCGGTAGATGACATTTACGCCATCTTCCTGAAGGCACAGGCCATGGAAGAAAGCCATCTGAAGGATGAAGCGGATCTTCGTCAGGCTGTCACCCGCCTTGCCAATATCACCAAAGGCAAGACCGGCGGAAAGGTGGATCCGGCTCTCTTCCAGGAAGAATCGGAAAAGAATCTGGAAAAAGCACTGGAAAAAGCTGCAGCTTCCGTAGAACCGCTGTATAAAGAGTACCGCTATGGTGATGCCCTTCCTTACCTTAAAGAACTGACGGCGCCTGTTAACGATTATCTTGATAACGTTATGGTTATGGTTAAGGACGAAGCAGTCAAGAATAACCGTATTTCCCAGCTCCTCAAGACCCTGGCTCTCTTTGATGCCTGGGGCGACTTCAGCAAACTGGTGTAATGGCTGATTCTGTCATATGAAAAAATCCTCCAAAGGAAACTTTGGAGGATTTTTTAGTGGTTAAATGGTAGAAGAAAGATGATAGAAGATAGGGGGGGGACGCCAGCACATATTCAGGTCCGGCGGGCTCGTCTGACATCTGCCAGTCTCTCGGATGATTGTCTCCATTTCTCAAATCTCAAATCTCAGTTCTCAATTCTCAGTTCTCAATTCTCTTCTTCTTTCTCTGAACCGTTTGAACCTTCAGCATTTTTCCTGTAACTTCCCACTGTCTCTCCTGTCCAGGCAGCGAAGGCACGGAGGAAGGAATTGGTTTCTGCGTAGCCCAGAAGGTAGGCGATTTCCATGGTGGTTAAGGTGGTATTTCTAAGGTAATGCTTGGCCAGAATTTCACGGGTGCTGCTGAGCTGCTCCTGAAAGGAGGTGTTTTCGGCGGCAAGTTTTCTCTGCAGGGTACGGCCGGTCATGCCAAGCCTTTGAGCGGCATATCCGATGGAAGCGTTTCCGGCGGGAAGAAGCTCCGCCAGAAGGCTCTGCACCCTGCTTTTCATACTTTCGTCCTTTTCCAGGTCCGCCAGCCTTTTCTGCAGCTCCGGCTCAAAGAAGGCAAGAAGGGAGTCGTTTCTGGTGATGAAGGGAACTGACAGATCTCGTTTATAAAAAGAAATCCGGCATTCATCTTCCTTTCTTATGGGACAGCGAAGGAAATCAGAAAGGACACTTCCTTTTGGCTCATAGGGCATGGAAACGGAAACGGGGAGGATGTCCTTTTTTGTGGCATGGCGGAGAAGGGCGGTAAGGAAGATGAATTCTCCCTTCACAAGGAAGGAGGGGAGAGCAAAGCCTTTATCTCTTGGACGGAGGCAGATATGCATCCGGTCCGGTTCTTCCTTTGTTTCATAGAGGAGTCCGCCTATCAGCTTTTTATAGGAGGAAAGGCGGCTGATAGCGGATTGCCCGTCTTCGCTGCACCAGGCAGCCAGAAGGGGCGGTGAGAAGGAGGCGGCGCCACTTCCGGCGGCCATTTTCAAAAGAAGGGAATCGTCAGGATTTCTTTCTTCCAGGGCATCCATGAAACGACCGAATTCCTCCTGGCTCATGAGCACGGGGGAGGTGGTCAAAAGGGTGTCCGGCAGTTTCGCTTCCCTGAGCAGTTCCTGCAGGGACAGGCCGAAAGAGGCAAAATAGGATTTGTAATTTCCATCAACTATAAATTTCTTCATCGTTTCTCCTTACGGAAGTTCTTTTATTTCATTGACTGCTGATCTGCAATGAATTTCATGAGCGTCTTTTTCGGCATCATGGGCATGAGGGATACAAAGGGGGCCTGCCAGCCGGGGAGGCCGGAAATGACATTGATTTTTCCTTCCAGCATGCCTTTGTAACCATCCAGGGCCACGTCATGGGGGTCCACCATGTGGGAAAACATTTTTGTCTTTTCCAGGCCGCCGGCTTTGGCAAAACCTGTAGCCATGGCGCCGGGCATGAGGCAGGTGACGGTGATACCGTCATCCTTATATTCATACCACAAGGCATTACTGAGGGAAGTCAGGTAAGCCTTGGTGGCAAAATACATGGCCTGCATGGGTCCCGGCCCCAGAGCGGCGGTGGAGGAAACGTTCAGAATTTTGCCGCTTCCTCTTTTGACGAAATGGGGAAGAAAAAGCTTCATCAGCGTGGTGGGCGCTTCGATGTTTACCGTCAGCATGTCATGGTCCTTTTCAGCAGGACGGTCTGCAAATTTTCCAAGGCCGCCGAAGCCTGCATTATTGATGAGGTAATCCGGCAGGATGCCCATGTCCATGCATTCATCATACACTTTTTTCGGCCCTTCTGCCGAAGAAAGATCGGCGGCAATGAGATGAATATCCACCTGGCCATGCCTGTTCATTATCTCGTCTTCCAGCTCTATGAGCTTCTCCATACTCCGTCCGGTGAGGATAAGTTTTCCGCCTCGGGATGCGTGGATGTGAGCGAAGGCCTTTCCCAAACCACCGGTGGCTCCGGTAATCAGTGCTGTTTTATTTTTCTGTGTCATGGTGTTCTCCTTTGCGAAATCTGTTTCGTAACTGATGAACAAAGTATATAGGAAATCCGGATGAAACAGAACATCATAAAACGACAGGAGACTATCAAATGGCGACAGGAGCAATAGACGATAGAAGATAGATGATAGATAATAGAGGAAAGACGATAGAAGGTAGACGATAGAAGGTAGAGGATAGAAGATAGATAATAGATGATAGATGATAGACGATAGATGGTAGAGCACTGGAGACCAAAGCTGGCTATAGTGAATATCGAAAATTACTTGACTATTTCAAAAAGATTCGATATAATACAGACAGAACGAATCGAGAAATATCGTTAAAGAATTTATCTTATATATTTCCTATATTTCCAAGAAAAGGAGAAATAACTATGT
>NZ_JBJEXP010000106.1:0-24133 GCF_051885895.1 Dialister sp. | reverse complement strand
ATTCATAACAGAATGTTCAATACAGGAGGTTTCTATCGTGAAACATTTAAAAATTGCTTATTCTGAGAAGGCTCTTGAAATTTTCGGCCGGATTCCTGCACGGGAAGCGGTAGGCGTTCATGATACGGACTACACCGATGTAGGTGCCGTTGTTATTGCAGATACCGATACCGATGTTCTGCAGAATGAAATGATTTTCGCCTTCAAGATTCCGGTACTTCTGATCCGTACCAAAGAAGGGCCGGTGGCTGACGAAATCATCAGCAAGGTATACCGCGTTATCGATCTCAATGATACGGATCATGATTTCTACAGCCGTCAGATTGAAAGCGCTGCCTCTCATTACGAAGAAAATGTACTTCCTCCTTTCTTTAAAGATCTGGAAAAATATGTGGAAAACGGCTATTCCCAGTTCGACTGCCCGGGGCATCAGGGCGGCGCCTTCTTCAGAAAACATCCTGCCGGCCGCGCATTCTATGACTTCTTTGGAGAAAACACCTTCCGGGCTGACCTCTGCAACGCAGACGTAGCCATGGGGGATCTCCTCATTCATGAAGGCCCGGCTCTGGCTGCCCAGAAGCATGCCGCAAGAGTATACAACGCAGATAAAACCTACTTCGTACTGAACGGGACCTCCACTTCCAACAAAGTAGTGCTGAACGCAGTGCTGACCCCCGGCGACATCGTTCTCTTCGACCGCAACAACCATAAATCCATTGACCACGGCGCCCTGGTGCTGGCAGGTGCCACCCCGGTTTATCTGGAAACAGAAAGAAATGCATTCGGCTCTATCGGCGGCATTCCCGAACACTGCTTCAACGAAGAATACATCCGTAAGCTGGTAGCTGAAAGGGATCCCGTAAAAGCAAAGGCAAAGAGACCTATCCGTCTGGCAGTTATCCAGCTGGGCACTTATGACGGCTGCATTTACAACGCCCGCCAGGTAGTCGATAAGATCGGCCATCTCTGCGATTACATTTTCTTCGACTCCGCATGGGTAGGATATGAACAGTTCATCCCCATGATGAAAGACTGCTCTCCTCTTCTTCTGGACCTGGGACCGGAAGACCCCGGCATTTTCGTTACCCAGTCTGTCCATAAGCAGCAGGCCGGCTTCTCCATGACCTCCCAGATTCATAAGAAAGACTCTCACATTAAAGGACAGGACCGTTATGTACCTCATAAGAGAGTAAACAATGCTTTCATGATGCACGCTTCCACCTCCCCTCTGTACCAGCTCTTCGCTGCTCTTGATGTAAACGCCAAAATACATGAAGGCGAAGCAGGAAAGAAGCTGTGGAGAGATGCAGTGAAACTGGTTATTGAAACAAGAAAACAGGTGCTCCGCAACTGCCACTACATCCGTCCCCTGGTTCCCCCGATCGTATACGGCAAGAAATGGGAAGACGGAGATACGGACAAGATGGCCAATGATATCAATTACTGGGCTTTCGAACCGGGTGCCAAATGGCATGGCTTTGACGGCTACGGCAAAGGCCAGTACTTCATTGATCCCATGAAGCTGCAGTTCGTTACTGCAGGCATTGATGTAGAAAACGGCGGCTATGAAGACTTCGGCATTCCCGGAAACATTCTGGCCAACTACCTGCGTGAAAACGGTATCATCCCGGAAAAATGCGACCTGAATGATATTCTCTTCCTCATGACCCCCGCAGAAAGCGAAACCAAGATGAATGACCTGGTGGCCAAACTCATCCGCTTCGAACAGCTCATTGATGAAGACGCCCCCATGTCCGAAGTGCTCCCCTCCATCTACAATGCCTATGAAGAAAAATACAGAGGATATACCATCAGACGGCTCTGCCAGGAAATGCATGATTTCTACAAGGACCGCAAAGTATCCACCCTCCAGAAGCAGCTTTTCCTCAAGGATTATTTCCCTGAATATGTAATGAATCCGCAGGAAGCCCAGTATGAATTTATGAGAGCCCACGGCGAACTGGTAGACCTGGCTGAAGCTGAAGGCCGTATCGCCCTGGAAGGCGCTCTCCCCTATCCGCCCGGAGTTCTCTGCGTACATCCCGGTGAAAAATGGTCCAGCACTGCTGTCACCTATTTCCTGGACCTGGTAGAAGGCATCAACCAGCTGCCCGGCTTCGCTCCGGAAATTCAGGGCGTATATGTACAGCCCGGCGCAGATGGAAAGAAACACGCCTACGGCTATGTACTGAAGAAAGAATTTGAAAAGAAATAATCTTTCTCAAAGGAGAAACAGGTACAAGCAGGGAAGCGGGGAAAGAGGCTTTCCCCGGCCTTCCCCCTGTAAAGGAGTATATTATGAGTAAAGCAAATAAAATGAGCGTCTTCCAGCTGACCATCCTTACGGCGGTCAACATGATGGGGTCCGGCATCATCATGCTCCCCTCCAAGCTGGCCCAGGTTGGTGCCCTGTCCATTGTTTCCTGGCTGGTAACTGCCGTAGGTTCCATGGCCCTGGCCTATGTATTTGCCAAGTGCGGCATGTACAGCAAAAAAGGCGGCGGCATGGGCGGCTATGCTGAATATTCTTTCGGAAAAGCCGGCAACTTCCTTGCCAATTACACCTATGGCGTATCCCTGATCTTCGCCAATACAGCCATTGCTATTTCAGCTGTAGGGTATGCCCTGGGCTTCCTGGATACCACCCTTGATCCGGTAATGACCTGCGCTGCTACAGTATTCACCCTCTGGCTGGCTACTGTCCTTAACTTCGGCGGCGCCAAATACACCGGTCAGGTATCCTCCATTACCGTATGGGGCGTCATTATCCCCTGTATCGGACTTGCCTTTGTAGGCTGGTTCTGGTTCTCCCCATCCATGTATACTGCTAACTGGAATATCCATAACCTGGGATTCGGAGAAGCAGCTATGAACGCCATTACCATGACCCTCTGGGCTTTCCTGGGCATGGAATCCGCCTGCGCCAACGCCGATGCCGTTGACAATCCGGAAAAGAATGTGCCGAAAGCCGTTCTGGGCGGCACTCTTCTGGCAGCTGCCTGCTACATTGTTTCCACCAATATTATCTTCGGTATTGTTCCTGCTGACGAACTGGTATCCAGCTCCGCTCCCTTCGGACTCGTATTCTCCCAGATGTTTGGCGGCACAGTAGGCAGAATCATCATGGGCCTCATGGTGCTCTCCTGCTTCGGTTCCCTCCTGGGCTGGCAGTTCACCATTGCCAACGTATTCAAGGCAGGCAGTGATGAAGGCTACTTCCCTGCTTTCCTGAAAAAAGTAACCTCCCATGGTGCTCCTATTGCAGGCATGGTAACCATTACCATCATCCAGTCCCTCTTCTCTCTCATGACCATCAGCCCCTCGCTGAATGAACAGTTTGAAACGCTGGTCAACCTGGCCGTAATTACCAATATTATGCCTTACCTGCTCTGCATGGCATCCATTGTGGTCATCATGAAAGCGGTGGACCATGTGGGCAGCGAGCTTAAGACCACCAAGTTCATTGCATTCATCGCTTCTCTTTACAGCCTTTACGCCTGCTACGCATCCGGCTTTGATGCCATGACCTACGGCGCTATCGTTACCGTCTTCGGCTGGACGCTGTACGGATTCGTTTCCGACCGCTTCGACCTGAAGAAGGCAAAAGCCGACAACGAAGCTGTAGAAGCTGCTAAAGACCCCGCCGGTGCCGTTCCTGCAGCAGCAGAAAAATAAAGCAGGCCCAAGGGATAAAATCATCTCGATACTTATGGCAGATCCAGGGCAGAATCTGCCATACCATGTAACATCCTCTACAACGGAAAACCACCGTCCTCCTCCCGGGGACGGTGGTTTTCTTTTACATGAAATCTGATTTTACGAGGCAAGGGGCCTGCCGTATTTCTGAAAGATTTGCAGGTCCAAAAGATACAGAAAGCGGCCGGGGCCCTGGCCCGGCCGCTTCAATCACGGAGCTTCCTACTCTTTATATTCCCTTTCATATTCCTTCTTCAGCACATAGCCTTTCGCCTGCAGATAGCCGGCGCTGTCTTTTTCCAGATATACGCCCTGCAGCTCCGGTGCAAAGCCGGGAAGAATATGGGCGGTCTCCACAAAATCAAGGAAATAATCCAGAGCAATGCGGGACCATCTTTCACCGGGCTGTACACAGGTAACTCCCGGCGGATAGGGTACAGCAGCCTGAAGGGCCACCCGTCCCTCCGCTTCTTCCAGAGGAACCAGCTCTCCCTGTCCCCTCACCAGCGCCCAGTTAGCTTTCTGGGGACTGGTCACATATTCAGGGAAATAGGCTTTCAGGAACATTTTCTTCTGCAGTACATTGATTTTTTTAGCCTTGTAAAAATCATGCAGTTCCTGGCAGAGCTGGCGAATGGTATACCGTTCATACCTTTTTTCATATTTGCTGTATACCGTAGGCAGTACCCTTTCCATAGGTGCATCCTGATCAATGTATCTTTCAAACTTAAGCAGCTTGGTGATGAGATCATTCAGCTTGGTTTCCGTTTCTGCCGGCGTCATGAGGAAGAGAATATCATTCAGATCGCACTTTTCAGGGATCACCTGGTTATCTCTCAGATAATCGGCCAGAATGATGGCAGGAATACCAAAATCCTCATATTCTCCATTTTCAATATTGATGCCCGGCGTCATGAGCTGCAGCTTCATGGGATCAATAAAGTACTGTCCCTTGGCATATCCCTGGAAGGAATGCCATTTTCCTCCCGGCTCAAAAGCAAAGTAGGCGATGTCTTCCGCCATGTCTTCCGTATTTCCCTCTTCCCACTTTTTGCCATGAACCAGAGGCGGCACAATGGGGCGAAGGTACTTGCAGTACCGGAGCACCTTCTTTCTGGCTTCAATAGCATTGACAATGCATTCATGCCAGAGGAGCTTTCCCGCTTCCCCTTCCTGCATCCGGGCATTCATATCAAGAGATGCAAAAATCTGGTAATTGGGAGAGGTAGAGGAATTTACCATGAAAGAATTGTTAAAAATCTTGTGGGGCACATATCTTGCCTGTCCTTTGATATGGCTGTCTTTCTTCAGAATCTGGGAAGCCTGGGAGAAACCGGCCTGCTGCTTGTGGACGGACTGGGTCACAATAATGCCGGGATCATCCGGTCCCAGATGAAGCAAAAGCGGCGAGCAGTCCTTCATCATGGGAATAAACTGCTCATACCCCACCCAGGCAGAATCAAAAACAATATAGTCGCAGAGATGTCCGATTTTCTCCACCACCTGGCGGGCATTGTAAATGCAGCCGTCATAATTTCCCAGCTGAATCACTGCCGCCCGCAGGGGCCTGTCCATACGGGCCCGCTTGGGATCCCGTTCTGCGATGAGCATGCGGATATATTCTTCATTGAAGCAGTGATCCAGCACGCCGCCGATAAGGCCGAAAGGATTCCTTGCAGTTTCCAGGTAAATCGGAATGGCTCCGGCCTGGATCAGGGCACCGTACCCCACGGACTTATGGTTGTTTCTTTCATAAAGCACCAGATCCCCCGGTGCCAGAAGGGCATTCATGACCACCTTATTGGCGCCGGACGTCCCGTTAAGGATGAAATAGGCTTTATCCGCATTAAATACGCGGGCCGCATGCTTCTGGGCAGCCAGGGCTGCACCTTCATGGATAAGAAGATCCCCCAGGGCCACATCGGCGTTGCAGAGATCGGCCCGGAAGGTATTTTCTCCATAGAAATCATAAAAAATACGTCCTGCCGGATGCTTGGTAAAGTAGCTGCCGCCCTGATGGCCGGGGCAGTCGAACTGGGAGTTTCCCCACTCTACATAATCACGGAGCTTCTTGAAAAAAGGAGGAAGGAGCGATTCTTCGTACTCGGAGGCTGCCTTTTCGATCTGACGCTCAAAAAATGCCCGGGGCAGAGAGGATGGATTCAGTATGCCATACACGCTCCCCAGTTTTTCATCCAGCTTTTCTCCCTGGTCCGTCACAATCAGAAACACAGGAATATGAAATGCCTTCACCCTCTGATTGTCAAGGAAAGAGGAATCCTCCTCCGTCAGTACCAGCGCTGCTGTATCTGTAAAATCCGTATCTTCCGCCGGAACCGCCTTCCTGGTGGGAATAGGAGCAAACAGTTCCAGTGCTTTCTTTGTATAAGCAATTTTCAAATGTTCCTGCATAGGAGATCCTCCTGTACCATCCGTTATCCATATTTTCTATAGTATATCAAATGAAGAGGAAGGTTCAAAGAGCGATTATGCAGCTCTGCGCATAGAGAACGGCTCTGTTTCAGAAAGTGATAGTACCGCCTGACAGCCATGCGTTTATATGACTGCGGCAGCTTCTTTGCGGCAATCTACAAAGAAGGAATCCCTGCAGTATGTCTTTGAAGCCTTTCCGTCAGCACCGTCATTCTGAGCAGCGGACAGCCCATTGTCATTTTAAAAATCTCCGGAGAAATACAGGAGGCATAAAAAAAGGGCTGTGAAGAAATGACTGCCATTTTTTCACAACCCCTGCTGCGCAGCGGATACCGCAGTATCTGAGCCGCCACTCCCGGAAAGGTGGAAATGAGTATTTTCCCACTGCAAAGAAACCCGGTGTCTCCAGGCTTCCCATCGTGCCCAATGAGTTCGGTGTCCGCATGGTCTACGGCCGCTGCTGTACAGGGTACGACGGCGCGCGCCAGGCAGGGGAAGCGCTGATTCATTCATTGTCTGCTTTCATTCTTGAAATTTTATGCAATGCAAGGAATGGGATGACGAGAATAGCGAGCTATTTAAGGAATCCCATGACGAAGCAGTACATAAAATTTCTTATGAAAGCAGACTCTGTGAATGAATCAGTGCTTCCCCCAAGTCTCCCGTCATTTCTGCCATACAGGGAATGTCTGGAGTCCTGAGTTTCTTGTTTCTTTTTGTTTTTCATTCCATCCGGATTGGAAAAGGAATAAGGGGATCCCGACGGCTGCTTTGAGATGCATTTCCCTGCACTGCCTAGGATTGGCAGGAAAGTGCCTGATTTCCCAAGTGTCGTCTCATGACCTGCTTCCTTCTACTCTATATATGGAAAAAACGGCTTTGATGTGAACATGCCGAAAAATATTTTTTGAATCATTCCTCATTGCCAAAAACCGGCGGTACGGCAGGAAGACCGCCGGTCTGATTATCTATTTCTCCCACTTTTCCTTCAGCCGATCCAATCCGGCAAAGACGAATTCCTTCAGCATATCTGCTTCTTCCATTTTCTGTTCTTTGTCCCGTCTGGATAAGCCGTACATGAAAAGGCCCATCTGCCGGTGTCCGGAGAGAAGGAATATCAGGAAAGGAGACAAAGCGGTAAGAAAGGTGCGGGATACGCGGGGATCCTCCGCCGGAAGCCCCAGATAGGCGGAAAGCATATCCAGCACCGGTGTCAGTTTCTTTCCTATATAGTTTTCTGCAAACTTGGAGAACACGGCAGAGGGATTGATTAATTCACGAATGCTCACCTTAACCTGCCAGCTTTCGGAAAAAAGCGCTTCCTTGACATAAAGATCCAGAAGCTTCATCAGCTTTTCCCTGGGCGGGGCGTCCATATGATAAATGTCGCTGATTTCTTTAGGGGAAATCACATAATGATACACTTCATCCAATACGGCTTTATAAAGGCCTTCCCGGCTTCCGAAGTGATAATTGACCGCCGCCAGATTCACTCCCGCCAGACGGCATATCTCCTTGCTGGTGGTACGGTCGTAGCCCTGATCGGCGATGAGGCGCCCTGCACACTGGATAAGCCGCATTCTGGTTTCTTCCCCATCTTCCCGGGTCGTTTTCTTTATGGATTTCATAAATTCACCTTCAATTCATATGATGACGGAAAAGATATCCCGCAATGGACAGCGTCACGAGAGAAATACAGGCCAGCGGCACAAAATTCCATGCCAGATCGCTGAATGTCAGTCCTTCAAGATATATACGCCGGATCAGTTCCAGTGCAAAGCGCAGGGGATCTGCATAGGTAATCATCTGCAGGAAGGAGGGCATATTTCTTACCGGCGTAATGATGCCGGAAAGAAGAGCCATCGGTATCATGAGTACGATGACATAGACAAGCACCTGCTGCATGTTTTTGGAAATAGAAGAAACAATCAGTCCGCAGCCGGTAGAGCTCAAAAGGTAAAAGAACAGGGCCGTATAAAACGTGACAAGGGAACCCGCAAAGGGCACCTGAAACCAGAAGTAGCTGATGCAGAGCAGGATGGTGCACTGGATAAATCCTACAATCAGCGGTGGAACCGCCTTACCGATAAGAATAACCGCCGGAGATACCGGTGCCACCAGAAGCTGTTCAAAGGTGCCTTCCTCCCGTTCTCTGGCTACCGACAGACCGGAAAGAAGAAATACCTGGGCAAAACTCAATAGGCCGATAATCCCCGGAAGGAAAAACCACCGGGTAATCTGGTTCGGATTAAACCAGGTCCTGCTTTCTATGGTGACAGGGCTGTTCCTGCCGGCCAGAGACAGATTATACCCGCTGACAATGTGGGCGGCATAGGAAGAGGCCAGTCCTGCGGTCATGGTGTTTCGTCCATCCGTAATAATCTGAATATCCGCTTTTTCTCCTGTTTCCAGTTTTCGCTGGAAATCCGGCGGAATGACCACAGCCATCACCGCATCGCCTCCGGTAATGTAGCTCTCCATGCCGTCCACGCTCTGGAGAGTGGCAATCCGGTGGAAAAGGCCGGTGCCGTCAAAACGCGCCAGAAGGGCAGAAGAGGCATGGCTCCTGCTTTCATCCACTGCCACGTAGGGCGCATCTTCCAGATTGTAATTGGCGGCATAGCCGAAAAGGAACCCCAGCACCAGGGCAGGTACCACCACAATCCGCCGTGTGGCGGGATCATTCCAGATCGCCATGATTTCCTTCACGCAGATCACGCGGAGCTGCTGCAGAAAAAGTCGTATTTCTCCCATCATTCCACCTTCTTCTTTGTCATGCCAAAGGCAGAGCTTACAAAAAACAGGGCGTAAAGCATGAGAAGCCCTCCTTCTTCCAGCAGCATGCCCGTATCCGTACCGGAAAGAAACAGGGAGCGGATGGATACCAGGTAATGGGAAAAGGGAAGCACCTGTCCTACTGCCTGTACGAAGGTGGGTGTAGACCGCAGATCAAAGATAAATCCTGACAGCACAAGGCAGGGCAGGAAGCTGATCAGCAGAGAGAACTGGCAGGCAAGGAACTGCCTTTTGGTTACGGCAGAAATCACCAGTCCGATTCCTAAAGCCACCAGAAGGTAAACCATGGATATGAGAATCACCGCTGCCAGAGAGCCTTCCATGGGAACTTCAAAGAGGAAACGGGACAGCACCAGACAGATGCCCATCCCCAGAAGGGCTACAAAGAAATAAGGCACCATTTTCGCCAGTACCAGTTCCATGGGTTTCACCGGCGTTACGAAAAGGGATTCAAAGGTTCCCCGCTCCCATTCCCTGGCCATGACCACAGAGGTCAGCATGACGCCCACAATGGTCATAATGAGCATAATCAGTCCGGGAATGAAGAACCAGGTACTGGAATTGGCATCATTGAACCACATACGGGACACAATGGCCACACCGCCTGTTCCTGTCAGCCCCTCCTTAGCCATCCAGGAAGAAAGAGAACTTTCCACATAGGAACCGGTGCTCATGGCCGTGGCTGTTTCCACCCCGTCCATGATGACCTGTACCTTTGCCCGTCCTTCATAAAGGGAAGAAGTAAAGTCCGGAGGAATATCTATAATGACATTGACATCCCGGTCCAGAAGCTGTTTTTCCGCTTCCGCCATACTGGTCACGTAGACCGGGGAGAAATAATCAGATCCGTTCAGGAAGCTGACTGCATCCTGGGCTTTAGGCGATGTATCTTCCAGTACCACCGCACAGGGTACATTTTTGACATCCAGGGATATGCCATATCCGATAATCAGGATCAGGATAATAGGAAGAACAATCCCCAGAAGGAGAGAACTGGAATCCCGTATCAGCTGGAGAAACTCTTTGTATATAAGCGCCTTCATGCGCCGGCAGAATCCTTCCATGGATTTTTCTCTCCTTTCTGTCTGGCTTCATTGACAATTTGAATAAAAATATCATCCATATCCGCCCGGGGAGCATGCAGCTTCTTTCTGATTTCCTCCGGACTGCCGATTGCCAGGAGCTGTCCGTTATCCTGTATCATGAACCGGTCGCAGTACTCTGCCTCTTCCATAAAATGGGTGGTAATAATAATGGTGGTGCCCCTGGCGGCCAAAGTCGTTATCTGTCTCCAGAAATTGCGCCGGGCCAGCGGATCAATACCCGATGTCGGTTCATCGAGGAACAGGATTTTAGGCTCATGGATAAGGGCACAGGCCATGGAAAGACGCTGCTTGTAGCCGCCGGGCAGGTCCCCGGCCCGCATATCCAGCCGTCCGGAAAGATAAAACTCCTTCACCACTTCCCGGATTCGTTCTTTCTTCCGTTTTGGGGACAGGCCGTAAATACCTCCGAAGAAATTCAGGTTTTCCATGACCGTCATATGGCTGTAAAGAGAAAATTTCTGGGCCACATATCCTATATTGGCCCGCGCCCTGGTCCTGGCCTTTCGCAGATCTACACCGGCCACGGAAAGATACCCGCTGGTTTCCGGGAGAAGGCCGCAGAGCATTTTGAAGGTCGTGGTCTTTCCCGCTCCGTTCGGGCCCAGGAGGCCAAAAATTTCTCCCTTATGCACCACAAAGGACGTGTTGGCCACAGCAGTAAAATCCCCGAACTTTTTGACCAGATTTCTGACCTCAATATTGACTTCGGTAGAAGGCCTGCCGCCGCGGTCCAAAATATCTCCGCTGTCTGACGACGGCACAATCACAGAAGATTCCGCCTGGCGAAGAAGAATCATAAACCCGTCTTCCAGCCGCGGAACATCTTCCTGCACAGCCAGCCCCTGCTTCTCCAGCCAGGGAATCTTCATGTTCTTTTCTTTAGTAATAAAATGGACTTCCCCGCCCCGGGGTACCGCATCCACAATATGACTGTCATCATCCAGCAGATGCGCCTGCAGGATTCTTGTAGGAACCCCTTTTTCAGGCATAACCCGGAAAGTGCGTCCTTCCGCGATCTGTCTCAAATCCTCCGGGCTGCCGTCAGCCAGGATATGCCCCTGGTTCAGCACAAATACATGGCGGCACATTTCCGCTTCATTCATGTAAGCCGTACTGACAAAGATAGACAAATGTTCTTCCTTGACAAACTCCTTCAGGATTTCCCACAATTCCCGCCGGGACAGAGGATCCACCCCCACGGTAGGCTCATCCAGGAGAAGCAGATCCGGAGAGCGCACCAGGGTGCAGGCCAGTCCCAGTTTCTGCTTCATCCCGCCGGAAAGCTTTCCGGCAAACCGTCCCGTAAAACGTTCAAGCCCCATCATTTCCAGCAGCTTCCGGAAGCGGGCAGGTCTCTTTTCTTTCGGCACACCGTGAAGATCTGCATAAAGGTTCATGTTTTCCGCCACCGTCAGGTCTTCATAAAGTCCGAATTTCTGAGGCATGTAGGAAATACGGCTCTGGATCTCCTGTGCATCCTTCACGCTGTCGAGGCCAAGCACCGAAAGGCTGCCGGAGGTGGGTACCATGAGGCCCGCAATGAGACGCATCAGTGTAGTCTTACCGGCTCCGTCAGGGCCGATGACTGCCGTCAGCTCCCCTCTGCGGACAGCAAGGGACAGATGGTTCAAAGCAGGAAGGGTTTCTCCCGTTTTCAATGGAAAGGCTTTATACAGGTCTTTTGCCCTGATTACCCAGTCATCCAATGTCATCACCCTTTACAGTCCGATTTTTACAGTAGCCGGCATGCCCATACGGAGTTTGTTCTCAGGATCGGTCACATAAACCCTCACTTCATAGAGGAGAGCCGTGCGAAGTTCCGAAGTCTCCACATTCTTGGGCGTAAATTCAGCCGTAGAGGAAATATAGCCGATCTGCCCCTCTACCGGATGGTTCGGGTCACTGTCGGTATAAACTTCTGCTTTCATGCCTTCATGAATTTTTCCAAGATCCGTTTCCTTTGCGTATACCCTTACCCACTTCTTCGTATTCAGGGACATACGGAAAACCGGTTTCTGAGGAGAAGCCATATCCCCCACTTCCAGGAGGCGGGAGCGGATAACTCCGTCCTGCGGTGCCAGAAGTTCCGACTGGGAAAGGGTATATTCTTCCTGGGAAAGCGTATTCTGCAGGGCTTCCAGCTGGGCTTCTCCTGCTGCCACATCTTCACTTCTCGGGCCGGCCACTGCCAGATTCTGCGCTTCTTCCGCCTCGTTCACCTTTGCATCGGCCACATGAAGCTTTGTTCTTGCATCCTCCAATACCTGACGGCTGACCGACTTTCCGCCGGACGTATTGTATGCATCCTGTTTTCTCTGATAGTCAGAAGCCAGGAAATCCCTTTCCGCCCGGGCTTCCTTCACTTTGGCATCAGCGCTGCGGAGATCCTCCGGTCTGGTGCCGTTATGAAGCTTATCCACCTCTGCCTGCTGGGCATCTATCTGGGATCGGGTCACATCCATGCGGTGTTCCAGATCATTGGTATCCAGCTTGGCCAGTACCTGTCCCTTGGTAACTTTATCCCCTTCTTCTACAAGGATATCGGAAATCCGGTCGCTGTTTTTAAAGGCCAGTGATACTTCCCGGAGATCCACATTGCCGTTCAGCACCAGCTGACGGGCTGCTTCCTCCGCCGCCTTATGGCTTCGATACTGGTAAAAGCCGAACCCTAAAGCCAGCACAAGTACAGCAGCCACAAGCACCGCTGTTTTTTTATGCTCCCTGATTTTTTCTAACATATTATGCACCTCTCATTATTATAAAAGAAGGGTTGACCGGTGATTCTGCATCCTTCCGATGGTCCGCCATGTGACCCTCTATCTTTTATTCTCCGACACCTTCTGTTCCTCTTTTTCATCCAGCGGCTTCCAGCCTCCGCCCAGTGCTTTGAAAAGAGAAACCATGTCCGTCAGCTCTTTTCCCTTTGACAGGGTATAGTCCTGGTCCAGCGACAGGTAATGGCGCTCTGCATCCAGTACGCCCATATAGTCCGAAAGTCCATAGCTGAACTGGTTTTGAGAAAGATCCAGCGCTTCCTTTGCCTTATCCCGGCCTTTTTCCAAAGAGTCCTTCCTTACCTTGTCCTGACTCACAGCCGTCATAGCGCTCCGTACTTCACCGGCAGCTTTCAGCACCGTATTTTCATAGGCTGCCTGTTTTTCCTTTTCCTTTTCGCTCTGTACTCTTACATTCCGCTTTAAAGCGCCCCTGTTGAAAAGGGGATAGGATACCTGAGGCATAATGCCGAAAGCATGGCTTCCCGCAGAAAAGAGTCCGCCCGAAAGAGCCGCCAGCCCCAGCACTCCCAGAATGGAAAACTTAGGCTTCATTTCCGCCCTGGCTTCCTTCGTCTTAGCGATCTGTGCCGCCCATGCCATTTCTGCCGCATGCACATCCGGCCGCTGGCGCAGCACTTCCGCAGGAATTGCATTATACATGGCACTGTCTATTTCAGGAAGCGGAGCCGGTGCCAGGAGCCTGTCATTCAATGCCCCCGGCACAGTGCCTGTCAGTATGGAAATCCGGTTCAGCGTTTCGCCGATTTCCGTTTTCAGTTCCGGTATTTTAGCTTCTGATTCATGAAGAGTATATTCCGCCTGATCCGACGGCAGAGAAGACAAAAGACCTGTATTTTCATTGATCTGGAGAAGTGACAGATTTTCCTTCTGGTTTCGGATATGGGCTTCCGTAACTGCCAGCTCCTCCTGCAGTGTCCGGAGGGTAATATAATTCATGGCTACTTCCGCTGATAGGGACACCCAGGTGGAATAGAGCATTCCCCTTTCCGCTTCCAGCGATTTTTCCGAAGCCTTTACCTTCGATCGATTTTTCCCGAAGAAATCCAGCTCCCAGGATGCATCCAGACCTGCATAGGTCAGGTTTCTATTATTATCAATGGATGTGCCGGGAAAGCTTTTCAGCGCAGAAGGCGACAAATCGGAAATAACGCCATCCGGTGCTTCCGCCCGTACCCATCCGGCGCCTGCATTCATCCAGGGAACCAGGGATGCCTTCGAAATTCCCAGTGCCTCCCTGGCCTGGGCCAGCCGGGACTCTGCCTGCGCCAGATCCCTGTTTTGATCCAGTGCCCTGTAAATCAGTTCATCAAGGGTATCATCATGGAAAACCTTCCACCACTCTGAAAGCACCTCCGGCGAAAGGGAAGCACCTGCAGCGGGAGTGAAATAGGGATTATCATACATGCCTGCCAGAGATGTCCAGGATGTTTTCTCCAGATTCACCGGCTCTTCCGCCTGTCCCGCCAGGGGAACCAGGCTAAAAGCAGCCGCCATAAGAGGAATCATCCCCAGGGCTGCTTTCTTTTTTCTATCCATACCGCCACCTCCTTACAAGCAGCATATGTCAACATTTGATTTTCATGGAAAGAAGTACAGATGAACTGCCTCTTTCTGTACCATTGTCCATGCACGGATTGTGCTGTATTCATTTTATCAAATTCAAATTTGAATTACAACTCTCTGAAATCTGAAAATGCTTTTCATTTCTCTCCTCACTGCCATTGAAGCACTGTACGGCCGGATATACCAGGCCAAAATCAACCCGCCAGGGACGCACCGATTCAATCAGTGTCTGCTTTCATTCTTGAAATTCTATGCAATGCGGGGAATGGGATGACGCGAACAGCGGGCTATTTAAGGAATCTCATGACGAAACAGTGCACAAAATTTCTTATGAAAGTAAACTCTATGAATGAATCAGTGCTTCCCCGGCCCATGATCCGTGACTTTCTCCATTAAATTCCATTGCGTTCCCTCAATTATAAGCGTATAATTAAAAATCGTAATATTTCTTTTTATATATAAGTAGCAGGAGGGTTCTATTGATTTCCAAAATACAATCCATTCTTTCCCACATCAAACTGATTCATCAGATCGCCCTGGGACTGGTCGCAGGTATCATACTGGCAGTCACCCTGCCTCAGTGCGTCCCTTTCCTGAAGGTATTCGGCGACCTGTTTGTGAAAGCTTTAAAAAGCGTAGCTCCTGTACTTGTCTTTTTCCTGGTCATTAATGCGATTGCCCAGAAAAAGCCGGAACAGAAAGGAAGCATGAAACCGATCGTCACATTATATATGACAAGCACCTTTCTGGCCTCCATTATCGGCGTTTCCTTTTCTTTCCTCTTCCCCACCACCCTGTCTCTCCAGACAGCCATGGACCAGGGAAGCAGTACACCGCCCAGCGGTATAGGAGAAGTATTGTATAATCTGGTCATGAGTACCATTGATAATCCGGTAAGCGCCATTCTGAAAGCAAATTACATCAGTATTCTTCTCTGGGCAATCGTCTTCGGTATTGCACTGAAATCTCTGGGCAGCGACAGCACAAAGGCTTTCCTGGACGATACAGCGAAAGCAGTCACCAAAATCGTGGGATGGGTCATCCATCTGGCTCCCCTGGGCATTATGGGGCTGGTAGCAAATTCCGTAGGCAGTGAAGGCCTTTCCGCCCTTCTTGGCTACGTGCGCCTCCTGGCCGTATTAATCGGCGCCTATGGCACTGTGGCTCTGGTGATGAATCCTCTTCTCGTATTTACCAGAGTTCATAAAAATCCCTATCCCCTGGTGCTGACCACTTTGAAGGAAAGCGGTGTCTATGCCTTCTTTACCCGAAGCAGCGCTGCCAATATTCCGGTCAACCTCAACCTCTGCCGCAGACTTGGACTGGACCCGGACATGTATACCATCTCCATTCCTCTGGGAGCAGCAGTGAATACAGCCGGCGCTTCCGTCACCATTTCCGTTCTTTCTCTGGCCGCCGCCCATACATTGGGCATACAGGTGGATCTCCCCACCGCCTTCCTTCTCTGCCTGGTAGCTACCATAGGTGCCTGCGGCGCTTCCGGCGTAGCCGGCGGTTCCCTTCTTCTTATTCCCGTAGCCTGCGCTTCCTTTGGCATCAGCAATGATGTTTCCATGCAGGTGGTAGGCGTTGGGTTTATCATTTCCGTACTGGAAGATGCCTGCGAAACAGCCCTCAACAGCTCCAGCGATGTCCTCTTTACCGCTACGGCAGAATTTGAAAAGAGAAGAAAAGAAGGAACCCTCAAAAGCTCCGATATGATACTGCATGCTGCTGAAAACAGACAGTAAAAAACATTTCCCCGATTCCTGATTTTTTAGCATCAATGGATGGAAAACAGCAGGCAGATCATAAGCTGTTCTGACGTTTTTCTTATCCTCCTTCCCGCAGAAAAAATCCCCGCCCATCATGTTTTCATGACGGAGCGGGGTTTTATTAACTGATCAGCACTTTTTCAAAACTTTTACAATTTCTCCCATGTAGATGCTGTGGTTGTTGTTGGCCTGTCTGCCGGAGTTCCACCGTTCATAGGTTTCCTTATCTGTATAGAACTCCTCTTTCATTTCATGGGTGTAAATCTTACGGCATACCAGAATGAGATCTGCTTCTTCCAAACCTACTGCCTCATCGCCGATAGCATAGGGGTGAAGTCCGCTTCCCTCAAATTTATCGCCATCCCTGCCGGAATGGGAGCCCATGTAGGATTCCTGCGGCTTGAAGGAAACCGGCGGGAAAGACAGGGTGAAATAGTCCTGTGAGTCCAGGATGGTTTTGGTGAAACGGCTCTGGCGGATATAGATGGAAGCCACCGGCTTTCTCCACATTACGCCGAATCCGCCCCAGGTCACCAGCATGGGATTGCATTTTTCTTTATTCCCTGCAGTGACAATACAGTAATCAGCCAGGCTGGTAAAAGGGTTCAAGCCCCATTCTTCTACTGGAATTTCTTTAAAAGACATAGGAAGTCTCCTCTCTTATTTAATAAATTCTATATAGATTATACCATATTTCTTATGTAATTCTAAAGTGGATATATGATAAAATACCGAATGTAAATCAATGCAGTCAGAAAAGGAGCCGTCCATGAGCCGGAGCAAAGCTGATTTTCTTCTTTTTACTGCCGCCTTTGTATGGGGCAGTTCCTATGGTTTTATGAAAATGGGAGCAGAAACCATGCCTCCCATCTGTATCGCCGCGCTGCGCTGTCTTTTTGCCTTTTTCCTTCTTCTTCCCTTTTTCGGAAAGCGGATGCGGAAAACAGACCGGGAAACGCTGAAATACAGTGCTGTGACCGGCTTTCTGATTGCCGGTGTGTTCATAGGAGTCATTTACGGAGTCATCGGCACGTCAGCTTCCACTGCCGGATTCCTGATTTCCACTTCCGTCATTATGGTTCCCATTCTTCACGCCCTCTGGATAAGGCGACTGCCTTCTCTTTCCATCATCACAGGCACGCTGATTGTCACTGCCGGTCTTATCCTGTTAAACGGTGTCACTTCCATCACCCTGGACAAGGGCTTTGTCCTCTGCCTTCTGGCGGCCTTCCTGTACGCTCTGGATATTCTTTTTACCAATACCTTCGTATCCCGGGTAGACAGTCTTCTTTTAGGCATATGGCAGATGGGCTTTGCGGGACTCATAGCCGGCACTGCCAGCTTTTTGTGGGAAACGCCGGTGCTTCCATCCACCCTTACTGAATGGACAGCTGTTTTGGGGCTGGCGGTCTTTTCCTCTGCCTATGGCTTTACCATACAGGCCGTTGCACAGGAATACACCACGCCGGAAAGAGCCGGATTCATTTTCTCCCTGGAGCCGGTCTTTGCCGCTGTCTTCGCCTTTCTCTTTCTGGGCGAATCCATGGGAAAAGGCGAACTTGCCGGTGCCGCTCTCATTCTTCTTGGCGTCTGGGCCGCCGGAGGAACATTGAAACTGCCGTCATGGAAAAAGGACCGCTAAAGCGGTCCGGATTCAAAGAGTTCAGCCCCGCCGGAGCAGGCTGATTCAAAAGATATAAAGGGGTGGATCATCGCCCGCTCCACGAATGAGGTTTGACCGGCCTTTGCGGGCCGGAAGGCAGAGATCGGCAGCCGCTCCGCCACAATTTTTAGTTTCCTTTATTTGGAAGGGGACTGTAAGCAGCGGAGGATTGGATCGTCAGTTCTTTGCTGAAATTCCGGACCTATCCTCAGCTCTGCCTCACTCGGGCGGCAAAAGGGAATCGCCTTTATGGGCAGGTCAGGCGCCTTACTTCCCCAAAATTCCACGGAAGCCGGAAACTTTATCCTTCTATGGTATTCACCAGTTCCTTGACTTCCTCCAGAGAGCAGGCAAAGGAGCCCTGCATAATGTCTTTGCCACCGCCTCGGCCATGAAGCCGGGCATTCCATTCTTTAAGGAGCGGTTTCAGGTTGACCTTCCCGCTTCCAATGGCATAATTCAGAGAATTTTCATCTTTCCGGGAAACAAGGAATATAATGTTTTCCGGCTTTTTTTCTACCAAATATTCGCAGAATTTACGAAGTTCCATGGGTGTCATGCTGTCTTCTACAAGAAGTACTGCCTTTTGTCCTTCCGGCAGAGATGCAGCCCGCAGAGCAAAATACCGGCGGTTCATTTCGTGGATTTTCTGCCTGAAATCAGCCATATCCTTTTCCATTTTCTCTACTGCCTTTACCGTCTCATAGGATTTGACGGAGAAGCGGACAGCTATATCCCGGTTCAAATCATGCACTCTGTCATAATCCTCCAAAGCCCACCGTCCGCAGGCCAGTTCAATCCGGACGCCGCCCTTGTGGTTCATCAGAGAAAGGACCTTGATGAGGCCGATTTCGCCTGTTCTTGCTACATGGGTGCCGCAGCAGGCACAGATATCCCCTCCTGGAAATTCCACGATGCGCACCTTGCCGGTCAGTTCAATTTTGCTGCGATAGGGAATAGTCTTCAGCTCTTCAGCCGACGGGAAGGAAATCCTGGTTTCCACATTGCGGTAAATCAGCTGATTTGCTTCCTTTTCAATTTCCATAGCATCTTCCATGGTCATGGGGCCGCTGAAATCTACAGTTACCACATGATCCATATGAAAGCCCACATTATCATAACCGAATTTCTTATGTACCAGGCCGGAGAAAATATGCTCGCCGGAATGGTTCTGCATGAAATCAAAACGGCGCTGCCAGTCAATCACGCCATGGACTGTACTTCCTGCTTCCAGAGGCTTGTCCGTATAATGGATCACCACGCCGTCTTTCCGATGTACATCCAGCACCTTTGCGCCGCCCAGGGTGCCATGATCGCCGGGCTGTCCGCCGCCTTCCGGATAAAAAGCCGTATCCTCCAGTACCACTTCATAGCCTTTCTTTCCTTTGCTGCAGCTGACTACGGAACTGTCAAATTCCTTCATATAGGCATCTTTATAAAAAAGCTCATTCATTTCATCCATGATTGTTTCCTCCTTGTACGCTTTATCATGACACATACCGGACAGAGTTTCCAGTGATTTCAATAAAAAATTCAAATCCGGAGACCGGGAAAGGGATAAAGCATGCCGGCGCCTGCAGGAAGCCTTCCATATTTCATCAGCCATTAACACCAAATCATTTCCTCCACATAAAAAGGCAGAGCCCGGGCTCTGCCTTTTTACCTCCTATGCTTCCATTCTTCTGTCTGCTGTACTCCTCTATTCCCTTACATTGACCATCCTACCATGCTGCCTTGATTCAAACTTCTATGCTTCCATACTTCCTTCAGAATAAACCGATTAAGCGAAAGGAACCCACTGGCCATTCTTGACCTGCAGTACATCCAGGTCCATTTTCGGATCCCTGTTTTCATCAAATTCAAATTTGCCGGTAGCACCTTCAAAGTTCTTAATCTGTGCCAGTGCATCACGGAATTTCTTTCTATCAGTGGTAGAGCCGGACTTTTCTGCAGCTTCATGCATGATATAGAAAGCATCATAGGTCTGGGCTGCGAACTGATCCGGTTCATGACCAAACTTAGCTACGAAAGCCTTACGGAAGTTCTGAGCTTTATCGCTCTGTCTATCCAGGTTCCACGGGGTAGCTACCAGTGTGCCGTCAGCTGCTTCACCGGCCTGCTTGATATACTGAGGGCTGTTGAAACCATTATTTCCAATAATCGGCTGGTTCATGCCCATTTCTCTAGCCTTCTTGACAATAAGAGCGCCTTCCTGATAGAAGCCGGCAATGCAGATAACATCAGGATTAGCTGCCTGAATCTTGGTGAGCTGTGCAGAGAAATCCGTATCCTTGTCGGCAAAGGTTTCTGTATCTACTACGTCGATTCCCATATCCTTGAAGGTCTGCTGGTAAATTTCATTTTCACCTACCATCTGGTCATTGTTGTTGGAATACATGACAGCTACCTTCTGGAATCCCAGTTTATCATGCGCTTTCTTGACGGTAGTAGGAATAGCCAGCTTGCCGGGGATAGCATTTCTGAAAATATAGTCGCCGATATCTGTAATCTTGGGAGCGGTGGTGCTGGTGCCGAAGACGGCAATCTTGGCCTGCTGGGCAATCGGACCTGCAGCGAACATTTCACCGGAGGTCATAGGTCCCTGGATAGCCAGTACCTTATCCTGTTCAATGAGGCGTTTGAAAGCATTGATGGCTTCTGCCTTGTTTAACTTGCTGTCGTATGTGATGAGGTCAATCTTCATCTTTGTTTTCGGATCTTTGTTGATTTCTTCTACAGCCAGTTCAGCCCCTTCTTTTTCTGCCTGGCCATAAGCGGCCCCCGGGCCGGTATAGGCGGTAACAAAGCCGAATTTTACGGTGTCTCCTGCTGCCTGAGCAGAAGCAGAAGAAGCGGC
Source organism: Dialister sp. (assembly GCF_051885895.1). Taxonomy (GTDB): domain Bacteria; phylum Bacillota; class Negativicutes; order Veillonellales; family Dialisteraceae; genus Dialister. The sequence goes on along the minus strand of NZ_JBJEXP010000106.1, from coordinate 3,446 downwards.
TTTTTTATCTCCGCCGCATCCTGCAAATGCTCCACATACTGCTGCTGCTGCCATTGCTGCTGCCATTGCTTTCATCCATGTTCTCATCTTAGTTTCCTCCCTGACTTGTACTTGATAGTTTTCCGTTTTTCATAACCAATCAAAAACCCCTGCCTGCAGTTTCCTGCAGACAGGGGCGCATGTACGCGGTACCACCCTGGTTTATCACTCAGTGGAACACCTCCGCTATGATACCAATAAAAAAGCTCCTGATCTTCATTTCTTTCTGAAGATAGGGGCGAATGTTTTCGCGGTACCACCCTACATTATACTTTGGTGTTCCTATTCGTAACGTGAATGGACGTTTCCGCTTACTTAGTTCGGCTGAAATACTCACGGGCGAGTGTTGGAAGTTTTCTTCTTACCGGCTTTCACCAGCCGCCGGCTCTCTGCAAACCAAGGAAATTTCCTTTATCCCGATCCTTGCATCTGTTCTCTCTCGGTTATGCATAGAGTATAATCCCGGTGACCTTTATTGTCAAGGGGAAATTTTGAAAGTTTTCTGTCCAGCCTGTGTCCGGCATGACACCTTCCTGCTTCATCTCCTTTCTGCATGAAAGTTTCATTATCCTGTCAAAATTCCGTTTCGATTTGGTATAATAGTATAGATAATTTAAGAGACCGGAAGTCTCTATTGCACGGAGCGTGAGCGTTATGAAAAAAGAAGGACAGTGTACAATGATCGTCAACCCTACCTCAGGCCATGAGAGGGCACCGCGATATATTCCCCTTTTGCACTCTGTACTTTCCAAACGTTTTGAAGATATTACCATCAAACTGACAGAAAAGCCGAAAGACGCCACCCATTTTGCCAGAGAAGCGGCAGAAAACGGACGGGATGTCATATGCATGGGCGGTGACGGTACCATCAATGAAGTCATTAACGGCATGGTGCCGGTAAACAGTCCTTCCACCTTCGGCTTTGTTCCCTTCGGTACCGTCAACGACCTGGCCAGAGCCCTTCATATTCCACGGTCTCCCCAGGGTGCCATCCATATGCTGGAAACTGCAGTGAAAACGAATATTGATGTAGGAAAAGTCAACGGCCGCTATTTCATCAACGTGGTAGGCGCCGGCAGCATTTCCGAAGCAGTAGGCAAAGTAACCATTAAGGAAAAAACCCTGTTCGGATCTCTGGCCTACTACATGAAAGGCATGCAGGTGGTATCCAAACAGAAATCCTATCATTTCCGTATCGAAGAAGACAACGGCACAGTGATTGAAGTTTCCTCACCGCTGATCGCCGCCATGCTTACCGATTCCGCCGGCAGCTTCCATAACCTGATTCCTCCGTCGGAACGAAATAAGGGAGTTATCAAGCTTTGTCTTTTCCATGATTTTGAATGGCTGCTGGCTTTGAAATCAGCGCCGAAGCTGCTGGCCGGCATGCAGATGGGCCCGGATTTTCTGACCGTGGTCAGTTTTAAAAAAGCCCATCTTTCCATTCGGGAAAATGAACCGCTGGTCACCAATGTTGACGGTGATCTTGGACCCACCTTCCCCCTGGATCTGGAAATCCTTCCTTCCCGGCTGCCTGTATTCGTACCGGCCCACCCCCGGGAGGATCAGGGCATTCTGCCCCGCTTCCTGAAACCGCCTCATATTCATCTCCCCTGGAATGATGAGGAATAGTATCATAAATGAAAATAGTGAAAGGCGCTTTTAGATATTCAAAAGGCGCCTTTTATATTATCCGGATTCCATCAAAAAAACACCATCCTGAAAGGATGGTGTTTTTTGTCGTTCCTGCTGTTAGAAGGAATATCTTGCGGTAAGGGTATAGGTTCTGCCATCGCCGATATAGTAATGGCTGGTAGAAATATCCTCATCATAATACTTCCGGTCAAACATGTTATTAATGGCAAACTGGAGACCGAAGTTTTTATTGAACTGATAGTTGGTGGAAAGATTCATGAGGAAATAGGCATCCCTGGCTTTGAAATGGTCTCTTTCGTATCCTTCTTCTGTTCTATCGGAAATGAACATGCCGTCCAGGTTTATTGTCCAGGGATCCTTGCTGTAGGTGGTGCCCAGGTGAAGCAGGTGGCGGGGAATATCATAGTTCTTTTCCCCTTCAATTTTGCCTGTCTGCCAGGTGTAGTTAATATAGGAAGACCAGGCATCGCTGTGGCGCTGGTTCAGGGAGATTTCAAAGCCGTGAGTCTTGGCTTCACCGGCATTTTCGTAGAAATAGGCAGATGGATTCTGTTTATTCAGTTTGATATAATCATCTGTTTTTGCATAGAACACGTCTGCATGAATATCTGTCTTAGTACCGACTTTCTTTTTCAATCCCAACTCCCAGGTATCTGTAGTTTCCGGATCCAGACCAGGGTTCGGACGATAGGTTCCTCTGGTACTGTCGGAGTATCTGTAGACCTGGTAGAGAATGGGAGGATTAAAGGATTTGCCATAGGACACATAGGCATTGGTACTGTCATTGAACGCATAGTCCAAAGAAAGTTTAGGAGAGAATTTATCATAAGAGGAGGAATCAAAGTCATTTTCTTTTTCTCCCCTGTACTGAGCGTATCCGTCATATTTCTTATAATGGTCATATCGTCCGCCAATGTAGGCTGTCCATTTCGGTGCAAAGTTCCATTTATCCTGTACATAAATGGCGTAGGTCTTATCTTTGCCCCCCAGACGCTGGTCTTTGGAAGATTCCTTGATCTTACTATTCCAGGATTTCCAGTCTGTCACTGAACTATAAACATTTTCGCTGAACTTATCCTGTCCAAGGGCGAAACCGGCCAGCAGAGTATGCGCTCCCAGTTTCCAGCGCTTGTTGAAGTCAAAATCCCAGGATTTAGACGGATAAGACGTCTTACTGCCGCCGCCATCAAAATTCTTTTCCGGATCTACGCTTGTTGCCGGAGACGTATAACCGTCCTTATAATAATCGGTCATTCCAAAGTGAGCATGAATGCCGTTATCCTTATCATTATAGGTTAAAGAATGAAGGTTATAGGCACGCCATCCTTTTGTTCCCAGGAAGCTTGACGGATAGTAGCTCTTCTTATTTTCTCCAATTTTACCTTTCCACCGATTAGCGCCTTCTATGTAAGAAATGGGGTCATCATATTTCCAATCATAAATGGAATGGGTATATTTATAGGTCAATTTCTTGCTGTCACTAAAGCTGTAGCCCAGATTGAATCCAAAAGTTTCATTCAGGACTTTCTTGTCGCCCCTGTTCCCAATGATGGCATTTCCCTGAGCATCAGAATCATAGCCTGCCGCTTTTCCGGAGCTGCTGACAGAAACATCATAGTCATGCCAGCCATGAGTATTCTTACTTTCATAAAATGCACCGAAATCAAATTTATCTTTCTTGAAGCCAAGATTATATCCCTGGTTTACTGTGGCATTGCTGCCATAGCTCACCGTAGCAGAACCATGGACTC
>NZ_JBJEXP010000105.1:0-24892 GCF_051885895.1 Dialister sp. | reverse complement strand
CCTTTGATGACGGGACCAAAGCAGAAAAATGAAAAATGGGGGGATCTGTTCTTCTATTGACAGGGGGAAGCGCATCTGCTGCATTCAGTATAAAGAGTACCAGCCTTAGATAAGTCCTCCCTTTTATTAGTGGCGGCCTGAGGCGATTGGTACTCTTTTTATTTATTCAAAAAATAAATCAGTTTTATCCGGTCATTATTATTTTGAGGAAGCATGATAGGATAAGAGACGATAATGAATGATTTTTGGCATGGAGGTTTACATCCGGACAAGCTTTTCTATTTATATGGTAGAGGGATGTGAAAGATCCGCAGAATGGAAAGAACCTGTCCGTCAGTTCCCGAGATGGCCATAGGGAAAGAAAAGGTGGACAGCAGACTTCCATGAGTTAACTCCTTTTACTCCCCGCCTGATCAGGCAGTCAAACAAACACCACAGGGAAATCCGGAATATCATTTCCGCCTATACTACTGCAGAAATGACGGGAGACTCATGCCTGGCGCGCGCCGTCGTACCTTGTACAGCAGCGGCCGTAGACCATGCAGACACCGAACTCATTGGGCAGGCAAGGAAAAAATACCGGGTTTCCTTGTGGTGTTTTCGATTGGAATTTTCCCGTCATTTTGAGAGACAGAAGCGTTTTCTCCTTATTATCTCGAGTGAAGTCGAGAAATTTCCCTGCATCATGGATGGTGTAGAAATGAATCTGCTGCTTTGGGCACCGCTGCTATATAATGGCATTGGAAAAGAGTTCAGGAATATGTGCTTGGGATTTTGGTTTCCGATTTCCCGTACTCTGCGGAATGGCTCTTATGTTCTCTTCAGGGAGATTCTGCATAGGATTTTGGAGCAGGGGGAAGGTGGATTTCTGTCTGTTCCATAAGAACCGTTCCTGCAGTCGATTGACCGGCTTTCTGATTCTTTGTATAATTTTTTTAATTGACGATGCCCTTGGAAGGGCAGACAGGAGTGAATCTATGAAAAAATGGCTGTTTGAACATACAGGGAAAAGCGGTCAGCTTTACGGGCTGGCAGCAGCGTTTATGCTTATGGTTTCCGCAGCTCAGGTTAGTCTGGCAGCGGCACCGGGGCATATGGAGACGGCGGTTTCCTGGGCGGTGGATATTGCCCGGAATCCTGTTCACGGGTATTCCCAGGGGAAAGAAAATGCTACGCCTTCTCATCCTTATACAGGCTCCCGGGAAGGACCGGATTATGACTGCTCTTCCTTTGTCTATCATGCACTGGATAAGGCCGGCTTTCCTGTCATTGCGGCCTGGAGGAAGAATCCTGTTTATCAACGGGTATACCGGGGAAAGCAGCAGACCGGGGATGCAGATACACTTTGGACGGATCTGAAGGCCATAGGCGGTTTTACCAGATATCCCTGGGCTGCGGTGAAGGATCATCTGCAGCGCGGTGATATTCTCTGCCGTCCGGAATCCCATGTGGCCATCTATATAGGCGGAGGCAGAACCGTGGAAGCTTACGGCGTGCAGAATCCCCGGGGCGGCAGCTGGGCTTCCGGCGACCAGGGCGGTGAAATTGATTTCTACAGTGCTTACGGCCGCAGCTGGACAGAGGTTTACCGCTATACGGGGAAATAAAAAAGGATTTCTGCTTTCTGCTGATGAAATGGGAAGCAGGTAGGGCTTTTTTTATGACCTTTTCTGCGGGGCGGTGAATATTTCTTTGGGCTTTTACCCGTATGATGAACCGTGGGACCGCATGGCTGCTGTCTCTCAGCGTGGGATGAACTGGTGAACAATAAAAGCATAATCGATGGACCGGGAGATCTGTAGAGTCAGGGATTCCCGGAAAAAGCACGTTAAAGTGGCAGTGAAGGAATGTCAGTCATTTCTTCACTGCCACTTTTCCATGATTCCTGTATTTCGCAAGAAATTTTTGAAAGGATGGTAAGCTGCCTGTTTCTCTATTATTTCAAAAATCTCTTTGTCCTATATATGTGCAGCTTACAGGAGCCGGTTGAAATCCCGGTTCAACTTCTGCTCGGAGGTTTTCAGTTTGTTTTCTGTTTCTTCTGTCCAGGCTTTGTTATCGGCCAGGTCATCTTTGGCCATCTGAATCATTTTATCCAGCTCTTCCGGCTGGGGTCCGCCTTTGACTTTCCTGTTCCTTACAATGGAAGCAGGGTCTTTGGCATGCTGCCACTCTTCTTCTGTCATGGGAAAGGTCTGCGGCATATCGGGATCTTCCGCAGAGACTTTGGCATAGATGGCTTTTGCATCCTCATAGGTAAAGTCTTTCGGCGTCAGATCATGGGCCCGGGCGTAGGTCACGATTTCACTGGCAAAGTGGTGGCCTATGCGGAAGGGAATGCCGTGGTTCTTCATCAGCTCGTCGGCGATTTCCTGGGAGCAGGTCCAGTCCAGATTCAGCTCTTCCAGGGAGCGGGCGGGATCAATCACCAGGTTGTTCAGGATTTTGTCCATGGAGGTGAGGACTTTGGAGGCCTGCGGCATGAGATCTTTGGCGCCGTTCAGTCTTCCGTCAGCCATGCCGGCAGGAATGTTATGGGAACGGAACATGGCTTCTACGGACATGCCCAGAAGCGTGGAAGCATCGGTGCGGCAGCTGTTCAGAAGGCCGGGATTTCTTTTCTGGGGCATGGCGGAGGATACGTAGGTATTTCCGCCTCCTTCTTTCAGAATGATCCAGGGACGGGGCTGGGCGTACTGCTGCATGATTTCCTCAATAAAGCTGGTGGTATGGATGGCGATGCAGTTGGTAATGCTTCCCGTTTCAATGGGCGCTTCCTGTGGAAAAATCTGCCCGGCATCATAGGTATTATAGGCCAGGCCGTCAAATCCCAGATAGGATGCCATGCGGTCTCTGTCCAGCGGCCAGCCGGTGCCGTTCAGCACGGTGCTTCCCATGGGGGAGCGGTTGAGACGCCTGTAGTATTCGCGGACCCGCTGCATGTCCCGGCTGTAGGCATTGGCATAGGCGATGAGGTAGTGGGCCAGGCTGTTGGGCTGGGCGGCTACGCCATTGGTGTAGTTGGGAATCAGGGTGTTTTTATTTTCTTCTGCCAGACGGATGAAATCTTCCTGCACCCGGTTCAGCTTTTCCGCCATAGTGAGGAGGTGCTCCCGCTGCTCCATAATGCCTACGGTGGTGAGCATGTCCTGGGAGGAGCGGCCGGCGTGGATTTTCGTAATTTCAGGTCCGGCTGCCTGGATCAGGTAGGGTTCGAAGGCAATGACATTATGGGGCCGCGGGGCACCGGGAAGATTTCCGTCCCGAATCACTTTGTCGATGCCTCGGGCAAAGGCGTGGCCCTCTTCCGGTGTCAGAAGACCTTCTTCTGTATTGATTACATCGCTGGCTTTATTGATCTGGCCCAGCCAGTAAAAGTTGTCCCGCGGCGGCTGGGCAGCGAAAACGGAACCGGCGGACAGGAGTGCGCAGAGGGTGAGTGCAGGAATGAATCTTTTCATAATGCCTCCATAGGGAAAGGTGACAGCGGGCTTCCCCGCATCAGGAAAGGTAAGAATACCATCCGACCACAGATCCATCTCTATTTTTCAGGGAAATACGGATGAACAGGCAGGATTCGATGGCCTATGCATTTTTATCCCATGCTTTGTCATAAAGTTCCTTACACAGCTCAGGAATCGGAGCGGGCAAAGGAGTTTTTCATTTCATTGCTGGCTTCATAAAGAACCTGCCCCAGGCAGCGGTCGGTTTCTTCTTTTGCCAGGGCCGCCATTTTTTCGTTGCAGGATGCCAGAAATCCGGTGACGTCTTCCGGAAGGGGCGTGCGGTCCGATGTTTCCAGAAGAGCCTGGGCTTTATGGAAAGAAGCTCCCTGGTAGCGTTCAATGGCCGAGGAGCAGGCGGCAAAGTGGGCGTCCGCCAGAGCGGCTATGATCCGGCTGGCCCAGTAAAACTGGCTGCTGTTCGGATTTTTATCGGTTTGCGCCAGATAAGCCGGTGTGGCAGTGACATTGGCATAGAAGGGGATGAAGGAGTTGAAAACATTGCATCCCACAGCCAGCCATTCCACCGCTGCTTTTTCTTTGGGCATATAGGGACGAAGCTGGGTCAGGGCAAGGAAATTATTTCGGTTGATTCCGATGGGCCGGTACAGATGGCGGGTATGCGCATCTCCCTTGTGGCCGTAGCAGTCATAGGCGGTTCCCTGGTAATGGCTGCTCAGCAGGTATTTTACATCCTGAACGGTGATTTTCTGCTCCGGCACCAGACTCCAGGGCAGATTGTCCGATTCAGGCGTGAAATCAGCCTGCTCCCCCTCCCAGCGGAAGCTTGTAGGATTCAGATAGCGGAGCATGAACCAGGCCCGGGGCGTATTGTAGGTATGGTCGGCATCGTCTTTGCTGCCGAAGGCCGGACGGATGGGGAAATGCCGTTCATCCTCCAGGGAAACGGCGGTGCTGCTGTTCATACGGAGATCCAGATGGTGATTTCTGATGAAATCAGCCAGATCCCGGGAGCACATGTGATTTTTCTGTTCCCCCAGGGCATCGGCAAGGTCCATTTCATCAATCCCCTGCTGGTTGGGCATGACAACGTACCGGTCATCAGGCACCCGTTTGGCAATCCAGTGATGACCGCCGATGGATTCCAGCCACCACACCTCTTCCATGTCCTGGAAGCCGATGCCGTTCAGCTCGCAGGTGCCGAAGGTTTCCAGCAGATGGCCCAGACGAAGTACGCCTTCCCGGGCACTGCGGATATAGGGAAGCACCAGGAGAAGCATGTCCTCCTCACCGATTCCGTCAGGCACCAGCGGATCGGCGCCCAGTACCCGGGCATTGGAGGTAATGGTTTCTGTTTCCGACATGGCGACATTGGCCTCGTTAACGCCGGCCTCACCCCAGAATCCTTCATCGGGAAGGGCATTCGGCATGGCGGTGTAACGAAGAGGTTCCTCCGGAAGATCCATGTGGAAATGGGTCAGTTTGGACTGATAATGACGGGGCTGGTCCTTGGGATTGACAACGATCCATTTCTTGGATGTAAAGCTGCCGGAGGGAGAGTCCTCGTTCCGGGCCATCATGGTGGATCCGTCATAGGTGGCATTTCTGCCGACAAGTATAGTTGTACAGGGCATAAGTATCCTCCTTTATATATGTAGAGATCTTTTATTAATTTTATAAACATATTATACATCAAAGGAACCGGTCTGTTCTTTAGTCAGGAACGTTTCGACTCCTGATCTATTTACGGGAATCAGGCTGCGTAAGGCTGACTGCAAAACGGCAGCATACCTTTTTATTTATGGATACCGGAGCTTTCTGGATTCTTATTCGTTTTCCTGAAAGGAATGAACACAATATTTTTACTTTGACCTTCAGGATACAGCCTGCGGCAAAGATGCATTTTTCAAACCGCAGGGAGATCATGCTCTGTAAAGCAAATTTCCTTGACAAGCGTCTCTGCTTCCTGTATAATGACAAACGTTGTGGTGATACTATGTCTATAGAAAATATTGTAGAAAAGGGAGAACTTCTGGATCGATACGGGGCTCTCCTCACAGACCGTCAGAGAGAATGTCTTGATTTATACTATAATGAAAATCTGACTCTGGCGGAAATTGCAGAACATTTTCATATTTCCCGGCAGGCGGTGCATGATGCCATGCGCCATGGGGAAGAACAGCTCATGACCTACGAATCGGTGCTTCACCTGGTTTCCATGAAACCGGGGAAGGAAAAGGCAGCCAGAGAGCTGATGCAATTGATACCGGATCAGTATCACACAAAGGCTCGTGTGCTGATTGACTTTTTAGGAGAATGAAGGTGACCTTATGCCATTTGAGAGTTTAGGAGACAAGCTGCAGTCTGCGTTTAAAGATCTGCGCGGCAAGGGCAAGCTTTCGGAAAGCGATATTGACGGAGCTCTCCGCGAAGTGAGACGGGCGCTGCTGGAAGCGGATGTCAATTTCAAGGTGGCAAAGGATTTCATTGCCCATGTTCGTGAAAAGGCCATGGGTGAGGAAGTCTTCGGAAGTCTGAAGCCTGACCAGACGGTCATCAAGATCGTCCGGGATGAGCTGACGGAACTTCTGGGCGGCACCCAGAGCAAGATTACCCTTTCTCCTTCCGGCCTGACGGTGATCATGCTGGTAGGGCTCCAGGGGGCCGGCAAGACAACCACCGCCGGCAAGCTGGCGCTGATGTTCAAGAAGAAGGGGCATAGGCCGCTCCTGGCAGCCTGCGACGTGTACCGTCCGGCAGCTATTAAACAGCTGGAAGTGCTGGGCCAGCAGACCGATGTACCGGTTTACCGTATGCCGCCAAATGTGGATCCTGTGCATATCGCTTCCTACGCAGTGGATACAGCTAAGGCCTATAACCGTGATATTGTTATTCTGGATACCGCCGGCCGTCTTACCATTGATGAAAAGCTCATGGCGGAACTTCGGAATATCAAGGCGGAAGTTCATCCCCATGAAATCCTGCTGGTGCTGGATTCCATGACCGGCCAGGATGCGGTGAACACAGCCAAGGCCTTCGACGAAAACCTTGGCATCGACGGGACCATCCTTACAAAGATGGACGGCGATGCCAGAGGCGGTGCAGCTCTTTCCATCAAGTCTGTAACCGGGAAACCCATCAAAATGATCGGCGTTTCAGAAAAACTGGACGGCGGGCTGGAAGATTTCCATCCGGATCGCATGGCCGGACGTATCCTGGATCTGGGCGATCTGGAAACACTGATTGAAACAGCCCAGAGAAATATGGATGAAGAATCCCTGAAGGATGCGGCAGGCAAAATCAGAAAAGGGGAATTTACCCTGGATGATTTCCTCCGCCAGCTGCAGCAGGTCAGAAAGCTCGGCTCCTTCCAGTCCATTCTGGGCATGCTCCCGGGTATGGGCAAGTTCAAGGACCAGCTGAAGGACATTGATCTGGACGGCAAGGAAGTCAAACACATCGAAGCCATTATCCGTTCCATGACTCCTGCAGAAAGGGCCAATGTAAAAATTCTGAACGGCAGCCGCAGAAAGCGTATTGCCAACGGCGCCGGCGTGAAGATCCAGGATGTGAACCGCATGATGAAGCAGTTCGCTGAAATGCAGAAGACCATGAAGAAGATGAGGGGCAAAAAGATAAATCCATCCAAGCTGGGAAACCTTTCCGGTTTCCCCGGGATGTTCCATAAATAACCGAGATTAATTCAAGGAGGTGAATTTCATGTTAAAAATTCGTTTGACCCGTATGGGTGCTAAGAAGAATCCTTTCTACCGTATCGTAGTTATTGATTCCAGAGAAGCAAGAAACGGCGCTCCTACCGATACCATCGGCTGGTACGACCCTGCAAAACTGGACGCTCCGGTAAAGATTGATGAAGAAAAGGTTCTTTCCTGGCTTGGAAAAGGCGCTCAGCCGACCGACACCGTTCGTTCTATCCTGAGAAAGAATGGCATCCTTGCTAAGTTTGCAGAAGCAAAGAAATAATGGGGGCCGCGTATGAAAGAATTAGTGGAAACACTTGTCAAGGCTCTGGTCAAGAACCCTGACGCCGTCTCTGTCACCGTAGTCGAAAAGGGCAGCCTGGAGATCTATCAGGTCCATGTTGCCCCGGAAGACATGGGGAAAGTGATTGGCAGAAAAGGCCGCATTGCCAATGCAATCCGCACCGTTGTCAAAGCAGGTGCTCTGCGGGAAAACCGCAAGGTGGCTGTGGATATTATTTGAGAGGTGCCTTAATGGAAGAAATGCAGATTCTTGTCCCGGTAGCTGTAAAATCCAAGCTCACCGAGACCTTAAAGACTACTCTGCTCAATGAAATCGGGCAGAATATCAGCCGTGTCGAACATGATATGGCTCAGCTTGAATTCGAAGCGAATGGTAAGCTGGCTGAACAGGCCAAAATCAACATTCAGGCCGTCGCTCCTCTCCGCGCGCAGTACGAAGCCCAGAAAGCCCGTATGCAGCAGGTGAAGGATAAGCTGAATGCTGACAAGGAACACCTGGAAAAGCTGGCTATTGGTGCTGAACTGAACCGTCAGCCCATGAACCGGATCGTCACCGTCCATGTGGGGGATGATATGAACGCCCTGACCGGCGGAGAGATCCTGGTAGAAGATGGAAAGATTATCGCTTTCCGCAACTGATATGAAACCCGATGAAAAGATAATCGTCGGCCGAATCGTAGCCCCGCATGGTGTGCGGGGTGATTTGCGTATTCTTCCCGATACGGACAGGCCGGAGATTTTTAAAAAACTCAAAACCATCTATATCGGAGGAACTCCTTTCCGCCTCCTGTCGGCACGTCCCCACAAGAATGTCTATATCCTTCATGTGGAAGGCGTCAATGACAGGAACCGGGCGGAAACCCTTATTTCCAAACTGGTGGAAGTTCCCTTTTCCGAACTTCCCAAAAGGGCGGAAGGAACGTATTACTACTTTGAGCTGATAGGGCTTGAAGCGGTGACGGAAGACGGCAGGACCGTGGGGACTGTGAAGGAAATCATAGAAACCGGCGCCAACAACGTCTATGTCATCGCGCAGCCGGATGGGAAAGAAATCCTGATTCCGGCCATACCGTCATGCGTTCTCTCCATAGATATAAAGGCAGGACGTATGACGGTACGCCTGCCGGAGTGGGAATAGTTTATGTTTCGCTGTATGTCGTCTGCTCCCTGGTTTTCCAGAAAAATCAGGGGAAGTACAGGCGGCGGAAAGCCGCTGTGAGGCTGTCATCTTGAAAATTGATATATTATCCCTGTTTCCGGAGTTTGTGGAAGCCTTCTTCCACCAGAGCATCATCAAGAGAGCTCTGGAAGCGGGACTTATAGAAATGGCTGTGACCAATCCCAGAGACTTTACCAAGAGCCGCCACAGGCAGGTGGATGACACCATTTACGGCGGAGGAGCAGGTATGCTGATGATGTGCCAGCCCCTTTTTGATGCCTGCCATCATGTGCTTCCTGAAAAAGGTCCGAGGGATCGGGTCATATTTCTGTCTCCTGCGGGGAAGACCTTTGACCAGGATAAGGCCAAGGAACTGCAGCGGGACTACGACCATCTGGTGCTCATCTGCGGGCACTATGAAGGCGTAGACCACCGGGTGGAGGAACATCTGGCAGATGAGCTGATTTCCATCGGTGACTACGTGCTCACCGGCGGTGAACTGGGAGCCATGGTCATCAGCGATGCCGTAGCCCGCATGGTACCGGGAGTTCTGGGGGATGCAGGAAGTGCAGCCACCGACTCCTTTTACGAACCTATCCTCGAATATCCGCAGTACACCAAACCGGCGGAATACAACGGATGGAAAGTGCCGGAAGTTCTGCTTTCGGGACACCATGCCAATATTGCCCGGTGGAGAAGAAAAGAAGCCCTTCGCCGGACTCTCCGCTACAGACCGGATCTTCTTGAAGGACAGCAGCTGTCCGGAGAAGACTTGAAACTGATAGCAGAGATCAGGGAAGAAAAGGAGGAGTGACATTGGCACCTGTATACATAGGTCTTATCCACTATCCTATTTATAACAAACACATGGAAGTCGTCACGACGGCTCTGACCAACTATGACCTCCATGATATTGCCCGAACGGCAAAAACCTATGATGTGAAGAAATATTTCATTGTGCATCCGGTGGAAGCACAGCGTGAAATGGCCCTTCGCATTATGAATCACTGGAAAACAGGCGGCGGGGTTCACTACAATGCCAACCGCAAAGAAGCCTTTGAAGAAACCGAACTGGTTCCTGCACTGGATGATGCGATTTCCCAGATAGAAAAAGAAACAGGGAAAAAACCGGCTATTGTCACTACCGATGCCAGGGTGTATCCTAATACTGTCTCCTACGCAGCCATGCGCAGGAAAATCCACAACGAGGATACTCCCATATTCATTCTCTTTGGCACAGGCTTCGGCATGACCAAGGAAATGATGAAAAAATTTGATTATATTGTGGAACCGATTTATGGCGCCGGCACGTACAACCATCTCTGCGTGAGAAGTGCGGTAGCCATCATCCTCGACCGCCTTCTGGGCGAACCCTGGTGGAATAAAAAGGAGGAATAACTTACTATGTCCGGACATTCCAAGTGGGAAAACATTAAGCGCAAAAAGGGCAAAACCGATGCCATCCGCGCCAGAATTACCACAAAGATTTCCAAGGAAATCACTATTGCAGCCCGCATGGGCGGCGGTGACCCCGTAGGCAACATGCGTCTGAAACTGGCCCTCACCAAGGCTAAGCAGAACAATGTGCCCAAGGAAAATATTCAGAGAGCTATCGCTAAAGGCGTAGGCGCTGCCAGCGGTGCAGGCTTTGATGAAGTGACCTACGAAGGCTACGGCCCCGGCGGCGCAGCAGTCATCGTAGAATGCAACACCGATAACAGAAACAGGGCAGCGGCTGATATCCGCCATGCCTTCACCCATCACGGCGGTTCCGTAGGCACCCCGGGATGCGTATCCTGGATGTTCAAGAAAAAAGGAACCATTGTAGTCAGCAAAGAAGCAGCTGACGAAGATACCGTAATGATGGTAGCTCTTGACGCCGGTGCAGAAGATGTCTCCTCCAATGAAGACAGCTATGAAATCACCACCACCCCGGAGGAATTCCTCACCGTATCTGATGCCCTCGAAAAAGAAGGCATTCCGGTAGAAGCTTCCGAAGTGGCTATGGTGCCGGATAACTATGTCAAGCTGGAAGGCGATGCTGCCCAGACCATGGCACACCTGACCGCTGAACTGGAAGATCTGGATGATGTACAGGAAGTGTACACCAACGCAGAACTTCCGGAAGATGTGGAATAAAGGAAATTCTAAAAAACTCCCTTCGGGGAGTTTTTTTAGTGAGAGAATTCTGAGAGGTGCTGCCTATGGGATGTGATGACTTTAAAGATAATCATAGAAAGGCGTATTCTGCCTGAGGAAAGGACTATAAATTGCACCGGCGATGCCAACACCATTCTCTAAACCATCTAAACCTGTAAAGTCTGTTTCACCTCATGCATACCTATGCTAAAATATCATTCAATAATAAATTGATTGCAACTGATACAGGAGTGGGGTATACTGTAATCGTTGTTGGGAAAAATTCCTATCCAGGAGGATTTTTCCCTTCTTCTTTTGTGTAGAGCCGTTTCTATGGGAAAACGGCTGCTGTCCTGTCCGCGGGAGAGACAGGAGGCGTTTTGGGGTGTGCAGGAGGTTTATTTTGCTGACAACAATAAAAAGATGGGTTACAGGAGTGGCGCTGATTAAGCAGATTGCCATAGGGCTGATTATCGGGATTTTGATTGCCCTGTTCTGCCAGCCGGCCATTCCGGTAGTTAAGATTTTTGGCGATTTATTTGTAAAGGCGCTAAAAGGAGTGGCGCCGGTTCTTGTGTTCTTCCTGGTCATGAATGCCATGGCCCAGAAGAAGGAGAATGCGGAGAGCCGGATACAGCCGATTATCGAGCTGTATATGATTGCCACGTTCTGTGCTTCCCTGGTAGGGGTTGCCATGTCTTTCCTTTTCCCTACAGCCCTGAATCTGACAGTGGCGCCTGATGCCAAGCTGGCACCGCCCAGCGGTATTGTGGAGGTGCTTCATTCTCTGGTGCTGAGTATTGTGGATAACCCGGTATCTGCCCTGATGCATGCCAATTATATCGGCATCCTGGCCTGGGCGGTGATTCTGGGGATTGCACTCCGTTCTACCGCAGGAGATGTGACAAGAAACTGTCTTAATGATATGGCTTCAGCCATTACGAAGATGGTAACCTGGATTATTCATTTTGCGCCTCTGGGCATTATGGGACTGGTGGCCGATTCTGTAGGAACGGCAGGACTGGGAGCTCTTCTGGGCTATGCACGTCTTCTGGGAGTGCTGATCGTTTCCTACGGCTTGGTGGCCTTTGTCATGAATCCCTTTATTGTGTATCTGAAAACCCGTAAGAATCCCTATCCCCTGGTGTGGGCTACAGTAAAGGAAAGCGGTGTGTATGCCTTTTTTACCAGAAGCTCTGCTGCCAATATTCCGGTCAATCTGTCTCTCTGCCGGCGTCTCGGCCTGAATCCGGATACCTATACCATTTCCATCCCTCTGGGAGCGACCATCAATATGGCCGGCGCATCCATTACCATTTCCGTACTGGCACTGGCGGCTGCCCATACGCTGGGGCTTGCCATTGATCTGCCTACAGCTTTTCTGCTCTGTATAGTTTCATCCATTGGTGCCTGCGGCACATCCGGCGTGGCCGGCGGATCGCTTCTTCTGATTCCTGTAGCCTGCGCTTCCTTCGGAATCGGCAATGATATTTCCATGCAGGTGGTGGCTGTGGGATTCATTATTTCTGTGCTGGAAGATGCCTGCGAGACGGCGCTGAACAGTTCCAGCGATGTGCTCTTTACAGCGACGGCGGAATTTGCGGAACGGCGCAGGGAAGGCACGCTGAAAGCGGAAGATATGGTTCCTAAAGAAAAATAATGATAAAAAAAGGCTGTGGAAAAATATGAATCATTTTTTCACAGCTTTTTTATTTTATTTATTGATGTAACTGTTGACATAACAGCAGAATTCTGCTATATTAAGTGTAACAAGAGAAGTTACATAATTAGGCGGAGGGGCAGGCTCCTCCGGTGATGTAAAAGAAAGAAGGAAAAAACATGGAAATTACAATTTTCGGCAAAGGAAACATGGGAAAAGCCATTGGCGGCAATTTTGAAAAAGCAGGACAGAAGGTGGTCTATGCAGGCCATGACTTCAAGGGAACATTAGGGGATATGGTGGTGCTGGCTGTGCCTTACGGTGCAGTAGACAGCATTCTGGAAGCCCATAAGGAGGAACTGGCAGGAAAGGTGCTGGTGGATATTACCAACCCGGTTAATTTCTCCACCTTTGATGAACTGGTGGTTCCGGCTGATTCTTCAGCAGCAGATGAAATCCAGAAAAAGGTGCCGGCTTCTCTGGTGGTCAAGGCGTTTAATACGAACTTTGCCGCCGTGCTGGCTTCCGGCAGGGTCGGTGAAAAAGAACCGACAGTGGTGCTGGCAGCTTCCGATTCTGCAGAGGCAAAGACTGCACTGGCAGAGGCCCTGAAGGGAAGCGGACTGTCTGTGGTGGATGCAGGTTCTCTGAAACGGGCCCGGGAACTGGAAGCAATGGGATTCCTGCAGATTTCTCTGGCGGCCAGGGAAAAGATTTCCTGGACCGGCGGATTCGCAGTGATTCATTAATTCATTTTATGAGTGGTACAGAAGGCGGGCTTCCAGGGCCCGCCTTACTTTTATACCGGTAATCTGCTATGATAACGGTAAAAGATCTATGAAATATGAATTTCAGTGAAATCAAGGAGGTACCATGCAGATTTCCAGCCAATTTACGATTGCCATCCACATGCTTTCTTATATTGCTCTTTATCAGAACAAGCAGAAGGTGACCAGTGATATTCTTTCCGGGAGCATAGAAGTGAATCCCGTCATCATCCGCCGTCTTTTATCCCGGCTGAAGGGAGACGGGATGATTACCGTCCATCGCGGCACCGGCGGCACCTTCCTGGCCAGGAAGCCGGAAGATATTACGCTGCTGGATGTATACCGTTCGGTGGAAAATCTGAAGGAGGAAGGACTTTTCCATTTCCATGAGCATCCCAATCCCCTGTGCCCTGTAGGCAGGGGTATCCATCATGCGTTAGATGGAAAACTGATGGAAGTGCAGAAAGCCATGGAAGAAAAAATGAAATCCTATACTCTGGCTGATGTGATTAAGGAAATCCCGGTGTGATGTGCGCAGGCCGGCAGGAGCATGAGCAGCATGGGGCACAAAGGAAGAACCGTCAGGCGTAAAGGAGCGGTTCATCTTTTTAATCCCTCTGCACAGCGCTTCTTTCTGCATTTTTCTGACAAAATATTTATACCTGTTTATAAAAAAGCACTATCATAAATTTTGATAAATTTTCTCAAAAAAGGTGTAAAATAAAAGTGCAGGAAGTCCTGCTAAGGAAATATCCGTTTCATCAGGAAACGGTTTTCCCCGACACCTGCCTGTCAAAAACAGTTCCCCCAGCAAGAAAGATCTATTTTTTTCATCCTCCTCCAAATCCGGGAACTGTTTTTCTATGTCCTTGAGATGGATTTCTTGACCATTGAAAGGCTCTCCTATATAATAGAAATTGTCCATGCGAGCGTGGCGGAACTGGTAGACGCACAGGATTTAGGATCCTGCGCCTGGTGCATAAGGGTTCGAGTCCCTTCGCTCGCACCAGAAAAAAGCTTAGAAGCATTTCTGCTTCTAAGCTTTTTAGTATGCGGGAAGGGCAGCGGGACAATCAGAAGTTTACCGGTTTTCCGTAGTAGGCGCATTCCAGAATGCGTCCCATGGTTTCATCATCCACGGGCCGCGGATTTTCCGGCGTGCAGGCGTCCAGAACCGCATTGTGAGCGATGGAGTCCTTCTTTTCCAGATACAGTTTCTCCGGAATGCCATAGGCTGCAAGGGAGAGAGGAATGTCCATCATTCGATCCAGGTGGCGGATGGCATCCTCATAGGAAAGCACCAGCTGAGGGTCTGTGTGGCCGGGAAGGCCTGCAATCCGTGCCAGGTCCGCATAACGGCTCATGCAGGATTTTTTATTGAACTGGATGACATAGGGCAGGAGGATCGCATTGGCACAGCCGTGAGGAATATGGAACACAGCCCCGATTTTATGAGCCAGGGAATGGGTGATTCCCAGAAGGCCGTTGGAGAAGGCCATGCCGGCCAGGCACTGGGCAATGTGCATTTTTCCGCGGGCTTCCTTATCGCCGTGGTAGGATTCCAGAATATTGTCAAAAATATCAGATACAGCCTGTTTGGCCAGGGGATCAGTGAATCCGTTGGCGCAGGTGGATACATAGGCTTCAGTAGCATGGGTGAGAGCATCCATGCCGGTGTGGGCGGTGAGTGTCTTCGGCATGGTGAGAGGGATGTCCAGATCCAGAATGGCCAGATCGGGAGTAAGGTTGAAATCGGCCAGCGGGTACTTGATGCCGCTGGTGTAGTCCGTAATGACGGAAAAGGCAGTGACTTCCGACGCAGTGCCGGAGGTGGAAGGAATGGCAGCAAAAATCGCCTTCTGCCGGAGAGGGGGAAGGGAGAAGGGTTTCTTGATATCTTCGAAGGTCAGCTCCGGATGTTCATAGAAAACCCACATGGCTTTGGCTGCGTCAATGGGAGAACCTCCGCCGATGGCGACAATCACATCGGGCTGGAATTCGCTCATGGCTCTGGCGCCTTCCTTTACTGTTTCTATAGATGGATCAGGATCAATGCCCTCCATAATGCGGGTTTCCATCCCATTGTCCTGCAGCACCTTTTCGACTTTCTGCAGGAAACCGCCGCGCCGCATGGAATGACCGCCGGTACAGATAAAGGCTTTTTTATGCCCCTTCAGCACAGACAGCTTTTCAATGGCTCCATGGCCTGCATAAATATCCCTGGGAAGTGTAAAGCGGAACATAGTAATCTCCTCCTGTTTATCACAACCACAGGCCTGCCCGTGAAGGTGAACATTCCAGCATCCGGGCCGGCCCTCATTTAATTCTTACCTGTATATATTATACCGCCCCGGCCCTGGCTTCGTTGGATTCTTGTGAAATCAGTATAAGCACATAATTAGATATGATTAAAAGTCATTATCACAGGACAAGAAAAGAAGAAAAGGAAAAAGAGAGCATTTTATTTTGCAGCACAATGCCCTTTCCCTTGCTAGAGGGGCGGAAATTATGATATAGTGGGATAAAATATTTCAATGTTATAGTTTCTCTTGCAGGGAGAAAGGAGCTCTTTTTATGAGCATGCTCAAAGAATTTAAAGATTTTGCCCTTCGCGGCAATGTGGTAGACATGGCAGTCGGCGTTGTCATCGGGGCCGCTTTCGGGAAAATTGTGTCTTCCCTGGTCAGTGACATTATCATGCCGCCTTTGGGATATATTCTGGGAGGCATTGATTTTTCCAATCTGTTCCTGCCCCTGTCCCGGGTACCCGTTTCTACCATAGCGGAAGCCAAGGAAATGGGAATTCCGGTCATTGCTTATGGACAGTTCCTGAATAATGTAATCGACTTCCTCATCGTGGCCTTTGCCATCTTCATCGTGGTGAAGCAGATCAACCGTTTCTTCCCGAAGGCACCGGCCAAGGAACCGAGAAAATGCCCCTACTGCCGGGAAGTTATTGCCGATGATGCCACCCGCTGCCCTCACTGCACCGCAGAACTGAAATAATAGACGGGAAAGTGTAAAAGCTCCAACGCCCTTCAGGCGCTGGAGCTTCTTTAGTTTGACCGTCCTTATGACCGGAAGGTTCTCAGGGTTGACAGACGCTTTTGCCGATGCGGATCGTAGTATCTTCGCTTTGCAGCGCATAAAGTGGGGTGAGTCGTTTCCCTTTAGGGACAAGGAGTTTTTATTCAGCGTGATGTGTCCTGCCTTTTCAACGATGATGGCAGGTGCACCGGTTCGCAGGGAGCCGGCAGGTGGCTGAAAATCATGTGAGACGCTTCCCGCTGAGGCAGAAGGGGGACCTTGCCAGTGATAGGAAGAGGATGGCCGTGAAGAAGCCATAGTCCCGCCCTGCGAGTCATTCTGAGTACCGGCGAAGAATCTCCGTACCTGCCGTTCGTGATTCCGATTAATCCACCGGCTTACTATCCCAACTATCCCATAGAACGTCTAAAGCCTCCCTTTTGGGAGGCTTCTTTTGGAGACGTTGGATTGTTGAGAAAGATTGGTAACAATGAGTGGAATCACCACGGCCAATGGTGATTTCCTTTTTGTTTACGACTATATAATACAACGGTTTACTATTATTGTCAAGTTTATTTTTGAAATAAAATAACAATAATTAACAATGGGGCGGATCCCTTCCCCTGCGCTTTGCCATATTTCCAAAGGAACGGTATAATAGATATGATAAAAATGACCCGTATGCAAAAGGAGGATTTTTTATGAAGACAAAACTGGCAGCTCTTGCATTGGCCTGCGCACTGATCCCCGGCGCCGCCATGGCAGCAGGAAAGATTCCTACATCCGATAAGATGATGAATGACTATGATAAATACCTTGTCGTTTATACCAGCAATGAAGAACGGATTTATGCAGATGCGGATACCATCGAACGGGATCCTGTTTCCGCCGGCGAGCTTCCAGTGATCCGGGCGACCCTGTATGCGGAAATTTACAAACGTCCCCTGACCTGGCCGGATTATGGCAATTACCGCATGGTGGATTATATCCTGCAGTACGATACGGCGGTAGGAGCTGATCAGCTGGGACAGAAAATCAACTATAAGATCCTGAACAAGCTGCAGGGTGCCTATACATCCGATGGAAAACCGGTGTCCTACAATGATAACCGGAAGGATCCGGCCGATGAAGCGGAAGATATTTATATCGCCCTTTACCGGGTGTCCAAGACATCCTACTGAGAGTTCCTTTACAAATGAAGGTAAAAATTATATAATAAGATAAGTAAAATATACGGAGCAATGGAGCCTTACGAATCCCGCAAGGCTCTTTTTTTATTTGTCTTCTTTATGTTTTAGAAAATAGGGGACGAGCCGGTGCGGTGCTTTGCGGAGCACTGATTCAATCGCTGTCTGCTTTTATTCCTGTATGGTGATGTATTACAGAGAATGGAATGACGCGCACAGAAAGCTGTCTGAGAATTTCCACAACGCAGTAATACATACAAATACTTATCAAAACAGACTCTATGAATGAATCAGCACTTCCTGAAATGGGACAGACTGAAAAGTGTGCTGCATCTGCCGTTCTGAACAGGGTGAAAGGCAGTCCGCTGCCAGGCAATTTTGCGGAACGGACGCTTTCCAGGTAAACTGGCTTATCAGACCAGGCCTCCATGGGGAGGTTTTACGGAGATGTGGATATGCAGCTTTTTGTAGCAGGCGGATGCGGTGATGAAGGAAGAAACTGTTTTTATGTGGAAGGGGATCGCCATGCCTTTATTGTGGATGCCGGTACCTCCACCGACGGGCTGGATCGGGTGCCGGATCTGATGCCCGAACAGATTCATAAGGCGGAATATCTTTTCATTACCCACTCACACAGAGATCATACAGGAGCGATCGAATACCTTGTGAAGAAAGGGTTCAATGGGCCTGTGCTTATGTCCAACCAGACCTACCGGCAGATACACTATAAGCCCTGGAATACCATGATTCTGGATTCCACTGCACCGGAGCTGGAACTGGAGCCTGATTTTACAGTGAAATGGGGCAGAACGGGCCACTGTGCCGGTGCGGTATGGTTTAAAATCGAGGTGGAAGGGCGCAGCCTGTTTTTCTCCGGCGATTATCGGGAGAATGATACCTTCTACCGCTGCGATGCCGTGCGGGGCATGCATGCGGATATGGCGGTCATCGATGCGGCCTACAGCCGGAGAGATCGGGGAAGCGATCTGAGAAAACAGGTATTGGAAAAGGCAGCAGCTTTAATGGAGAAGGGAGCGCCTCTGCTTATGCCTGTACCTCATTATGGAAGAGGGCTGTCCATGGGCATTCTGTTTCACAAAACCTTCGGCGAGGAACATCCCATTCATATGTCTCCCAAGCTGTATGAGGAGTGGCTCCGCCTGGGACACAGAAAGTATTTCGTGCATGATGAAATTACGGAGCTGCCTTTCTCCATATTCAATCTATGGGATAATCAGACGATTGAAAAGGGGCATATCTACTTCCTGACGGATGCCCAGCTTTCCAGGGCATCCAGCAGGGAACTCATTATGGCCCATCCGGATATGGGTGTCCTTCTCACGGGAAGCATTCATGGCTATGGCAAGGCCAAGTGCTTCTTCGAGTCGGGGCGGGCCAAGTTTGCTCTTTGGCCCAATCATCTGACCTGGCAGGAAATGGAAGACCTGCGGGCAGCCAATGATATGCCGCTGGTGGTACCGTTCCATAATAAAAAGGTTAAACCGGAAAATGATACCTTTGTTTTTTAAAAAATACCGCTTTCATTTTTGGAATGAACCGGTGCTTTTCCAGGAAAACACTGATTGAATCAGCGCTTCTCCGGACCGATAGAGATTTTCAGACTGCAGGGAGTTTCTTTGAGAAGCTCCCTGCAGTCTTTAGAATTGTCTAAACTTTCGGACCATCCATGCAGCATCATTTCTCCGTCTTTCTGTCCTTTCCTTCGTATGCTATAATAAAGAAAATCAATAGATTCCCCGTTTCACAGAATAAGAAAGGTGGGGTTTATATGTTAAAGTATAAAAAAATACTGGTTCCCTATGATGGTTCCGATCATGCGAAAAAAGCTATGCTTCATGCCATAGATTTAGCGGAAGCAGGCGACGGGACAAAGCTTTACATTGCGTCTGTATGCAATATGGTTTCCGCCATGAGCAATTTCGACCAGGTGTCCATTGCCGAAGGCTGTCTGACCACAAAGCTGTCGGAAGATCTGGAAGAGCAGTGCAAGCAGGATCTGAAAGAGGCATCGGCCATGGTGCCTGCCAATGTTCCTCATGAAGAACTTTATGAAGTAGGTTCTCCGGGACCGGTACTGCTGAATATGGCAGAGGAAAAAGGCTGCGACCTGGTTGTCATGGGCAGCCGCGGACTTGGACCCCTGAAGGGCATCTTCATGGGTTCCGTATCCAGCTACATGGTAAGCCGCTCCAAATGTCCTGTGCTGATTGTAAAATAAAGAAATGCTCCGCTTGGGCGGGGCATTTTTTATTGGTCATCTAACTGTTGGTAGAATACACAAAATGGGCGGCGTGTAAAGAATGATATGAAGGAAATAACGGAGGAGGCGATTTCTCCGCTCCCTGTTATGCTGACGGTAGAGACGGCAGGGAAGGATATCCTGATAAGCCGTCCAACTTCCTGGCCGCAGGCGAAGGCCTGCATGAAGTAATAGCTTTTTTCTCTGCGGTTGTATAGAATAAAGAAAGAAAATGATTTTGCATATGGATGGTCTGCTGCAGTTCAGGGCGGATCATCATGAAAATACAATCAATCCGGGATGTGATATAATGACGAACCGCAGCTGGCTGAAGCAGGAAATACCCCAATGGGTGAAGGAAGATGTGATTTCGGAGGATGCGGGAAAGAAAATTCTTTCCCGTTATAAAAAGAAAGATGGAGCTGCCTATAAAGAAGCTTTTTTCATTCTGGCAGTGGTGTGCATCATAGGAGGTATTTTTTTCCTGTGCGCCAGTCTGTGGAATGGACTGGACCAGGATCAGCGCTTCCTGCTGGCTTTGGCGCCCCTGGCGGTTTCCTTCCTCCTGGTGACAGCTGTTTTTCTGGCAGACCATGGAGGTGTTCCCCTGGGAAAGAGCAGACAGAAGGCTCTTACCGGTGAAAGGGAAAAGGAGGAGGCGGAGGACAGCAGTGTTCCGAAGCCGGTCAGGCGTACAGCTTCTGTCCACCGGGTGCCTGTTTTCATACGGGAGGCGGCAGGTACCTTCCATGGCATCTGCCTCATAGGCGCTTTCTGGATGGTGGGAGATTCCTTCAAGCTTTCTTCGGATCTCTATACCGCGCTGGCCCTTTGTGCTTTTCTTCTCCTGATTCTCACGGCAGTGACGGAATCAGCAGGCATGGGAATCATCTATATGATTGTATCGGTGGGTATTTTTTACAGCGCACCGGTAAGGGGATGGCCTGAGGCGGCTTCCTGGATATACATGTTCCTGGCTTTAGGATTTCTGGGCCATCTGCTCCGAAGTCATCGGGACAGGGCAGTGATCTGCTTTTCCTGGGTCTGGGCAGTAGGGGTTCTTCTCCTGATTTTCTGGTCGGCCGGCAATATGCTGTGGCAGACGCTGTTCTTTTCTCTGGCCGCTGCTCTCACATGGATGGCAGGGGGCCTGTTCAGAGAATATGGCCTGGGAGCGGAAGCACTTCGCTTTTTCGGCGGTATCGCAGTTTTTGCAGTGCTGCTTGAAGGTTCCTACGGTACGGTGTGGGCGGATATTTCCGGAAGCTATGCACTCTGGTTCATTTTTCTGCTTTTCCTGGCTGCTGACGGGGTACTCCTTTTCCGAATTGCCTTAAAGAAGGAATGGCTTTCTGTGCTGGCAGGGCTGACGCCGTTCGTGATGGCGCTGTCAGCTATCATATCAATTTTTGAAACCTCCGGCGCACTGCCTGCCATTATTGTTTCCGTTTATGCGGGCATTCTGGCAGGGGGCGTCATTCTACGGGGATATCTCATGGATCGGCCTGTGCAGAGCTGGGCCGGCATATTTCTTCTGGCAGGCGACGGGGCTATCCGGGTCATTGATTCGGCACTGAGTTTCACCCAGCGGGGACTTTTCTTCCTCGGCATAGGCATTGCCGCCGCGGTCATCTGCTATATCCTCTATCTGCCCGGCCGGCAAAAGGGAAAAGCGGGCCGCAGGGAAAAGGATAGCCGGAGAGAGGAGGCATCCCGATGATATCGAAAAAATTATCCCTCATTCTTCTGGCGGTGGTCTTTATCATTGAAGGAATCTCCCTTTTCTGGATCCGGGGGGATTACCGGTCTGCCATGCTGGACGGCGCAGAGTATGAGGTACCGGCGGCCATTGATTTCAAAGGCGATTTCTATGGAAGAAATTATCTTCCTGTCTATATTCCCCTGACGGAGGCCCCCTGGAAGGGGTCAGTCACGCCGGAAAAAGGGGAGGAAAT
This sequence comes from Dialister sp., assembly GCF_051885895.1. GTDB lineage: Bacteria > Bacillota > Negativicutes > Veillonellales > Dialisteraceae > Dialister. The sequence continues at coordinate 3,270 of NZ_JBJEXP010000105.1, read as the reverse complement.
CTACCTTTCTTTTGATAAAAACAGTGAAGGCCTGCTGGAGCTGACGGGAGCGTCGGACAGAAAGCCGGGAGGGCTTTACATCATTACCCGGGTGATTTCCGCTTCTGACGGGCTTGTCCATTTCAATTTCCCCGCGGACCGTATGTACATGCTTCCGGAGCAGCTGAAGAAGCTTTCGGTGGTGGAGCTTTCCGAACGGGTGCAGCTGAAGGATAAGAGCGGGAAGAAGACAGAAACCAGGATGAAAAATGACCTGACCGCCCTGGTACATATCAAGGACGGGCGGGTGGTCATTTACAAGGTACTGGCCAATGGTTCACCGGTGGAACAGACCTATACCACTGTGGGAAAAAATCTTTCCATTACATATGCAAGAAGTCCCAAGGAGAAAGACTCCTATTCCGTAGGAAGAGATACGGAAGGGAAGGAATAACATTCATGGGGAATTGGAGGGTGATAGTATGTATATAATTCTTATGCGCCATGGGGAAGCGGTACCCCAGACGGAGGATGTGGAAAACAGAGAAAGAGGGCTTACGCCCAAGGGGATGCGGCAGGTACGCCGTACCTCCCGGATACTGGCCCGGTTTCTGAAGGAAAATCCGATACGGATTTTTACATCTCCCTATGTCCGCACCCGGCAGACCGCCGGCATTCTGGCAGAGGAATGCTTTGCCGAGGAAATCCATACGGCAGATGAGCTTCTCCAGCCGAACTGGCAGATGGTGAGAAATCATCTGATCCAGGACGGTTCACCCATTGCCCTGGTCAGCCATCATCCTTTCCTGCAGTCCTATCTGCTGACCACCTGCAGCGCAGCTATCCAGTTTGATCTGGCAGGCATTGCAGTCATTAATTATGATCTGGCCTGGAACCAGGGCAGACTGGTCGGCTATTTTACAGCCGGCCTGCGCCAGCTGAAAAAGGAGGGGTGACATGATTCCCGTATTGACAGTGGCAGGATCAGACTCTTCCGGCGGTGCCGGCATTCAGGCGGACCTCAAGACTTTTGCGGCCCTTGGTACCTACGGTATGAGCTGTATCTGCGCCTTAACCGCCCAGAATACCAAAGGCGTCACCATGGTGGTGAATACGCCTGATGACATGGTGAAGGCCCAGCTGGAAGCCATATTTGATGATATCCCGCCCCGGGCGGTAAAGACCGGCATGCTTTCCTCCGCTTCCATTGTGGAGACCGTGGCTGACTTCCTGGCGTCCCATGGAGGAAGGCCTCTTATTGTGGATCCGGTCATGGCGGCCACCAGCGGTGCCGTACTTCTGGAAAAAGATGCCATCGAGGTATATAAGAAAAAGCTGATTCCTCTAAGCACACTCATTACGCCCAATATTCCGGAAGCGGAAATTCTATCCGGCATGAAGATTTCCAATGAAGAGGACATGAAAAAAGCAGCGGTCCGTCTTATGGATCTGGGGCCTGCCGCTGTCCTGGTCAAGGGCGGTCACAGTGTGGAAGATGCCCGGGATATTCTTTATGACGGCCACCAGTTCCGGGTTTTTGAAGGAAAGAGAATCCGGACGGAAAATACCCATGGCACCGGCTGCACCCTGTCCAGTGCCATTGCAGCGGAAATGGCCAGAGGCCTTTCCCTGGTAGAAGCCCTGGGCGAGGCAAAGAAATACATGGACGGTGCTATCCGCCGGGCAGCGGTGGATTCACTGGGCCACGGTCATGGACCGGTACATCATTTCTGGTTTTACGGCGAGCACTGGGGGCATATGGAATGAACTATCCCTTCTTTGCCTTCATGTCCCGGCTGAAATATATTTCCCGCTGGGGCCTCATGCGGAATTCCATCCCCGAAAACGATGCGGAGCATACTCTGCAGACTGTCATGATTGCCCATGCCCTGGCAGTCATCGGCAGGGATATTTTCCACAAGGATCTGAATCCTGAAAGGGCGGCCCTGCTGGCCCTTTATCATGATGCCAGCGAAGTCTTTACCGGAGATATGCCGACGCCGGTGAAATACTTCACCCGGGACCTTCGGAATCAGTACCAGAAAATAGAAGACCAGGCCAGAGAAAAGCTTCTCCATACCCTGCCGGAAAAACTGCAGCCTTCCTATGAACCTTTTGTTGTGGACATGGAAAAAGATCCGCTCTGGCCTTTGGCCAAAGCGGCGGATACCCTGAGCGCCTATCTGAAATGCATGGAAGAAATCAGGGATGGAAACAGCGAGTTCAAGGAAGCCTATAAATCGACAGAAGAAAAACTGAAAGCGCTTCATATGGAAGAAGTGGACTGGTTTATGGACCATTTTTCCGGCAGCTTTACGGAAACTCTGGACGAACTGAACAGGAATATACGATAAAGAAATGGGACACAGGGAAATCATTTCACTGTGCTCCATTTTTTTGTAGACAAAGCAGACATAGATGTGTATAATTATTTACATAATTTGTATAAATTGCATAAAAATGAGGTGTTTCTATGAAACTGTGGAAAAAAGGCGTATTGATTACATCCGCTCTGCTGCTGGCAGCAGGTATGATGGCAGGCTGCGGTGGAGAAAAACAGGCCGCATCTTCCGCTTCCGGCGGAAATGTGCTGAAAGTGGCCACCAATGCTACATATGTGCCTTTTGAATTTAAGACAAAAGACGGTCAGGATTATACAGGCTATGAAATCGATGTGGTTCGGGCTGTAGCAAAGGAAATGGGAAAAGATGTGGAATTCAGAAATATTGCTTTTGACGGTCTCATTCCTTCTCTCCAGTCCAAAGAAGTGGACATGACTGCCTCCGGCATGACGGCTACGAAAGAAAGAGCGGAAAAAATCCTTTTCGCTGCTCCCTTCTATGAAACGAAACTGGCCGTGGTGACCAAGGCAGACAGCGACATCCACTCCGTAGACGACATGACAAAGGGACAGGAAATTGCTGTACAGGTAGGTACTACCGCAGCCTACTATGCCCAGGACAAAGGCATGCATACCAGAAACTTTGACCATTCCTCCGACATTATTATGGAACTCAAGGCAGGCGGTGCCGTGGCAGGCATCCTTGATAAACCGGCAGCGGACTACTTCGTGGCCACCGACGGCAAAGGCGCTTTCCGCGTGGTAGATGTACCGGACTCCAAGGTGCAGTACTTTGCCTTTGGATTCAATAAGGATAACAAACAGCTGCAGCAGGAAGTGAACAAGGCCATTGCAGACCTGAAACAGAAGGGCACGCTGAATGAACTTCACGAAAAATGGTTTAAGACGCCCCTTCCCGATATGCCTGCTACTGCAGAAGAAGCACTGGG
>NZ_JBJEXP010000104.1:7458-25064 GCF_051885895.1 Dialister sp. | reverse complement strand
TTCCATGAATCGGCCAGGGGCAGCCGCCGGAGCGGAATGTCTGTGTCGTCAGGGAAGAGCAGGTGATGGGCTGCCGCTCATGATATCCGACAGGTTTGTCCTCGGGAGCCTTATATTGTTTTTTCGGTACCGGAGAGGAACGAATCATTGAAGAAGTTCTTTTCTCCTTCCCATGCCTGTTTCCTGAAAGGACTGCGCGCTTGACAGGCAGGAAGGAAAGTCCCTTCCGGGCCCTTTCGCTCCTCTCTGTCTATATAGTCTCCCTTTGAGAATCATCGTCTCACAGAAACTGCCGGGATACTCCATATCCCGGCAGTTTTTCTTCAGCGCTTTCCGTCTTCCAGCTCTACCACCAGACCCTCGGTATCAAACATTTTCTCCGTTCCTGTGACCACAGTCTGTATGTCCTGCGCCTTCAGGAAGGAAATGAGGGCTTCTCTCCGGCTTCTGTCCAGCTCGCTTCCTATATCGTCCAGAAGGAGCACCGGATATTCTCCCGTTTCGCTCCGAATAAATTCCATTTCCGCCAGTTTCATGGAAAGAATGGCTGTCCTCTGCTGTCCCTGGGAGCCGTAGGATGCAATATCCATACCGTTCATAAGGAACTGCAGATCATCCCGGTGAGGGCCGATAGAGGTATGGCAGAAACGGGCATCCTCTTCCCTGCGACGGGAAAGCTGATCCATATACCATTCCACATCATACCGGGGGCTGTCGCTTCCCTGCTGCACATAGCGGATCTGGAGACTTTCCCTGTGGCCGGTCAGATTTTCTTCCATGGACGGTACAATGCCGTTCATCTGCTCTATGGTTTCCAGCCGCTTTCTCACCAGGTAGGAAGCGGAAGCGGCAATCTGCATATCCCATATGTCCAGATCCGGCTTTTTTCCGGTGAGCTGGGCATTTTTCAAAGCACCGTTCCGCTGCTGCACTGCCCGGCTGCAGCGCAGGAATTCTTCATAATACCGGGGAGAAACCTGGGAAATTTCCATATCCATGAAACGGCGTCGAAGCTGGGGAGCTCCCTTGATCAGCTGCAGTTCATCCGGCGTGAAAAGAACGGTCCGGAACAGACCTACCAGTTCTTTTTTGCGGACGGCCGTATCATTGAGAAAAATCTTTTTTCCCTGGTTTCTGGCCAGTCTGATTTTAATGGTCTGCACCGTCCTGCCTGTCATGAAGTCCACCAGAATGGTGCCCTCATCCTGTCCCAGACGGATAATTTCCCCGTCATTGGACGTGCGGAAGGACTTTCCGGAGGAAGCATAATACAGCGCTTCCACCAGATTTGTTTTTCCGCAGCCGTTGGGACCGGTCAGCAGAGTCAGGGAAGGCGACGGCTTCAGGGTTCTGTCAGAGAAGCTCCGTATATCAATGACGCGGAGAGATGTACATTTCATTCTTTATTCTCCGGTCATGCGGAATTCTTCTCCATCAATGGAAAGAATATCTCCTTTTCTGATTTTCTTTCTTTTTTCATGGACCCGGTTTCCGTTCAGCGTAATGGTATGATTTTCCAGAAAAGCACCGGTTTCTCCGCCGGAGGAAATATAATCCATTTTTTTCAGGAACTGATCCAGCTGGATATAGTCTCCATAAATAGCGGTTTCTTTCATCAGTACTTCCTTCCTCTCATGGGTGTAAGCATGTAATTGTAGGTTTTGTCTTCCTCCTGCTCAATCAGGATAGGCCCTGATTTCTGCAGGTTCAGGATGACGATGTCTCCCTTGGAATGCTTCAGAATATCTTCAATATAGTTGCAGTTGAAGGTGAGGCGGATATTTTCCCCTTCCAGCTTGACGGGAATGGATGTATCAGCTCTGCCGATGTCCGGATCCTCTTCGAAGATTTCCAGGGTATCGCCGTTGAAATAGAAGTTAATGGTCTGGTAGCTCATATCCCGGGAAATGGGGCTGACGAAACGGACGGCCTCTTCAAAATCCTTCAGGCTGACTTCTGCCCTGGCATCAAAATGGGTAGGCATAATGCGGTGGAAATCCGGATATTCTCCGTTTACCAGGCTGGCGATGAAGTAGGTCTCTCCAAAGGTAAAGGCCACGTGATTCTTAGACCAGGAAATTTCCACCTGTGCCTTGTCATCATCCAGAGGCAGAATATGGCTCACATCAGAAAGAATACCGGCAGGAACAATGAATCTTCCCTCTGCTGCCGCCTCTTCATCCAGGGTAATTTCCTTGGAAGCCAGGCGGTGGGTATTGGTGGCAGCCATGGTGAAGGTATTCTTTTTCACTTCAAACAGAATGCCGGAGAAGATAGGTTTCTGTTTATCGCTGGCTGCAGCAAAGGAAACCATGCCGGTCATGTCTGCCAGATCTCTGCATTTGACCATGCAGTGGTTCTGGTGATCCATTTCCTGGACATCCGGGAATTCTACAGGATCCCTGGTCGGGAATTTGGAAACATAGGATCCGCTTTTAAAGGAAACCAGATTTTCATGATCTGCTTTTTCCATAACAATGTCTCCTGCCGGCATCATGCGGATGGTGGTCTGCAGCTGTGGTGCTGCAATGACGGTGACTCCTTCCTCTTCTATGGTGGCAGGACAGGATGTTTTGATCCCTACGGTGTAATCATTGGCCTGAATCAGAATAGATCCGTTGGCAGCAGAAATAAAAAATCCATTATTGGTGTTGGAAGTAACTTTTGTCTGGGCAGCCCGCTGAACACGATCCAGGGCACTGGAGAGATCTGATTTGTTGAAGATGACTTTCATGGTAGCTCCTTAAGAAATAACGATGATGGATAAAATATAGTAGCAGTCGTAGTAGTACGCTGTGAAAAAGTGAATAACTTTGTGAAAATCCAGATTTTTTCGAATTTCATGGTTTGTCAGAAAAGAGTGAATAACTTTTTTTACTGTTCACAGATTTCACAGTTTCGGAGGATAACCCCTTTATTCACAGAAAGATAACAGGAATCTGCCTCTTTCCGTCCCGTTTTATTCACAGCAGGAACATCCCGCTCTTTCCGGACTCTTTCGGGAACATACCAGATGTCCCGGATGCCGGGAAAGAGGCTGAGAGCTGAGCTTTTTAGGGGAAATCCTATTCCGTAACTATCTGGATTTCAGCATTTTCCGGATGGCTTCGATGGAAGCTCTGGTCTGTGGATCTTTGGCGATATCGTTTTCTACCCTTTCGCAGGCATAGAGAACGGTGGAATGATCCTTCCGCTTGAAGCAGTCCCGGAGGGTGGGATAGGATTCATGAAGCTCATTGCGGCAGAGGTACATGGCAATCTGCCGGGGGATGACGATTTTCTTCGGACGGCCGTTGCCCAGCAGTTTTTCTTTCTTTACGCCGTAATACTTGCAGACCGTGTCGATAATGAAATCCACAGTCAGTTCCTGTCCGCTCTCGATGGGGATCTGATCCTTCAGCGCTTCCCGGGCAAAGGGAAGGGTAATCGGCTCCTTCTTGATATGGGAGAATGTCACCAGTTTATTGAAGGCCCCTTCCAGTTCACGGACATTGGTATTGATATGGCTGGCAATGTAGTCCACCACATCCTTCGGGAGGGTGATTCCCATTTTTTCAGCCCGTTTCTGCAGAATGATACAGCAGATTTCATAATCCGGCGGAGAAATGGGCGCCACCAGCCCGCTGGAAAAGCGGCTCTGCAGACGGTCTTCCAGCTTTTCGATATCGGAAGGAGTGCGGTCGCTGGTCATGATGATGTATTTCTTTTTATCAAACAGTTCATTGAAGGTATTGAAAATTTCCATTTTGGTGGAATCCCTGGAACCGAAGAACTGCACATCATCAATGAGGAGAAAATCCAGATTTCTGTACTTGGCCCGGAACTTGGGCATGGTGTGATTCTGGATGGCGTCAATCAGTTCATTGGTAAATGTTTCGCTGGAAACAAAGAGAACGGAAAGACTGGGCTTATATTTATGTATATAATTACAGATGGCATGCAGCAGATGGGTCTTCCCCAGACCGGAAGGGCCGTAGATGAAAAGCGGATTCATCTTCTGGTCTGCCTGGTTCGGATTGGTAGCGGTCTGTGCCACTGCATAGGCGGCCTGGTAGGCGATTTCGTTGCAGTTGCCGTGAACAAATGTTTCGAATGTGTATTCCTCGTTCACCGGATTGGGCTGGAAATTTTTCTTGCCCTCCCCCGAAGTGCCTGCCGTATCGAAAAGGGACGGCTCATGATACTCTTCATAATTCCGGATATCCGGCAGAGTGACCTGATCCGCCGTTTTTGGCGTAAGATTGGAAAAATCCGGCGGTGCCACTTCTTCCGGAAAAGGTTCGGAAGAAGGCTCTTCCTTCTCCGGAAGGGGAGCGGGAATCGGAGCAGACGATGCGGTTTCCTCTTCCGGGAAAGGTGCCGGCGGCACGGCGGCCGGCATGGGAGGTTCCGCTTCCTGGCTGTCGGGCTCCATGATTTCCACCTGAATCTTCCGCCCTACCAGCTGGGAAATAATCTTTTCCAGTTCCTTCTTGTATACATTCTTAATCCAGAGTACCAGGTACGAACTGGACGGCGAAATAACAAGGGTGGTTTCGGACAGGGAAATAGGAAATACTTTTGACGAGAACATTTCATAATACTGCTGATTGTTCTGGGCAATGTATTTCAGTATTTTGTCCCATAGTGAAAATAAATCCATAATAACCTCTTTGTTTCGGAGAAAACAGGAAAAATTTCCTTTTTCTCCCCGATATTGAATAACCTGTGAATTCCTGTGAATTTCTATCCGCATAAAAACGGGAATTTTTACAAAAAAATCCGATAAATTCTGGGATTCCACAGATTGAATAAAACTGTTCATAAGTGAAGAATCTTGTGAATAACTTTATTTTACCATCTCTTTTCTTTTCTGTACATTCACAAGATAGTGGGAGAAAATTCTTTTGACCCTACTAGAGATAGTAGATTTCACAATTCACAGGAAGACAGAGGGAAAAGATATTCCTGCGAGCGCTGCTGACAGGGCAGAGGAAAGGATGCAGTACATCGGAAGAAAAGCAGAGACAGACTCTGCCGCAGAAAGGCCTCCTGCAAATGACTATAGCCAAAGAGGGAAAATAATGATACCATAAGGGAGACATTGCAGGAAAGGAACGGAGCCATGAAAAGACCGCAGAAAGTAACCAGGGAAAACAGACTGAACCAGTATGCCCGGAAAATGTATGGTAAAGAAAAAGAAGAAAAAATCATGGAAGACGAAGAACGGGATGCGGCGGTCCTTTCAGGCAGGAAAGGATCTAAAAAGAAAATGCGCACCCTTCTGAACCGCAGGCTCCGTCACTCTGCGAAATATGATGATCTTCCCAGCGGAGGGGCCTACAGGAAGGCCGCAGATATGGAGGAAGAATAAAGAGGACGGCAGTACGGTCACAAGGCGGAGCAGTGTTTTCCGATGCCGGGAAAGTACGGATGCATCAGTAAAGTCAGACAATGATTGCATCATCCCTTTTCCAGGCACTGCTCCGCTGTTTTTGATTTCATTGGGAGTACTTTATGGATAAAGAAAAAATCCTTGTTATTGATACGGAAACCACGGGATTTGACAACAGAGCGGAAATTCTCCAGGTTTCTGTGATGAACGGCAGAGGCGACGTGGTAATGAATGAATATTTCCGTCCCCGTTTTACCCGTTCCTGGCCCGGCGCGGAAGCGGTGAATCATATTTCTCCCTCCATGGTGGAAGGAAAAGAATCCTTCTTTGATTCCAGGCACCGGCTGGAGGCCCTCTTTCAGAAAGCGCATCTGCTGGTGGGATACAACCTTCCCTTTGACCTGCGCATGCTTCGTCAGAACGGGGCGGTCATTCCCCGGACTGTACGCTGCCTGGACCTGATGAAGCCCTTCGCCGCGACCTATGGAGAACCGGACAGAAAGTACGGCGGCTATAAATGGCAGAAGCTCATCACCTGTGCAGGGTACTACGGCTATGAGGGCGGCGGCTGGCATGACAGCCTGGCTGATACGAAAGCGACGCTCTTCTGCTTCTGGAAGATGGTGGAAGACGGATCTGTAAAAATATAAAAAGCACGGATTCTGTTTCTTGGGAATCCGCGCTTCTTTTTTTAAGAATACAGGAAATGATGATGATACAGAAAAAATATAAGACTTCGGCAAAAAAGAAATATTATGTGGTTAAAAAAGGTAAAAAACCCGGTGTTTACTATAACTGGCCGGACTGCCAGAAACAGGTGCAGGGATTCCCCGGTGCTGTGTACAAGGGCTTTGTGACTAAGGACGAGGCAGAGGCCTGGTATGGAAAACCGGTACAGGAAGCACCGGCGGTCTCTTCTGTCTCCGTTTCGTCCCGAAGGAAAGAAATGGATATCCATGAGCTGGAAGTGCTGTATCCGGCCAGTAAGCATCCCCTGGATGACAGCATCCTTTCCTCTGACGGTGTAAAAATCTCCCTGTCCCTGCCGGAAGAACTGACCGTATATACCGATGGCTCCTGCCTGGTCAATCCGGACGGCCCCGGCGGTTTTGCGGCGGTCTTCCTCAGCCGGGACGGCAGGGAACTCCTGACCGTCACCGGCGGGGAGCCTTCTTCCACCAATAACCGCATGGAGCTCCGGGCTGCTTATGAAGCGCTGAAAGTGCTGGATGACGGTACGGCTCATAATATTGATTTTCATACGGACAGCAGGTATCTCCAGCAGGCCTTTTCAAAGGGCTGGGTGGAGAAATGGAAGAAAAACGGATGGAAAACGGTACAGGGCACAGGCGTATTGAACAGGGACCTGTGGATGGCCATTGATGCTCTCATGGAACGGCATCAGATCCATTTCCAGTGGGTCAAGGGCCATGTGGGAACCAGATATAATGAACTCTGCGACCGCCTGGCCAGGGCAGAAGCGATGGATCATCGGTAAAACAGCAAAGTATATCCGGGCTGAAGCAGGACATTGCAAAAGAAATCATAAAGTACGGCAGATGTGCGTATCTCATAGGGGATACGCACATCTGCCTGTAAGCGCTCTTTTTATTTATATTCTCATTAAAGAGAGCAGATATCGCCCTTCAGCATGGCTTGCAACGAAGCCGTGTTAGTTAAACTCTTTATACCCGGGCCGACGAAAGGGGTTACTTTCTTTATAAATACCATAAAAATTTTTATTTATCTCTTGTACTTGTTGTCCATAGAGCCTATAATAAAAATGAATGATAAGGAAATTTATTTTTTAAAAATATTTTCAGTTCGGTTTTTCTTCAGGAGAAAGAAGGTACTATCATGACATCTGGCAAGGAAGATTATTTAAAGGCAATTTATCTGCTCAGCGAAACTCATGACATTGTCACCAACAAGGAGCTGTCTCAGATGCTTCAGGTATCCCCTCCTTCTGTCAGTGAAATGATTACAAAACTGCAGAAACAGGGATATGTGGACTATACGGCCTATAAAGGAAGCAAGATGACCCGCAAGGGCCGGAAGGAAGCCGGCCGCCTGCTCCGCTACCATGCGCTGTGGGAAGTTTTCCTGGTGGATTACCTTCACTTTTCCTGGAGCCAGGCTCATGAACTGGCAGAAGGGCTGGAGCACCAGACGACGGAAGTTTTGTCCGAACGGCTGGATGCCTACCTGAATCATCCTACCCACTGCCCCCATGGAGACCCCATTCCCCGCAAGGACGGCAGCCGTCTGGGCATTACCCGCCAGCGTCTGTCCGATCTGGAAGTGGGAGATGTCACCCATATCCGCCGTATTCTGGAAGACTACAGCCTCATGGACTACCTGCAGAGCAAGAATATTACCATTGACATGGAAGTGACCATCAAGGAAAAGGAACCCTACGAAGGACCAATCCTTCTGGAAACGGAAAAAGGCGATATTTCCCTGAGCTACAAAGCTGCCCAGCAGATTTTTGTAGATGAAGAATAATAAATAAAGAAATCCTGCCCGTCATGAATTATTCCGGCGGACAGGATTTTTTTATCAGTCTATGCTCTGCCGGAAAGGCGCCGGCTCACTCATTCAGGGGACGGGATTTCTCCTCTTGCTTTTTCTTTTCCACTTCTGTAAAATGAAAAAAGGGATAATCTTTTCAGGTTATCCGGCCCCGCAGGGGGCTTTTTTGTTGCCTGCTTTCCCCCGATAAGCAGGAGATTCATTGATACAAATGGGGTGTTTTTATGGCAAAATCCTATGATGTAGTCATTATCGGTGCCGGCCCTGCCGGTATTTTTACAGCGCTGGAGCTGGCAGATACGGGTCTGTCCATCCTGATCCTGGAAAAAGGGCTGGATATCCGTGAGCGCATTGCCCTGAACAGGGACAGAACGGCGCCGGCCAGTGACCGCCGGGCCAATATTGTGTCCGGGTGGGGCGGAGCCGGTGCATTTTCTGACGGCAAACTCACACTCACCACCGATTATGGCGGCAATCTGGACGATTATATGAATAAAGGGGAACTGGCAAGACTGATTTCCTATGTGGATTCCGTATACTGCCGTTTCGGCGGAGAAGGAAGAGAAGTATACGGCGACGAGCACAAGGACAAGATTCATGAGCTGAAGCGGAAAGCAGCCGCAGCGGATCTGGCCTTCATTCCTGCCCGTATCCGCCACCTGGGTACCGATGTGAACGGAGAAATCCTCACCCACATGCGGGACAGCTTCCCCTCCAATGTGACGGTGAAGTCAAACTGCCCTGTAGACCATATTCTGGTGAAGGACGGAAAGGTGGAAGGCGTCACAGCCGGCGGAGAAACCTACCACTGCCGGTATCTGGTAGCCGCTCCGGGAAGAGACGGCGCCGAATGGTTTACGAAGGAAGCGCAGAGCCTGGGGCTCCACACCGCCTCCAATGCGGTGGATATCGGCGTCCGGGTGGAATCACCGGCGGAAATCTATGAACCGATTACGGATATCTGCTACGAGTCCAAGCTGGTCTATTTTTCCAAGTCCTTTGATGACCGGGTACGCACCTTCTGCATGAACCCCTATGGCTTCGTGGTCACGGAAAACAATAACGGCCTCATGACGGTGAATGGCCATTCCTATGCCCATAAAAAGAGCGGAAATACGAATTTCGCCATTCTTGTTTCCAAACAGTTCACGCAGCCTTTCCATGAACCTATCGAATACGGCAAGTACATTGCCTCCCTGGCCAACATGCTGGGCGCAGGCCCCATTGTGCAGCGTCTGGGAGATCTCCGGGACGGCCGGCGCTCCACGGCAGAACGAATCCGCCGCGGACTGGTTCATCCCACCATGCCTTCAGCCACCCCGGGAGATTTATCTTTGGTCTTGCCATATCGCTTCCTAAAGGATATTATGGAGATGTTCGAAGCGCTGGATAAAGTGGCGCCGGGAGCCAATTCCCGCCATACCCTTCTGTATGGCGTAGAAGTGAAATTCTATTCCTCCCGGATCGAGCTTTCAAACCAGCTGGAAACGAAGATACCCAACTTCTTCGCCATTGGTGATGGAGCCGGCATCACCAGGGGCCTGGCACAGGCTTCCGCTGCCGGTGTAGTGGTGGGCCGCGAAATCTGCGCCCGCATTGGAAAACCGAAGGGAGAAATCTAAAAAATGATACCAAGGTACACACGTCCGGTCATGGAAAAGATCTGGAACGAAAGAAATGAATGGCAGACCATGCTGAATGTGGAAATCGCAGCCTGCGAAGCAAATGCAGAACTGGGCCGCATTCCGAAAGAAGCAGTGGAAGTCATCAAGGCAAAGGCAGACTTTGATGTAGACCGCATTCATGAAATCGACCGTGAAATCAACCACGACATTATCGCCTTCCTCACCAACGTAGGAGAACACGTAGGCGATGAAGCCAAATATATCCACATGGGTCTCACCTCCACCGACGTGAAGGATACAGGCCTCAACGTACAGCTGAAACAGGCTTCCGAAGTTCTCATCGACGACCTGGAAAAACTGGCGGAAGTACTGAAAAGAAGAGCTGTGGAATTCAAGCACACCCCCACCATCGGCAGAACCCACGGCGTCCATGCAGAACCCACCACCTTCGGTTTAAAACTCCTCCTCTGGTATTCCGAAACCCTGAGAAACATCGACCGCATGAAACGGGCCGCTGAAGAAATGGCTGTAGGCAAGCTTTCCGGCGCAGTAGGCACCTATGCGGACATTGATCCCTTCGTAGAACAGTACGTATGCAAAAAACTGGGCCTGAAACCGGAAATCGTAGCTACCCAGGTAGTACAGCGCGATCACCATGCAGAATACATTGCTACCCTGGGCGTCATTGCCGGCGTCCTCTCCCAGATCGCCCTGGAAGTACGCCACCTCCAGAGAACGGAAGTAAGAGAAGCAGAAGAATACTTCAGCCCGAAACAGAAGGGCTCCTCTGCTATGCCTCATAAGAGAAACCCCGTCAAATCCGAAAGAATCTGCGGCATGGCCCGTCTTATCCAGGGCTACAGCCTTCCTGCCTTCGAAGACATTCCTCTCTGGCATGAAAGAGATATTTCCCATTCCTCTGTAGAAAGAGTCATTCTCCCCGATGCTACCATTGCTCTGGATTACATCCTTGACCAGACTACCAGCCTTATTGACAAGCTTCTGGTATATCCGGAAAAGATGATGGCTGACCTCAACCTCACCGGCGGCCTGATTTACAGCCCGCGGGTACTCCTGGCTCTGGTTGCCAAAGGCGCCTACAGAGACACCGCTTACCGCTGGGTACAGAGAAATGCCATGAAGCGCTGGCTCCAGGGAGAAGACTTCTACGAAAACCTCTGCAAGGATGAAGACGTAAGAAAGTACCTCACCCCTGAAGAAATCAAAGCCTGCTTCGACTACAAGCCCATGCTGAAGCACGTGGATGAAATCTTCGCCAGATTCGGCCTTTAATCAAAATCAAAAATCCTCTCCGTAACGGGGAGGATTTTTTTCGTGGAAAAAAACAGAAAAGAAGCCATTCTGTGTCCATATCATGTATAATTAAAGAAAATAAAATTTAAAATATTTTTTTATGAGAAAGGATCATCCTATGAAACGAGCAGCATTATCTCCGGAAGACCAGGTCCGGAGCATCCATTTCAAATATGAAATTCCGGAGGAAAGGGTAAAGGCAGCCCTGGAGAAAGGCTTCCGCTTCGGCGATGTGGACCAGGCGGCCCTTCTTTCCTGTTTGTCGGATAAATCCATGGAGGATATTCTTGCCATGCGGAAAGAGGACCCTTGGGGCGTGATCAAAAGAAAGCTGGGCCTTACGGCGGAGGTGTATGAAAAGGAATACCTTCTCCACCGGGCAGAGCGGCTGGAACGGTTCTACGGCATTCCTGCCATGAGGGCCCTTGCCCTTCTGGAGGAAGGCTACCCCAATCACTGGATCCGCCTGGCCTTTCTGCTGGAACAGCATACCGGCATGAAGACGGAAGACATTGTCCACAGCCGGAAGAAATCGGAAAAATGGAAGCCCTGGGCGGAACGGGTGCTTCATGTGGCACCGGAGGATTTTACCGCCTGGATTGCAGAAACAAGAAATCCGTCCCTGGCAGGGAAATAGGAACCCTTTCCGGCGGCTCAGGCGGCCGGCCCTTCAGTCCTTTATATTGACAGTTTATAAAGGGCTTTATATAATAAATGCAAAGAATATTTTAAATGTGTACAGAAGGCAACGGTGCTGAATAAGACCGCTGCCTTCTGTTTTTTTATTTTTTTATTGAGGGGTTTCCCTTTTTCGGGGTGGTGTGTATTATGCATGAGTTGCAGGAGCTCATTGATCATGCAGAGCAGATTAATGGACAGATGGCCCGCTATGGGATTAATTTCGGCATTTACAAGAACGGGGTATTTCAGGATCGGCTGTTTCCCTTCGATCCGATTCCCCGCATTATAGAATCCCCTTCCTTTGATTATCTGGAAAAGGGACTGACCCAGCGGGTGGACGGTCTGAATGCATTTCTTCGTGATATTTATGGAAAAAAACAGATTCTTCGGGATGGAGTCATTCCGGAGGAGTTTGTATACCGTTCGCCGGGCTATGAAGCCCAATGTGAAGGAATTCTGCCGCCAAAGGGAATCTACAGCCATATTTCCGGCATTGATCTGGTGGAAGGCAGGGACGGATGCTGGTATGTGCTGGAAGATAATCTGCGCATTCCCTCCGGTGCCTCCTATCCCCTCATTGCCCGTATGCTGTGCCGCCGCTGCTGCCCCGGAACCTTCAGGAAGAATGCAGTGCGGAGCAACCGCCATTATGGGGATATGCTGAAGGAAACCATGGATTATGTGAACTGCGGCGGGATTTCCGTGGTATATACGCCGGGACGGTACAATGCAGCCTATTTCGAACATTCTTATCTGGCAGAGCAGATAGGAGCGGTGCTGGCGGAAAAGTCTGATCTTTATGTGGAAAATAACTGTGTCTATTACCGGGACAGCCGGGGGCCGGTGAAAGTAGGGGCCATTTACCGGCGGCTCAGTGATGAGTACATGGATCCGCTCTGGTTCAATCCGGAGTCCGTCATCGGAGTGCCCAATCTCATGTCCGCCTACCGGGCAGGAAATGTGGCGCTTCTGAATGCGCCGGGCAACGGGGTGGCTGATGACAAGGGCATCTATTATTTCGTGCCCCGGATGATCAGATATTATCTGGGCGAGGAGCCTATTCTTCACAATGCGCCCACCTATCTTCCCTATTATGAAGAGGATCTGAAATATACCCTGGACAATCTGGACCGCCTGGTGATTAAGGATGTGGCGGAAGCCGGCGGATACGGCGTGGTTTTCGGCTCTTCCCTGTCCAAAGAGGAGCAGGAGAAGCTGAAGGCGCTTATCAGGGCAGAGCCCCGCCGGTTTATTTCCCAGGAAATCATCGATTTCAAGGAACTTCCCATCATGGAAGACGGCAGGCAGGTCCTGCGGAAGGCAGACCTCCGGGCTTTCGTCATTTCCAGCGGTTCCACAAAGGTATGGCCCTGCGGGCTTACCAGGTATTCCTGTGATCCGGAAAGCAGCATTGTCAATTCATCGCAGGGAGGAGGATTTAAAGATACATGGGTACTCTCACATTAAAACAGATCAACCGGCTTTTCTGGCTGGGCCGGTATTCGGAGCGGCTGGACACCACTCTCCGCTATATGATGGATTACTATGACAGCATGATCGACGGCACACCGGCCCCCTATGATTCCTTCTGCCGGATGCTTTCCATTCCCAATGTGTACAAGAATGAGGAAACCTTCTGGCATGATTATCTCTTCGACCCGGGCAATCCGGATTCCATGGCGGCTGCAGCGGACCGCATGCTGGATAACGGGGTTATGCTCCGGGAAACCATCGGTACGGAAACCTTTTCCTATATCCAGATGGCAGTGAACAATCTCCACAAGGCCTCTTCCAGCACCGGCCCCCAGGTGGAGCTGCAGAGTGTACTGGACGATATTATGGCTTTCCGCGGAAGCTTTGATGATTACATTAATGATGAAAGCATTGTCATGGTCATCAAGGTAGGCACCCTGCTGGAGCGGGTGAGCCTGTACCTCCGGCTGGATTATCCGGATCACAAAGTGCTTCTGGAAATGAAGAAGCTCATGAACCGTCTTTCTCTCACTCCGGTGCGCACCCGGTCTGCCTGCCTGGCAGAAATGCTTTCCGTATCCTCCTCAGGCCTTCTGCCTTCTGACCGCAGCGGACTCATCAAGGCGGCAGAAGATCTTTTTATCGTGGACTATGACTGAAGGCCTGCCATGAAACGGATGAAATTTTATTTTGATACCGTGCTGCACTGTACCCAGCCCATCAACCAGCATGATTTCCTTCTCCGGTGCATTCCCCAGGAGCTGCCGGAGCAGCGGGTGCTGGAGATGAAGCTGGATATCAGTCCCCATCCCACCGGGGGAGGCTTCGGCATGGACAGTTTTGGAAACCGTACCTACTCGGGAAGAATACCGGAGGAGCACAATGATTTCCGGTATACCATTTCAGGCAGGGTGGAAAGAAATGATAAGCGCCGCTCTCCCGGCATGCCCCTTCCCTGCTACCGCTTTCCCTCCGTTCTGACTGCCTGGACCGGTGTCTTTGATGATTTTCTGGCGCCTCTTGCGGAGAAACTGGAAGGGAAGAATTCTCTGGAAATGGCAGAAATCTTCAGAAGAGCCATTTTCCATTACTTCGTCTATACTCCCGGCGCCACCAATGTGTCCACCACCGCCGGAGAGGCCCTGGCTCTGGGAAAAGGCGTATGCCAGGACTATACCCATGTATTCCTTACCCTCTGCCGCCATTTCCATATTCCTGCCCGCTATGTGAGCGGCCTGCCGGAAGGGGAAGGTGCCAGCCATGCCTGGGGAGAAATCTGGTACGACGGCCTCTGGTACGGCATCGACCCTACCAGAAACTGCGATGCCGATGAAAGCTATCTGAAACTCTGCACCGGAAGAGATTTCCGGGACTGTCCCATTGAACGGGGCGTCTTCTGGGGCTCCGGTTCCCAGATGCAGACTGTTTTCATGAAAGTAACAAGCGAATAAAAAGCCCGTCCTGCAATGAGCAGGCGGGCTTTAGCTTTTTGGAAAAAGAATTCTCAGAATTTTCGGACTCCGGGACGAAGATGGAGGCATCACTCCCGGGGCGGCTGACTGGTATTATTACCATTTGCCTTGCATGCGCGAGTCGGCCAAAGCTGGCCCGCAGCCTGCCCGTCAAAAGGCCTTCCTTTTGACGGGCGGGCCGACCATTCTTCACCGAGGGCTCAAAATGACTGGCGGGAGGCGGGAAGGTCATCCCGCAACGCTGCCTGCGGGCTCACTGCTTTTAAAAAGGAAACGACTCACTATGACTGGTTCGCCGCCTGGCTCCTGCCAGTCCTGTTCGCTGTGCACCCGACAGGGCGATACCGCAGCCCTCGGGGCTGCAGTCCCCACCAATCTTTTATCGCAGGGTTCCCCTGGTCTCCTGTGCGGAAAGGATTCTCTTTCCTTCATAGGGGCGGCTGCCCAGATCTGCCATTTTCCGGGCCACCGCTTCTGTGGGCACAGGAGCCATGGTTTTGAACAGGCCCAGGGCATTGACCAGCTGGAACAGCTTTACGGAAATGGTTTCAGCCGGCCGTTTGGCATGCCTGCGGATCAGGGACGGCGGACGGAGGATGGTCAGTCCCGGGAAGCCCAGGGCTTCCACATCCCGCTCAATGATTCCCTTCAACTTCAGATAGAAGAAGGAGGAAGCGGGATCGGCTCCCAGAGAGGATACAATCACCAGATGGCGGACCCCGTTTTTTCGGGCGGCTTTGGCAAAGGAGACCTGGTAGTCATGGTCGATCCGGTACTGGGCTTCCTTGGAGCCTGCCTGCTTCAGGGAAGTACCCAGGGCGGAGAAAAGGACATCCCCCTTTACCAGATGGCTCCAGTCAGAAGGGCGGTTGAAATCTATGATGTGGGATTCTAATTTTTCATGAGAAAATCCAAGGGGACGCCTGGTAAAGGTCAGGACTTTCTCATAATGGGGATCCGTGAGGAGCTGTCTGGTAAGATCTGTTCCTACGGCTCCTGTGGCACCGATAATAATGGCTTTCATATTTTCTCCTTAGGACTGATGGGAACGGATCATTTCCTGGACAGCCCGGTAATCGGGATCGCTGTCAAAGTCAAAGGTTGATTTTTCTCCTGTTTTCCAGCGTATCCATACAGCGCCGTCCTTCATGATTTCTGCAGAGAGGGGCTGGAAACGGATGGGCTGGTCTCCGGAAATGCCTTCTCTGGCCATGAAAAGGGTCTGGGTCTTTGTACTGCCGTCGGCTGCCGGTGCAATGACCTGGCTGACTTCATCTACCAGGCCCGCCTGGAGAAAGCTCCAGTTCAGGACGCCGCCGCCTCCCAGAATCATGGTATCTACATGAAGGTCATTTTTGATTTTCTGGCAGGCAAGAGCCAGGTCAACCCTGTCCTGACCGCAGAGAAGGTAGCTGATGCCTTTCCGGCGGAGAAAATCCTTATAGGCATTGGAGGCGGAAGCGGTAAGAATTTCCACTACATGCATGGATTTCCCGTTTTCCTCAGCCCGGTTCTCTTCCCAGGCCAGCTTTCCCCTGCCGTCTACGGCGATGAGGAAGGGACCGGTGCGGTCCGCAAGGAAATCTCCATCCGGCACAGGGGCGGCCTTTTCGTCCAGCTCCGGCTTCTGATAGAATGTCCTGTTGTCATCAATGGTGGTACGTCCCATGATGACAGCCTGGCTGTGGTACTTCTGCCCTGCTGCGTAGAAGGAATCCTCCACTCCTTCCGGCCCGGGGAGCCAGAGATATTTTCCCATGATTTTTCCATCCAGACTGGTTTCCATATGGCATATAATGTAAGGTCTTTCCATCGGATTCTCCTTTCAGGGAAACAGGCCCCGGTATCCGTGTTTTTCGGAAGGGGCTTTATTTTTCTTCATTATAGGGGCGGGACAGAGAGAAAGCAACCGGCCCCTTTGGCGGCGATGAGTATAACCGCGTTACAGACTGTCTTTTTGGGGGCAGCATCATTCCCGGTGACAGCGAGAAATTCTGTACATGGTGATAGTGGTTTTTACCGGCCTGCCGTCAGATCCCTGCATGCAGGAGGGGCGATGACGGAGGGAACATGATCCTTTCTGCAGTGATACAATAGAGGTGGAAAAAAGATTCATTCCATCTTATATACCTATTTCATTAAAGGAGGATGAGTGAAATGGAAATCAAAAAAATTACCATTGCCGGTGCAGGAACCATGGGATATTCCATGGCGGAAATCTTTGCACGGAACGGCTACTCTGTGATTCTCTGGAACCACCGGGCTGCTACTCTGGAGCGGGCAAAGACGAAGATTGCCCCGGACATGGTGGATCACATCACCTATACCACCGATCCGGCGGCATTCAGGGGACGGGATCTGATTGTGGAAAACATTGTGGAAAATCTGGCGGTAAAGTCGGAATTCTACAAGACCTATTCTCCTCTGGCAGATGAAAATACGATTATTGCTACCAATACCTCCGGACTTTCCATTAATACCCTGTCAGAATCGGTCAAGGGGCCGGAACGTTTTCTGGGAATGCACTGGTTTAATCCGCCTACCCTGATTCCTCTCATTGAAATCATCAAAAATGACCATACAAAAGACGAGACAGCTAAGGTAATTTATGATCTGGCCCTGGCCATCCATAAGAAACCGGCCATTGTGGAAAAGGATGCTCCCGGCTTTGCGGCCAACCGCATCCAGCTGGCAGTGATCCGGGAGGCTCTTTCCATGGTGGAAAAAGGGATCATCAGCAAGGAAGGCATCGATGCGGTGATGAAGTACGGACTTGGCTTCCGCTGGGCCTGCCTGGGACCGCTGGAAACCATGGATTTCGGCGGTCTGGATGTATTTGCCCATATCAGCGAATATCTGATGGCGGATCTGGAAGACAGCCATGAAGTACCGCCGCTTCTGGCAGAAAAGGTAAAAGAGGGCCATCTGGGCGTGAAGACGGGAGAGGGCTTCTATTCCTATGATGGAGATAAGGCTGTCAGGGCCACCAGAGAAAGAGACAGAAAGCTCAAAGCCGTGCATGATGCTCTCTATGCCGGGGAAGAACATAAAGAAAAATAAAAATTAGTGAAAAAAAGAGGCTGTGAAAAATGATTGCCATTTTTCACAGTCTCTTTTTGCGCTGCTTGTGATTCT
>NZ_JBJEXP010000104.1:0-7358 GCF_051885895.1 Dialister sp. | reverse complement strand
AGAAACAAGAAACTATTAAACCCGTTTCATGTAGAAAAATGCTTCCTGGCAAATCCCATTTTCTGCACCATTTCCAGGGTGCCCAGGAAGGTGCCTTCTTTGTCCCGAACTGCCATGTACCGCACCAGTACCGGTTCCCCTTCCTTTTCCAGCCATACGTCGAAGAGGTCCTGCTTTCCGCTGCGGAAAGAGTCGATGAGCTGCCGCACCATGGGTACCACCTTCGGCGGGTGGCAGGTGTAGACTTCCCGTCCCAGGGCGGTGGCGGGTCGATTGAAGAGCTTTGGCTGTCCGTCATCGTTCCAGTAGCGGTTCATGTCTTTGGCATCTACGAAGGTGATTTCCATGGGCAGCGTATTCAGCATTGCTTCCAGCTCCTTCACCTTCAGTTCTCCTGTGGGAAGGTGGATGATGCCTTTTTCCATGGAAATTTCCTTTTTCTCACTGCTGAAAGCCTCCTGCCAGCGGGGCTGGGGGTCTATGAGGCAGGGCTCATAACGGTCAAAGTCCCGGGCAATGTCTTTCCATTCTTCTTTCGTGAAATTTTTGGCGCAGAGGGGGAAGAGGATGTTATTTTCTTTGTAAATCATTTCTTCTGCCCTGGTGAGAGCGGAGGAAAGGCGCTCTTTCCACTGGGGCGTTTCCCGGAGGGCGGCGCTCTGATGGCCCCGCTTTTCCAGATTCTGCAGGGTGTCCCGGATTTCATCGTCCACGCTCCACATGACGTCGGAGGGGCCGGAGAAACCGTAGTTTATTTTCAGAATGGGATAGAGCACATTTTTCTTGCTGTAATGAAGGGAAATCCGGCGGAGACGGCCCAGCTCCTCCATGGGATTTCCTCCTTCCTCCAGTACTTTTTTCACTTTTTCCAGCTGCTCTCTGATGGCTTCATTTTCCAGGGAAAGCAGGGACAGCGGGTGGCCCGGAATGGCACGGAGGGATTCATACAGTCCGTCGGCTCCGTCTTTCCGCTGGAGCATGGCAGCCGGCGAATGGCTGCCCAGAGACTCCTGTACCTTTGCTTCGGCGGCGGCGATTTTTTCGGCCTTGGTGGTGCCGTGGAAGAGAGCGGAATGCACATCACAGAGCCTCTGCACATCCTTAAGGGGCACGCCGCCCTTCAGAAGGGACTGCTCAGCCAGTGCGATTTCCCCGGGGTCCACATCTTTGAAATTTTTCACGAAATCGGCCCGCACCTTCTCCAGGTCTTCTCCCTGGGACAGGCGGCGGATATATTCGGTGATTTTGGCCGTCCTTTCATCAGCAGGTGCCGCTTCTTTGACGGCAGGGGAAGAGGCTCCGTCGAAAGAGCCGCCCAGGGTGAAACCGGCGGCGGTGAGTGCGGCAATGACCTTTCCCATGTCGATGTGCATCATCATGGCACCCTTGGGAATGGTCATGAAACGGCCCACCGTATTGAGGGCCGTTTTTTCTGTAATGCGGGTAAATCCAAGCTCCTTCATCAGGGGAACGAGCTCCGGATATTCCTTCACCAGGTCGTGTACGCTCTTTGTGAGATAGAGTATTTTCCGGTCTGCCATATATATCTCCTTTTCTGCATTTCATAGATAATTTTCAATGGGTAAACCCATTGTACCATGAAGAAAAGGGGGATGTCACTATAGTGATTACTTACAGGCTTGTCCGCACTGCCTTCCGGCAGCGGGTGAAAATTTTGCCGAAAGCCCAGGCGGTGGCAGCGGTGAAGGCCATGCCGGGAGCAGCGGCTATGAGCATTAAGGTAAGGCCCTTGCCCAGCAGGAAGTACATCACCACCCGGGCCAGGGCGGTACCCACAGGGCCGGAGAAAATATAGAAAATGGGATTGGATCCGGAAAGAAGCCAGAAAGCGCCTACGCCCAGACGGAAGGACATCTGGATGGCCACGTTCAGGATGGTGCAGGTACCAAGACCCAGCCCCATGAGAGAAGCCAGAATGCCGGCCACGATGTACTTCTTAAATCCGAAGACACCGCAGATGGCTACGGCAATGGGAGCGGACAGCTGGAATTCCGTGCCCGGCAGGATACCGGGAATGCGGAAGGTGCCGCTGACGGCAATCAGGACAGCCAGCAGGGCTGTTTCGCAGCAGTCCAGGGCCATGGTTCTCTCTCTGTTGACGGGCATTGTCTTTTCCATGTTGTTCTCCTTTTTGAACGATTATTCATTTGCGGCAGGAAAATCAGATGATAAAAGAATAGAGCAGACTTTCCGCCGCCCGGTGCCGGTTGTTTCAAATGCGGCATGTAACAGGGTTCTTCACTTTGCTCAGAATGACTGTGTCCGGCGGGGAGTCCCATAACGGCCACTTCATAAGCATCGCCTGCTGGGACGATACCACCATTCTCGGGCCATAGGCTGGTCAATCTTAAAAACCTTTACCGACCGGCTTCCCTCTCTGCTTTCATGACCGGCGTCAGGCGTTGTCAGCGAGACATTCGGCCATTACTTCCACTGCCCTGTCCAGCTGTTCTCTGGTATGAGCGGCGGTGACGGTGAGGCGTATGCGGCTGGTTCCTGCAGGAACGGAAGGCGGACGGATGGCGGAAAGGAGAATGCCTCTTTCCCGGCAGCGGGCGGCATATTCCATGGCCGCTTCCTCTCTTCCCATAACAATGGGAATGATGGAGGTGTCGCCGGGAAGGAATGAAATGCCTGCTTCCCTGAGCTTTTCCTTCATATATTTTGTGTTCCGGCGGAGAGCGCCCATGTATTTTTCAGGATTTCTTTCGAGAAGCCGGAGGGCAGTCAGGGCGGCGGCACCGGCGGAAGCAGGAATGGAGGTTGAAAAGATAAAGGGGCGGGAGCAGTTCCTGAGATAATCAGTTACAGGGCGGCAGGCAGCGGCAAATCCTCCTACGGAACCCAGGGATTTGGACAGGGTGCCTACCTGAATATCAATGCCTTCCATATGGTAGTACTCTGCGGTGCCCCGTCCTGTTTCTCCGATGACTCCCGTGGCATGGGCGTCATCCACAATGAGGCAGGCATCGTATTGTTCCTTCAGCTTCACCAGAGACGGCAGGTCCGCCACATCGCCGTCCATGCTGAATACGCCGTCGGTGACAATGAAGCGCTGGCCCGTTACCGGTGTTTCTTTCAGAAGCTTTTCCAGGGCATCCATACGGGAATGGGGATAGACCTTCACGGCGGCCCTGGAAATCCGGCATCCGTCTACAATGCTGGCGTGGTTCAGGGCATCGGAAAAAATTACATCGCCCGGTCCGGCCAAAGCGTAGAGAACGCCCAGATTGGTCATGTATCCCGTATTGAAAACGACCGCATCCTCCTTATGCTTGAAGGAGGCGAGTTCTTTTTCCAGATCGGACAGTTCAAATACAGCGCCGCTGGTGAGCCTGGCTCCTCCCGATCCGGTGCCGAAGGAAACCGCTTCTCTGGCGGCTTCTTCCACTTCCTTTTCATGGGTCATGCCAAGATAATCATTGGAATTAAAGACAATATATTCCTTTCCTGCCCTGTCCCGGCCCAGGGACGCGGTGATCATGCGGAGATCCTGTACCTTCCGGAAACGGTCTTCTCTTTGGATTTCCTGCAGCTTTTCCGGTATATCACTGATTTTCATGGGGAAGCCTCACTAGAACCGTCTGGTTCTGCATATAATCATCATATTCCCGGATATCCGTGCCGGGCTTCACAAAAAAGACACGGCCTCCTACGGGATCTCCCATGTCCTTCATGACTGTGATACGGCCGTAGCCGAATTTTCGAGAGCCCACATAGCCGGTGACATAGTCCGGGTCATCGGACCAGCAGAGCTCGGCTACCGTACCGGGGGCATAGGCCACCTTGGAAGCCAGTACCAGCGCTTCCCGGGGATGGTCGCCGCCAAGGCCCTTCTTTCCCATGATTTCATCGTAAAGCGCCGTATTTTCGCAGTCCATATTGCTGCAGCGCACGCCCCGCTCCTGACGGTTATCCAGTCTTTTTCCGCTTACCGCATCCATGACGATGGCGCCCCGCATGCTGTCGGTGAGGGATTCCAGCTCGAAAAAGGCACTTCTGACAGCCTCTCTGCTGACGCCGATGCGGATCAGCTCCCTTCTGGCTGCCTGGCGTCCCTCTTCCTTCGTCTTTGTATTGATCTGGTAAATGGGAATCATGGGACAGTAGGCAATGGTCTGGGGCTTTACCTCTTCCACCTTCACCTGAATGAAATCGGCGGCACCCCGTTCATGGGTCCTGGCCCGGCGGAGCATGGCGATCACATCCGCTTCCACCTGGTCTTCCGGTACGATTCTTTCTGCACCGGAAATATGACGGCCACCCTCTCCATGGCGGCCTCCAAGACTGGAACGCATTTTTACACTATACAGCAACGAAACCACTCCTTTTGTCAACTTACAATAGCATTATTGTCAACTGCAAGGGCATAAAATATTCCGAAGTTATCGCACTTCGGCTCTTGTTTTTTAGTGTAAAACTGTTAACTGTTATTTGTCAAGTAAGAAATATTATTTAGTTTACAATATAAACGAAGATGAAATTTAAAATTTCTGTCCCTTCTGCATTCGGAAATACAGCGGCCCTCCGGTCCATTTCTCCCCTCCGGCCCGGTACAGCGCAGTGCCGGAGCCTGCGAAGGAGCCGGATCCTTTGCGGTTAAACTGCGCTTTCTCTGTATGCTCTCCTTCCCCCGGCAGGGCACCAATTTGAAAGAAATCTGTTTTTTTGCTAGAATGATACTGTTATATGTTAGAGAGGTGCGAAATGTTTTTACATGAAATGATCAAAGGGGCAGATCCTGCACATTATGTATTTGAAGGAGAAAGAAGCGTCACCTATGGAGAACTGGAACAGGCTCTCCGCAGATACCGGAACTGTCTGTATGATATGGGAGTGAGGAAGGGATACAGAGTTGCTCTGTATTCCGCCAACCGTCCTGAATTTGTGTATGTCTATCTGGCAGTGGTAAGTCTGGGCGCCATCATTATTCCTGTCAACAATTCCCTGGTGGACCGGGAAGTGGACTACATTATCAAGGATTCCGGCGCCATGCTGCTGGTAACGGATACAGCGCTGGAAGTATCCTGCCCTTCCATTGACATTCATGACCTGGATTTCAGAGCGGAAGAGGATACCTGTCCGGAAGCTCCTGCATTCCCGAAGGAATTTACGGAAGATGATGTATGCGCCCTGGTATACACCTCCGGCACCACCGGCAGTCCGAAGGGAGCCATGCTGACTCACCGGAATCTGGTGAGCAATGTGGAACAGTTCATTTCCCGCATTGTATTCAAGGCGGAGGACAAGGTCCTCTGCGTACTCCCCATGTTTCACTGCTACGGTCTGACCACGGTAGTCAATGCGGGGCTGTATGCACATTCTACCATTGTCATTCTCCGTTCCCGCAGTCCTACGGAAATCATCAATGCGATTGTGCACCATTCCGTAACCATTGCCATTATGGTGCCGCCCATGTACAATCTTCTGGCCCGGCGGGGCGAACCGTCGGTGATGAAGACGGTGCATGCCTTTATTTCCGGCGGGGCCTCCATTCCCCAGCCTGTATCCCAGGCCTTTTATTTCCGGTTCCATCATCCCATACAGGAAGGCTACGGACTGACGGAAGCCTCTCCGGTCGTCTGCGTCCTTCCCAGTGCAAAGCCGAAGTACCTGACCAGCGGTCCTGTGCTTCCGGGGGTGGAAGCATATATCCGCACGGAAGGCGGCGGCCCCTATGTGCCGGGCACCGTGGGCGAACTGATGGTAAGAGGTTCCAATGTGATGAAAGGCTACTGGAACAAACCGGAAGAAACAAAAAAGGTGCTCTCTGAAGACGGCTGGCTCAGCACAGGAGACCTGGCCTACATGGACGCAGATCAATACATTTATATTGTGGACCGCATCAAAGACCTGATCATTGTCAATGGCGAAAATATTTATCCGGGAGAAGTGGAAGACTGCATTTACGAAGTGGAAGGCGTAGCGGAATGTGCCGTGGTAGGCCATCCGGATCCCCTTCGCGGACAGGCGGTATGGGCTTATATTGTCATGAAGGACGGCTATGATTTTGACGAAAACAAACTCAGAAAGCATATGTCCAAAAACATTGCCAGCTATAAAATCCCCCGCCGCTTCATTCCCATGGATGCTCTGCCGAAAAATGCCACAGGCAAGATTCTGAAACGGGCATTGAGAGATAACTGACGGATCAATCAAAGAAAGAGCAGCCTTGAGGGCTGCTCTTTTTGACTGCTTTTTCGTTGTGATGGCTATCGTTTTATGAATCCGGGACGCATGAAGCAGCTTTTATAGTTCCGGCAGTTCTCTTCCTTCCAGGGTACGGCGGACCAGACGGATATGCCGGTCCACCGTTTCCAGACGCCAGCCTGTTTCCAGCTGTTCCCCGCAGGAAAGGGAAAGTATGCATTTTCCATTGTCTCCGGTATAAAAGCTCCTGACTGCATCCATACGGACATAGCCGAGGGTAGGCGCCTTCTCCGCCATGCGGATCTGTACGAAAATACTGCCGTCATTCAGCAGGAGTCCGGTGCCCCGCCGGCCGCGGAAAAGCTTTCGGCAGGCCCGGTTATCATTTCCCATAAAAGCAGCCAGCGTATTGATGTATCGTTCCACACTGCAGAAACGCCGGCACCGCCTTCCATCGTCATATACCACCATACAGCCCTGGGCAGGGCCGTTCATTACGGGAATGAGTGCTGCAATCTGTGAAGGTTCCATATTTTTCTCCTCCGGTTATCTTCTTTTCAATCAGCATTCCTTGTTCCAAGCCCGGTTTATATTATGTGCATCTCATAATAAGAACATAAGTTCTTAAAATATTATATAAGAACTTATGTTTGAAATCAAGACCTCTTCTATGAACCGGGGAGCTCTTTTTAAAATACCGGTGCAAAGGATGCAGAAGACAAAAGGTTCTTACGATTAACGAGCTTTCAGGCTCCGAGGTTCTCAGGCGTGACGGTTCTGAAAGAGCCTAAGACTGTGGTATCGTTCTTTTGGTCAATAAATGGATGCCATTGCCTTTCTGTCTTATTATGTTGTGTGGTTTTATAAAGATGGCGCCTCTCCTATTTAAAAGGTACCACCGCTATTCTTCATTCTGTATTTCCATTCTTAATTTCTTCCACTACCATTTGTATCTTATGAATCTTTGCTGGGACTACCGCCGCCCCATCGCAAATGAATCCCAAAAAATATTTCAAAAACCTGTTGACACAAATCAGCATCCATGGTATCATCATACCTGTCGCCGCGAGAGCGGCGGCCCCGATGAAGTTCTTCCCATAAATCACTTCAAAAAAGTGCTTGACAGGATGCGACGATTCGTGGTATGATAATCAAGTCGCTTGAAGAGCGATGATTCTTTGAAAACT
>NZ_JBJEXP010000103.1:11416-25631 GCF_051885895.1 Dialister sp. | reverse complement strand
CTTTTCTTTTATCTATGATGTATAATAGAGATAAATTAAGAGTATTTGAAAGAGGTGATTCGGATATGGATAAAATTCATATTAATCTTGGCAGGGACTCCTATGATATTCTGATTGATACAGGACTGGTACGGAAAGCGGGCCCTGCGATCCGGGATCTGACAGGAGCGGAAAAAGCGGCTATTATTACGGAAGACGGCATAGATAAGCTGTATGGCATGGGGCTGGTAAAATCTCTGGAGGAAGCGGGCATCCGCACTCAGCTGATCGTGGTGCCTTCCAGCGAAAAATCGCGCACGCTCCATATTGTGCGCCGGGTATACGGCGCTCTGGTAGATTTTGGCCTGGGAAGCAGTGATACGCTTATTGCCCTGGGCGGCCGGGTGGTAGGAGATATTACCGGATTTACCGCAGCCACCTACCACCGCGGGATTTCCTATATACAGTTCCCCACATCCGTACTTTCCCAGATCGGCAGTTCTATCGGCGGAAAAATCACGCTGGATCTGGATATTCCCGCCGGGAAGAATGTGGTGGGCACCTTTTACCAGCCCAAGGCGGTATTCATTGATCCCGGCATGGCCAAAACGCTGCCCCGCCGGTATTTCCACAACGGACTGGGGGAAGCGGTCAAACTTGGCTGCGTAGCTGACAAGGCGCTGTTTGAACTGTTCGAACAGGTATCGTCGGATATGGATATTTACCGGGTGCTTCCGGAAATCATCCGCCGCTGCTGCGCCATCAAGGCCCACTATGTTGAAATCGATCCCTTCTCCCGGGGAGAGCGCCGTATCCTGGACTTCGGCCATACTATCGGCGGTGCCATTGAACGGTGCCTCCGCTATAATGATGCAGAAATTACCCACGGGGAAGCCACAGCCATCGGCATGTACCTCATCACCCGCCGCTCTGAACTGGAAGGACTGACTCGCAGAGGCACCACTTCCCGCCTGGAATACGTGCTGAAGTCTCTGTCCCTGCCTACATCTACAACCATTCCCTATGACATTCTGTATGAAGCTGTAAAGCATGACAAGAAAATCAAAGGCGATGTGATCCAGATTACCCTGATCAAGGAAATCGGTGAAGGATTCCTTTATACTCTTCCCATCCGGGAGCTGGGACAGTTCCTGAAGAGCTGAGGCCTGGGAAATCGAATTTCCTGCCTGTTAAAAACGAACCTGCATTTTGCAGGTTCGTTTTTTCATTGTCTTCCTGCAGGAGCATCCTTTCTTCCTATCCGGCCGTAAAGCTTGCGGATTTACCGGCTGCATGAAGGGTAAAGGGAATTGCATGTAACCCCTAAAGACTGTAAAAAAATATTTGATGTAACTATTGACGTTACAAATATAATATGCTAATATACTTGTAACTAAGTAAATTACATCAAATATTTGATGTATGTTTTGATGAAAGGAAGAAATGAATGATGAAAATTGCAGTAGCAGCAGCTAACGGTAAGGAAGGAAAACTGATTGTTGAGGAAGCACTGAAAAGAGGCATGGATGTCACCGCCATTGTCCGCAGTGAAAACAAAACCACAGCGAAAAAGGTGATTCAGAAAGATATTATGGACCTTACCCGGGAGGATCTGGAAGGATTTGATGTGGTGGCAGATGCATTCGGAGTGTGGGATCCTGCGAAAATGTACCTGCACAGCGTTACATTGAAGCACCTGGCAGATATTCTTTCCGGCAGCAGGACACGGCTTCTGGTGGTAGGCGGTGCAGGCAGCTTATATATGGACAAGATCCATGGCCTGAAGCTTTCCGAAACCCCCGATTTCCCGAAGGACTATCTGCCGGTAGCCAATGGCATGGGACAGGCACTGGAGGAACTCCGCAAAAGGGATGATGTGGCATGGACCTATATCAGTCCGGCAGCCGTTTTTGATCCGGAAGGAAAGAGAACCGGCTCCTACACTCTGGCAGGGGAAGAATTCACAGTCAATGAAAAGGGAGAAAGCTATATTTCCTATGCAGACTATGCCATTGCCCTGGTGGATGAAGCGGAAAAGGGAAATCATATCCGTCAGAGAATCAGTGTCAGAAAGTAAGGCGGCAGGAAAGCGCTGAAGCAGCTTATCCGGCATACCAAAAAAAAGCAGCACCATGAGGGTGCTGCTTTTTGCGTGGCTGACTCAGTTGTCATAAATAATGAGGCCCATGAAGACCAGGTCTTCGTCTCCCGTATTTTCCAGCCCATGACGGCTGCCGTTTTTGCAGAACATGGCATCGCCGGGTTTCACTTCATAGGTGGTGTCATTATCTGTATACAGGCCGTGGCCGGAAAGGATGTAGTAAATTTCTCCATCCCCTTTGTGCTGATGTACACCCATGGAGCATCCCTTCTCCAGGGTGGCTTTCAAATAGGTCCGGCATTTGTCTTTCAGTATGTCCGGTCCCGCAATGGGCTGGAGGATAATGTGGCCTTTGCCACCGTTGGCATGTTCAATGATTTTAGGCGGAATTTTTTCTATCATGGGGTTTCCTTCTTTCTGTATCAGGCAGGGTATGCGATTCAGTGAAAATACTTTTCGGTACATGGCGGGAGAATGGCTGCCGGAGCGGCATTTCTTTATCCCGCAGAGGACTCATTATCCCAGTGATGGGCGGCAAGTTCTTCTTCCGACACGTTTCCGATTTTGACGCGGGACAGGTATTTTCTGGCGATGTTTCCCAGAGAAACCAGAGTGCCCACCGGCGTCGGAGGGTGGTTCATCATGCGCCAGCGGGGGAAAAAGCGGGTAATATGAAGGGGCATATCTTTGTTCAGCGAAGCAATCCAGCGCACCATGTCCTCAAATGTTTCGGGGTCATCATTTTCTTCAGGAATGACCAGGTTTGTCAGTTCCACATGGGAAACTGCCTGTGCTTTCTGAATGGTTTTCAGAACCGGTTCCCTGGATGCGCCGCAGATGGATCTGTAAAAGAGAGGATCCCATCCCTTCAGGTCGATATTCCAGGCGTCGATGAGGGGAAGAAGCAGGTCCAGCGCTTCTTCTCCGATAAAACCGTTGGTTACCATCACATTGACCAGGCCTGCCTGGTGAAGCAGAGGCGCGGTGTCACGGATCAGCTCAAAAGAAAGGGTCGGTTCATTGTAAGTCCAGGCAACGCCTATATTTCCCTGTGCCGTCAGTGCTTCAGCCAGGCGGAGTATGCGCTCCGGCGTAACCTTCCTGCTTTCTTCCTCTCTTTGGGAAATTTCCCAGTTCTGGCAGAAAAGGCAGTTCATGCTGCAGCCCCAGCTTCCGAGGGAAAGGATGCGGCTTTTCGGATGAAACCAGGCAAGCGGCTTTTTTTCTATGGGATCCAGGGCCGCCGATGTGACCAGTCCATAGGTAAGGGCCTTCAGCCGGCCGTGGTCATTCCACCGGGTGCGGCACCAGCCTCTCTGGGAAGGGAGAATCCGGCACCGGCGGGGACAGAGGCGGCAGAGGCAGATGCCGCCTTCTTCCTGATCATATAATGCACATTCCATAAGAGCCTCCACGGAAAAAACGGAAAACCGGGACCCTGGCGGCATGATGCCGCTTTTCTCCGGCCATTCCTTTAAAAATACCTCTGCACCGTAAACCGGTACAGCTTTACCGGTTCTTCCTTTCCAATGCCTGCTTTTCTTCTGGCAATGGCAATCTGCTGCGCCGGCGTATCCACCCCTTCCAGATCGGGGAGAAGAAGACCGCGGCGGCTGCCGTTTTCCACAAGGATGCCGTATTTCTTTGCATCCAGTCCGGACAGTTCGGCCGGTTCAGGACGGGAAAGGACATCCACAGAAATGGTGAGATCCTCCAGTTCATAGGAAGAAAGAGGCGGGAAGCGGGGATCCTCACAGGCAGCAGCTTTGGCATTATGAATGATTTCTTCCGCCTCGTTTCTGTAACAGGGCAGGAAGGTGCCTATGCAGCCCCGGAGCGCGCCGAATTTATGAAGGGAAACGAAGACGCCGGCCTTTTCCTGCAGGGCGGGAGAAAGGGAGAACGGCGCATGCATGAGGGTTCCCTTTTCCAGAAAATGGCGGATGCTTTCCTTTGCCAGCTGGACCCGTACATCATGAATTTCTTCTTTTGGGGTTTCCTGCTGGGGAAGGTAGAGGCAGACGCCATATCCTACGCCGAAGGGGCCTTCATGGGAAAAGCAGGGCATATCAGCCTTTCGTTTTCCCAGAATGCCAAAGAGGAAGTATACCGACGGAAGCCCGCACATACCGATTTCTTCAATGAAATCGGGCGTCATAGAGGTCAGCGGCGTTTTGTCACGCCGTTTCAGGGCATCCATGACGGCCCTGTCGAAAAGAATGCCCTTGGGCGTATAGCCGTTGGGAGAATCGGGGGTCAGCCTGTGGGAAAGATCTCCCGAGGCAATGACGCCGATTCTTCTTCCCAGCCGGGCGGCTGCTCTTTCTACAGCGGCCCCCAGGATTTCATTCATTTCATAGTGAGAAAAGCAGGGGGACAGAAGAACCGCTCTGCCCTGGAATCCTGCCTTCAGCAGGTAGTACATGGGGACAAAGGTGCCCCAGTCCAGGGAAAGGCTCTTCCCATACCGGGCCGCTTCCTCCCGATCCACCCGGTGCAGGGGGATCACCGGCCCCGCTTCTTTCAGGATGGCTTCCGACAGCATGCGGTCTATGGAAAGGCTCATGGAAATCCCCGGATGCCCGAAGGCGGCCAAATTGCCGGAAATGGTATCCGCCAGGAAGAGGGCCGGGCCGTCATAGAAACACATATTATGCGGAGAGATGATAATGACTGTTTCTATCCCTTTTTCCACCATCTGCTTCATAGCCCGCTGTTCCGTTTCTACGGTCAGGGCTATTTTTTTCAGTTCTTTTCCACCGATTTCAGGAATCATGACAGGCGGATGGGGAAACAGCCCCGCCGCCATACAGGTCGTATCCATAGCATGCGCTTCCTTTCTTGCGGAAAGCAGGGGAGATGCCGCTGCTTTCCTCTCTTTTCAGGGAAAAACAGATTCATGCAGCACAGGCATATTACCGGGAGGCGTTTTGTTCGTCATGCACTTCCCGGATGAGCCTGTCCCACTGGTCCCACACCACAGAGGGGGCGAAGGGCTTCATATTTTCTTTGGCTTTTTCGCCAAAGACTTTCCTTTTTTCGGCGTCTTCCATCAGCTTTCGAAGGGCCTCGGCGAAAGGAGCTGCGCCGTCCTCAGCCAGATAGCCGTCCTCTCCATCATGAATCAATTCATTCACCGCAGGGCAGCTTTGGTAGCCCACCGCCGGAATGCCTACGCCCATGGCTTCCGTAAGTGCCAGAGGAAATCCTTCGTGGTGGCTGGGGAAAGCAAAAATATCCGTTTCCTTCCACACAGAAGCCATGTCCTTCGTGGTGCCCCGGAGATGGACGCGGTTTTCCAGGCCTGATTTTTTCAGGATGCCCTTCAGGGCAGTCACGTAGGTCTTATCATAGGTATCGCCCCAGATATTAACCTGCCAGTCCGGAAAATCTGCCGCCAGCAGGGCAAAGGCTTCTGCCAGCAGGTGCTGCCGTTTGGTGCGGCCTGTAACGCGGCCCACATTGGTAATGGTATGGATTTTGCGGGGAATACCGGGGGAAGCGGACAGGGCAGGAATCGACACCGCATTGGGGATATAGACAAAATGGTGGTAGTCCAGATACGCTTCCGCCTTTTGGATAAAGGAAGGCATCAGCGCCTGGATGCGGGCACTTCGTTCCAGTGCCTTTTTTTCGCCGGAAGGCGCATGGGCAAAAATTTCATCGGGATCATTATGCAGCATGGAAATCACCGGCACCTTCGTGGAGAGGCCCTCCAGCAGCAGGCGGCCGGTAGGTTCCCGGAAGGATACAATGACATCAGGCTTTTCCAATGCCATCACCCGCTCCAGCTGAGGCAGGGCGGAAGCCAGCATCCGGTAATTCCGCTCCCGGGCTCCTTCCTTGCTGAAGAGACGGGTCACTTCTCTAAGCCCCTTTCCCCAGGCGCTCATATGGACAGGTTTCATGCCGGGCATATGGAAGAGATTGTAAAAATGGCAGTCCTCCGGAAAGGGATAAAAAGGGGTGCCTTCCTTTTCATCGGCCATGACCACGGACAGGTGGTATCCCTTCTCTGCCATGGCAAAGGCCATGCGGGACAGTACATGCTCTATGCCGCCGCTGTAGCCTGCAAATTTATGAAGATCTGCCAGTAAAAGATTCATGGGTCTGC
The DNA here is from genome assembly GCF_051885895.1 of Dialister sp. GTDB lineage: Bacteria > Bacillota > Negativicutes > Veillonellales > Dialisteraceae > Dialister. The sequence continues at coordinate 19,437 of NZ_JBJEXP010000103.1, read as the reverse complement.
TCCTTTGTCCTGAATGAGGAAAGCAGGGCTTTTCCTCCTCGGAATTCTGCCTTTATTATAGCAGATTGGACAGAAATACTTTTTCAGGAAAATGCTGATGTAACTGTTATTTCATTTCATCCTTCCCTTTGGGATCTATTAGGGAAAGAAGCTGCAGGGCAGCAGACCTGCAGAGAAATGGAGCAAAGTTCTATAAATATCTGTGAAATTTCAGTCTGTGAATCAATGGCTCTTTAAATATGATAAAATAATAGGGACTGATTTTGACGTTTTACGAAAACCGATTTCCATGAAATAAGGAGATATTCATGAGCAACGTTCTTTCCCATGCGATTACCGACACCCTCCATCTGGGGAGAAACATAGAAAAAGAAGATTTCCACATTGCCCTCACCGGCACAGAAGATTATATTCCCCATATGGGTATGGTGGCACTTACCGTGCATGCACATAACAAAGATCTGCCCATCTGCTACCACTTTTTTGTGAACCACCTGGAAGAAAACGAGAAGGAACGGCTGGAAGAAGCGGCAGAAATCATGAAAAGTCCCATAGAGGTCCATTTCATTGATGACAGCGCCTTCAAGAGCCTGCTTCTGTCCGACGGTGTAGCCGCCTTTTTCTACCGTTTCCTGGTGGCACCCACACTGGCACCACTGACTGACCGGGTGCTGTACCTGGACGGGGATATGATGTGCCGCGGCTCCATTGCCTATCTGCGGGATCTTGATTTTCAGGGAAAGGATGTGGCTGTGGTATCCGACCGGAAAGAGCAGCTCCAGATGAAACGGGTGCATACCAGACGCTATTTCAATGCCGGCATGATGCTGATCCACGTTGACCAGTGGATGAAAGAAGGGCTCTTTGATGATATCGTGCGCCGGGCAGAGGAAAATGTAAAACGGGTAGGAAACCGGCTGTCCCACCATGACCAGGATATCCACAATGAAATGCTGGATGGAAAATGTCTGTATATCGAAAAGAAATACAATTACCTCTATAACCTGGACCGCCAGTCTCTCTTTAAAAAGCAGCCGGTGAATGAAGACTATCACCGGCAGGTCATCATCCATTTTGCCGGCCATGCCAAGCCCTGGCACAGCTGGGTGCAGGAATGGCCGGTGGTGAAGGAATACGCCGCCATCCAGCAGTCATCCCCCTGGAAAGACGTACCCCTGGTGCCCCCGAAGGGACACAAAAATCTTCACCAGGCCGCCCGCACCGCCCGTATGCAGGGACGGTACGGAAAAATGATTTCCCTGTATCTTCAATATCTGAAGGACAAGGCGTAAGAAAAAACGGCAGCCGGTCCGGCGGGAAGGAAATTTCTGTCAGACTCTGCCCATAAAGGAGAATATCATGAAAACATCTGTTACTCTGGAAGGAAAAACTGTATTTATTACCGGATCTGCCGGATTTATCGGAGCCAACCTGGTGAAGCGGCTTCTTTCCGTACCCCATATCCGTATCATCGGCATTGATAATATGAATGACTATTACGATGTATCACTGAAGGAATACCGGCTGCAGGAGCTGGAAAAGGAAGCCGCTGCTGCAGAAGGCAGTGAATACCATTTCATCCGCGGAAATATTGCAGACCGGGACTGCATAAAGAGCATTTTCAGCACATGGCATCCGGATGTAGTCGTCAATCTGGCTGCCCAGGCAGGCGTGCGCTACTCCATCACCAATCCTGATGTATATATCGAGTCCAATCTTATCGGTTTCTACAATATTCTGGAGGCCTGCCGCCATTCCTATGACGGCGGTGCCAAAGGTGTGGAGCACCTGGTCTATGCGTCCTCTTCTTCCGTCTATGGTGGCAATACCAAGGTTCCCTTCAGCACAGAGGATAAAGTGGATCATCCCGTGTCTCTCTATGCGGCAACCAAGAAGTCCGATGAACTTCTGGCCCACTGCTATGCTAAACTGTACAACATTCCTTCCACCGGCCTGCGTTTCTTCACGGTCTACGGACCTGCCGGGCGGCCGGACATGGCTTATTTCGGGTTTACCGACAAGCTGCGGGCAGGAAAGACCATCCGGATATTCAACTACGGCCACTGCGAACGGGACTTCACCTACATTGATGACATTGTAGAAGGCGTGATCCGTGTCATGCAGGGGGCGCCGGAGAAGAAAAACGGGGAGGATGGTCTGCCTCTTCCGCCCTATGCGGTATACAATATCGGCGGCGGCCGTCCGGAAAACCTGCTCCGTTTCGTGGACATTCTCCAGCAGGAACTTCTGCGGGCCGGAGTGCTTCCCAAAGAGTATGATTTTGAAAGCCATAAGAAACTGGTGCCCATGCAGCCCGGTGACGTACCGGTTACCTATGCGGATACGGAAGCACTGGAAAGAGACTACGGCTATCGTCCCTCTACTACTCTCCGCCAGGGACTCCGCCGGTTTGCGGAATGGTATAAGGAATATTATAAAATCTGAAAAATCGGATATACAAACGGCACTCCGGAAAGGGGTGCCGTTTTTGTCTGGAGAAACAGGCCGGAAAAAGACGTGGAAAACGCGGCGCGCCGGCTCTCCTGATGAAATAAAACCGGATCATGAGTCCATCTGCACTTCTCAGCCGGTGAGACTATTTGCTTCTCCCCGTGACTATATAACCAGAGAGGCGGAAAGAGAAGCGCCGGCCCGGGAGACGCCCTCTGCAGGCTTCTCTGTCGTTTCCCTCATGTTTCAGAAAGGATGTACCGCATGAAAAATCTGGCACTCGTATTCAAAACCGACGGCAGGTCCACCATGACCATCACTCTGTCCAGCCCCAGGGACAATGTGACTCTGGATGAAGCGAAGGCAGCCGCCGCAAAGCTGATTCCTGTCCTTGTCACCAGTGCAGGCGCAGGTGTGACGGAACTGGAAAAAGCCACCGTCATTACCACCTCTTCCGAAGAACTGGCGTAGGATTTTTATAGAAAGGACAGGATATCATGGCAGCAGCAAAAGTCATTTCCGGTGTAAAACTTCAGATCCGCTTTGACAACGGCACCACCGCTTCCGGTAAAACCGCAGTGAAAAGCATGTCCCTGGGACAGATCAGGCTTGATGCCACCGACCAGCAGCTTCTGGACGCAGGCACTGCCCTGGCCGGTCTCTCTTCCCTTCCCCTGAACGGGATCCGCAGAGTAGAAACCGGAGATCTCACCGATGCCTGAGGGCGTCTGAGACAAGGCCGTGGAGAAATCCACGGCCTTTTTCTGCTGAAAAATGTTTCCGGAATCCATTCATGGCGGATCCGTGGTATAGTAAAAAGGAAACAGGACAAAACAGCCGGGTATAATCCCGGCAGACAGGAGACACAGCGTGAAACAGTCCGTCAGTCATTACATGATGCCCGATGAGCGGGAAGAAAGCATTGCAAAAATTGTCAAAAGCCTCCATCTGGACGGCATTGAAAACCTGATATACGGCACGAAAGCGGCAGAGAAACCGGCAGATCGCATGACCGTAGGCTGCCATCTGGCCTACTGGCCTGACTGGATGAATTTTTATCTGGGAAATCGTGAGCTGTGCCGAAAGGATTTCCCTACGGAAAAATCTTTGACAGATACCTTCGGCGGAACCACGGTAGATGCCTGGAAGGAGCAGATACGGGGAAATATCCGAGCAGCGCTGGCGGAACATCCGGCCTATCTGGTGTGGCATGTGGCGCACTGTTCCCTGGATGAAATATGGACCGGCCGTTTCCGCTATTCCGACAGGGATGTTCTGAAGGCGACGGCTGAGGTATATGGGTCTGTGGCCCGTGAAATTCCGGATACGGTGCAGGTCCTTTTTGAAAATATTTTCTGGCCCGGTCTTTATACCCTGAAACCGGAGGAAGTGGACTATTTCTTCAGCCTCCTTCCCGGAAACAATACAGGCATCATGCTGGATACGGGCCATCTCATGAATACAAACCCCGACCTGGAAACGGAGGCAGACGGTGCCCGCTATGTATGCCATGTGGTGGAACGGCTGGGATCCATGAAATCCCTTATCAAAGGCATTCACCTCAGCTGCTCCCTCTCCGGCGCCTACCGGAAAAGCCTGAGCGGCAGGCCTCCTGCCGTGATTACACCGGAAGTTATCAGCCGTCACATCATATCCATTGACCAGCACCGTCCCTTTCAAACGGATGCTGCCCGGCAGATTATCGAATGCGTGGAACCGGAATATGTGACCCATGAACTTTTCGGCAGCGATTTCTCCATACCGGAAGACAGGGTACGGCAGCAGATGAAAGCGGCGGGACTCTGGTAACACCGGCGGTTCTTTCATTTATCCACAAAAAAAGCACAGCCATCCATAAAGGATGGCCGTGCTTTTTATTTTCTGTTTTCCTTCAGAAATTCTATGTACTCTTCTCCCCACAGCCGTATGCTCTGCAGAACCGGCGTGAACCGGCGGCCCATGGCGGTGAGGGAATACTCTACCCGTGGAGGCACTTCGGGATACACCCTGCGATTGACCAGGCCTTCCTTTTCCATATATTTCAGCTGGGAGGACAGGGTGGCATGGGTAATGTGAATCTCCCGTTCCAGATCATTGAACCGTTTTGTGCCTTCACTCAAAGCATGAAGAATGAGGATGGCCCACTTTCCCTGCAGCAGCTTCTGGGCAGTGACATAGGGACAGACGCCGAATAATTGATTTTCCATGATTTCCTCCTATTACGCAAGTTTTTCATACCAGGTCAAGGGAAATATCCTTCTTGTCAGCTATTTTATATCGGTCATATAATAAAAGCAAGTATAAAAAGTATACCGTGCAGGGAGCAGCGGCGCCGCCCCGGATTTAGAGGAGAAGGTTGTAAGGTTTGACATCCCTTTCAGGGCGGAGGGTTGATGCAGCACCTGACAGCGCAGGGTTTTACAGGCCGCCTGTCATACTCCCTCTGAACCGGCCCGCTATTCCGCCGGAACGCCAGTACACCACAAGGAGATGATGTCATGAAAAGAATGCCTGTTATTTTTGCAGGACACGGCAGTCCCATGATTGCCCTGGAGAAGAATGAATTGACCCGTACCTTCAATCGCTTGGGAAACGAAGTCATAGAGACCTTCGGCAGGCCGAAGGCCATCCTGTCTCTGTCAGCCCACTGGTACACCGGGAAAAGCTATGTGCAGTCCAGCCCTTCTCCCCGCCAGGTATATGATATGTACGGATTTCCCAGGGAGCTGTATGAAGTACGGTATGAGCCGAAGGGCTTTCGTCCTCTCACCGATCGGGTGCTGAGTCTTTTACCTTCGGCAGAGATCAATGACGACTGGGGGATTGACCATGGCACCTGGACCGTGCTCTCTCATATGTTTCCCGATGCTTCCATTCCGGTAGTACAGCTTTCCATTGACAGGAACTGCTCTCCCCGGTCGTCCTATGAGCTGGGGCAGGCTCTGTCGCCTCTTCGGGAGGAAGGCTTCCTGATTTTTGCCAGCGGAAATATCGTACACAATCTTTCCCGGGTGGAATGGGATAACGAAGGCGGTTCTCCTGAGGCAGACCGCTTCGATGCATACATTACTTCTGCGATGACGATGCGGGACGATGAAAAAATCATTTCCTACCGGGACCATCCCGACAGCGCCTATGCCGCTCCCACGGCAGACCATTTCCTGCCTCTTCTCTATGCTCTGGGCGCCGCAGCCGGCGAGAAGCCCTGTCTGTTCAACCAGGTCCGGAACCTGGGCTCCATTTCCATGACCGGATATGCTTTCGGCCTTTCTCTGACCAAAGGAGGAAAATAATATGTCTCTTTCATTCCAGATCTACCATCCCGGCTCCAAAGCCATTTTTGACGTGACCTCTACCCTGATTACCGGCGAAAAGGAAGCTTTTCTGATAGATGCCCAGTTCCAGAAACAGTATGCGGAGGAACTGGTGGATCTTATCCGGAAGACAGGCAGGGAACTGAAAGTCATATATATTTCCCACTTTGACCCGGACTATTACTTCGGACTGGACGTGCTGGCCGACGCTTTTCCCCAGGCCCGTATCCTTTCCACCGCCCAGACGGCCTGGATGATATCCGCCAGCATGAATGACAAGCTGGCCGTATGGAAAAAACCGCTGGGTCCTGATGCACCTTCCCGTTTCATTCTGCCGGAAGCAGTCAAATCGCTGCCTCTGCTGGAGGGACAGGAAATCCGCATCGTCACCTGCCCGGACGATGAAATGCACAGCTTCCTCTATGTGCCTTCGAAAAAAACAGTGCTGGGCGGTGTGTCCCTGGCAGAAGACAGCCATCCCTGGATGGCCGATACCAAAGGGCTGGATGAACTGGACAAATGGATCAGCCAGGTAGAATCCATGAAAGCCCTTTCCCCGTCAGCAGTCATTGCCAGCCATCACTATAAAGAAGAATCCGGCGGAGATCCTGCCATCCTGGACTGCACCCTGGAATATCTCAAGTGCTATCGGGAGGCTCTGGCCAGCGGCAAAACGGCGGATGCCATCGTGTCCATCATGAGTGAAAAATATCCTGATCTCACCGGCGCTGACACCCTTGCCTTCGGTGCCCGGGTCATTACCGGCATAGAACCCTGGGCCAGAAAAGACCTCTATCCCGGCATCGGCCACCACGTGATCATGGATTTCTCGCCTTCTGCTGTGTTTGATGTGGAATTCAAGGACAACAAAACCCTCACCTTTACCCAGACGGAAGGCAGCAATAAGGGCTATGCCGATACCATGCCCTTTACGGCGGAAGAAATCGCCGATCACGTTTACATGGTCCACTGGCAGGAAAATGCAGGCATTGCCGTAGTGCATGTACAGAACTGGAACACCCTGGAGGTGTGGACAAATATTTACATTCCCGGACAGCCGGGGATTCATATGAAAGGGAAGATGATCCGCCACTGATAAAAGGAGCGGCGGATCTGCCACCCGGGTTCAGAGGCTCAAAGGGCGAAGTTCCTACAGCGCCTTGAACTCTCTGCTTCCCTGCGTTTGAGAATGCAGAAATTTATTCCCTTCTATTATCGGCATAAAAAAAGCACCGGCCTGGCCGGTGCTTTTCTTTTACAATCCTGTTTCACGGATATCTCCGCTCTGCTGGGCCGCTCCCAGCATGACAGAGAGCTCATACAGCTTCTGATGGAACGGTTCTTTTTCCTTTTTGGCATCTTCATAGGAAATAATCCGCACCCGGCCCTGCTTCATGCCTGCCAGGGCGTCCGTTTCTCCTTCCAGCATGGCCTTCACGGCAGCTGCGCCCAGGATAGAGCCCAGAATGCCGTCTCTGGCGGTGGGCTGTCCGCCCCGCTGGATGAAGCCGAGGATGGTAGTGCAGATATCAATGTCCGTGCGTTCGGTCAGCCAGTCTCCCAGAGCCCTTCCATCGTCCGCACCTTCTGCGCAGATGATAATGCTGTTTGTTCTTCCTGCTTCCATCTGCAGCTTCAGGCTTCTGGCCAGCTTTTCACGGCTGAAGGGGACCTCCGGCACCAGGATATATTCCGCACCGGAAGCCAGTCCTGCATCCAGGGCAATATTTCCTGCAAACCGTCCCATAACTTCGATAATGGCCGCCCGGTTGTGGGCCGATGCCGTGTCGCGGATACGGCTTACGGCAGACACTACGGCATTCACAGCCGTGTCATGGCCTATGGTTTCATCGGTGCCGTGCATATCATTGTCGATGGTTCCGGGCAGGGTAATGGTAGGCATGCCCAGGCGGGACAGCTTTTCAGCACCCTGGATGGAACCGTCGCCGCCGATGACGATCAGCCCTTCAATGCCCCGCCGCCGGAGGATATCCACGGCCTTCTTCTGGTTCTCTTCTTCAAAGAAGGCTTTGCAGCGGGCCGTTTTCAGCATGGTGCCGCCGTGGAGGACGATACCGCTTACGGAAGAAGATGCCATGGAAACCATATCGTCATCCAGAAGGCCGGAATAGCCGCGGTAAATGCCGTAAATTTCCTTTCCATAGCTTAATGCGGTGCGTACTACGCTTCTCACCGCTGCATTCATGCCCGGCGCATCACCGCCGCTGGTCAGAACTGCCAGTTTATCCATAATAT
>NZ_JBJEXP010000103.1:0-11316 GCF_051885895.1 Dialister sp. | reverse complement strand
TTATTTCCTTCGTTCTGCAAAGGTGACATGATGCTGGTCAATATAGCGGGCAATCAGGAGCGCTGTCTGCTCCGGATGGCAGTTGGTGGTATTGATGACAAGGTCCACCCGGTCCCGCCATTTTGTCCATTTGCGGAGCATCTGCCGCACGTAGCCATCTACGTCGGAGTAGTCCATGGTAGGCCGTTTGCCGATACGGCGCCGTACCCGTTCCGCCAGGCGGAAGGGACGGGCATAGAGAAGGATCATCAGGCCGTATTCGGAAAGGAGGTGGAACTTCTCCTCCGTCATAGGATAATTGCCGCCCATGGCGATTACCGCTTCATGGTAGTAGCGCACATGGTTGATGACCTGCATTTCCTTTTCTGCAAAGGCCTCCGGCCCTGCTTCCTTGTAAAAATCTGCTATTTTCTTTCCGGTTTCTCTTTCCATCATCCGGTCAGTATCCGCCAGCTGCCATTCCAGTCCGTCAGAGAGGATTTTTGCCGCCCGGCTCTTCCCTGTGCCCATAGGGCCGATGAGGACTATATTTCTCTTCTTCATAGGTACCTCGGATTTGGAATGTCCGAATCTCCATTTCATAGGCCAGCCCCTTCGGCGAGCGCTTTAATTCTTTAAGATTCACGGCACTCCATCTTTCTTTGCCTTTTATTATATCAAAGGTTTGCACGATTTGGGCATAGGAGCCGGTACCGGAAACATGAAAAATATGAAATATTCCCATTTCCTCTTCTTTTTGTTCTTCTGTTATGGAATCCACCGACAGGCCCGCTGCTTCCAGGGAGGCCAGCAGGGACGGGGAGGAAACGGCGGGAAAAAGGTTTTCCAGAAAAGGGCGGGAAGAGGGCGCTGCCGGACGGGTGGAAAAGGCTTTCACCATTCTGTTTTCTCTTTCCAGGACGGAGGAAAGATTTTCTTTTTCCGCCGCCATCAGCTTCAGAAAACCTCCGCCCAGCAGGAAGAAAAGGGCCAGCAGCAGAAATGTGACAGTATATGCCCGGTCATTGAGTCTTCTTTTCCAGTCCGCCATGGCTGTCTCCTTTCAGGGAAATGGTAAAATCCACCAGTCCGGTGACAGGATCGGCCTGCCGCTTTCCGTTCTGCACAGGGGCGGACCAGGAGGAGGAAATCGAATTGCGGAACAGACTGAGATGCTCGGGAGAAAGGGCGGTGCCCCTGATGTCCAGGTCCGTTCCGTTCTGCTTAATGGAGGAAAGGACGACGCCTGCAGGTACCGCTTCGCCTAAAAGAATCAGCTTTTTTTCCCACTGCCCGTCTTTCTTCTCCAATTCCTTCAGCAGTTCCTTCAGCTCCCGTTCTCTTTCCCTGTCCGCCCTGGCCAGAAGCATCCGCTCCTTTTCCGGCTTCAGTCCGGCTTCTTCCTGCCGAAGGTCTGCCAGGCGGCTGCCGGCGGAAAGGTACTCTCCTCCCGCCAGCAGGAAGAAACAGAGTCCCAGCAGGCAGATCCCCTGGGCAGCCCGGAGCTTTTGGTTTTCCTTCGTAAGGAAGGACGGCTTCTTTTCTGTCAGGGGCAGGAAGAGCCTGCCCTCCGGCAGACGGCGCAGAAGAGGGGCCATATCATGCCAGGGACCGGGCATACCGGAAAAAGGGGACTCCACCAGAGTCACCGCCTCCTGCAGGCATTCCTCTTCCTCTTTGATATCTTCTGCTGCTTTCCTGAGCGCCTCCTTCCAGAAGGCAGAGGCCGCCGCTTCGCAGTCCGCCATGGGAATAAAGAAGCAGTCCGCTTTTTCCGCCGGCAGATGGGCCAGGCAGTTTTTCATAAAAAGGGCCGCTTTTTCCCTGCCGTCTTCTTTTTTCAGGATACGGCTCCGAAAGAGCGGTCCCTTTCGAAAGAGGAGGATGGCAGAGCCGTGTCTTCCATAGAGGATAAAATGAGGCTTCTCCTCCAGCGGTACCGCGGTTACGGGCAGCGCCTGCACGATCTGCTTTTCTGCCAGAAGGGCTCCCTTTTCCCAGAGCGCCAGCGTCTCCTTTTTTACCGCTTCCACGTGCACTTCCCAGCCTTCCGGTGTATGGCCCGTCACCAGATATCCCAGGGACAGAGGTTCCTCGGTGCGGAAAATCCGGTCTTCCTCCCAGTACATGGTTTCTTCCATTTCCTCTTCCGTCATGGTGGGATACTTTCTGCCGGTGATCCGCAGGTCAGGGAAATTGACCAGCAGAAGGATATCCTTCCGGCGCAGTCCTTTTTCCTCCAGTGTCCGGAAAGCGCGGGCGGCTCCCTCTGCCGTCATTTCATCCATTTCGGCGGAAGCGGCGGAAAGGAATTTTCCCTCCTGCATTTCTGCCGCCTGGAGTGTTCCGTCCAAAAGCACGCAGACCATGCAGGGATGGCGCCAGTCCTTCCATTTTTTCCAGAGAGGATGGGCCTTGATTTTCCGTATCCATCGTTTCCTATCTGTCACTTCTGATATCCTCCACAGTGATTTTTTTCTTCCCTTCCGCTTCTTCCACGCTGCAGGTCAGTTTCACATACCGCCGGTAGTCTCTGCGCTCATCTTCCGCCATGGATAAAATCTCCCCATCCGATGGAAAGGAGACGTGCACGGTCCTTTCATTAACCGTAAAAGAAATTTCCTTTTTCTCCTGTCCCCGGGCAAGAGCCGCCAGCGCCCAGCCGGCACCGCTCTCTGCAGCATAGACGGAAGCCAGCCCCTTCTGATAGCGGAGCAGGGATTCCCGGCTCCGCCCCTGCCAGGAAATAAAACCGGCGGAAAGAGTAAGCAGGGCTGTCAGAAAAAGGAGCAGCGGCAGGGTCAGGCTTCCTTTTCTCCTATTCATAGGTTTTCCCCTTCTGGTAAAAATCGGCATAGGGAATGACGGACGTTTCATACTCCCTGTCCGTCCGGCTCATCTGATGGTGCAGGATAAAGGAAATCCGGAGAGGTCCCGCCTCCTCCTGCCGGAAAAGAGTCTCCTTCCCCGGCAGGAAAGCCAGTTCTTCCGGTCCCGTATATTCGCCGGTGACCGGCTGGATCAGGCCGTTGTAAAGCCTGATTTTCAGCTTTTCCCTGTCCACAAAAAAACGATAGGTGCCGTCCTGCCCGCTTTCCGTCACTGCCGTATAGTCATACCGGCTGTCCCGGATTCCCCCTGCGGCCATGGGACGGCGGTTGTTTCTGATTTTTTCCACCATGAAATCCATGGCAAAAAGACCGGTCTCCTCCATTTTGGTACGGATCATCCCCTGCCTTACAGCGGCCATCCAGGCTCCGGCCAGCGGGAAAATCCCCGCCGCCAGGGCGGAAAGGAGAAGAAGTGCCAGCAGTGCATCCAGCAGGATCATGCCCTTTCTTGATTTCATGATCGGCCCTCCACCAGGGTCTCCAGGAAAAAGCCTTCGCTTCCCTGTCCCTTGACACGGCACCGGAGACGGATCATGGGAATATCCTGAATGATTTCCTCCTGCCGCCTGATTTCCACTTCATAGGGCTTTCCGTTCCTCATGACCTCTCCGGAAGAGGGCATGGTGCCCCGGCCGAAGCGGATGAAATATTTGGCCCTCTCCATCATATCCTGGGCCAGCAGAGTCTCCTCCAAAGCGGTCTCCCGTTTTCCCTCCCAGTCCAGGGCCGTATGCATCAGGAGCGCCGTCCCTGATAACAGAATACCTGCCGCTGCCATGGCGTATACTGCCCAGAGAAGAAGAAATCCTTTCCGTTTCATAGGACCTCCTTTTTGAAAAAGATTCAGCACCCAAAGGGTGCGGAAGGTTCTAATAAGGGCTGACAGGCCTGAGATCCGGCGTGGGTGTCCGGCTCCCGATTGCACCGTGAGGCGCCCCTTTTCCGTGTCCGGAAATACTTTCCCGCTTTTTATGCTCCTATTCTACCCGCACCCTTCCTGTATACATGGCCACGGTAATCTGCCTCCTGTACTTTCCGTCTCTGGTCATGAGGTACATGGAATAGGTATTTCCTTTCCCTGCATAATCCTTGCGGAATGTGAGATCCAGTTTGCCAGACAGGCGGACGGAGGAGGGGAGCCTTCCTTCCGGTTCCATCCGGTTTACACCCCTCCGGGTATAATAAACGGCTCCGCCCTCTGCATCAGGAAGGCATAAAAAATGGTATTCATTGGCCGTATTTCCGAAACGGCCTGTATCATTTCTGGAAAGGGCTTCCGCTTCCCGAATGGCCGATGCCAGTGTCTGCGCCGCCATATCCAGTTTCCTTTCTTCCTGCCAGTCCCAGAGCCATGGAAAAGCCAGTCCGGCGGCCAGGGAAAAAAGAAGAAGCACCACCAGTGTTTCAGCCAAAAGGAAACCAGGCCGGCGGGAAAGAAAGGCCCCATATTTCCTGCCATCCATAGGCCATCATCCCTCCCAGGGCAATAAACGGGCCGAACCGCACTTCTTCCTGAAGACTCTTCTTCCCCAGAAGGAGCGGAACAGCCAGAAACAGCGCCGCCGTCAGAGCGGAAAACCAGATAAAAAGAAGGCAGGATACCGGTTCCAGCCAGAAGGCAGCACCGGCGGACAGAAATATATCCCCGGTGCCGGACGATTCCTTTGCCATGATATGGATAAGCCCGTACAGGGAAAAGGTAAGAATCCCTGCCAGAAAACTGCTCTTCATATCCTGCTGCCAGAAAGCGGTCATCAAACCGCATGATGCCAGGAGGAAGCTCCACCCGTCGGAAATATAGCCGGTCTGCCAGTCTTCTGCAGCGGGCAGCAGAAGAAGCACGATAAAAACGGCGGGGGAAAGAAAATACCAGCCATGCCCGAGCAGGCAGGCATACAAAACAGAACCCGCCAGCCAGAGAGCCAGCCATTTCCTATCAGACCAAAGCCGGTCCCAGGAGCATTTTCCTTCCGCTTCCGCCGTTTTCATCACTGTCTCCTCATGCATTGCAAAGGCTGCCGGTAAGAAAGCGCTGATTCATGGAATATTCGATTTCGCAGGCTTCTGCATTCATGGAACCCATTCTGCGGCCTGCGGTTCATACAGCCTGTTTTCTGCACAACAAAAAAGGCAGGCATGGTCCAATCCCCTTTGTATCATCGCTTCCTTATTGATCAAATAACACTCTCCCGTACCGGAAAGCCGGCCTGCCGGTTCCCTTTATGTAGCTTTGGTACTGGTTCCGTAGGAAGAGTAGGTCTTCCCTTTGAAGGACGCTACAATTTCCCCTTTTGCTTTAAGTTCATAAGTCACTGTTTTATCCGGGGGTTCCGGGATTTTCTTCAGATATCCCTCATCTCCGTCTCCCACCAGGTTATCCAGCGCTGCAGGATAGGCGCCGTTCTTCACGTAGTACACCTCTGCCGCCGTTCCCATGGCAGACAGATCCGACTGGATCCTTGCAGCTTTGGCTTCATCCGTCAGTCCGGTCAGATTAGGAACTGCCACTGCCGCCAGAATACCGATGATGGCCACCACAATAATCAATTCCAGAAGCATGAATCCCTTCTTTTTTCTTTTCTTTCTATGTCCTGTCATAGCTTGTTACTCCCCTGAAGGTCCTTTCAAGGAGCGCAGATGCGATGGGCTGCAGAAAATACGCCTCTCCCAATGAATCCACGCCCCGGTTCCTGAAAATACCGATTTCTCCAGGCTTTCCCTCCGTCAGGCGCAAGTCCGCTTTTCTCCGGAAGACAGCCTCTGCATCGGTCCTCTCTCTGCAGTCGTCCGGAAAGGCAGGAAATGGAAATTCTTCTGTTTCCCTGTTTTCCGGCGGAAGCGGTCATTCCTCTGCAGACATCAAATCATCGCTTCCGTCTAAGAAAAGTCCATGTCCAATCTTATGGATATGGAAAGAATCATCTGACATCACCGGCTATTCATCCCAATCCTCCTTTCCCAGATAGCGGGCCAGACGTACTTTGAATTCCGTATATTTTCTTTTGGCCGCAGGAAGGATCCGGCCGCTCTTCAATACGACCCGGTCTGCCTTCACTGCAGCGATTTCCTCACAATTGACCAGAATCCCCCGGCAGGGCGAAAGAAACAGGAAGGGGGAACAGTCAGACAGCCTTTCCCGGATCTGTCCTATCCGTCCTCTGACCTCCAGCTGTCTCCCGTCGGTGAGACAGAATATCTGATGGTGGTCGTCGCTCACCACCGCTTCCAGGGTGGAAAGCTCTATCACCACCGTATCCTCCGCCATCCGGAAGGAAAGTTTCTTATGCCAGTTCCGCTCCAGGGCAGACATGCCCCGCTGAAGCGCTTCCTGTACATCCTTTTCCGCCAGCGGTGTCAGCAGATAATGAACGGCTCCCATGCGGAACGCATCCATGCAGTAGCCTTCTGTGGTGGAGAGGAAAATGAGGACAGGGTCCTCCGGCATATCCCTCAGCACCTCTGCCGTATCCACCGCATTTTTACCCCGGACGGACGTATCCAGAAATACAATTTCAAAGGACCGCTTTCTGTTTTCCACTTCCTGCAGGAATACATAGCTGTTCTCATAGGATAAAAAGCTGAGATCCAGCAGACGATCTCTCATGAACTGCCCGCACACCTTTCGGATCATATCTGTGGTATCCGGATGGTCACTCACTACGGCCACATGAATCATAGAATCCACCTCCCGTGAAGAAAACACACCGGATCAGGGCGCCTTTTCCAGGGAAAACTGTCCCGGGAAACGCAGACCCGCATCCCCCTGTAAAAAGCACTGCCTCCTGAAGCTGATATTGCGAACATGTTTCTTTCATTATCATATAATTTTTCAGTGGAGTCCAATAGAAAAGAATCATCAAAAATAGAGCGCAGTTGCATTTATTACATAATCAAATATTAAGAAAGCATATACATGGCCTGTTTGAGCGCCTGCAGGCCTTTACCCTGCACCGGTCCGTATCACCGGCAGGAAGCCTTTGGGCTTTTCTATTATCTCACCGATGTATGACATTTTTTTCTTCTATGCTTTTTTTGAAACATATAAAAAGAACGGGCAGTGCTATAATAAAAGAAATCACTATAATTTCTCTGCAGGCAGGATCATTTCATCCTTCTGCCCGCCAGCAAAGGGGGACTTATTATGGCACTTAGAGAATTTGAATTCGGTTTCGGCCATACCGTACAGAAAGTAAAACTGCCGGAAGAACACATCCTTGATGTTCTGGAAGGAAATCCCACGCCCGCCTGTGACGTGAAGGAAGCCACCATTGACTGCATGCGCCATCCGATTGGTGCAAAACCGCTGCAGGAATTGGTTTCCAAGGGGGACAAAGTCTGCATCGTATGCGCCGACGTGACCCGTATCTGGAACCATTCCGACCAGTTTGTCATCTATGTGGTGAATGAACTGAACCTGGCAGGCATTCCCGACGAAGATATCTGCATCCTCTTTGCCCAGGGCACCCACCGGGAACAGACACCGGAAGAAGATATCATGGTGGTAGGCGAAGAACTGACAAAACGGGTGAAACTCTACCAGCACCACTGCATGAATAAAGATGAACTGGTCCATGTAGGCGATACCAAACTGGGCACCCCTGTGTGGATCAACAAACATGTGGTAGAAGCAGACAAGGTCATCATTATCGACGGCATTACCACCCATCTTTTTGCCGGCTACGGCGGCGGACGGAAACTGATCCTTCCGGGCGTGGCAGGAGATGATACCATCCAGATCAACCACTGCCATGCTCTTGGTGAAAAATTCGGAAGCGGCATCAACCCGAAAACCCGCTCCACCCTGCTGAAGGACAATCCCGTGTCCGATGATATGCAGGAAGCCTGCGACATGATTAAACCCTGCTTCCTTGTCCATTCCATCATCAACTCCGAAGGAAAAATCTGTGCCATGGTGGGCGGCGATCCCTACAAAGCCTGGCTGGAAGGCACCAAAATCGTATACCGTATCCAGAAAGTTCCCTTCAAGGCCAAATGCGACGTAGCCTTTGCCTGCGCCGGCGGATACCCGAAGGACGTATCCCTCTACCAGGGCTGCAAATGCTATGACCCCTCCGATGTAGTCACCAAAGAAGGGGGCATCATCATTGCCATCATGGAAGCCAGCGACATCTATGAACCGCCGGCCTACATGGGCAGCTTCAAGTACGATACGGAAGAAGAAATGGAAAAAGCCCTGCGCCACCATTTCACCATTCCCTTCTTCGTGGCCTTCAACCTCTTCTGCATGACCCACCGCTACCATATCATTCTGGTGACCAAGCCGGAAAACTTCGAGGCCATTAAAAAGACCAACCAGACCCCGGTAGCCACCGTAGAAGAAGCCTGGCAGCTGGCACAGAAAATCCTCAAAGACGAAGGAAAGGAAGACTATACCATTACTGTCATGCCTCACTGCGCCGCTATTGTGCCCTATCTGAAAGACTGATTTCTCTTCAGTCAGCACATAGAAATTACTTATAAAAGCAGGGCTCTCAGGAAACCACGGATGAAATGGGATTATATGATCCCATTTCACCAGCCCTTTCCGGGAGTCCTGCTTTTTCTATGCCCGGTTTCTTCTGTGCCGTAACTGCAGGCCTCCAATCCGAATGAGTGCCTATGTCAACTCCTTGTAAAATAATTGACAGAACCGGCTTTTCTGACTATAGTAAAATGTGTAGAAAAGAAAGGGGGCGCGCCTATGCTTCGGGCTTACAAACATAACGAAAATCACCTGCTCTGCGAGGTACCGCTGGAGCAGCTGGAAAAAGGGTCCTGGATCAACTGCGCCGCCCCGGATACGAATGAACTGAACAAGCTGAATGAACTGACCGGGATTCCCGTTGACTCCCTGCAGACCGCACTGGATAGAGAAGAACGGTCTCACGTGGAGCTGGAAGATGACTATATTTTTGTTGTAGTCAATACGCCGGTGGTACTGGAAACCGATGCCTACGACGCCCTGCCGCTCGGCATCTTCATTACCCGGCAGTTTTTCGTGACTGTCTGTCTGGAATCCAATTCCGTAATCCAGAAATTTCTGAATAACTCCTTTGCTTCCTTCCAGACCTATAAGAAAACCCGTTTCCTTTTCCAGATTCTCTCCCAGGCCTCCTCATCCTTCCTGTTCTTCCTGCAGCAGATCTACAAGCAGACCGATGTCATTGAAAACCAGGTGAGAAAATCCCTGCAGAACAAGGAACTTTTCCGTATGCTGGAACTGCAGAAATCTCTGACCTACTTCAACTTCGCTCTTCATGCCAATGAAAATGTGATGGAACGGCTCATGCGTCTCCGCAACAGTCCTCTTCACTCCCTTCTCAAAATGTACGAGGAAGATGAAGACCTCCTGGAAGACGTAATCATTGAAAATAAGCAGGCATTGGAAATGGCGGAAATCTATACCAACATTCTTATGTCCATGATGGACTCCTTCTCCTCCATCATCTCCAACCGCCTTGCCCAGATTATGAAATTCCTCACATCCGTTACCATTATCCTGGCTATCCCCACCCTGATTTTCAGCCTCTGGGGCATTAATGTACCTGTTCCCTGGGCCGATGCACCCCTGGGATTTGCAGGAGTCATCCTCATAGGTGTCCTGGTCACCATGGTGGCCACCTTCATCCTGTGGAAAAAGGATATGCTGTAAATGGAAAAAACCGGCGAAAGCCGGTTTTTTTATGTCCCTTTTCCGTACGTTTTACGAAAACACTGATTTAAGGAATTACTGATGAATGTGCATGATGGGAAATCTCATGGATATTCCCCGCCGCACCATGAGCGTATCCTTCCTCCTCTCTCTCCGCAAATTTGAAGAACTGCACATAAGCCTCGATATATTCGCGGCCTGCAGCCACATCATTCACATCGAAATTTCTGCGTTCCATGACCCTATGGAACCGCTTCTCCAGCTCCGGTATTCTATCCGCTTCCACAAGACCTTTAAGCGGCTCCAGGCTGCTGCTGCCAGCCCCAGAACTACTTTCCCTACACCGGATTTCTTCCTGTGCATAACTATCATCACCGCCTCCCCTCTTAATAAATTCTAACCATGGAAAACTTGAAAGGCGTCACAGCCTGGAGATGATGCATGGCTCCCTTCCTGAGGAAAAGGAAATCCCCCTTCCTGACCTTGATATCCTTTCCTTCATACTGAAGCACCGCTTCCCCTTCCAGCGCCTGGAAAATCAGATCCGACGGTGCCTTGTGGTCCGGAATGAGAACCCCTTTATCCACAGCCATCAGCACATGTTCTGCCTTATCATTGCTGTCAATCACCAGCGGATGAAATTCGCCATCCCTGTAATCCACCTTATCAGCCAGATTGAAAACCTCATTTTCAGAAATTGTGTTAATCATAGAAATCATCCTTTCTTCCTATACCTGAGCTTGGTAAGCTCCTGTTTCTTTATCTGTAAATAGTATAAAAAAACGGAGTATCTAAAACATTGATACATATCAAGAAAGGAAAAAAACTTTCCTGCCATGTATAATAAAATAAAAAAGGAAAGGACATCTCATGAAAGACCATCACTGCACATCTATCGTTCCCCTTTTCAATCGCCTGACAGAAGAGGAGCAGGAACAAATAGAAAGCCTCATCATCCACCGTCACTTCCGCAAAGGTGAAACCGTATGGCAGCCCGGGGAAAATCCCCTCCTCATCATCGTGGCATCAGGCTCCATGAAAGTTTACATGATATCCGGAAACGGCAGAGAACAGCTGCTCCGTCTCCTTACCCCCGGCAGCTACGAAGGCGCCAATGCCCTTCTGGGCGCTAAACCCCAGGACCTCTACATCGACACCCTCACCGAAACAGACGCCTGCCTCCTTCGGAAAAGCGACTTCAATGCTCTTCTTGAAAAAACACCGCAGCTGTCGCTGAGACTGCTGGAACTGTACGCCCAGCGCATGGCAGATACGGAAAACCAGACCCGCTTCCTAATAATGGAAAAAATAGAAACCAGGCTCTCTGCCTACCTCATGAGCCTCTTCCTCCAGCACGACGAAAGTCTGGGCCTGGAAATACCCATGAAAATGAAAGACCTCTCTGCCTATCTTGGCACCACTCCTGAAACCCTGTCACGCAAACTCCGCCTTCTGGAAGAAAAAGAAATCATCCGCCGAAAAGGAAAGAAAATCCAAATCCTTAATAAGGAAGCACTGGAGACACTGGCAGAAGAGTGAAAAAAAGCGGAGGAAGAAGGCAGACGGCCTTTAGCCCCGAGGGGGTGGTGGTATCGCCGTTTCGCGGCGATGAGCTTTGTAATTCCACTTCGCAGAATGGAAAACCTTTACAACCGGGCTTCGCCCGATGGAAAGGCACCCCTACCGGTGCTCTGCTCTTTTCTTTATAATCATGCAGCACATTGTACAGCACCCATAGTGCCCACAGCAGAGCGGTACTGCATAACTCCCTGGGCCCATAGGCCCTTAATCCGT
>NZ_JBJEXP010000102.1:0-5304 GCF_051885895.1 Dialister sp. | reverse complement strand
TTTCGGGTCGATGTCTGTCCTGTTGTCTTCCGGGATGAGAATACCTTTCATGCCGGCCTGCCGGGCGCCGAAGGCTTTTTCGGAGACTCCGCCTACCGGTTTGATGTCTCCGGAAAGAGAAATTTCCCCTGTGACAGCGTAGTCCTGGCGGAGAGGAATTTTCTCCAGGGCAGAGAGAATGGCTGCGGTAATGGCGGCACCGGCAGAGGGTCCGTCGATGTTGCCTCCCCCTATGATATTGACATGAAGGTCATAGTCGGAGAGATCTTTTCCCGTAAGGAGGCGTACCACGGAAGCCGCAGTGGATACAGAGTCCTTGGCCATGGATCCGGCGGTGCTGTTGAAGCGGATCGTGCCCTTACCCTGGCTTTTGGCCGGGAAAACGGCAGTTTCTATTTCAATAGTGCTTCCGTAGTACCCGGCTACACCCAATCCGTAAATATGCCCGATCTTGGGCTCTCCCTGCTTCACCCGTCCCAGCCAGGGGGACAGGCGGCTTGCCTGGGCAGTGCGTTTCATAAGATCCAATGTAATGGAAACGGAATCGGCTTTTCCGCTTTCGTAAACCGCCAGGCCATAGGCATCTGCCAGGAGGCTCACCGCCTTTCGTCCCTCCATAGTATAGGAGCTGATAAGCCGATCCACGCCGTCCTCCAGATGGACATGCAGCTTATCCGCTGCATGGCGCACAATTTCTTCCACATCTTTGGGCTGGAGAGGATCAAAGAAAACCTCTGCACAGCGGGAGCGGATAGCGGGATTGATGTCTTCGGGCTGCCGGGTAGTAGCGCCGATGAGGATGAAGTCCGCCGGTGCGCCGTCCTTGAAGAGTTTTCTGATATAGTCCGGTACAGCGGGATCATCTTCGTCGTAGTAGGCGGATTCGAAGTACACTCTTTTGTCTTCCAGTACCTTAAGCAGCTTATTCAGCATCATGGGATCCAGCTCGCCGATTTCATCGATGAAGAGGACGCCGCCGTGGGCATCGGTGACAAGGCCGGGCTTGGGTTCCGGTATACCGTCATCGGCCAGTTCCCGGCTGGCGCCCTGATAGATAGGATCATGAACTGATCCGATTAAAGGATTGGTCATATCTCTTTCGTCCCACCGTAGGGTGGTGCCGTCGCATTCGATGAAAGGAGCTTTTTCGCCAAAAGCGGTATAAGAGAGCTTTTTCGCTTCGTCCAGCACAAGCCTGGCAGCAGTGGTCTTGCCTACACCCGGAGGCCCGTAGAGGATGAGATGCTGGGGATAGGGAGAAGCAATGCGGGAGAAAAGGGCTTTTACTGCCCGGTCCTGTCCTATGATTTCGGAGAGGTTCTTGGGCCGTACCACATTCATAATGGTGGAGGTAAGCTTTACCTTGTCCAGAGCTTCCAGTTTCTCCATTTTTCGACGGCTCTGGGGCGTCTCCGTATCTCCTGTTTCTTCGTTGATGATTTCCTGACGGATTTCATCCACATACTCCTGATGCCGTTCTTCCAGACGGTCTGCTATTTTTTCTTCCAGCTGCCGCTCCACGGCCTGCCGGGCCAGCATTTCCGCCAGCTTGTCTTCCAGCTTGTCCAGGATGCCCGGAATTTCCTCTTCCGCAGGCACTCTGGTATAGTCCCTGCTTTCCAGAATGAGCCGTTCCATGCCCACCAGGCGGACGCGGGGATTTTCATCATGTATATATTTGAGAGCATTGTACCGGCTGGCCTGGACAATAATCTGTTCCGAGCCCATGATGCCGGCATAAATGCTGTAAATGGCATTGATCTGCCGTTTCAGTTCTTCGTCAGATATGCTGCCGCCGTCCACATGGTTCATGAGGCGGCCTATGAGGTCTTTTACGTCTTCCACAGAAATCCCCTCCTTATTATTGTATTGTATATGAAATCGTTATTTCTGTGATGCTTTGAATGTCTGAAAGTAAAAGGCATGAGCATCCGCTCCGCCTGCCGCTTTTCTCTTTTTATATCCTTATACTTATATATAAGTAAGAAATATGAGTCAATCAGGGAGCCGCCGGCGAGCCTCTGTCCTTTAAAAAGGGACAGAATTTCCCTTCTGCCGGACGCGGGATTGTCGGTGAGCCTTCCATCCCATTTTTAATGAACTCACCCTTTTTTGAAGGTCCAGTACCGCGGCACAAAGATGTCTTCAAAAAGATTGATGGCAAAGTTATCGGTCAGTCCGGAAATGTAGTCTACGGCTGCCAGCGGAATATTGCCTCCCGCCAGCCGGATCTGCTTTTCCGGCAGGCGGTCCGTATGATAGGAGCCGTCGGGCTTCTTTTCAGTGTAGTAGGTATAGAGCATTTTGACGACATTGCTGCCCCGTTTCCTGTCGGGAATCAGGTTCTCTGACATGTAGACTTCTTCAAACATGAACTGCCGGAAACGAAGGAGAATGGCGTCTCCTTCTTCCGACATATGAATGCCGTCCTTTTCATCCTGCATGGAGTTTTTCACCACACTGGTCACCAGGGCGGTAATCATGGAGGAATGGGTAATGCCGATCTTCTGTTTTACCTCGTCCGGCAGATCCTCCGGTCCGATAAGACCCATGGTTTCCGCATCTTCATAATCGTGGCAGAGGTAGGCGATGCGGTCGGCATACTTGATAAGGGCCCCTTCCAGCGTGTGAGCCCTGCGCTTTCCGCAGTGGTTCAGCATGCCGTCCCGCACTTCCCGTGTCAGGTTCAGCCCCTGTCCTTCTTTTTCCAGTTTTTCCACAATGCGGACGCTCTGTTCATTGTGCTCGAAATGTCCGCAGATTTCCTGCAGCGCCTGCTCCCCTACATGGCCAAAGGGCGTGTGGCCCAGGTCATGGCCCAGGGCAATGGCTTCTACCAGGTCCTCATTCAGGCAGAGAGCTCTTGCCATGGTGCGGCCGATCTGCGCCACTTCCAGGGTATGAGTCATGCGGGTGCGGTAATGATCGCCCAGGGGGGCAATGTAGACCTGGGTTTTATGTTTCAGCCGCCGGAAGGAATTGCTGTGAAGAATCCGGTCCCGGTCCCGCTGGAAATCGGTGCGCAGAGGATCTTTCTTTTCTTCTCTGTCCCGCCGGGCATTGACAGCCAGCGCTGCCCGATGGCAGAGGATGTTTTTTTCCACTTCTTCGATTCGTTCCCGTATCAGCATAGGCCCTCCTTTTCAGGAAGCACTGACCTCTTCACAGCAGTCAGTTTCATATGGATTTTCATTTCACCGGTCCCACTCAGTAACCTGCTGCGTGGAATGATTTCCGGCGCAGAATAAAACCGCAGAAATGAAATGGAATGCCGATTGCATCAGTGCTTTTGATGAAATAGAATTCATTTCTTTTATTATATCATCTGCTTCTATGGTCTGCTCTGAGGCAGCCGCTCTGTAAAAATCTTTTCCCTCTGTTCCGCGTGGAAAAACCATTTTCAAAAAATTTTCAATGCCTTTCTTCCGGGCTTCTTTAGATTTCATCTGTCTTTAATCCTGCCGTCTTCGCCGGTGTCTGCATCCCGGCCTGCAGTTTCAAAATAAGTATATACTTATTTCTCCGCACTTCTAATCTTTTATACCTCTTGACAGAATATGGGAATAGTTGTACACTTGTTGCCAGATGAAGGAATTGAAAGATTTCTTCTTCAAAGTGAACATGACTGGCAAAGGCGTCTGATACATTGGGACTATCAGACGCCTTTTCTGTGGCGGGGAAGCCTTCGGGGGATGGGCTTCCCCGCCTTTTTCAGTCATAAGGATGATTTCAAAGAATACATCGTCCATTCAAAATTGCATTGAAATTATATTTCAACGCTTTATTATTGCATAATATGCATGGAAAGGAATTCAAAAAATGCGCAAGGAACATGATTTTCTGGGAGAAAAATTAGTACCTGATGAAGTGTATTACGGAGTTCAAACCATGAGGGCTAAGGAAAATTTCCAGATTACCGGTGCCCATCTGGATCCGGATTTCATCAAGTCCATAGCTGCTGTAAAAAAGGCTTCCTGCCTGACAAACCTGAAGACAGGCCGTATGGACAAGACCATCGGAGAAGCCATCATCCAGGCTGCTGATGAAATCATGGAAGGGAAAATGCTTGACCAGTTCCCGCTGGATCCCATTCAGGGCGGCGCCGGCACTTCCATCAACATGAACATGAATGAGGTTCTGTGCAACCGTGCCCTGGAAATCCTGGGATATCCCAAGGGCCGTTATGATATTATTTCGCCGAACAACCACGCCAACATGGCCCAGTCTACCAATGATGTATTCCCCACATCCATCAAAGTCTGCCTCTGCCGGAAGGCCGCTGCCCTTACAGAAGCACTCATTGACCTGGCTGAAGGATTTGAAGCCAAGGGAAAGGAATTCCAGGATGTGCTGAAAATGGGACGCACCCATCTCCAGGATGCTGTACCCATTACCCTGGGCGAGGAAATGAATGCCTACGCTTCCATGGTGCGCCGGAGCATCGGACGCATTACCCGTTCCCTGCGTTCCCTGCAGGATCTCAACATGGGCGGCACTGCCGTAGGCACCGGTCTGAATGCAGAACCGGAATACATCAAGCTCTTCCCGTATACCCTGTCCGAAATCACAGGCTTCCATTTTGAAACGGCCCCGAACCTCATCGACGCTACCAATAATACGGACTGCTATGCCGATGTATCCGCCGCCCTCAAAGTGACTGCCCTGTCTCTCATTAAAATGGCCAACGATATCCGTCTCATGGCCTCCGGTCCCCGCTGCGGACTGAATGAAATCAAACTGGAAGCCCGCCAGCCCGGCTCTTCCATTATGCCAGGCAAGGTGAATCCGGTCATTGCAGAAGTGCTTGACCAGACCTGCTACCAGGTCATCGGCAACGATCTGGCTATCAGCATGGCCGTGGAAAACGGACAGCTGGAACTGAACGTCATGGAACCGGTCATTGCTTTCAACATTTTCAATTCCTTCCGCTACCTCACCAATGCGGTGAATACCTTCAATGAAAAACTGCTGAAATCCCTGCAGGCCAACAGAGAACAGTGCCAGTACTGGGTCGACCACAGTGTAGGCGTCATTACCGCCCTCCTGCCTCACATCGGCTATGAGAAATGCGCTGCCACCGCCCGGGAAGCCTATACCACCGGCGAACCGGTACGGGAAATCATCCTGAAAAAGCAGCTCATCACCAAGGAAGCCATGACCCGCATCCTTTCTCCCTATGAAATGACCCATCCGGGCATTGCAGGCGGAAAAGACGCTCTGTCACGGTGACAGGGAACAGATAAATCTGCTTCCCAGATCTGTATAACAGCTGAAAATAATAATAATATTTGTTTGTCTGCCTTC
>NZ_JBJEXP010000101.1:2830-5491 GCF_051885895.1 Dialister sp. | reverse complement strand
TGGCCTATCACGATTCCCTTACCGGCCTTCTCAATCATGCCGGCATCTTTCATGCCGCAGAAAAAATGGACAGCCGGAAGCCTTATATTCTCCTCTTCATGGATCTGAACGGGCTGAAAGAAGTTAATGATCTTCATGGACACATAGCCGGTGACAGGTTTCTTAAACATATGGCCGATACTCTTCGCTCATCCACCGGTGAAAACGCTCTCTGCGGACGCGTGGGCGGCGATGAATTCATCGTTATCCTCCCATCGGAAAAAGAAGCCTCCCTATCCCCTGTCATCAGGAAAATCAATGGAAAGCTGGCAGAGCTGAAGGGACAGCCCGACATGCCTAAAGATCCTTCTGCCTCCTTCGGCTGGAGTATCCATGATACCTCCCATGCCCTCACCTTTGAAGAGCACCTGAAGGAAGCGGATGACCGGATGTATAAAGCCAAAGAAGCATATAGAAAATCCCATCCCTCTGCAGCAGGCAGAATCTTTATGAGGGAAAAATAAAAAGAGAAGCACCGGTTCATTGGCAGAGCCGGTGCTTCCTTTTTTAATTTTTTCTCTTTGTTCACTATGACATTCTGTGATTTCTCCTGTAGAAAATCTGAAAATTCAAAGCTCAGCCTTTGGGATCGTGTGCATCCTCGTGATACCGGAAAGATTCCGGTTTTCTCCCCGTTTTCCGGCAATGCCCGCCCGGAGAACCGCCGGATTTTAATCAAGGCTTTTGCTGCTTACCAGCTGTTTTACGTCTGCCCGATCTCATCAAAAAAGAGCGCCTTCCTCATGGAAAAGCGCCCTCCCGCAGCCCTTACAGTGAGGGGCTGTGTCAGTCTTATTTATCTTCCGGGAATGGAGGCCAGCCCATTTCTTTGCCGCCGATAATGTGGGCATGGAAATGGAAAACGGACTGTCCTGCTTTTTCTCCTGTATTGATAACAAGGCGGAACCCGCTTTCTTTCAGACCGGCTTCCAGAGCAATCTTCTTAACTACCAGGAAGAAGTCCGCAAAGTTCTTATTGTATTCCTCATCAAAAGCAAGGATATTGTCCACATGTTTCTTCGGGATCACCAGAATGTGCACCGGTGCGCAGGGTTCGATATCCTTGAAGGCATACCAGTTTTCATCTTCATAAACTTTGGTGCTGGGGATTTCTCCGGCAGCGATTTTGCAGAAAATACAATCAGCCATTCTTACTCCTCCTTACTTCTTCGCCCGGAAAGCAATGATAAAATCCCTATCGAAGGAATCATGGCTCTTCCGGTGCCAACGTTCCTGACAGACCCTCTTCCGTCACGGTGTCGATCCTGACAGGATACATCTTTCCTCTTTCTATATGTGAATCTCTGATGGACACGCGGATATATTCTCCCGTCAGCCCTTCAAAGAATCCATCCTTTACTTCTTCTGCCAGCACATGGACAGTCTTTCCCATGAACTGTTCCCTGTACGCACGGGCAATCCCCTTTTCCAGTGCCTGCACCCGGTGAACCCTTTCTTTCTTCACCTCATTCGATATCTGGTTCGGATAGGAAGCCGCCGGCGTACCGGTACGGCGGGAATAGGGAAATACATGAATGCCGGAAAAACGGATTTCCTTCAGCGTATCCAATGTTTCCAGGAAATTTTCTTCCGTTTCCCCGGGGAATCCCACAATAAGATCAGTGGTAATGGCAATACCCGGCACTTTTTCCCGAAGCTCCGCAATGAGCTGCTTAAACTGGGGCAGCCGGTAGTGGCGGTTCATCCCCTTCAGCACGGCATCGGAACCGGACTGGATGGGAAGATGCAGATGGCGGCAGACCTTCGGTTCATCCCGGATAATCCGGATCAAATCTTCCGAAAGTTCAACAGACTCTACCGATCCCAGACGAATGCGGAGAAGATCCGGAATTTTCACCAGTTCCGCTACCAGTGTAGCCAGAGAAGTGCCGTCATGAAGGTCTTTGCCATAATTGCCCAGATGAATGCCTGTCAGCACCACTTCCCGATAGCCTTCAGATACCAGCCTCCGGATTTCCTCTACCGCATCTTTCTGGAGACGGGATTTCAGCCGGCCCCGGGCATAGGGAATAATGCAGAAAGTACAGTAATTGTCACATCCTTCCTGTACCTTGACAAAAGCCCTCGTCCGCACTTCTCCTGCTCCATCTACAGACATGTTTTCAAAGCGGTCCACCTTCATAATATCCACTGTCTCATTAAGAGGCTTTTTGTCTGTGCGGGTCATGGCTTCTTCCACATATTCCACAATATGGGAGCGGTTCTGCACGCCTACAATAACATCTACATCCCCCATTTTTTCAAATACTTCCGGTGCCAGCTGGGCATAACAGCCCGCCACCGCAATCACTGCATGGGGATGAGCCCGGCGGATACGGCGTACCATCTGCCGGGATTTTCTGTCGCCGATACTTGTCACTGAGCAGGTATTCACTACATATACGTCGGCATCGTCATGTTCACCTGCCGGGGCATACCCTTTCCTTACAAAGAGGGTACGCATGGCATCGCTGTCATACTGATTAACCTTGCAGCCAAGAGTAAGAAAGGACACCTTTTTTCCTGAGTTTAAATTATTTTTATCCATGAATTCATTATAACACGGAGGAAATAAATTAATAAGGGGGATTCAGAGTGTTCAGAGGGGAATGGCAGCGGCTG
>NZ_JBJEXP010000101.1:0-2730 GCF_051885895.1 Dialister sp. | reverse complement strand
GGAAATAAATTAATAAGGGGGATTCAGAGTGTTCAGAGGGGAATGGCAGCGGCTGGCCTGCTGCCATTCCTCTCCTTCCCGCCGGACGCATCATTCTGAACGCAGTGAAGAATTCCGATGCACAGTGCTGGCAGCTCATGTGTCATAAATACCAGTCAGCAGTAAGGATCCGCCTGACGCAGTCAGCCCACAGCAGGAATGCCTCTCATTAGCAAAAGAAGTAAAAAATACCTGTCAAAAGTGACAGGGGATTGCAGGAAACTGCTAAAGAGCAAATAAAAAAATGCTGACAGGAAGGCTTGCTGATTCTTCAAAACCGCTGTACAAAAATTTCAGCTTTATCCTATAATTAAAGAAACAGACTCATAAGAAAAATAGAGCAAACATGGAGTGAAAATAATTATATCATCCGATTATCCGAATCAATCTGCACATCCTGTTTTCACAAGATGCCTGAAACCAGAACAAGGAGAAAGCTATGACTCTGCAGCAGCTTCGATACGTCATTGCCATCGTACAGGAAGGTTCTTTCAACATGGCGGCCCGCCAGCTTTTCATTTCCCAGCCATCCCTTTCCAAATCCATGGGAGAGCTGGAAAAGGAAATGGGCATCGTTCTTTTCCGGCGAACCAGCCGCGGCGCCCTGCTCACAGAAGAAGGCGTGAAATTTCTTTCCTATGCCCGGCAGGTTGTAGAACAGGCAGACCGGCTGGAAAATGCATATAAAAAAGGCCCTCCTCTGAAGCGGGTTTTTGCCATTTCTTCCCAGCACTATGCTTTCGTAGTCAACGCCTTCGTGGCACTGGTCAGGGAATATGGAAAAGAAAAATATGAATTTACCCTTCGTGAATCCCGCACCTATGACATCATTGAGGATGTGCGGCTGGGACGGAGCGAACTGGGCATTCTTTTTCTCGATCATTTCCGCCGCGATGTGCTTCTTCACATACTGAAAGAGGGAGACATCGAATTCCATCCTCTTTTCAAAACATCCATCCATGTATTTCTCAGCCGGCGCCATCCCCTGTCCTCCCGCTCCTCGCTGACCATGGAAGACCTTGCTCCCTATCCCCGTCTCACCTATGAGCAGGGAATCCATAATTCTCTCTATTTTTCCGAAGAGCCCCTGATCCAGGAATACAGCCCCAAAAACATTATTGTCACTGACCGGGCCACCCTTTTTAACCTGCTCATCGGCCTTGACGGATATACTATCTGCTCCGGTATTCTCAGCGAAGATCTGAACGGTACGGACATCCTCTCCCTTCCTCTGGAAAGCAGCGAAGAAATGACGCTGGGTTACATCACCCTGAAAGGGACCGCCCTCAGAGGCATGGCCGCCCGATATATGGACCATTTGAAATCCTACATCAGCCATTTAGAGGGGATTCTGCCGGCTGTACAGCCCAAGAATGAAGGAAATTCCATTTCCCTATAGATATAGCTTCAGGTTATATCTACCCATGGTTTTCCTGTATTAACGCATATAATGCCTCCTGTGGTAGGATAAACCCATCAGAAAACCACAGGAGGCATTATATATGACTAAACAAATACCATTCCGTAAAGATATTGTAGGCAGTTTTTTAAGACCGGAGGCCCTCAAGGAAGCCAGGGCTTCTTTTGAGAAAGGCCGTATTTCCGCAGAAGAGCTTCGAGAAGTAGAAGACAGGGAAATCCGCCGTCTGGTAGAAAAGGAAAAAGCCAGCGGTCTTCATGATTTTACAGATGGAGAATTCCGCCGTTCCTTCTGGCACCTGGATTTCCTGGCTGCCCTTACAGGCTGTGAGCATGTAGCCGCCAAAGCATGGTCCGTCCATTTTGAAGGAAAACAGCCCAAGGCTACTACCTTCCGCATTACAGGAAAACTGGATTTCCCCGAGGACCATCCTTTCCTCTCCCACTTCCGTTTCCTGAAATCCCTGGAAGATGAAAACCATGTGGCCAAAATGACCATTCCCTCTCCTTCCATGCTTCACCTTATGACCTGCGTCAGGGAAGAAAACCCAAGGCTTCCGGACATCTACGAGGGAAGGGAGGAGACCCTGTTTCAGGATATCATCAGCACATACCGGAAAGCCGTCAAAGCTTTCTATGATGAGGGCTGCCGCTATCTTCAATTTGATGACACCTCCTGGGGAGAATTCTGCTCCAGGGAAAAAGCAGATGCCTACAAGGCCAGAGGCATCGACCTGGAACATATCAAGAGGAAATATGTGGAAGTGCTGAACGAAATCCTCAAGGAAAAACCGGCTGATATGACCATCACCATGCATATCTGCCGCGGCAATTTCCGCTCCACCTGGTTCTCCTCCGGCGGCTATGAACCGGTGGCGGAAGTCCTCTTCAGCTCCTGCCTTGTAGACGGCTTCTTCCTGGAATATGACAGCGACCGTGCCGGCGATTTCAAGCCGCTCCGATTCATTAACGGGCAGAAAGTGGTGCTGGGCCTGATTACCAGTAAGACTGCCGCCTTGGAAAATCCTGACGACCTGAAAGCAAGGATCAGAGAAGCCTCCGCCTATGTGCCATTGGAAAATCTCTGCCTCAGCCCCCAGTGCGGCTTTGCTTCTACAGAAGAAGGAAATATTCTCACAGAAGAAGAACAGTGGGCTAAAATCCGTCTTGTCTGCCAGACAGCAGAAGAAATTTGGCCGGACGCCTGAATCATTCATTTTTTTATCTCCCCAATCAAAAATCCATGCAGCATGAGCATCTGCATGGATTTTT
>NZ_JBJEXP010000100.1:0-5645 GCF_051885895.1 Dialister sp. | reverse complement strand
CTCCCTTCGGGAAGCCGCTTTGGCCCTTGGCTTTGTGACAGAGGAAGAATATGACAAGTGGGTCGTTCCCAGAGATATGACCAATGTAGACCGGTAACAGTCAATACGACGCAGGGTTTTCAAAAACCCTGCGTTTTTGTTTCCTGCAGGAATCGGCTTTTCCCTTTTTAACGGCGTTTCCTTAGGGAAGCGCTGCTTCATTCGCAGAATCGGATTTCATAAGTATTTTGATTCCATACTTCGTTATAAGCCTCCTTAAACAGCTCGCTGTTCGCGTCGACTTATTCCTCGTATTGAACAAAAATACAGGAATGAAATCCGATAACGATTTCATCGGCGCTTCCTTAACGAACCGGACGGTTTCATGTATAATGGGTACAAAGAAAGGGCAGGAAGGGATGATGCCGGGATTTTCTGCAGGCAGATTCTTTGTCATCATAGATTTTCCCGGGAAAGTATTTCTTCCCATCTTTAATCTCCCCGGGCGGTGTGGTAAAATAATAGCGTTGACTTTAAAAAGTATATGCTTGTAACTATAGAGTATGGGGAGGTTATATGGGACATATCTCTGTAATCGGAAGCTGTAATATGGATCTCACCGTAGAGGCGGACAGAAGGCCTCTGGCCGGTGAGACGGTGATGGGAAAAAGGCTCATTGTTTCGCCCGGCGGCAAGGGAGCCAACCAGGCGGTGGCAGCAGCCCGTCTGGGAGAAGAAGTATACATGATCGGCTGTGTGGGCCATGATGCCTACGGCAGCCTGATGCTGGACGCCCTGAAGAAAAGCCATGTGCTGACGGACTACGTGTCAGTGCTGGAAGGCGTGGATACGGGTACAGCCCACATCGTCCTGGCGGAAGGGGACAACAGCATTATTGTTCTCAAGGGAGCTAATGACCATGTGAGCCGGAAAGTGGTGGATGACGCTTTTGATGTGATCCGCACCTCCGACCTGGTTATGCTGCAGCACGAAATCCCCATGGATACCATCGGCTACATCATTGACCGCTGCTATGAAGAAAAGGTGCCTGTCATGCTGAATCCGGCTCCCTACATGGACATTCCGGAATCCTGGATCGACAAGGTGACCTACATTACGCCCAATGAACATGAAGCGGCCCTCATGTTCCATGGCATGGACCGGGAGAACATCCTGAAATCCCATGCAGGGAAAGTCATCATGACCGTTGGCAGTGAAGGGGTTCTTTACGGCGAAGGAAATGATGTGGTCCATGTACCGGGCTTCCATGTACCGGTGGTGGATACCACAGGCGCCGGCGATACATTTAACGGTGCCTTTGCAGCAGGCAGGGTGGAAGGCCTTTCCATCAGGGAAGCCATCCGCTTCGCCAATGCGGCAGCGGCTATTTCTGTGGGAAAGATTGGTGCCCAGGGAGGAATGCCCTGGCGGAATGAAGTGGAGGAAATGCTCTCATGCAAAAAGTAGGAATCCTTAACAGCAGCATTGCAAAAGTTCTGGCTGATCTGGGCCATACAGATAAAATCTGTGTAGGGGACTGCGGCCTTCCGGTTCCGGCAGGGGTGCCGAAAATTGATCTGGCCCTCCGCCTGGGCGAACCGCCTTTTATTGAAGTCATTAAAGAAATGGCCAAGTATATGCAGATTGAAAAGATCTACCTGGCCCCGGAAACGAAGATTAAAAATCCGGCGCAGTGGAAAGCACTGCAGGAAGTATTTCCGGAAAGCGAAGTGGAATGGGTGATGCTGGACAGCCATGAAGAACTGAAAGCCTGGGAAAAGGACTGCAAAGCAGTGATCAGAACCGGCGAAATCACACCCTTTTCCAATGTGATTCTCCAGTCCGGAGTCATCTTCTAAGAGAGGTATCTGAAACTACATGGATATTAATATGATAGGCATCTGCAAATCCTTCGGCGCCAACAAGGTGCTGGGCGGCGTCAATCTTCACGTCCGTCCCGGCGAAGTGCATGCGCTCATGGGAGAGAACGGGGCAGGGAAATCCACCCTTATGAATATTCTCACCGGGATTCACAAGGCCGATGCCGGTACCATCATGGTAGACGGAAAGGAAGTCACTTTCCGGAACAACAAGGATGCTGAAGAGCACGGCATTGCCTTTATTCATCAGGAACTGAACATCTGGCCGAACCTGTCGGTGCTTGAAAATCTTTTCCTCATGAACCAGCCCAAGACAAGATTCGGCACCATTGATTTCAAGAAAATGCATGAAATGGCGGAAGCCAAATGCCAGGAAATCGGCATCGAACTGCCGCTGGATGAAATTGCAGGCGAATGCTCCGTAGGGCAGCAGCAGATGACGGAAATTACCAGAAGCCTCATGCTGGATGCCAAGACCGTCATTATGGATGAACCGACCGCCGCACTGACGGAAAGGGAAACAGACCGCCTTTTTGAAGTCATGAAAAAGCTGAAAAACCGGGGCGTTTCCATTATCTACATTTCCCACCGCATGGAAGAAGTATTTGCCAACTGCGATACCATCACCGTCATGCGGGATGGACAGACCATCAGCTCCCGTCCTACGGAAGAAACCAATATGGACCAGATCGTAGGCGATATGGTAGGCCGTGTGATGAGCGAATACTATCCGGCCCGCACCAATGTGCCGGGAGATGAGATTTTCCGGGTGGAAGGCTTCACACAGCCCGGTGTATTCCAGGACATTTCCTTCAACCTGAGAAAAGGGGAAATCCTCGGCGTAGCCGGCCTGATGGGGGCAGGACGCACGGAAATCATGCGTGCCATCTTCGGCGTGGATCCCCACCAGTCAGGAAAGCTTTTCTTTGAAGGAAAAGAAATCCATATTAAAAATCCAAGGGACGCTATCCGTCAGGGCTTCGGATTCATTACGGAGAACAGAAAGACCGAAGGCCTCATCCTTGATTTCTCCATCGAAAGAAACATTGCTCTTCCCAGTGAAGAACGGCTGGCCCAGAGCCATGTGATCAACGACAAAAAAGAATTTGACTTTTCCAGTGAACTTTCAAAACGTCTCGGCGTAAAGGCGCAGGATATCAGCCTGCCGGCCAGCACTCTTTCCGGCGGCAACCAGCAGAAGGTGGTTATCGCCAAGTGGGTAGGCATGCATCCGAAGCTTCTGATTCTGGATGAACCTACCAGAGGTATTGATATCGGGGCGAAGAAAGATATTTATGACCTGATGAACGAACTGACCGCCAAGGGCGTGTCCATCATCATGGTTTCTTCTGAGCTTCCAGAAGTTATTGGCATGAGTGACCGTATCCTTGTCATTCATGAAGGCAGGGCAGCAGGCATTGTTGAACATAAGGACGCTACCCAGACACGCATTATGACACTTGCAACCGGAGGAGAGTAAAAAGCATGAGTTCCGCAAAAGTAAAAAATATTATCAGGGAGATGGGACCTCTTATCGGACTTGTCCTTCTCTTTATTGTCATTTCCGTACTGAATGACAGTTTCATTGATCCGTCCAACCTTAAAAACCTGGCCCGCCAGATTTCCATTAACGCCCTCATTGCTTTCGGTATGACCTTCGTCATCCTCACCGGCGGCATTGACCTGTCTGTAGGCAGTATCCTGGCTCTTTCCAGTGCCCTCATGGCCAGCATGATCACCAAAGGCACCAATCCGGAACTGGCCATCATTATTTCCGCAGTCATCGGCATTCTTCTCGGCACCGTGAACGGCGTCATCATTTCCTACGGCAAGGTGGCTCCCTTCATTGCTACCCTGGCCACTATGACCATTTACCGAGGCGCTACCCTGGTGTACACCAACGGCAACCCGATTTCCGGACTTTCCGATGATCCTATTTTCACCGGCTTCGGCCAGGGATTTATCTTCGATATCCCTGTTCCTGCCATTGTCATGCTCATTGCCTTTTTCATTCTTTACTTCATTCTGAAGAAGACCCCCCTCGGCCGTCAGACCTATGCCGTAGGCGGCAATGAAAAAGTATCCTATATTTCCGGCATTAAGATTGACAGAATCAAGATTTTCGCCTATGCTTTGACCGGATGTCTCTGCGCAGTGGCAGGGGCTATCCTTACGGCCCGCCTGAACAGTGCCCAGCCTACCGCAGGCATGGGCTACGAACTGGACGCCATTGCGGCAGTCGTTCTCGGCGGCACCTCTCTTGCCGGCGGCAAAGGCCGTATTTCCGGTACCCTCATCGGTGCGCTGATCATCGGTACCCTGAACAATGGCCTTAACATATTAAATGTATCCAGCTTTTACCAGCAGGTTGTCAAAGGCGTGGTCATTTTACTCGCAGTACTTATGGACCGCAAGAAAAACTAAGGAGGAAAACAAGTTGTTAAAGAAAATCGCATTGGCTGCTCTTATTGGCGCAGCACTCATTTCCGCAGCAGGCTGCGGCTCTTCTGACAAGAAGGCTGACGGTGCAGCTTCCGGCTCTAAGAAAGTTACCATTGGTTTCTCTGTATCCACCCAGAACAATCCTTTCTTCGTTACCATGGCAAACAGCGTAAAGGCAGCTGCTGACAAGGCAGGTGTCAATGTCAAGATCGTTGACGCCCAGAATGACCCGGCTAAGCAGTCCAATGATATTGCCGACCTGCTCCAGGGAAATATCAGCGTCCTCATCGTAAACCCCGTTGACTCCGCTGCTATCTCCAACTCCGTACTGGCAGCCAATAAGGCAAAGATTCCTGTTATCACCATCGACCGTTCCGCTGATAAAGGGGAAGTAGCAGCTCATATCGCTTCCAACAACGTCAAGGGCGGCGAAATGGCAGCTGAATATATTATCTCCAAACTGGGCGAAGGCACTCCGGTGGCTGAACTGGAAGGCATCCCCGGCGCTTCCGCTACCCGTGAAAGAGGACAGGGCTTCCATAACATTGCAGACAACAAACTCAAAGTCCTGGCTAAACAGAGCGCTGACTTTGACCGCTCCAAAGGCCTCACCGTTTCTGAAAATATCCTCCAGGCTAACCCTGATGTAAAGGCTATTTTCGCTCAGAACGATGAAATGGCTCTCGGTGCTGTAAGCGCTGCCAAAGCTGCCAACAAGCAGATCTTCGTTATCGGCTTCGACGGCACAGATGACGGCATTAAGGCAGTCAATGACGGCTCCATGGCTGCCACCATTGCCCAGCAGCCTGACAAGATGGGTGAAATCGGCGTAGAAACCGCACTCAAACTGGCTAAAGGCGAAAACGTGGACAAGAACATTGCCGTTGATCTGAAACTGGTAGAAAAGAAATAATCATCCGCTTACCTAAAATATGACAACCTGGAAGAAACCGCAGACCCAGCAGGTCTGCGGTTTCTTTTTATAAGAGAAGAATTTAACAGTGGGAAACTGACGCTGTTCCCCCGTTAGACGACTCCTCCCTTCCAAAGGAAAGGGGCCCTGGATTTCCGTCTTGTGCTGCTTATGACACAAAGGTAAACCCGTAACGCAGGGTCCTTCCTCAGGCGGCAATCCTGTATAGGATTAGCTGGGCGAAGTAAGGCGCCTGGCCTGCGCATAAAGGCGCTTTCCTTTTGCCGCCCGATCGTCAGCAGCTGCATGGCAGGGCTGAGGACAGGTCTGGAAAATTCCAGAAAAAAATTAAATCCTTCATCGCCTGACGGCGACAACATTACCGGAAAAGGAGGCTCAAATTTGAGGCCTTAGCCGCTGCTTTCCCGCTG
>NZ_JBJEXP010000099.1:0-5820 GCF_051885895.1 Dialister sp. | reverse complement strand
CTCTGAACCCACTTGCATTCGGGAATACCGTCCAGCACCTCCCCGATCTCGATCCCGATCCCGATCTCGATCCCACCCTCCATTGACCCTTCCGGTACCCCACCTCCCATGACTCATTCTTCCCTCCCATGACTCTTAAAATCTCCAAAACCAGGCATCAAAAAAAACGCTCCCGAAGGAGCGTTTCTTACGAAACAGGAAGAACGATGTGTTTTTTATGGAGAGCTGTCAGTTTTTCAAAGGGAAAATGTTCCAGGGCTTCCTTCAGGGAAACCGATCTTGGTTCGGAGAGGCCGCCGGCGAGATACAGCAGAAGGCCGATCAGGTCTTCCGGACGGCTGCCCCGGTTCCGGAGCTCTTCTATGGTAATCCCCTGCTGCCGCTTGGAGAGGCGGATGCCCCTGGTATCTACCAGAAGGGGCAGGTGCCCGTAGACGGGCACGGGATATCCCAGCTTCCGGATCAGGAAGGCCTGATAGGGTGTGGAATCAAGCAGGTCATTTCCCCGGAATACATGGGTCACTCCCATCTGTCCGTCGTCGATGGAGACCGCCAGCTGGTAGGCCACCAGACCGTCGGCACGGCGGACAACGAAGTCATCCGCCCCTGCTTTCAGGTGCCTGGTAACGGTGCCCAGGAAAAGGTCCCGGAAGGAGACGCTTCCGTCTTCCATGCGGAGCCGCCAGCAGGGCTGCTTCGTCATCCGGGCCCGTTCCTCTGCGGTGAGATTCCGGCAGTGTCCGTCATACACCGGCCTTTCCTCTCCCTCATGGGGAGCGGAAAGAACCTGGTGGATGCGGCTGCGGCTGCAGTAGCAGGGATAGATGGCCCCTTCCTTTTCCATGCGGGAAAGGATCTGCCGGTAGATATCATACCGCTCGCTCTGCACGGCGGAGCCGTAAGGACCTGTTTTCCCCGGTCCTTCATCGTAGTCCAGCCCCATCCATGCCAGGTCATTTTCAATGCCCCGGACATATTCTTCCCGGCAGCGGTCCCGGTCAATATCTTCAATGCGCAGGATGACAGTGCCGCCCTGCTGCCTTGTCCAAAGCCAGTTCAGAAAGGCAATCCACAGGTTTCCCAGATGCATGTGCCCCGTAGGACTGGGGGCGAAGCGGGTCCGTACCTTCATCAGTCCGGCAGGGACCTGACTGCATCAAAGAGGTCCTTATTCTGCTTGATCTTGTCCTCGCTGCCCATGACGCAGATATAGGGATCCTTCATCACGCTGGCCACCAGCGGTGCCAGCTTCCGGATATCCTCCACCTGGCATCCCACGATTTCATCCCTGATCTTCAGACGGGATTCTCTGGTGTTGCCGGAGAGGTAATGAACCATGGCTCTTTCCCCTTTCATGGAAGGAGTGAGCTGGATTTCAGCAGCGGCCATGGTGCCGATGACGTACTTTGTCATTTCCCGGTCCGAAAGGGTCAGATGTTCCAGGTAATCCGGAAGATCCTCATAGGCCTTCAGGGTTTCCGCCAGATTGGGGTCCCGGTAGGAGCAGAGGATCGATGTGCCGTCCCGGAGGAACTGGGTGAAGGCACCGTAGGCGCCGCCCAGTACACGCACCTTTTTCCACAGATATTCATAGCGGAGAATGGTTTCCATAACCCGGAGGGCTCCGGTAAATTCAAATCCATGATCCCGGAAATTGCCGCCCTTGGCCACATACTGCACTTTGCCGGAGGTCAGGAAGGCTTCGTTGATATGTTCCGGCGGGAAGCTGTATACATGGGGTTCATCCTTCGTTCCTTCCGCCATGTCGCCGGTCACCAGGGACAGAGTATCCAGCACTCTCTTCTTTTCTTCCTCTTCCCCGATGGTTTCAAAGAAAAGATGGGAACGGGTGAAAATCTTTCTGGAAACGGATGCCAGCTTTTCTTCCAGGGCTTCCTTATCCCTGTCGAAGTTTTTGGCCACATCTGCCAGGAAATAATAGTAGGAAAGGCCGGACTGCTCTGCAAATTCTCCTCCTTTGGAGAAATAGGAGGTCAGCCTGGTCATCATGAGAGTATGGCCTTTGGAGAAGGCGCTCATATCCCATTCCGATTTTTCCTGGAGAATCAGTTCCTTCAGACGCTTGCTGTCCGTAAAGAGGGTATGATTGATCACTTCGCCCAGAAGCTCCATCATCTTATCCACCTTGGAGGTCAGCGCCTTGGCCCGGATGGTAAAGGTCGGCAGGTAGGAAGAAGTATCATCGATCTTCCCGTAGCCGTTCACGGCAAAGCTCATGCCGCCGGTATAGGCATTGGACAGGCGGGCCAGTTCGCTGTAGCTGTACTTTTCAGTGGAAAGACTGCGCAGCAGGGTGGAAAGAAGGATGGCATAGGGAATGTCCTCTTCCTTCAGGGCACCCAGGGTGAAATAGAGATTCAGATAGGTAATGCCGGTGGTATGAACGTCAAAGTGGAAATGGTCAATGCCGGAAACCTCTTCCTTTTCCAGCTTCTCTTCCTCAATGGGCCGCTTCAGATCACTGCGGGAAAGGAGCGGAATGGTTTTCAGCGCTTCCTCTGTTTCTCCCGATGCCTGTCTTTCCTTCAGCGCCTTAGTGGAAGCCATAATGTCATCCAGCTGTTCATCGGAAAGGCTGCTCTTGAAGGAAGCCAGCTTTTCAGCCGTTTCCCGGTTCATCTTTTCTGTCAGTCCCTTTTCCGGCTTCATGGTGATCAGTACCTGGTGAGGATTCTTGATCACATAGCGGAGAAGAAGATTTTCAAAATAGTTGGTCTTCAGGTTCTTTCTCAGGGTGTTGATGTCATCGATATACCGGAGTGCTGCCATGGGGTCCCGGTCATAAAGCCACATATCCATAGCCCTTACGCCGTAGAAAAGACCCTTCGGCCTTCCCTGGTAATCATTTTCCCGGGCAGTAAATTCCGTACGGTTCAGAGCAGCTTCCAGCATATCCTTGTCAATGCCCTTCAGGGCAATGGAGCGGAGGGTGCTGTCAATCACATCGGCAAAGGCCTGCTGCTTGTCCTCTTCCGAACCGGTCACTTCCACAATCCATACGGGCTGCTTGTAGCTGTCGCCGTAAGCGCCGGAAAGATCGCTGCCCAGTCCTGCATCCAGCACTGCCTGTTTCAGGGGTGCTCCGTCCATATCGATGAGCACGTAGTTCAGGATACGGAAAGCCAGGGAATCCATGGTGGACATATGATCGTTAAAGGCGGTATAAAGGGCATGAATGGCCTTGCCCTCGGTGCTTTCATTTTCCGCAATGCCGTAGGGAGCCGTCAGAGAAACCCGCTTTGCAAAGGGCGCCTGGGTCTTCACCATGGAATCCACATTCCGGCGGTCAAAGGCGGAAAGGTATTCCCTGTCCAGGTACTCCAGGGTCTTATCGATATCCATATCCCCGTAGAGGTAGATATAGCTGTTGGAAGGATGATAGAAACGGCGGTGGAATTCAGTGAATTCGCGGAAGGAAAGGGTAGGAATCACTTCCGGATCCCCGCCGGATTCCACACCGTAGGTGGTGTCGGGGAAAAGCTTTTCCATAGCCCGGTCTTCCATAATGGCTTCCGGAGAGGAAAGAGCCCCCTTCATTTCGTTGTATACCACGCCGTTATAGGTCAGCGGCGCATCCTTGCTTTCCAGCTCGTAGTGCCAGCCTTCCTGCATGAGAATCTGCGGATTCTTCAGGCAGTTCGGATAAAAGACCGCATCCAGATACACATCCATCAGATTATGGAAATCCACCGCATTGCGGCTGGCAATAGGATACATGGTCTTGTCAGGCCAGGTAATGGCATTCAGGAACGTATTGAGAGAACCCTTGGCCAGTTCCACAAAGGGTTCCTTCAGCGGATACTTCCGGGAGCCGCAGAGCGTGGAGTGTTCCATAATATGGGGCGCCCCCTTGGAATTATCCGGCGTAGTCCTGAAGCAGATAAAAAACACCTTGTTGTCATCATCATTATCCAGATACATGAGACGGGCGCCGCTCTTCACGTGCTCCATCATGTATGCATCGGAATTGACTTCTTCAATATGAGACATGGGGCCCACCTTAAATCCGTGGACCAGGTCTCCTTCTTTCCATTTCATAAAAAACCTCCTAAAGAAGCACCGCTCCCCCGCTCCGCCTCTCTCCCTGCCCTGCAGGGGCAAGGGAAACGGGGCTGCAGCAGCCCTTCCCTAAACGAACGAAAAAGCGCAGGCTCAAACCTGTGCTTTTTCTGTGATCAGGAAGCCCCTCCATCAGTGGAGCGGACTTTCTTTCTTACTTATTCCGATTTGGCACGGGGAAAAAACTCATCATGAATGGCCTGTACCGCTTTATCCAGATCCTTCCTTAAAATCAGGCAGGAAATACTGATTTCAGAAGTGCTTACAATGTCGATATTCACATTGGCTCTTCCCAAAGCGCCGAACATGCGGGCTGCTACGCCGGGTGTGCCGAGCATACCGGCACCGACGACGGAAACCTTGGCTGTGTCATCATCATAAATGACCTCTTCCAGCTTTCCTTCATCCCTCATCTTTTCCAGCACCCTCTTGGCATCGGGCAGGTCCGTATCCTCAATGGTGAAGATGATGTCCGTCTTGTCATCATTGGAATTCCGGACACTCTGGACAATCATATCCACCGTAATATTATCTTCCGCCAGAGCGGAGAAAACCATATAGGCCACACCAGGGATATTCCGAAGTCCCAGTACCGCAATCCTTGCGGCATGGGCATCCTGGGCCACGCCTCTTACCGATTCATTCTTACCTTCCATTGTGCATACCTCCCGGATAATGGTGCCTTCTTCATCAGTGAATGTAGACCGTACGTGAATAGGAATATGATACTTCATGCCCAATTCCACACTGCGGGGCTGCATAACCCCTGCACCCAGTCTGGCCATTTCCAGCATTTCCGTATTCGTGATTTCCTTCATCTTAATGCAGCCCTTCACATGACGGGGATCCGCAGAATAAATGCCGTCCACATCAGTGAAAATCTCGCACATATCCGCATGCATGGCGCCGGCCAGAGCCACCGCCGTAGCATCGGAACCGCCCCGTCCGAGCGTTGCCACATCTCCATTGGGCATCAGGCCCTGGAAACCGGCCACAATGACAATATTGCCTTCCTCCAGTTCCCGGAAAACCCTCTCCGGCTTCACATCATCAATGCGGGCCTTGCCATAGGCGCCGCCGGCAATGATGCCGGCCTGGGGACCGGTCAGAGAAACAGCAGGAACTCCAAGCTTCCGGAAAGTCATAGCCATCAGAGCGATAGACATCTGCTCCCCTGTAGCCAGGAGCATATCCATCTCCCTGCCATGATTCACGGAAGATACCTGGGATGCCAGATCCAGAAGATCATCAGTCGTATCGCCCATGGCAGATACCACAATTACAATCTTATCCCCCGGCTTCCGGTCGCGAAGAACACGGTTCGCAATATTCAGCATTTTTTCCGGTGTAGCCACCGAACTTCCACCGAACTTCTTAACATAAAGTGCCATTTACATCCCTCATTTACTGAGTAATTATTATACCTACAACTTAGAAAATTTTATCATGCCCGCCCATTTATGTAAAGAAGATTGTTGAAATTATGAAATACAGAACAGCCCGTCCCATCCTTCATCAGAAGAATTGTAAAAAAGTGCAGAAAATATAGAAAATACGGAATCCCCCTGCGGTGCACAGGAGATTCATTATGCATGATAAGGACAAGTATAAAATACAGCGAATCATTTCCTCTACCGGAGCAATGAGTTTTAAACCCAGCACTACAGCTCGTGGGCTGGTGAGCTGGCAGCTAGTGGCTGGTTCCCAGCTGCAAGCCACTCGGTCCCGAACATGCCGAAG
>NZ_JBJEXP010000098.1:0-5888 GCF_051885895.1 Dialister sp. | reverse complement strand
ATAAAAAAAGAGAACTGAAAAAAGCGCAAAGCGCTCCAGTTCTCATATTCCCCTTCATTGTAAAAACTAATTTATTTCTTTATTTATTATTATAATTATTATAATTATTATTTATTCTTTATTCATTATCCACTCCATTTCTTCTATTGTCAAATCTCAATTTATTGTTTTTCATTTTCTCTGCCAGCTGCTGTCTTTGCAGCATTGCATCATCCTGGTACATACGGGAATCATCACTTGTAATAACAGGCCTCAATACAGGCAGTTTCTCCAATAAAAAAACAGGGAACTCTATCATCACTTAGAGTTCCCTACTTTTATCCATATCAGTTGTTTTTCAGCTGTTTTTCTACTTTTTCCAATGCCATTTCCAAAGTATGCCATCCTAAAGTAGCACATTTGACACGGACAGGCATCTGGGAAATAGCCTTCAGGGTAATAGCCGCTTCCAGTTCTTCCAGCTGGGCGTCATCGGTCACTTTCCCGCGGATCATATCCAAGAAAAGACGGCAGAGGCGAAGGCCTTCTTCTACGGTTTTTCCCTGGAGAAGTTCAGCCATCATGGCGGTGGAGGCCTGGCTGATGGCACAGCCGGTACCGGTGTAGGCCAGGTCGGTAATCACTCCGTTTTCCACCTTGGCTTCGATATCGATATCATCTCCGCAGCTGGGGTTATGTCCATGCTCATGGACAGTGGGTTCATTGATTTTGCGTTTATTGGTCTTATCCTTATTGTATTCCAGGATCAGATCGGTGTAGAGCTGTTTTAATTCCATCAGTCATCATACCCCATTACTTTACGTACGTCTTTCAGTTCTCTGAGGAAATAGTCCACTTCTTCCTCCGTATTGTAGAAATAGAAGGAAGCACGGCAGGAGGCATTGATTCCCAGATAGTAGTGCAGCGGTTCTGCACAGTGGTGTCCGGTACGGATGCAGATGCCTTTTGCGGAAAGGATCTGCGCTACATCATGGGGATGGACGCCTTCCACTTCAAAGGCTACCAGCCCTTCTTTTTCTTCCGGATTGGTAGGTCCGATGATATGGATGAAGGGCAGTTTCTTCATGCCTTCCAGGCAGCGGGTGACAAGACGCCGTTCCTGGGCCCTGATTTCATCATAGCCGATGGCTTCTACATATTTGATTGCTGCTACCAGGCTGACGGCGCCTTCCACATACTGGGTGCCTGCTTCAAATTTGGCGGGCAGTTCAGCAAAGGTGGTTTCCTGTTCATGAACATCTTCAATCATGTCGCCGCCCATGAGGAAGGGTTCCATGTCATTGAGCAGTTCTTCTTTGCCATAAAGTACGCCGATGCCTCCCATAGAGCACATTTTGTGACCGGAGAAGGCAAAGAAATCGCAGTCCAGATCCTGTACATCCACTTTTTTATGTGGTGTGGACTGAGCACCGTCAAGAACGACCACCGCACCATGCGCATGGGCTCTCTGAATCAG
This sequence comes from Dialister sp., assembly GCF_051885895.1. Lineage (GTDB taxonomy): Bacteria > Bacillota > Negativicutes > Veillonellales > Dialisteraceae > Dialister. Next base: position 4,432 of record NZ_JBJEXP010000098.1, on the reverse strand, counting down.
AGGCTTGGGATCGAAATCAATGCCAAGCACATTGGATACTTCTGCAAAGGCAAAGAGTTTTACCCGGGGATCATCGATCTTTTTCAGTTCTTCTTCCGGGAAATGGCCGGTCTTCTTATCTACATAAATGTAGTCCAGCACGGCTCCGGTTTTCTGGGCTACCCGCTGCCAGGTAACCAGATTGGAATGATGTTCCGCAATGGTAATAAGAATATGGTCGCCTTTATGAATGTGGGTTTCTCCATAGGAGCGGGCCACCAGGTTCAGGGATTCAGTGGTATTTCTTGTGTAGATAATTTCCTTTGCACTTCTGGCATTCAGGAATTTCCGTACCACTTCCTTGGATGTATCATAGGCTTCGGAGGCGGAAATGGCAAAAATATGAGCGCCTCTGTGAGGATTCCCGTTTTCATGGACCACATAGTCTGCCACTGCATTGACCACAGGGAGCGGTCTCTGGGTGGTGGCGGCGTTGTCAAAATAGACAATCTGATGGCCGTTGACCTTGGTTGCCAGAATAGGGAAATCTTTTCTGATTAATTCACTGTTCATTATATCTCCTTCGAATCCAGTTTCTGCCTGAGTTCTGTTATAATTTCTTCTCTCACCGATTCATCCATACTGTCCACAATGGGGCGGATGAGGGCTTCTATCACAATTCTTCTGGCTTCTTCCAGAGAGAATCCACGGCTCATGAGGAAATAAATCGTATTGGCATCCAGCTGTCCTGCACTGGATGCATGGTTTCCCTGTACATCATCTTCCGTACAGAGGAGGAGCGGCAGGGAAATATTTTTCGTCCGGGGAGACAGCTGGATAGCATAGTCTCCTTCATCTCCCACAGAACCGCTGCAGCCCTTCTTGAAATCAAGAGTACCCCGGAAAATTTTCTTTGATTCATCATCCAGGGCGCCTTTTACATCGATTTCCGCATGGGTTTTCCTGCCCACGTGGTCAATGTGGTAAAAGAAGTCAAGGTGCTGCTTCTTCGTGCCTGCGTAGACTGCTTTTTCTGTCATAGCCGCATGATCGCCGGCCAGGAGGCCGTAGCTGTGGACATAAATATTCTCTCCGCCCAGTTCGGCAGCAGAAAAGTCAGCCCGTGCTCCCTCAGCCAGCACGGTATGACGCTGATCAAAAACAGCTACGCCGGAAAGGCCGCTTTCCAGACGGGACACCTTCAGCTGTGCCTTTTCTGCCAGCTCATAGTAAGCGCCCGCCAGACAGGTGCCTTTTTCCGTGTCCCCTTTCAGGATCCAGATAAGATTCAGATGTGCATTCTTCCCCAGATAAAAGAGGAAGGTGCCTTTAAAATCTGATTCTTCTCTGCTTCCCGTCAGTGTAATCGTCAGCTGTGCTTTTGTTTCAGCAGGAATAGTTATAGTATAATGACTGCCTTTTTCCAGAGCCTCTACGGTGGCTGCCGAAGCGCCCCGGAAATCGGAAGGAAGCGAGCCTCCCTCTTTCACATAGGAAAGATCGGAAAAAAGAGGAGCCTTCCCCTTCTCCGGTGCTTCAAAGGACACCGGTGTATCGTTCGTATGAAGATAACGGTATGTAAGAAGCGGCAGCCGGTTGATTCTGATTTCTTCCATAATGCCCTCCTTATCCTATAGCGCCTTCAAATTCAAGGTCAATGAGGCGGTTCATTTCCACTGCATATTCCAGCGGAAGCGCCTTGGAAATCGGTTCTGCAAATCCGCGGACCAGCATGGCCTTGGCATCTTCTTCTGAAAGCCCCCGGCTCATGAGGTAGTAAATATCCTCGTCCGGAATGCGTCCGATTTTCGCTTCATGCCCCAGATCGATATCGTCATTTTCAATGATAATATCCGGAATGGTATCGGAACGGGATTCATTGTCCAGCATAAGGGATTCACAGCTGATGGAACCTTTGGTTCCCCGGGCATTCGGTCCGATATAAACTACGCCGCGGTAAATGGCAGTGCCGCCTGCCTTGGAAATGGATTTGGAATTCACGGTCATAGACACGTCTTTTCCCAGGGCTTCCACCTTAGAGCCTGTATCCAGGAACTGTCCCTTTCCTGCAAACGTAATACCTGTAAATTCACAGGTGGAACGGTCGCCTTTCAGTACCGTATCCGGATAGAGGCAGGACGTATGGGATCCGAAGGAACCGGATACCCAGATCATATGACCATCCTCTTCCACCAGAGATTTCTTGGTATTCAGGTTGTACATGTTCTTTGACCAGTTTTCAATGGTGGAATAGCGGAGAGTGGCCCCTTTCTTGACGAAAAGCTCCACCGCCCCGGCATGGAGATTGGCCACATTGTAACGGGGTGCCGAGCAGCCTTCGATGAAGTGGCAGGACGCGCCTTCCTCTACAATGATGAGCGTATGCTCAAACTGGCCTGCACCCGGTGCATTGAGGCGGAAATAGCTCTGCAGCGGCATTTTCACATGAACGCCTTTGGGCACATACACAAAGGATCCACCGGACCATACCGCATAGTGAAGAGCCGCAAATTTATGATAGTTGGGAGTAATCAGTTTTCCGAAATAAGGTTTGATCAGTTCCGGATACTTTTTTACTGCCGTTTCAAAGTCAACATAAATGACTCCCTGTTCTTCCAGTTCCTTCTGGATATTGTGGTATACCACTTCGGAGTCATACTGCGCACCCACACCGGCCAGAGATTTCTTTTCCGCTTCCGGAATGCCCAGCCGGTCAAAGGTTTCCCTGATATTTTCCGGCAGGTCTTCCCAGCGGGCCTTCATATCCGTCTTCGGACGCACATAGGTATCGATATGCTCCATATCCAGTTCGGAAATATCCGGTGCCCAGGGCGGAACATCCAGCTTGTTGTATATTTTGAGGGCCTGCAGACGTTTTTCCAGCATCCACTCCGGTTCATCCTTTTCTTTGGAGATTTCCCGGATGACCTCTTCCGTCAGCCCTTTATCCGCCTTGTAGGAATATTCCACCTTATCTTTTACATCATAGATACTGCGGTTGATATCCTCTACCTGGCTTTTTTTCTTCTCTTCAGCCATGATTACACCTCACTGCGGTATGCATCAAAGCCGTTGGTTTCAATTTCATCTACCAGTTCCGGGCCGCCTTCCTTTACGATGCGTCCGTCAATGAGCACATGGACGAATTCAGGCGTAATGAATTTCAGGATCTGGTTCAGGTGCGTAATAATCAGGAGAGAATTGTTCTCGTTATGGTATTCGGAAATATTTTTGGAAACGATGCGCACAGCGTCCACATCAAGACCTGAATCGGTTTCATCCAGCATGGCCAGCTTGGGATCCAGAATGCGCATCTGCAGGATTTCGCTCTTCTTTCTTTCCCCGCCGGAAAAACCGTCATTCAGATAACGGTCTCCATAGGATGGATCCATTTCCAGATCTTCCATTCTTGCCTTCATGAGCCGTTTGAAAGGGAAAAGACGCTGCTGTTTCCCTGAAATAGTAGCTTTCGCCGTACGGATGAAGTTTTCCATGGTAATTCCTGCCACGGAAATCGGATTCTGGAAAGAAAGGAAAATGCCCAGTTTGGCTCTTTTATCTACAGACAGGCCGGTAATCTCCTGTCCTTCAAAATAAATATGTCCCTCAGTCACTTTGTAAACGGGATTTCCCATGATGGCGTGAAGCAGCGTTGACTTGCCTGCCCCGTTAACACCCATAATAACATGGACTTCCCCCTTGTTCACGGTGAGGTTAATGCCGTGGAGGAGTTCTTTCCCGCCTACGGAAACGTGGAGATTTTCCACGCGAAGCAATTCACTCATTTGATCACCTCATAATATATTGTAACCTGCATACGCCATGAAACGTATACAATTGAAATCTTATTCCATTTTATATTATTTATCTCTATATGTAAATACACCGGCTGCGTCAGAAAGCCCCTGCTCCCCGCCCGATTCCCCTCTGCAGACGCATTCCATCTAACTTTTTCAATATGTTTCCTGCATCATACGGATTTCGGGAGAATCTATGATAATATCATATATATGAAATAGGGGGACCTGTCTGCTGTCATAGGCGGGTTGTGCAGACGGGTTCTGAAACAGGGTTCAGCGAATGGTGGAAATTTTTCGTAAGATTGACCGGCCCTGCATGCAGTTTTTTTTATTTAACACCTGCCTGGTCGGCCCTTCCGGCATCTTACGATACTGCCTTTCCCCGGAAGAGGGCGGCACTATGGGTTTTGCGGGATTTCCTCCTGTATCTTCTCACTCAGAGCGCCGGCGAGGTATCCCGGTACATGACGCTTAAGAAGCGGATCGCATGGCAGGTCTGCAGGAAGGAGCCGTAGGATAAAGTAAAAAAGAGCGGAACCACGTCCGCTCTTTTTTTTATTATCTCCTGTAGTATCCCGGTCCGGGGCAGTAGTAGCCGCCCTGGTCATCGGAATTGGAGCTGCGGTAGCCGCCGCAGCCATAGCCTCTTCTGC
>NZ_JBJEXP010000097.1:0-28644 GCF_051885895.1 Dialister sp. | reverse complement strand
GGCGGTTCAGTTCATCGGAAAGGTATTTCACATAGTCCTTATATCCGAGCACTTCTTTGCCCTGGAAAATGATGGCACTGACCTTTGGCGAAGCATCCAGCTTTTTCAGGAACAGATCCACATAGTCTCTGGTGACATGGGCTTCATTGCCCGGGCGGAGGACTACATAGAATCCATGGGAAGCAGCGTCTTTCACTGTTTCCGCATAAATGCCAAGTTCCATCTGCATGAATTTGTTATATACCGCATTCACTTCCAGCGTTTCCACACCGTTCACATCAAAGGAATGAACATCTTCCTTATTCATGAGAAGGGAAAGGTATTCCTTTGTTTCCTTGAAATAGGAATCTCCCTTTTCTGTCAGCACCGGCTGGATATAGATTTTGGAATCGGAAATACCGGAAACGCCGGGATTTCTGAATGCAAATTCACTGCCTCTGTAGATGCGGAGAAAATCATGGTTTACCAGTTTTTCCGGAGTCTCGTCATAAACGGCCAGAGATGTGACACCGCTTTTTTTGTACAGCGAAAACAGCTCATCCGCCGACTTTTTTTCGACTGATGCGCTGTCAATAATATTATAGTAATCATATACATTTTCAACGGCAGTGGCAGATGACTCTACATGGCTCCGCTGCAGGGAAATCATCCCTGCAGCGATCACGCCGATGAAGATCAGGACTGCCAGCACCTTACAGGCGCTGCTTTGTATGCCCCTCATTCTATCCATCCTTTGATTTACGCTTTTGCTTTAGCTTTAAATTTATTCATCTTCAGGAAGCCTTCGATAAAGGGATCAATATCCCCGTCCATGACGCCCTGGATATTGCCTGTTTCTACACCTGTACGGTTATCCTTTACCAGGGTATAAGGCTGGAATACGTAGGAACGGATCTGGCTGCCCCATTCAATGGCCTGCTGATCCCCTTCCAGCGCACTCACTTCCTGTTCATGCTTCTTCATTTCATATTCATAAAGCTTGGCACGAAGGAGCCGGAGGCACTGTTCCTTGTTCTGGAACTGGGAGCGTTCGTTCTGGCAGGCTGCCACAATGCCTGTAGGAATATGGGTCATACGGACTGCGGAACTGGTTTTATTGATATGCTGTCCGCCGGCACCGCTGGAACGGTAGTAATCCACTCTCACATCGTCCATGTTGAGATCTACCTGTACATCATCATCAATTTCAGGCATGACATCTACCGCAGAAAAAGAGGTGTGGCGGCGTTTGGCAGCATCAAAGGGGGAAATACGGACCAGGCGGTGTACGCCCTTTTCCGATTTCAGGAACCCGTAGGCATACTTGCCCTTCACCATATATTCAGCACTCTTAATGCCTGCTTCATCGCCGGGGAGCATATTCAGCTCTTCCAGCTGGAAGCCTTCCGCCTCTGCCCATTTCATGTACATGCGGATCAGCATTTCCGTCCAGTCCTGGGCTTCCGTACCGCCTGCACCGGCATGGAAGGTAAGGATGGCATTATTTTCATCATATTTTCCGGAAAGAAGGAGTTCAATTTCCTTCTTATCCATGATTTCTTTCACTTCGTTCAGTTCCTTGGAAATTTCCGGTTCCATGGACTGATCGTCTTCCTCAATGGCCAGATCCAGAATGTCTTTTAATCCCTCTGCCCTTTCAAAGAGCTTTGTATAGGTTTCATAGGCATCCTTGGCTTCCGTAGCTTCCTGGGAAATCCGGCGGGCTTTTTCTGCGTCGTCCCAGAAGGAAGGATCGCTCATCTGCACATCGTAGCTTCTAATCCGTTCTTTCAGCTGAGGTAAGTCAAAGTGAATCCCTTATTTCTTTTTCGTGATTCAGCAGTTCTGTTAAAGTTTTTTTCAAATCTTCCAGCATCTGGATAATCATCTCGCTTTCCTGTTTACTTTTTCTTATAGAAAATATAGTGAAAGAAACCGGGAGGCTGAAAGCCTCCGGTTCTTCATTGAACTATGAATTAATCATTGGACGGGTTTTCATCTACATAGTGAGCGGTAGCTCCCTTGAGATGATCTTCCGCCTGCGGTGCTTCTGCTGTCTGCTGCGGTGCTTCCGGATCTGTAGTAAAGCGGATCTGGATATGGTAGAGATAAAGAACAATGGTCTCAATCATAGCCTGCTGCATTTCTTCAAAAATATCATAGGCTTCTACCTTGTATTCCACAATGGGGTTTCGCTGTCCGTAGGAACGAAGGCCGATGCCTTCCTTCAGCATATCCATGTCATCCAGGTGTTCCATCCATTTGGAGTCTACCACCTTCAGCATGACTGCCTTTTCCAGTTCTCTCATCATGGAAGAGCCGATGGACTTTTCTCTGGATTCATAGGTTTCATGAGCCACAGTCTTGAGTTTGTCTTCTACCTCTTCCCTGCTCATGTCTTCGATTTCTTCCAGCTTGATTTCACCGGGAGCCAGGAAATATTTTTCGCTGTATTTCAGAAGACCTGCAAAATCCCATTCTTCCGGATAAAGCTTCGGATCCGCATAGGTCTGCATTCCCTTTTCGATAATGGTGTCCACCATGCGAAGCACCTGGTCCTTCATGTTTTCCCCTTCGAGGATCCTGCGGCGCTGTTCATAGACCACTTTTCTCTGCTGGTTCATGACATCATCATATTCAAGTACGTATTTACGGATATCAAAGTTTCTGGCTTCTACCCGTTTCTGCGCTTTCTGGATGGCATTGGATACCATGCGGCTGTTGATGGGTTCATCTTCATCAAGGCCCATTTTTTCCATGAACTTCTTGATGTTGTCGCCGCCGAAAATACGGAGCAGATCATCTTCCAGGGAAAGGAAGAACTGGCTGGAACCGGGATCGCCCTGACGGCCTGCACGGCCGCGGAGCTGGTTATCAATACGGCGGCTTTCATGTCTTTCCGTACCGATAATGGCAAGTCCGCCCAGTTCTGCTACCCCTTCGCCCAGCTGGATATCGGTGCCGCGGCCTGCCATGTTGGTGGCAATGGTGACGGCGCCCTTCTGTCCGGCTAATGCAACGATGGCAGCTTCTTTTTCATGGTATTTCGCATTCAGCACGGAATGCGGAATCTTGGCTGCATCAAGCATGCGGGACAGTTCTTCCGACTGTTCGATAGAGGTGGTACCGATCAGCATAGGCTGGCCGGTTGCATGACGGCGCTGTACTTCCTTAACGACAGCTCTGTACTTTCCTCTCTTGGTCTTAAATACCACATCCGGCAGGTCCTTACGGAGGATGGGCTTATTGGTAGGAATCTGGATAACCGGAAGGCCGTAAATCTTGATGAATTCCTGCTCTTCCGTCTTGGCTGTACCGGTCATGCCGGCCAGCTTATCGTACATTCTGAAGTAGTTCTGGAAGGTAATGGTTGCCAGGGTCTGGCTTTCACGCTGAACCTCCAGCCCTTCCTTGGCTTCAATGGCCTGATGGAGACCGTCGGAATAGCGGCGGCCATACATAAGACGGCCCGTAAATTCATCTACAATGACAACTTCGCCATCTTTAACCACATAGTCTTTATCCCTCTGCATCATGGTCTGTGCGCGAAGGGCCTGTACAAAGAGATGGTTCAGTTCCAGGTTCTCCGCATCGTACAGATTATCTACGTGAAGCATTTTTTCCATCTTGGCTACGCCTGCTTCTGTAGGCGCTACCGTCTTCTGCTTCTCGTCAATGGTGTAATCTTCATCCTTCTTCAGGTTCGGCACCAGTTTGGCCATGAGGTAGTAATTATCCGTGGATTTCTGTCCCGGGCCGGAAATAATCAGCGGCGTACGGGCTTCATCAATGAGGATGGAGTCGACTTCATCGATGAGGCAGTAATGAAGCGGACGCTGTACCATCTGGTCCAGGGAGGTTACCATGTTGTCGCGGAGGTAGTCAAAACCGAATTCATTATTGGTACCGTAGGTAATATCTGAATTATAGGCGATTTTTCTCTGCTGGAAATCAAGGTCATGAACGATAAGGCCTACAGAAAGACCCAGGAATTTATAGACCTGTCCCATCCATTCGCTGTCGCGCTTGGCCAGGTAGTCGTTGACCGTAATGACATGAACCCCTTTGCCTTCCAGTGCATTGAGATATACCGGTGCCGTAGCCACAAGGGTTTTACCTTCGCCGGTGCACATTTCAGCAATGTTGCCTCTGTGAAGAACGATACCGCCGATGAGCTGCACATCGAAATGGCGCATGCCCAGTACACGGCGGGAAGCTTCACGGACAACGGCAAATGCTTCCGGAAGAATATCGTCCAGTGTTTCTCCCTTGGCCAGACGTGCCTTGAATTCATTGGTCTTGTTGGCCAGTGAAGAATCGCTCAGCTTCTTCAGCCCATCTTCCAAAGGATTGATCTGCTGTTCTACAATCTTGCGGATCTTCTTGACTTCTTTTTCATTGGATCCGTTAAACAGCCTGTCAAAAAACTTATCAAACATGGAAACAACTCCTTATAAAATTCAGTATTCCATTTCACAAATTCCAATGCATCACACATCTTGTTTATTTTATCAAACTGAGGCTGTATAGTCAAAAAAAGAGCGGAAAATTCCGCTCTTTTTCGTGAAATTTCATGAAATTGGCTTATTTGTTTGCGTCAATCAGTCCGTATTTTCCGTCATCCCTGCGATAGACCACAGCCATGGCTTCTGTTTCGGAATTGAAGAACATAAAGAAGCTGTGACCCAGAAGGTTCATCTGGAGAACTGCTTCTTCCGGGGACATGGGGCTGATATTGAAATGCTTGGTTTTTACAATTTCAAACTCAGTATCCGGTGCAGCGGAAGGTTCCTTTTCCATGACAAACTGATGACTCAGTGTATTGCGTTCCTTGAACCGTTTTGCCAGGCGGGTTTTATATTTGTGAATCTGACGTTCCACCTTGTCAAATACCAGATCAATGGATTTATACATATCATCGGATTTTTCAACGCCTCTGAGAATGACACCGTCTACGAAAACGGTGACTTCACAGGTTTTGGTCATATTAGAAATGCGGAGCAGAACATTAATTTTAATGGGTTTGTCAAAATATCTCTGAATCTTGCCTGTGTGTTTTTCTACATAGGAATGCAGTGCGTCAGTAATTTCCAGATTTTTTCCTCTTACAGTTAATTCCATAATGAAATCCCCCTTTCTTGAATAAGCCAGGATGCTTATCCTTCTATATTTATTATACTATATCTTACATAATAATCAATCATTTTTGACTATATAAATTAGCTATCATTAAAAACTTTTATTAGTCTATTGGAACGATAGAAATCATGAAATTTAAAAGAAAAAGACTTAGGGAAGCACTGATTAAATCGCTGTCCAGTCTTCTGTTGATTTTTTCCGCATGGATAGAAGCGCCGGTCCATCAGACAGGGACTCCTGTTTTATGCAATGAAAAAAGGATAAAGCCTCTGCTTTACCCTTTTTTCAGATTCAGAAACTTACGCTATATAGCTTCAGTAAGTGATCAGCCTTCAACTTTAACGTTAGCAGCCTGAGGTCCTCTTGCACCATCAATGATATCAAAATCAACCTTCTGGCCTTCATTCAGTGTCTTGAAGCCGTCAGCCTGAATAGCGGAGAAATGAACGAAAACATCGCCGCCTTCTTCTCTTTCAATAAAGCCGTAGCCTTTTTCTGCACTGAACCACTTAACTGTACCTTTCATGGAAATTCCTCCTAAAAAAATTACTACCACGCCCTGATTGGGCATAGATTTACAATAACATAAAACATTAATTCCGTCAACCGAAATATAGAAAACTATACTGAAATTGGGATTGTTTTGGCTCTCCCGTTTTACAGGGAAAGTTACTTTTCCTGCATAAATATACGTTCAGCAGAGGGAGAAGCTGTCCAAAGGGCAAGGGCCTGTCCCTTCTGTCACTGATCCGCTACTCAGAGGACCTGGGACAGGAACAGCTTGGTGCGTTCTTCTTTGGTATGATTGAATACTTCATCCGGCGTGCCCTGTTCTACAATGACGCCGCCGTCGATAAAGAGCACCCGGTTTCCCACTTCCCGGGCAAATCCCATTTCATGAGTGACAACCACCATGGTCATGCCTTCTTCCGCCACTTCCTTCATGACGTCAAGGACTTCATGAACCATTTCCGGATCCAGGGCGGAGGTAGGTTCATCAAAAAGAAGGGCCTTCGGTTTCATAGCCAGTGCCCTGGCGATGGCCACACGCTGCTGCTGTCCACCGGAAAGCTGGGCGGGCTTGTAGTCTGCCTTGTCTTCCAGTCCGACCTTCTTGAGCAGGAGCATGCCCCGGTCATAGGCTTCCTTTTTGCTGATTTTACGAACTTTCATAGGTGCCAGCATGAGGTTCTGGATAACCGACATATGAGGAAACAGGTTGAAGCGCTGGAATACCATGCCTATTTCTCTTCTGACCTCATTGATATTCTTTTCCCCGTTCACGGGCATGCCGTCAAAAAACACGGTGCCCGCCGTAGGGGTTTCCAGTCCGTTGATGCAGCGGAGAAGGGTACTCTTGCCGGAACCGGATGGTCCGATAATCACTACCACTTCTTTTTCTTTTACTTTGACACTGATATCCTTTAAAACCGTGAGGTCTCCGAATTTCTTACCTACATGATTGATTTCGATTAAATATTTCTTATCCGCCATAATTATCTCTTTTCCAGCCATGCTACCACACGAGAAATTGCCAGAGTCATAATCAGATAAAGCACTGCCACTGTAGTCCAGATTTCAAAGGAACCATAGGTCTGCGCTATGATCAGCTGTCCCCTTCTGGTCAGTTCTTCAAAGCCGATGACAGATACCAGGGAGGAATCCTTCAGCATGGCAATAAATTCATTGCCCAGAGGAGGCAGAATATTGCGGACAGCCTGCGGAAGAATAACGTAGTACATGGTCTGCCACCAGGTCAGTCCCAGGGAACGGCCGGCTTCCATCTGTCCCACATCAATGGCCTGGATGCCTGCTCTGAAAATTTCAGATACATAGGCACCGCTGTTGATGCCGCAGGCAGCTACTGCAGCAGCAAAGGGTTCCACCCTGTGTCCGGTGACGATAGGAAGGGCAAAATAAATCAGGAAAATCTGTACCAGAAGCGGTGTACCGCGGATGCAGTCCGCATAGATGGTAGCCAGAATCCGCAGGATTTTAATCTGGCAGATCCGGGCAATCCCCACAAAAAGACCAATTAAAAACCCTATGGCTACGCTGACAGCGGTAATTTCAATGGTTACCCCCGCCCCAACGAGCAGCATAGGCAAAGCATGTTCAATGAGTTCGAAATTCATCCAGCTGACTCCTTATTTCTTCAATCTCTGCATCATTTAGATAATACCTGTATAAGTATACCTACTTAAATCTCGTCCGTCAATATGAAGCGGAAGAAAAAATCCTTCCGGCAGTGGCAGGCGCCGCCGAAGAGGAAAAAGAAAAAGGCCCGTCGGGGCCTTTTTGGTAGAATCCGTATTCTTTCCGCCGTACGATCAGACGGACATAATGCCGTTATGGTCAAAATCAAGAACCAGGTATCTCGATGTCATGCGGGAGGCGGCAAAGCCATTCACCATGGCAATTCCCACCTTCTCCGCCAGATCAGCCGGTGCAAAGGCAATAATGGTGGGGCCTGATCCTGAAATGGTGGCGCCGAAGGCACCTGCCCTTTCCGCATTGCGAATGACGTCGGAGGCTCCCGGAATGAGTCCCAGGCGGTAGGGCACATGGATCACGTCATCCAGTCCCAGTTTCAGGTATTCCGGTTTCTGGTACATGAAGGCAGCCATGAGGAAGGATACGGCGCCGATATTATGGACCGCGTCGCTTCTCGGATAGGAATCGGGAAGCACGGCTCTGGCCTTTTCCGTATGGAGTTCGAAATCGGGAATGGTTACTACGGCCTTCCAGTGGGAGGGAATATCAATGCGTTCCGCTGTTACCTTTCCGTCTTTCAAAAGGGCCATGCAGAAGCCGCCCAGAATGGCAGGAGCGGCATTATCCGGATGTCCTTCCATGGCAGCGGTAATATCCAGTATTTCTTTCCTGTTGAAGGGCTCTCCCATGAGCATATTGGCCAGGAATACGCCGGAAGCAATGGCGGCGGAAGAGGAACCCAGTCCGCGGGCAAAGGGAATGCGGTTGATGAGGTACATTTTCCCGCCGAGCACTGTTTTTCCCGCTTTCTGTGCCGTTTCATTCATGGCCCGGATGATCATATTGTCAAGGCCTGTGCTGATCTGCCCGGCGCCCTCGCCTTCTGCGGCGATTTCCGTATCTACGAGGGCTCTTCCCTCTACCGGAACGAACTGCACCACATTGTAGAGTCCCAGAGACATGCCCAGCGTATCGAAACCGCTTCCGATATTGGCGGTGGTGGCAGGCACCCGTACGATGTATGTCTTATTTTCTGTCATCTTCCATAACCCTCACGATATTGGCCACCTGACGCATGCAGGGAAGAACCTGGAGCGCCTTTTCTACATGAATGATATTTTCCCGGGGTGCCGGTTCCGTAATAATCATCAGTTCGGCGGCATCTTCAATGCGGCTCTTCTGCACCAGTTCCTTGATGCTGATATCATTATCCGCATAGGCAGAAGCGATCTGGGAAAGTACGCCGGTCACATCGTCTACAATCAGGCGGAAATAGTAGGAATTTTTCAGTTTAAGGGATGAATAGAAAGGAATGCGCTTGGTTTCCGTAAGCATCATGCCCGTACCGGTGGAGTGGTTCATAATGTGCTTGGCCGTGCTGATTACATCCCCCATCACCGCACTGGCGGTGGGAAGAGAGCCGGCGCCCCTGCCGTAGAACATGACATCGTCCACAATATTGCCGGTTACGTAAATGGCATTGTAGGCCCCTTTGACGGAAGCCAGCGGATGGCTTCTGGGAACAAAGGCAGGATATACATTCAGCGCAATGCCGTTCTCCTGGCGAAGAGCCACGGCCAGCAGCTTGATGGTATATCCCATTTCGCTGGCATACTGCACATCGTTCTGGGAAATTTTTTCAATGCCTTCCACCAGCACATCGTCAAAGGTCACATTGGCATGGAAACCGATGGAGGCCAGTATGGCCAGTTTTCTGGCGGCATCATAGCCGGCCACGTCGTTGGTGGGATCCGCTTCGGCATATCCCTTTTTCTGTGCTACCCGCAGGGCATCTCCGTAGCTGACTTTGGCTTCGTCCATGTTGGAAAGGATGAAGTTGGTTGTACCATTGACAATGCCCACAATACTTTCGATTTCATTGGCCGCCAGGGAATCATGAAGCGGTCTTAAAATAGGAATGCCGCCGCCCACACTGGCTTCACAGCTGAAATTGACATGGTTTTCCATGGCGGTATGCATGATTTCCGGTCCGAAAAGAGCCACCAGATCCTTGTTGGCGCTGACCACATTGATATGATGATTCAGGGCTTCGAAAATGTATTCTTTCGCCGGATGGATGCCCCCCATCACTTCAATCATAATATCCACAGAATCATCGGAAATAATATCTTCAAAGGAAGAGGTCAGATGAATGCCCTTCAGAAGTTCCATGTCCCTGTATTTATCGGGATGACGGACAAGGACATGGCTGATGGTGAAATGGCAGCCGATGGAGTCCTCCATAATCCGGCTGTTCTTTTTAATCGTTTCAGCCACACCGCTGCCTACGGTACCAAACCCAAGGAGTGCTACATTAATATTTTTCATTTAAATTCTCCTCCTAATTTCATGGTCAACGACTGGATTCCTTTCATATCTTTCAGGGTTTCATACAGGGTCTCCAGATGATCCGCCGATTCCTCCGTTTTTATGGCAATCACCGAGGAATACAGCTGGTCTGATATCTTTGACCGGTTGATAGACAGGATTTCATGCTTTTCTTTTGCTATGCGCCGGAGAATGCGTCCGAACACCGCCATATCATTCTGCATGATAATAAATAATACTACAATTCGGTCCTCTTTGTCATCATCTGTGGATGCTACATGGTCTTTATATTTATAATAGGCACTCCGGCTCATGTTGACTTTATGGACAGCGTCATTTATGGATCCGGATGAACCGTTTTTTAATAATTCCTTAACACGGATTGTTTTTTTGATTGCTTCCGGCAGAATTGCAAAATCCACCAGGTAAAACTGTTTCTGTTCCTTCTTCATATAAGCCACTCCTCAAACCGGAATTTACAAATTTAAAAAATAAAGAAAGAGAAGTGTCAAAAATACAATCAGCCTTTCACTACATCCCTGTAGGAAATCAGCCGGATATTTCTCGCTTTCAGACGTTCCCGCACAGCAGGAGACGTCAGACTCTTTAATTCTTCTTCCCCTTCATAGCCCCAGTGAAAGGTTCTTTCCATGGCAGACGCATCGGCCGACGGATGACACATGATTTCCGATACTCCGTCCTCCATGCGGTCCACCACAGACAGCATGCGGTTTTCATAAAAATGACCGCCGTACATCATGCCCCAGAAATGATCATTGGTCCGGATCCCCGCCTTTTTCAGAGCTTTCCTGTGGCCTCTGGCCATGAGGGAAAGCCCGTTTTTCGCTGCAAACCGGAAAGCGCCCTTCGGAGAGAGTGAAAAACCGAAAAGCAGCTTCTCATCAGGCACACGCATGCAGGGAATATGGTATTTTCTGGCCAGCGTCAGAGTAATGGGGAAAAAATGGTTCCACATATGCATATGCTGATGGCCGTCAATATGGGTGACCGGAAGTCCGGTGTCTAAAATTTTCCGAATCTGGGCGTCCCACTCCCGATAGACGTCTTCCATGCGGATACGCCCCTTCATATCCCGCTTAATCAATTCTCCGTAATCGCTGCAGAGGTGTCCCCCCTCCCAGGTCAGAGTGGGTACCTCTTCAGGCGGAAGGACGGTGGGAAGACCGCCCACCAGGGTCAGGTGGATTCCAATCCCGATGCCCTCCATGGACCGGGCCATACGGACCGCTTCATCAAAAGCGGCCCCGCCGGCCATCAGAGAGGTGCTGGTCAGGATTCCAGCTGCAAAGGCCTTTTCCACCGCACGGTTGACAGCAGGATGAATACCGAAATCGTCGGCATTCACAATTAATTTTTTTACCATGATTACCTCATACCGGAAAGAAAAATGATTTCAGAAACAGCAGATCAGGAAATCAGAAGATTCCTTCCGCAGGATTTTACAGCAGTTGATTGACAAAACTTTCTTATTTTTCTTAAGGATTGATAAAATGAAATAAAATCACCGCAGCAGCGATTGACACATTCAGGGATTCCACGTGGCCGGGAAGAGGAATATAAAGATTCTCATCGGTCATGGAAAGGATTTCTTCCCGTATGCCGCTGCCTTCATTGCCGAAAACAAACACGCCTTCCTTTACCGGTCCGATTTCCTTATAGGGCCTTGCATTTCTGAGCGCCGTTCCGTAAAAAGGAAGCCCGCACCGCTCTTTCATGGCCTGCAGGAAGGAAATATCCACATGTTCATACAGGGGAAGACGCAGGATACTTCCCATGGAGCTGCGGACAACCTTTTCCGCATAAATATCCGTACAGCCCTCGGTCAGAATCAGTCCCTTCACCCCTGCTGCGGCGCAGGTCCTAAGGATGGTTCCCATGTTGCCGGGATCCTGAACAGAATCAAGGATCACATAAAATCCATGCAGCTCCTGCAGAAGCGAAGAAGGATCCCGCTGATTTTTATGACAGATGAGGAGAATGCCCTGGCCGTGCTCCGTGCCGGAAATAAGCTTCATCATGTCCCGGTCCACCAGAAGGAAAAGCCAGTGAAGCTCTTTTCCCCCATGGATGATCTTTTCCGTGGATTTGTCAGAAAGGCGGTCTTCTTCTATGATGCATACGCAGTCTTCCACCTTCTGCTCAAGAACGTCCTCCACTCCGCGGAAGCCTTCCAGCAGAAAGAGGCCTTCCTTATCCCGCCATTTTTTCTGCTTCAGCCGCAGGGCGCATTTAATCCACCGGTTGTTCCGACTGGTAATATGTTCCATGATGATCCTCTATGTCTGATTCCAATATATCTAAAGCCTGTGACAGCACTTTTTCCACAGGGATGGTATCCATACGGCATTCTTTTGTCCCCGGATGATCGGCTAAAAGGACCACGCTGTCCGGATTGCCGTAGGGACCGCTTCGATCGGGAAGGGTCGGCCCGAAAAGGGCAATCATGGGCGTGTGTACCGCATTGGCAATATGGAGAGGGCCCGTATCACTGGAAATGTGGAGGGATGCCATCCGTTCCAGAGCTGCCAGCTGAAGAAGGCTGGTCTTCCCCATCAGATTCACCGTATAGGAAGAGGGAGAAAGCTCCTGAATGGCTTTTCCCATATCCGTTTCCGAAGCCGTCCCGGAAATGACCTGGTAAATATGATGCTCCGAAAGAGCTGCCGCCAGACGGCCCCAGGAGGGAATGGGCCATTTCTTGGCTTCTCCTCTTGTTCCGGGCACCAGCACCACATAGGGTCCGTCAATTCCCTCTTCCGTCAGCATTTTTTTCACTTCGACCAGTTCCTGTGAATAGTCGTGAAGAGGAAATTCAATATCCGTGACTTCACAGCCCAGGTAGCGCATGACGTCCAGGAGCTGTTCAATAATATGCCCCTTTTTATGGGGACCGCTGATGGGATGGCTGGCCAGAAAGCTCCCCTCCCGCGCGTCCTGGTATCCGATTCTTTCACTGCAGCCGGAAAGGAACGATATGATGCCGCTCTTGGCAATCATCTGCAGGTCAATGACCAGATCAAAATGCCGGGCCTTCAGATCCCTGTGGACCTCCTTCAGATAGGAAATCTGCTTGATTCTCTTCCTGTCCACCAGATAGATCTCATCGATCCATGGCTTTCCGGGAAGGATTCCTGCAAAGGCGGGATGCACGGCCCAGGTGATTTTCGCTTCGGGATAGGTTTTCCTGAGCACATAAAGAGATGGCAGAGCGTGTATGATATCGCCCAGAGAGCTCATTTTAATAATCAGAATATTTTTATAGTTCTTTTTCATGGTAGTCCTTTATATCAGGCAGCGTTTTTTGAATAAAGGCATCCAGATTGCCGCCGGGAAAGAGAAATCCACGAATGCCGGCCCGCTCTGCCGCTTCGATGTCCCTCTGTCCGTCGCCAAAGAGAAAGCAGCGCTTCGGATCCAGGCCGTACTTGGACAAAGCTTTCAGAATCATGCCGGGCGCCGGTTTTCTGCAGCTGCATACCCGATCATACCGGGGAATGGGAGCGCCGGGAAGATGGGGACAGTAGAAAAATTCCGTAATCTCTCCCCCGTAGGATTCGATTTCCCGGTTCATGGCCTCATGAAGCCGGATCACGTCCTCTTCCGTATAGTAGCCCCTGGCCACTCCGCTCTGGTTCGTCACCACGAAAAGGAGCCAGCCTTCCTTTGTGAGGCGGGCAGCGGCTTCTCTGGCGCCCGGCACCCAGCGGAGATCCTTCATGGAGTGGACATATCCGTCGTCTTCATTCAGAACGCCGTCCCGGTCAAAAAAAACAGCCTTCTTTTTCATTTGTTCCAGTCCAGGTTGTCAATGAGCTCACAGATAATATGAGCTGCAAGCATATGAATTTCCTGAATGCGGGCAGTCACATCGTCCGGCACCACCATGACCCGGTCACAGAGAGACACCATTTCCCCGCCGGTTTTTCCGGTGGAGCCGATGGTGACGATTCCCATGGCCCGCGCTGTCCTGAGGGCTTCATTCACATTCCGGCTGCCGCCGCTGGTGGAAATTCCCCAGAGCACATCGCCCGGACGGCCCAGTCCCTCCACCTGTCTGGCGAACACACGGTCATAGCTGTAGTCATTGGCTACGGCAGTGAGGATGGATGTATCGGTTGTGAGGGCAATGGAAGGAAGGGAAATCCTTTCATTGTGGAAACGGCCTACGAATTCCGCCGCAATATGCTGCGCATCGGCCGCACTGCCGCCGTTGCCGCAGATCATGATTTTATGCCCTTCCGCCAAGGCTTTCCGGCAGATTTCTGCCATGGCAAGGATGTCCGGAAAGAGAGTTCTGCTCTTCTGCAGTACTTTTTCATGGGCATCAAAAATAGAAGATATGGATTCAATGTTCATGATTTTCGTCCTTTTCTGAAGGGGCAGGATACCTGTCCTTGTGATTTTTCATTAATGCTTCCAGTTCGCTCATAAAACTTCCGATATCCTTGAATTCTCTGTACACGGAAGCAAAACGCACATAAGCCACCTGGTCCAGATTCTTCAGTTCACTCATTACCAGATTGCCGATTTCCTCGGAGGAAACCTCCGACCGCAGATCATTCCGGATTTTCTTTTCTACCCGGTTCACAATATCTTCAATCTGGGCAGAGGTAATATTCCGTTTTTCGCAGGCACGGATCAGTCCGCTGCGTAGCTTGTTCCGGTCAAAAAGCTCCCGGTTTCCGTTTTTCTTAATCACACGGATGGGAAGCTGCTCCACCGTCTCATAGGTGGTAAACCGTCTTCCGCAGGACAGGCACTGGCGGCGCCGGCGGATCGAAGCACCGTCATCGGTATCTCTGGAATCCGTGACCTTTGTATCAGGGCTGCTGCAATAAGGGCATTTCATCATTAATCTCCTTGCAAGGATGGAAAAGGAAAGGAAAGCGGAGGCGGAGAAAAGCCTTTTCCGGGCCCTGCCTCTTTTCCGAATCGGAAGAAAAAGCCACACTGCAGCTGCGGTGTGGCTTTCTGTTTGTTCTAAATAAGCACTGTCTCATTCACGGGTTTTTCCTGTCATGCATCTGTTCCACCCGGGTCTGTGACAAAAGTAAAGCAGCTCATCTACATGGAAGCAGCGCTTACTTTCTCAGAAATTCAGGAACCGCGATGCCTGTAGCCGGGCGGACAGCATTGCTGAAGCGGTTGCCGCCTGCCGGGGCCGGTGCTTTTTTCTTATCGCCGAATCCGGTAGCAATAACCGTAATCTTTACGGTATCATTGTCCAGATCGGGATCCACGGAGGTGCCCCAGATGATGTTTGCATCCGGATCGGCAGCTTCCGTAATAATCTGGGAAGCTTCATTGATTTCAAAGAGGCCCAGATCTTCATTACCGGTAATGTTGATAATAATGCCCTTGGCACCTTCGATGCTTCTTTCCAGAAGCGGGCTGTTAATAGCCATGGTAGCTGCATCGCTGGCACGGTTGTCGCCGGTTCCGATGCCGATACCCATGAGGGCATCTCCCTGGTCGCTCATGATGGTTCTTACATCGGCAAAGTCCAGATTGATGATGCCGGGGACGGTAATCAGATCGGAAATGCCCTGGATGCCCTGACGGAGTACATCATCAGCGGTCTTGAAGGCATCCTTAATGGAGGTTTTCTTATCAATGATGCTCATGAGCTTGTCGTTCGGAACGACCAGAATGGCATCTACGTTCTGCTTCAGTCTTTCAATGCCTTCTGCTGCATTCTTGGCTCTTACTTTTCCTTCAAAGCTGAACGGTTTGGTCACCACTGCAATGGTGAGGGCGCCCAGTTCTCTTGCGCACTGTGCTGCTACAGGAGCCGCACCGGTTCCTGTACCGCCGCCCATGCCGGCAGTAACGAAGACCATGTCTGCACCGGTTAATGCCTTTGTCAGGTCTTCTCTGGATTCTTCCGCAGCCTGTTCGCCGACTTCCGGCTTTGCACCGGCGCCGAGACCCTTTGTCAGCTTTTCACCGATCTGGATTTTGGTTTCTGCTTCAGACTTGTTCAGCACCTGCAGTTCTGTATTTACAGCGATAAATTCAACGCCCTTGACTTCTTCATCAATCATACGGTTGACTGCGTTATTTCCGCCGCCGCCTACACCGATTACTTTAATTTTAGCAATTTCAGACTGTTCCATGTTCGCTCCTCCTTTAGGATCTTCTGCGTCATGAGATTGACTTTTGGTTTCCATATTCATTGTGATAGTCATCTTCTTATCAATCATATCTTACATTGTACAATACTTTGCACAAGTTCGCTACAGTTATAACGACAATCATCCGGATTTTTATTTATTTTTTCAGTTTAATAAAAGGGGAGGCTAAATTGGCATCCAGATATTCCACGGAAAGCCCCCGGGCCTTCACATCGCCCACCATATTTTCAGCCAGTTTGGCCTGCTCCTCCATCTGGTCGCCGCTGCCGAGACGCACCGTAATGCCGTCCCTGGTATAGGCTTTGATGTCATTCGGGTTTCCGATGTTGATTTCCGAAAACACCCGAAGTCCCTCAGGAGAAAGATTGTTCAGAAAGGTCAGGGCCGAATCCAGCTCACCGGAGGGGATATGATCCCCCAGAAGGAGGTTGCCCATTCTCTTTCCCGTAATGAGAGGCACATTCACCTGCTTGATGGACTGGGTCGTATCCATGACAAGTCCGTCCTTGTCTACAAAGACATAGCCCATTTCATCCTGCACGATGGCCAGGGGCACCCGGTCCGTAATGTCCACTTCCAGCACAAAGGGGAAATGGCGGGATACAGATACCGAAGCCACCCGGATATCCCTGGAAAGCCTGTCCTCCAGATTGGAGGAACTGATCTGCAGCACATTGACCGGCTGCCGAATCTGTCCTTCAAAAAGGACATCCTCCAGGGAAATGGTTTCTGTCCCCTTCAGACTGATATATCCCAGCGGTATGGGCAGAAAGAAGAGAGACAGGATCAGTATCAGCACCACTGCCAGCGCTCCCAGAACGCAGGACCGGGCCGATGAATGATGGTGATGCCTTCGGGGAGGCTTTGGGACAGGCTTCTCCCGGGGAGGCTCCGGCGGTTCGGGCGGAGGCGTTTCCATCACCGGCGGTTCTTCCTCCTGCCGGCCATGCTGCTCCTTGAGAAAATCATTAAAGCTTTTAAAATTATCCATACCTGTGTCCTATCAGACTTTATCAAGGCCTGCTTCCATCAGTATCATTTCGCAGAGCCTGGGGAAGGAAATCCCCTGGGCTGCCGCTGCCTTAGGCACAAGACTGGTGGCCGTCATGCCGGGAATGGAATTGGCTTCCAGTACAAAGGGATGTCCCTCTTTGTCTGTTTTAAAATCAAACCGCACCGCACCCTGGCATTCGCAGATGCGGTACCCTGTCACGGCGATATCGCTCATAGCCCGGGACAGTTCTTCGGAAATAGGAGCCGGCACAATGTAATCTGTGGCTCCCTTTGTATATTTGGAGTGGTAATCATACTGTCCGGAATGAGGACAGATCTGAATGACCGGAAGAGCCTTTCCGTCCAGTACGGAAACGGTAAATTCCCCGCCGTCCAGATAATCTTCCGCCAGGATGCGCGGTTCTACCTTGAACACACGGTCCAGGGCAGCCGGCAGGTCTTCCTTCTGTTTTACGATTTCAATGCCGATGGTGGATCCTTCGCAGGCCGGCTTCAAAACCACAGGGAAAGCAAATTCGGAAAGAATGCTTTCCATTACCTGTTCCTTCCCGTCCTTCAGGAAATAGGCCCGGGAGTGAGCCATGGGCAGGCCTGCCTGCTTGAACAGATGGCTGCTCATAATCTTATCCATGGTAATGGCAGAGGAGGTGACGCCGGATCCGGTGTAGGGAATCCGTGCCAGTTCCAGTACGCTCTGGATGGTTCCATCTTCTCCGTATTTGCCGTGAAGGGCGATGAATACCACTTCCGCCCCGGCTGCCTTCAGATTTTCCACCACATGGTGGGGATCATATTCCATGGGGATAACTGTATATCCGATGGACTTCAGCGCATTGGCCACAGAGGTGCCGGTATTTCGTGAAACCTCCGCTTCTGTAGAAGGGCCTCCCATGAGAACCACTACTTTTGTATCTTTATTTATCACTTGGCATTCCCTTTTCTTTCAATAATGCAATCAATTCTCCGCTGCAGCGGCTGATGCTGCCGGCCCCCATGGTAATCACCATATCTCCGGGCCTGATGCTTTCATAAATGGCCGAAGCCAGTCCGTCCACCGAAGGAACGTAGCGGATATCCTTATCCGGCAGCCGCCCCTTTACTGCCTTAGGAATGAGATGTCCGTCCACACCGGGGATCTTTTCTTCGCTGGCCGCATAAATGTCTGTGAAGAAAAGCACATCCGCATCATCAAAGGCTTCTGCAAATTCATCCTTCAGCAGTTTGGTGCGGGAATAGCGGTGCGGCTGGAAAGCACAGAGAATCCGATGATGGCCCGCTTCCCTGGCTGCCTTCAGGGTAGCCTTGATTTCCGTGGGATGATGGGCATAATCATCTACGATCCAGAGATCGTCAGTGCGGTACTTGGTTTCAAACCGTCTCTTAACCCCATGGAAATGGGAAAGCGCCTGAACTGCCTTTTCAAAGGGAATCCCGCAGTACAGGGAAGCCGAAAGAGCTCCCAGGGAATCCCTCACATTGTGCAGCCCCGGCACCTGAAGCCGGACAGTGCCCAGGATTTTCCCATCATGGGAAACATCATAGCAGAGGAAACGGTTTTCATAGCGGGGATGAAGAGCCCGATAATCAGCTCCCTCATCCAGGCCGAAGGTAATTACCTTTTTATGAATCTGCGGAAGAATGGCCCGCACGCCTTCGCTGTCCACACAGAGGAAGGCGGCGCCGTCCTCGTAGGAAATATGGTTCACGAATTCCGCAAAGGCCTTCCGGATATTTTCCACTGTGCCGTAGTGGTCCAGATGGTCATCCTCCACATTGGTTACCACAGTGATATAATTTTTGAATTTCAGGAAAGAGCCGTCGCTTTCATCGGCCTCGGCAATGACGTAGTCCCCTTTTCCGCAGATGGAATTTCCGTGGATATAGTCCGCTGCTGCGCCGAGAACGATGGTCGGATCCGTTCCCGCTTCATAGAAAATCTGTCCCAGCATGCCGGAGGTGGTGGATTTCCCGTGGGCTCCTGCCACGGAAATCCCCTTCCCTTCCAGGAGAAGAGCCGCCAGCACATCGGAGCGGTGGAAAACGGGAAGTCCCTTCCTTTTCGCTTCCAGAAGCTCCGGATTGTCATCGGAAATGGCAGAGGAAATGACTATGCAGCCTTCATCGGATACATGGGATGCATCATGGCCGATATAAATGGATGCGCCCCGTTTCCTGAAATCCGCCAGCGCCGGGGAATCAGCCATATCCGAACCGGAAACGGAGTAGCCCTTTTCCAGGAGGATTTCAGCAAGCGCCCGCATGCCCATGCCGCCGACGCCGATAAAATGAAAATTTTTATATAATTTAAGATTCATGTCTGCGCCCCTTTTCAGCCAAATCCAGTGCCAGTCTGGCAATATCTCTGCCTGCATGGATCTTTCCCAGTCCGGCGGAAGCATCAGACATACTGTGCAGGGTGGATGGCGTTTCTTTCAGATAGGAAATATCCTGGATCAGTTCTTTATCCGTCAGATATTTATCTACAATCATTTTCGCTGCGCCTGCCGCTACAAAGACCCTGGCATTGAAGGTCTGGTGATCCTCCGCCGCATAGGGATAGGGAATCAGCACGGCAGGAAGCCCTCTGGCAGCCAGTTCCGCCAGGCTGACGGCGCCGGCGCGGCAGATGATGAGGTCTGCTGCGGCCAGGGCTCTGGGCATATTGTATTCATACCTGATGATCCGTCCGGCGCTGCCAACCCGTCCGTTTTCATCGGCATGCACGGCTTTCATGATTTTATCATACTCCAGCGTGCCCGTTACATGGTAGAGGCAGAGATGGTCATCATCTTTGAAATACTGATGAACCCCTTCCATGGCCGTATTGATGGACCGGGCTCCGCGGCTTCCTCCGGTGACGAGCACCATGAAGGTATCGGGAGAAATTCCCAGCTCTCTTCTGGATTCTTCCCTCTTTGCGGCAATAATATCCGGCCGGATGGGATTTCCTGTATAAATGCATTTCTCCGGTCTGGGGAAACGGGCTTTGGCTTCCTCATATCCCAGAGCAATGGTATCCACTACGTGGCTTAAAATTTTATTGGTAATACCGGGAATCACATTCTGCTCCTGAATCAGGGTGGGAATGTGGGACAGGGCTGCGGCCATGAGAATCGGTCCGCATACGTAGCCTCCCGTGCCGATGACTACATCAGGCTGAAAATGCTTCAGGATGGACCTGGCTTTATAGAGACTCCCCGCTGTTTTCATGAGCACAGCCAGATTCTTCAGGGTCAGGGAACGCTTCAGCCCATAGGCCGGAATGGAAGCAAATTTGAATCCTTCCTTCGGAATGATTCTGGACTCCATGCCGTTGGGCGTCCCTACAAAAAGGAATTCCACATCGTCCAGGGCTGCCAGCTCTCTGGCAATGGTTACCGCCGGGTAAATATGGCCGCCTGTTCCGCCGCCGGATAAAATAATTCGTTTCATGAATGCTCCAGATTATGTAAGACTCTTGACAATACGCTTGAAATCCATGCCCCGTTCTTCCATGTTATGGTACATGTCGAAGGAAGAGCAGGCCGGTGAAAGGATGACGATATCTCCCGGTTCTGCCAGTTTCTGGCCCGTTTCCACCGCCTCTTTCATGGAAGAAACACGGTAAATGGAAGAAACACCCGCCTCTTCCGCCGCTTTTTCAAAGCGGTCGGCTGCAGCGCCCAGAAGAATGAGATGCTTGGTATGTTTTTTGACTTCCTGCATGAAGTCCTGAAGAGGCGTTCCCTTGTCATAGCCGCCGGCAATGAGGATTACCGGCTTGCTGAAGGCGCTCATGCCCTTCACAGCGGCATCGGTGTTGGTGGCCTTGGAATCATTATAGTATTCCACATCCCGCAGGGTGCGCACATATTCAATACGGTTCGGAAGGGAGGTAAAATCCTTCAGTGCGGAAACGATGACCTCCACCGGCACACCGCCTTCATAGGCCAGGAAGGATGCAGCCAGGGCATCCTCATAATTCTGCATGCCCTTCAGCTTCAGATCCTCGATGGAGCACAGTCTGATTTCCTTTCCCTTCCGGCGGATGACCAGGGTATGGCCTGCCAGGAAGGCGCCCTCTTCCACTTCATGGGACGTGGAGAGCAGGCATACATGGGTATGGGTTTCCGCCTGCTTTTTCAGCTCCGGCGTATAGGAATCGTCTGCGTTCAGGAGAAGGCAGTCCGATTCGTCCATATTCTCAAAAATCCGGGCCTTGGCTGCCACATAGGCTTCCATAGTATGATGCCGTTCCAGATGGTCCGGCGTAATATTCAGAATCACTGCAGCCCTCGGTTTGAAGGTCTTGATAAATTCCAGCTGGAAGCTGGATACTTCTGCCGCAATGAGTCCGTTTTCCGGTACCAGCTCCGCTTCCCGGCTGAGGGAAATCCCCAGATTGCCTGCCAGGGCAAAAGGCTTCCCGCTCCGGCTCACCATGCTGCCAAGAAGAGTGGTCGTGGTGGTTTTCCCGTTGGTGCCGGTAATGGCAAGAATGGGCGCTTTTGTCACACGGTAGGCCAGCTCCACTTCACTGATCACTTCAATATGTCTGCGAAAGGCTTCTGCCACAATGGGATTTTCCCTGGGAATGACCGGTGAAACCACAACGGTATCAACCCCGTCCAGAAGCACTGCCGACTGCGGGCCGAAGCGAAATTCCGCTCCCAGCTCGGTGAGGGCATCTTTCTCCTTTTTATCCTGAATGGAATCCTTTAAATCAGAAATCAGCACTTTGACACCGTGGCGGAGAAGGACATGGGCTGCCCCCAGTCCGCTGATGCCGGCGCCAAGAATCAATACACTTTTCATTGTTTACCTCCCCTGGAATCGGGCAGCCGCAAACCTGCCCGGGCATACAAACGGGATACTCCACAGACAGCGGCTCTTCCGATCCCCTGTCTCATCCATGACATACGGAAAATTTCCTTTACAGAGCCCTGATGGCAAAAAGAAGACTCACGCAGGCCGCTATGCCTTCAAAAATCCAGAAGGCCCAGACTACATGGACTTCGCTCCAGCCGCTGAGCTCGAAATGGTGATGGAGCGGGCTCATTTTGAAAACCCTTTTCCCGGTGAGCTGGAAAGAAGCCACCTGGATAATGACAGAAAGAGCTTCCAGCACGAAAATCATCCCCAGGAATACGAGAAGAAGCTCCGTTCTGGTCATGACGGAAATGCCTGCAATGGCACCGCCGAGAGCCAGGGAACCCGTATCACCCATGAAGATTTTAGCGGGATGATAGTTAAAGAAAAGAAAGCCGATACACGTACCTGCCAGAGTAATGATAAAGTACCCCAGATCATTAAATCCGGTCATATAGCAGTACAGAGCATAGGCGGAAAAAGCGATAACACAGCAGCCGGAGGCCAGACCGTCCAGGCCGTCGGTAAGGTTCACCGCATTGGAGGCGCCCACGATGACAAGGACTACAAAAGGATAATACAGAAGACCGATGGAAATATCAATCTGCGTAAAAGGAATGGCAATGGAATAGGGCAGGTGCAGAGTGTCTACCACGCCCCAGCAGAAAAGAACTGCCAGGATGATCTGCCCCAGCATTTTCTGGCGGGCAGTGAGCCCCAGGTTTCTTTTCTTTTCCGCCTTGATGAAATCATCGAGAAATCCCAGGAAACCATGGCCCAGGGTCAGGAAAAGAAGCCATAAAACAGAGGGATCGATCATTTTATTGAAAACAACCACCAGAACGGCTGCCAGCAGCATGAAAAGGCCGCCCATGGTCGGCGTGCCGTTTTTGATCCGGTGCGACTTCGGCCCCTCTTCCCTGATGGACTGACGGGCCTTTAATTTTTTCAGCAGCGGAATGGCAAAAAATCCAAGAATTACAGTAAGGACTGCCGATTCAGCCAGATATATCAAATAATTACTTTCCATCCTTTTCCAGAACTCCCCTCAAAATGGCAGGAATCGTTTCCATATGCATATAATGGGAACCCTTCACCAGGACTACATCGCCGGGCTGAAGAACCTTCATGAGTTTATCCGCTGCTTCTTCACAGCTCTCACAGGTGGTGACATGCTGCATGCCGCCCTGTTCCGCTCCTTTGGCCAGGAACCGGGACAGAGGCCCCACGGTAAACAGGCCGTCAAATCCGATTTCCGCCGCTTTTACGCCGGTTTCATAATGAAGCTTTTCCTCAAAACGGCCCAGCTCTCCCATGTCTCCCAGTACAAGGAAATACCGTTTCCCTGCGATCTGCCGGGTGGAACGGAAGGCCATTTCCATGGAAAGAGGATTGGCATTGTAGGAATCATCCAGCACGGTGATCCCGCCGATGACCTCTACCGTCTGCCGCTGATCAGCAGGCCGGAAATCTCCCAGAGCCTTCTGGATCCTGCCGGTATCTACTCCGAGAGTACGGGCAGCTGCCGTAGCGGCCAGGGCATCATACACATTGTGCACGCCTAAAAGATGGAGCTTCACCTTGAAAGCTTCATCAAAGCAGGTGCACACATAGCGCGTATCCTCTTCCTCATAGCGGAGCTCGCTGCCCCGCACGGTATACCGTCCGTTGAGGCCGTAGCGGATGATGCGTCCCTTAAATCCGTTTCCCATGGCGCTCACCCGTTCATCATCGCCGTTCAGAATGGCTGTGCCGTCTTCAGGAAGAGCATCAATCAGCTCTTTTTTCGCTTTTGCAATATTGTCCTGGCTTCCCAGGATTCCGATATGGGAGGTGCCCACATTGGTCACCACGCCCATGGTAGGAGATGCCACCTCGCAGAGCTCCCGGATCTGGCCGAAGCCCCGCATTCCCATTTCCACCACGCATACATCCGTATCCGGTGTCATGGAGAGAAGCGTCATGGACAGGCCGATTTCATTGTTGAAATTTTTCTGCGTAGCCGTCACATGGAACCGGGTGGACAGAATGGCCGTAATCATATCCTTGGTGGTGGTCTTGCCGTTGGAACCGGTGACGCCGATCACCGGCACCTGGAACCGCATCCTGTGAAAATGGGCCAGGTCTTCCAGCGCCTGTTTCGTGTTTTTCACAAGGAAAACCGACACCTCCGGTGCCACTTCCTCCGCATAGGATGCATCGGAAATGACAACAGCCGCCGCTCCTCCCAGGACCGCCCTTTTCACAAAGGCATGGCCGTTGAAATTTTCACCTGAAAGGGCAATGAACAGCTCTCCCGGACGAAGGGTCCTCGTATCGGTGCTTACCCCGTCCACAAAGCCCCTGGTGCCTCTGTGAAGCACTTCGGCGCCGGAAGCCTTTTCGATTTCCTCCAGTGTAAATGATGCCATTTTATTTCTCCTTCAGTGCTTTTCTTGCTTCTTCCCTGTCATCAAAATGAATGGTCTTATCTTTCAGAATCTGGTAATTTTCGTGGCCCTTGCCGGCAATGAGCACAATGTCTCCTTCCCCGGCCAGCTGAATGGCCCGGCGGATAGCGCTCCGGCGGTCTACGATCACCTCATAGGAAAGGGAAGGCTTTTCCTTCTTGACTTCCTCTACCCCTGCGGCCACTTCCTTCACAATGGCCTCCGGATCCTCGGTTCTGGGGTTGTCGCTGGTCACAATGGCAATGTCCGCATTCCGGGCAGCAATACGTCCCATAATGGGGCGCTTCATCCGGTCGCGGTCGCCGCCGCAGCCGAAGACAACAATAATACGGCCTTTGGTAATTTCCTCTGCCGTGGTAAGAATCTTTTCCAGTCCGTCCGGCGTATGGGCATAGTCCACCACCACCGTGAAGGGCTGGCCTTCATCAATCAGTTCAAAGCGGCCGGGCACGCTCCTGAAATCCTTCATGCCCTCCACAATGGTTTCCATGGGAACACCTTCGGAAAGGCAGGCACCCACGGCGCCCAGGGTATTGTATACATTGAAACGGCCTGCCAGCCTGGTTTCAAATTCATAGTCCTTTCCTTCATAGGTTACGGTGAAAGAAGAGGATTTGCCGGTAAAGCGGATATCATGGGCATAGAGGTCCGCTTCCGGATGGATCATGCTGTAGGTGTGGACAGCGCAGATAGTCCTGTCCTCCACCCCTTCTTCCATCACATGGGCATAGGGATCGTCCATGTTGATCCAGGCGGATTTTCCCTTCTTCGTCTGTCCCTTGGAGGATACCATATGGAAAAGAATGGCTTTTGCCTTTGCGTAGTTTTCCATGGTTTTATGGAAATCCAGATGATCTTCCGTCAGATTGGTAAATACGGCATCATCAAATTCACAGCCTGCTACCCGGCCGAGAACCAGGGAATGGGAGGAAACTTCCATGCACACATATTCCACCTTTTCCTCCGCCATCCGGGCCAGAATCCTGTCCAGATCGATCACATCGGGGGTCGTATTATGGGTGGGGATTTCCTTATCGCCGATGAGGGCGTGAATGGTGCCGATGACACCGGTCTTATGGCCGGCATGGTGAAGGATATGGGCTGCCACATGGGTTGTGGTGGTTTTTCCGTTGGTGCCGGTCAGAGCAATCATCCGCATTTTGCGGGTAGGATAATCAAAGAAAAAGGGTACCATATCTTCCATGGCTTTGCGGGTGTCCTTTACATACACCACGGTCACAGAAGATGGTACGTCCACGTCTCTGGAAGCAACCACTGCCTTTGCTCCCTTTTCTACAGCCGCCTTCACGAAATCATGGCCATCCACATGGGCGCCGGTCAGACAGATAAATAATCCCCCGTCTACTGCCATACGGGAATCAGCTGTTACATCTTTAATTTCAATATCCGGATTTCCCACGACTTTTTCCACCGGGGTCATACGGATCAGTTCAGATAATTTTTTCAAAATGATCACCTCTGCATATTTTCACTTAAGCGTCATTATTTATGATAGCTTAAATCCCCTGTAAGCACAATAGCGGCCTTAAAAAAAGGCCGCTGTTTTTCTGATTTTAATTCAATTTTTACGAATGTTTTCCGGGAAAATCGGATTCCCTGCGGTGGTCTCCGCTTCCTCAAACGACGGAAGCGAAATCCGAAACAGTTTTGAGAGAAAACGATGATTTCATTTCCTTCCTGCATTCCGCAGCAGAGAAATGGAATGAGGAGAAATGCAGCTGCTTCCGCTGTTTCCTAACGCAGCAGCCTGTAGAGATTTTTTTGGAAACCGGCTTTCATGAGGAAACCGGTGCTTTGAGACATCCTGCTGTGAATCAAGCGGCAGCCCTGCGCCATCCTGCACCGCAGAAATTATCTGACTGCTGCTGAAGATCTGGCTGCTTCCTGACCGCCGTACACATTTCTGACCGGCAGGCGCATGCCAAGCTTTGTTTCCGCAATCTTCTGGATCCGCACCGGCGCATCCAGGCGGGATACCTCCAGCTTCAGCACGGAATTTTCTTTTTCCAGATGCATGACCTCCGCTCTTACCTGCTGCATATTATACTCCGCCTGTACATTGATGCTGTTCAGAAGGGTGCTCGCCAGGAAAGGCATCAGAATCATGAAAATGCCAAGAATGACATTATGAAATAAACTTCCGGTTGATTCCTTTTCCCTTTCCCGAGGAATAGAAATTCCTGCGGGCATAGAGTCCATATAATCCATCATCTGTACATTTTGAGACAACATGCAGCATCTCTCCCCTACTGATTATTGATTGCAAAGTGCAGGAAACGGTTCATTCCTGCCGGTTAAACTCTTTCTACCACCCGAAGCACCGCGCTCCTGGCTCTCGGATTTTCTTCAATCTCCTCCGCCGACGGCTTGATGGGCCGTCCGAGACTTTTCACCGTCCGGTGATGGTGGCATACGCACACCGGAATATCCGGCGGACAAATGCAGTCCCTTTCCATTTCCCGGAACGCCTTTTTGATGATCCTGTCTTCCAGAGACTGGAAGGTAATGACTCCCAGCCTGCCGCCGGGCTTCAAATGATTCACGCAGACTTCCATGGTATCCTTCAGGATGCCCAGCTCATTGTTTACCTCGATCCGGATCGCCTGGAAGGTGCGCTTGGCCGGATGAGGTCCGTTTCTTCTGGCATGAGCCGGAATAGCCGCTTTAATGACCTTCACCAGATCTTCGGTGGTTTCAATGGGCTTTTCCTTCCGGAAATCCACAATAAAGCGGGCGATGCGCTTAGCCCACCGCTCTTCGCCGTACTCCCAGATCACCCGGGAGAGCTCCTCTTCCGAATAGGTATTCACGATTTCATGGGCAGTGAGAGGATTCCGCTGATCCATGCGCATGTCCAGCTTTCCGTTATTCATATAGGAAAATCCTCTCTCCCCGTCGTCCAGCTGGTGAGAGGATACGCCCAGGTCAAAAATAAAGCCGTCCACCCGGTCGATATCCAGAGAAGACAGGATATCTGCCATGTGGGAAAAATTATCCCGCACAAAAAGATGACGGCAGGCCGTCTCCTTCAGCCGTGCGGAAGCCGCATCAATGGCCTCCTGGTCCTGGTCAATGCCGATCAGGAGCGCATCGGGTGCAAGCTTTTCCGAAAGGGCCAGGGAATGACCGCCCCCGCCCAGCGTGCAGTCTACATATATACCATGAGGATCGGTCAGCACAGAATCGATCATTTCATGAAGCAGTACCGTGGTATGACGAAATTCCATGAAAACCTCCCTCTCACAAATCAAAATTCAGCGGCAGATCCAGAGAATCTGCAATATCCGCAATGGATTCATCCCCGTTTTCATCCGCATCCAGCAGCGCAGGATCCCAGATTTCAATAATCGGACCGGTGCCCACAATGCAGGCATCCTTCTTCAGCTGGGCAAAGGCGCGCAAATGCTGGGGAATCAGGATTCTCCCCTGCTTGTCACATTCCATTTCCGTACCCCGTCCGATCAGATGGCGCATCACCTTTCTTACCTTGTGGTTCGTGAAAGGAAGCTTCTGAAGCCTCGCAATGAGGGCATCCCATCTTTCCTTGGGGTAAATGCAGAGACAGGTATCCAGCCCCGGCGCCAGCACAAAACTGTTGCCCAGCTCTTCCCTGAACTTGGCGGGAAGGATCATGCGTCCCTTGCTGTCAATGGTATGAGAATACTCATTCATGAACATAATCCTTCCACCTCCTCCACATTTACCCACATTCTACCACATACCCCCACTTACTTACAACGAAAAAAGTTTGTTTGGTCTATGGAAAACAGAAAATCAGAAATCGTGGAAATGCCGGTATTTACGAGATAAATGACAGGAAGGGTGGAAAAGAGGCAAAGGAAATTCGTCCCGATTTTCCCAAAAGCCTTTTTCCCACCCAATAAAAAAATCCCCACCGTGGGGAAAGGTGGGGCGATTGGGGTCGGGGGGCGCCTTCGGCGCGATCGAGGCCGGGATCGAGATCGGGGTCGCCTGACGGCGGGGATTGGGACCGGGATCGGGATCGAGGTTGCAGGCACCAGCAAATCATCCTGCCCGTCATTCTGAGCCGAAGGCGAAGAATCTCGGTATGTAAAGCATTTGAGACCAAAGGTGTGAAGTACCCATCAGCTGGGGGATTTCTCGACTGCGCTCGAAATGACGGAGCGCCTGCGGCGGGATCGGGACCGGGATCGGGGTCGAGTGGCAGACACTAGCGACTCACCCTGCTCGTCATTCTGAGCCGAAGGCGAAGAATCTCGGTACGTGAAGCATTTGAGACCAAAGGTGTGAAGTACCCCATCAGCTGGGGATTTCTCGACTGTGTGGAGACTCTGCATAGAGTCTCCAAGTCAGCCGAAGTTGGCCTCTAGCCTGCCCAATAAGAGGCCTTCCTATTGGCGGCTGACCGGCTTCAGCCGAAATGACGGAGCGCCTGCGGCGGGATCGAGACCGGGATCGGGGTTGCAGGCACTAGCAATTCATCCTCCTCGTCATTCTGAGCCGAAGGCGAAGAA
>NZ_JBJEXP010000096.1:0-5923 GCF_051885895.1 Dialister sp. | reverse complement strand
CCTGCTTTTCCTGGGCATTTCTTCTCCCGCATTTCACCAGTTTTACAAGAAGTAAAGAAATCTCCGGATTTCTTTTTCCATGATGCACAGGTGATGAAGAAAGAGAGTACTTTTCCGAATACGGCCAAGCGAGTCCGGCTGATGGAAGCGGATACGGATAGGAAAAGGAAGTGCATTTCTGAGCTCATGAGCCGAAAAAAGTAGGCTCTGTCGGGAGACGCCCGTTACAGCGCAGGGGTACGGGGAGGATATTCCCACAGGTACCTTCAAAGGCCATGAAGGCGACTTCATGGTAAAATTGGGTGGAAACACGAGGTTCTCGTCCCTTTGGGGACGGGGCCTTTTTATTTTGTTTCAGTCAGGAGGATGAAATGAATACAGAGGCAGGTACAGCAGGTGTTCTGAAGGACACGGAAGAAAGGAATGTGGTATGCATGAAAAAGAAAGAATGGCTCCTTCTTTCTTTACCGGTAGTTTCTATTTTGGTGACAGGAGCGGCGGATGTATTGATTAAACGCAGTCTGCAGCAGATGAAGATGCCTCATCCCTATCTGCTGTATTTTCTGGGAATCTGCCTTGCAGTGTATCTGGCTTTTGCAGCGGCTTCTCTCTTTTCTGTGGAAACGAGGAAAAAGGTGGTCTACATGGCTCCTTTTTATGCCATGCTGGCCCAGCTTTTGGACGGGCTGAACCTGGCCACTGCTAAATTTGCCCTGCTGCCGGTGATTTACTTCCCGGCGCCGGACAGGGTGCTGCAGGTATTTGTGAAGGATTTCAATCTTCTTTTATCCTGTATCGCTTATTCCTATTCCCTTCTGGCGATCAGCTGGATCCTGGGCGTATCGATAGGCATTGCCACCGGTGCATGGCTGGGCTTTTCCAAACGGGCGGATTACTGGCTGTGGCCCTTCATCAAGGCGCTGGGACCGATTCCACCGGTAGCCTGGATCCCGCTGGCTTTGGTGATTTTCCCCACCATGTACAGCGGCAGCGTTTTCCTGATTTTCCTTTCCATCTGGTTCCCGACTGCATCCCTTACCCTTTCGGGCATACGGAATGTGAATAAGTCTTACTTCGAAGTGGCGGAAACGCTGGGCGCCAGCCATTGGGATCAGGTATTCCGCGTAGCGGTTCCGGCAGCTATGCCGGATATCTTCATGGGAGTCTTTACGGGGACCTGCATGAGCTTCGTAGTGCTGGTAACAGCAGAAATGATGGGTGCCAAGTATGGCCTTGGCTGGTATGTAAACTGGCAGAAGGAAATGATGGCTTATGCCAATGTATATGCAGGCCTCATTCTTATCGCCGGCAGCTTCTGCCTTTTCATGGAGCTGATGTTCAAACTGAGAAACCGGGTGCTGGCATGGCAGAAAGGAGTTATTAAATGGTAGAAGAAGGGCATATCCTTATTGACCGGGTATCCAAGAGTTTTGAAGATGCCAATGCCGCCGGAGGACGGCAGCTGATTCTTTCGGGCATATCTCTGGATATTGCGCCGGGCTCCTTTACTTCCTTCATCGGCCCTTCGGGCTGCGGGAAGTCTACGCTGCTCCGCATTATTTCCGGCTTCCTTTTCCCTGATGGAGGCAAGGTGGAAGTGGATGGAAAGAAGGTGGAAGGACCGGGTGTGGATCGGGGCTTCATGTTCCAGGACCATGTGCTGTTTCCCTGGCTTTCCATTTATGACAATATTGCTTTTGGTCTCAAGGTGCAGGGAACCTATGAAAAGCGGAAGGAAGATGTGAAAGAAATTATCCATCAGGTGGGTCTGGATGGATACGAGGATCATTATCCCTACCAGGTATCCGGCGGCATGCAGCAGAGGGCCTCCCTGGCCAGGGCGCTTATCGGCCATCCGAAGATTCTGCTTCTGGATGAACCGCTGGGAGCACTGGATGCTTTCACCCGTATGACCATGCAGGAGGAAATCCGCAGGGTATGGGAAAAGAGTCATACCACCATGATTATGGTAACCCATGATATTGAAGAAGCGGTATACATGGCCCAGAAGGTGGTGGTGCTGTCTTCCCATCCCGGCAGGGTGATCAAGGAAATTCCCATTGAGCTTAAACGGCCGGTGGACAGAGAATCGCCGGAGTTTACTGCCTATAAGACAGAAATTCTGAAGGCTCTCCACTATGGAGAAAACGGTCTGCCGGAAGATCTGGGAGAAGTGGTTTCATAAGAGAGGGGATACATATGGAAAATCGGTTTTTACCAAGTTATACCATGGGGCCTGATGCCTATGATGAAATTCCGGCTGTCTGCGGCAAGTTCGGGAAAACGGCAGTCATCATCGGAGGAAACCGTGCGAGAAAAGCGGCTGAACCGCTGATACGGAAAGCAGTGAAAGGCAGGATTTCCATTACCGGCAGCTTCCTTTACGGGGATGATGCCACTTTTGAAAACGGGGACAGGCTGACGGAAATCCCGGAAGTGAAAGAAGCGGATATGATTTTTGCCGTAGGCGGAGGCAGGGCCTGCGATACGGCCAAATATGCAGCGGAAAAACTGGACAAGCCCATTTTTACATTTCCTACCCTGGCGTCGAACTGTGCGTCCATTACGGCCGTATGCATCATGTATTACCCCGATCATACCTATCGGGCCAACTGGTATCGGAGCCGCCCGCCTTTCCATACGTTTATCGACACGGATGTGGTGCTCCATTCTCCCCGTGATTATTTCTGGGCAGGCATAGGGGATGCTCTTTCCAAGGAATATGAAGTGCTGTTCAACTCCAGAGGAGATACACTGGACTATTTCCAGAGCCTTGGCGTCCGTCTGGCGGGAAGCTGCTCCGATGGTCTTCTGGAAAAAGGGGAAGAAGCGCTGGCGGATTTTGACCAGGGAAAAGACAGCGATGTTTTCCGCTTTGTAGTGCAGAATATTATCATTTCCACAGGCCTCATATCCAACTGTGTGCCGGTGATTTATAATTCCAGTCTGGCCCATGCGATTTACAACAGTCACAATCAGGTGCCCCATAAGGGCAATCATCTTCATGGAGCGGTGGTATGCTATGGCACGCTGGTGCTTCTTACTCTGGATGGACAGAAGGAAGAAAGAGATAAGATGCTTTCCTTCACAAAGAAAACCGGTCTGCCTCATACCCTTTCCGATATCGGGGTGGACAGGGAGGACGCACCAGCTCTGGCCGGATTTGCACTGGAAAAACCGGACATCCGACATGTGCCCTATAAAATCACAAAGGAAAATATTGTAAAAGCCATGGATGAACTGGAGGGACTCAAATGAATACGAAACAGAGAATCAATGCAGTCATAGCCTCTCTCATCCTGCTGGCAGCATCAAGCCTGGGGCTGGCCTATGAGGTCTATGCGTCGGGACAGCAGCCGGCACACACTATGACCTATGAAGAAGCGGTGAAAGCCACGGAAAAGGACTGCTGTAAATAGCGGGCTGGGAGGACTGCTGCTGTTTCTACGTCCGGCGGCTTCGTATTTCTCAAATTTTTTTATTTCACACAGATCTCTTTTCAAGGGGGAGCGGTCAATGGCCGCGGTTATATGCAGATATATTCGAAAGGGGAAGATGGATCATGATGATTTCCAACAAAGTGAAAGCAGCTGCAGCTGCACTGGCTCTGGTTTCCGTATTTGGTCTGGCAGGCTGCGGAGACAGCGGGAAGTCCGGTGCTTCCGGCGCAGCCAAGGTAGACAATGTAAAGGTGAAGGTTGGCTATTCGCCGTCCCTCTGCCAGGCACCTATTTTTGTGGCCTATGAAAAAGGCTATTTTAAAGAAGCCGGACTGGATCCGGAACTGGTAAAGGTGGATGGGGCTACGGCCAATGAGTCTCTGGGATCCAATAAGGTAGATATGGAAATTACCCTGGTCAGCAAAACCATCCATCCTCTGCAGAACGGTCTCCCGGTGAAAGGAACGACCGGTGTCCACTTTGGCTGCGTCAGAGCCATTACCCGCCCGGATACAGGCATTAAGGATGTCAAGGATCTGAAGGGCAAGAGAATCGGCGTATCCGGCCTGGCAGATACGGGCACTGTCATTATCCAGCGTGCACTGAAGCATGAAGGCATCGGCGTCACTCCGGATAATATGGAAGTGGAATTTGTGGTGGTGGACAGGAACAGCCTTCCTCAGGCTCTTTCCTCGGGACAGGTGGATGCCATCGTCATGACGGATCCGGTAGGCTATATCGCCCAGAAAGAATACGGCTATGTACCGGTGCTGGATACAGCAACCTCCCAGGGCTGGAAGGATGAATACTGCTGCGATCTGGTAGTGACGAACCAGTTCATTGAAAAGAATAAGGATGCAGCGAAAGCACTGACGGAAGCAATCCAGAAGGGCTCCCTTTACATCAAGCAGCATCCGGAGGAAGCAGCCAAACTGCTGATTGAAAAGAAATATGTAAACGGCGACGAGAAAGACTACGCCGAACTTTTGAAATCCTACAACTACACTCCGTCGGTGCAGGGCGGCTATGATGCCATTAAGGCAGCAGCCAAGGACCTGTCGGATCTGGGACTGGTCAATCAGCTGGATGCCAAAGAATTTGCAGATAATTCCTATCAGTTCTTTGACGGCTACAAGGATGTAACGAGCCTGTAAGGCCTTACATACATAGAAGCGTATGGACATAAAATCATCGCCATACGCAAAAGGAGGATATATCATGAACAAACACTGGAAATCATTGGCAGCGGCACTTGCTCTTGCAAGCGTACTGGGTCTTGCAGGGTGCGGAGGCACCCAGAGCGCAGGAAGCAGTGCGAAAAGCGCCGCACCGGCAGCAGAAGGAAAGACGAATATGCGGGTAGCCTATTCTCCGTCCCTCTGCGAAGCATCTACGGTCGTTGCCTATGAAAAAGGTTTCTTCCAGGAAGAAGGAATCAATCCGGAAATGATTAATATCCAGGGAGCCAGTGAAACGGAAGCCTTGGGGACGGACAAGGTAGACGGCATGCAGACCCTGGTTTCCAAAATTATACAGCCGATCCAGAATGGACTTCCGGTTAAACTCACCGCCGGCCTTCATACAGGCTGCGTCCGTATTGTTACCCGTCCTGATACCGGCATCACCGATGTGAAGGGCCTGAAGGGCAAGAAAATCGGTGTATCCGGCCTGGCTGATACTGCTACTGTCATTGCCCAGCGCGCTCTTCATACCGATGGCATCGGCGTCACCCCGGACAATATGGAAGTGGAATTTGTAGTGGTGGAAAGAAACTCTCTGCCCCAGGCATTGAAATCGGGACAGGTGGATGCCATCGCCATGACAGATCCTGTCGGAGCTATCGCCATGAAGGAGTACGGCTTTACCTCCGTGCTGGATACAGCCAAGTCTCCGGAATTCAAGGATGAATACTGCTGCTCTGCTATTCTGACATCCAAATTTGTACAGGAACATCCGGATCTGGCCAAAGGCTATACCCGGGCTGTCATGAAAGGGGCTCTCTACGTGTCTAAACATCCGGATGAAGTGGCCCAGATGCTTCATGATAAGAACTATGTATCCGGCGACGTAGCTCTGAATGCGGAACTGCTGAAATCCTACAATTACGTGCCTTCCGTGCAGGGCGGCTATGATGCCATTGAAAGGGCGGCTGCCCAGCTGGAAGAAATCGGCATTGTTCATGATGTGGACGCTAAAGCCCTGGCTGACGGAGCATTCCAGCGTTTTGACGGACTGGAAGATACGCCCAGTCTGTGATTCATAGGGGAGGAAAAGAGCATTCCCGTTCGCAAGTGGGGGTAAAGGGTTCAAGGCGCTGCCAAACCTTTCTCCTCTCAGCGCCCCAGGGTCGGGCCGGAATCGGCTGACGCCTTCCGGCCTGGTTCAGAAGGCAGTGATGAATGCCGCCCTTGGCGGCGGTTAAGGCAGGTACCTGTCAAAGCCAGTATAAATGATAACTGTCGGCAGCGTAAAACCTTCACATC
>NZ_JBJEXP010000095.1:0-29753 GCF_051885895.1 Dialister sp. | reverse complement strand
GTGCATAAAATTTCTTATGAAAGTAAACTCTATGAATTAATCAGTGCTTCCCTAGTGCTGCCACAGGAAAAAGATCAGTACCGATTCGATCACCACAAAGAGAATCACCGCACCGTACATGAGGTAAATGGCCGTTTTAATATGATCCGCCTTCAGCGGCGTATCCGGATCCCCCATGTATTCGCGGAATTCCGGTTTTCCTTCATAATAGTTGTAGCCGCCCAGCTGCACATGCATGGCGCCTGCCACGGTGGCCTCCGCATAGCCTCCATTGGGAGACGGATGCTTGGGCGCATCCCTGAGGCCTATGGTCTTTGCATTCTTCCAGTCCAGCTTCAGGACAGCAGCCGCTGCCACGAAGAGGAGAAAGGTAATGCGGGCGGGAATATAATTCAGTACATCATCCAGCCGGGCTGCAAACCGGCCGAAAAAGAGGTATCTGTCATTTTTATAGCCCAGCATGGAATCCATGGTATTGCCTGCACGGTACAGCGCCGCCCCCACCGGTCCCAGAAGAAGGAACCAGAAAAGGGGCGAAATCACGCCGTCGGTGGTATTTTCCGCAATGGTCTCCACCGTGCCCCGGGCAATTTCCCCTTCATCCAGATTTTCCGTGTCCCTGCCTACGATCCAGCTGAGACGCTTCCTGGCGGACACAATGTCTCCCGCCTTCAGAAGATGGTAGATCTCAAAACCGTCCCGGGCCAGGGCCCTGGGGGTGATGGTGAAATAAAGCACTACGGCGCTGACGGCAGCATACATGAGGATGCCTGCCTTCACTGACAGCCAGGTGAGGAAGCCCACAATCAGACCTACGGTGAGGAGCACCAGAAGAGAGGTGGTCATGCCCCGGAGGAACATATTGCCATCAGAAGTCTTCCGGGCAGGATACAGCTTTCCCTCGTAGAAGGAAATCAGCTTCCCGATCAGCACCACCGGATGATAGTCGGACCGGGGATCCCCGTAAACCGTATCGATCACCAGGGCTGCCAGCGGAATGGCAGCGTAGAAGGCCGAATACATTAATCCATCCAATTATTCATTCCCCAGAATCTTATAAAAAGCATCCATGTCAAAATGGCTTCTCACCGTTTTGGCCAGACGGTCAAATTCGGACTCCTTGTATTCACGGTACTTGAACTGCACCGGCAGATCCTTCAGGCCCTTCCGGCGGCGGAGTGCATTGATCACCGCACGGCGGAGCTCATCATTGTCAAAGAGACCATGGCAGTAGGTGCCGAATACATTGCGGGCTTCATTGATATAGCCGTCCCGCAGGTCCACCTTGTCCTCACTCCGCTGCACGATATGGAAGAGGGACTGAGCCGGCTTTGTGAGCGTGGTCTCACCCATATGGATTTCATAGCCCCGCATGCCTTTTCCGGCAAACTTCATGCCCAGGAAGGGCAGATCATCGCAGTCAAAGGTAACCTGGTAAGTATTCTTTTTGCCGTGCATGGAAGTGGTATAGGGCAGAAGGCCGAGACCGTCCACCTCATCATTGCTGCTTTCCACATGGAGCGGATCGCATACCTTTTCGCCCAGCATCTGGAAACCGCCGCAGATGCCGATAACCGGTACACCCTTCTCCGCCATTTCCTGAATTTCCTTCGCATATCCCTGGCGCTTGAGATAGAGCAGATCTTCAGTGGTATTCTTGCTCCCAGGAAGAAGGATGAGATCGGGATCACCGATCATATCCCCCTGCTGCACGAAACGCAGGTTCACATCCGGTTCATGGTTCAGAGCGTCAAAGTCCGTGAAATTGGAAATCTTCGGGGTCTGCATGACGGCAATATGGATATCCCGCATCACATGATCGCTGGGGAGATCCTGCAGAGATACAGAGTCCTCATCATCAATGCCCAGATCATCCAGATAAGGAATGACACCCAGCACCGGCACACCGGTCTTTTCCTTCAGGAATGTGAGAGCCGGTTCCAGCAGGGTAATGTCTCCACGGAACTTGTTGATAATCAGCCCCTTCACCAGCGCTCTTTCGTCCGGTTCCAGAAGCTCCAGCGTGCCTACAATGGAAGCCAGCGCCCCGCCTCTGTCGATGTCGGCAATGAGGAATACCGGTGCCTGGCACTCTTTGGCAATGCGCATATTTACAATATCATTTTTCTTCAGGTTCACCTCAGCCGGAGACCCTGCCCCTTCAATGACCAGGGCATCAAAATGGGTTTCCATGTAGTCAAGGCTTTCCTTCACCGTTTCCCAGGCCTTCTGGCTGTAGGAATTCTGGTATTCAGAAGCACTGTAATTGCCCACCGAAGTGCCCAGAAGAATCACCTGGGAACAGGAATTGCCCGTAGGCTTTAAAAGCACAGGATTCATCTGCACAATCGGAAGCACACCGGCTGCCTCCGCCTGAGCCACCGTAGAGCGGCCGATTTCACCGCCTGACAGCGTTACATACGAATTCAGCGCCATATTCTGCGCCTTGAAAGGAGCCGTCCTGTACCCGTCCTGGGCAAGGATACGGCAGAAAGCAGTGGTCAGAATACTCTTGCCCACATGAGAACTGGTTCCCTGAAACATGACTCTCTTTGCAATTTTTGTCATTATAGCTCCACTCCTCTTTCCTTGAGCTCCATAGTAATGCCTGCAATGGAAAGGTATACCTTATCGGCCCGCTTCGCCACATACTGGTTCGCCAGCCCCACAAGATCCCTGTATACCCGGCTCATGGCATTGGCAGGAACAATGCCCATGCCAAGCTCATCTGAAACAAAAATGATTTCCTTATCCGACACAGAAGAAATCCTGTCAAACATAAGATCCAGATCCTTCTCCAGCTCCTGCTGCAGCGTGGTCAGATCCGAAACCCCCAGGGTTTCCACAGTGATTCCCTTCATATGATCCATGAGGATATTATTCACATACATGGTAATGCAGTCGAAAAGAATGGCATCCGCTTCCTCCAGGATATGCCCCATCTCCTCGCCGGCTCCATGCATCACCTCAAAAGTCTTCCAGTCCGAAGGACGGCGCTCCCGATGCAGGATCACCCGATAGCGCATCTCATCATCCAGAATCTGGCTGGTAGCAATGTATCCCTTCCTTTTCCCTGTAGAATGATACATCAGCTTCTCTGCAAACTCGCTCTTCCCGCTTCTGGCTCCGCCAAGAACAAGAAATATTCGGTTTTTCATGTCCTTTCATCACCTTCTTTATTCAATCTGGGCTGATACTACCTTTAAATAATAACATAAGTAATATAAGCTTGCCACAGGAAGGAGAAAGTAGAATCAGCAAGCAGATAGATATAAAGCAGGATTATAGTTGCAAAATTAGAGATCAATTGTTACATTACATTTTCAAGCAGGAAAATGTAATCCTATCGAAACATATATGATAAAAGTAAAGCGACTCACAACACATGGTGAGCCGTCCTACTTTGAAAGCAGAGTTTTATAGGTAGCATAGGATATATCCCTAAACCTGCATGTTTACCGTATAGAATACTAAGAACAGGCGAAGTAAGTTCCAGTCTAGCAATATATATATAAAGAATCTGCTTACGAATCACAATAATAAACAGGAATTACCCAGTGGGCAGGAGAGTAGTAAATGTACCAAGTGTATTGTCACCTATACACTTCTCCTATCCTATGCCGGAATACTACCAGGCAACGATCATATTTTAAAATTCTATTCCTCTTCTAGCCCGAATTCCTTTTTGGAACGCATGCTTTACAAGAGTCATTTCTGTAACCGTGTCTGCCAGATCAATAAGTTCCTGCGGTGCATATCTTCCCGTGAGAATCATATTCAGCTTTTCCGGTCTGTTCCGAATAAGATCCGCCACTTCTGCTGTATCCAGCATACCGAAATGAATTGCATAATTTACTTCATCCAGCACAACCAGATCCCAGTTATCGCTCATTACTTCTTTTTTCACCATATCCCATGCTTTGCGGGCCAGTTCTTTCTTTTCCTGCAGCCTTTCTTCATTGTCAGGATCTTTTTTATTATGGAAGACAAATCCGTCACCCATAGGTCTGATTTCTATACGGCCGTCAATACTGCCCAGGGTTTCAATTGCTTTCAGTTCTCCGTATTTCCAGGCACCTTTGATAAACTGAAGGATCAGCACCCGCTGACCATCTCCCCAAGCACGTACCGCTGTTCCCAGAGCAGCCGTTGTTTTTCCCTTGCCCGTTCCCGTATTAATGAGAACAAGTCCTTTTTCTGTCATGTTAGTTCTCCTCTCTGCCACCAGTTCCAACATTCATAACTAAAAACGCCGATGTGCGAAAAGCCGGATTTCATAAAAATGAAACTGGATTTCCGCAAGCCGGCGTTTCCAATCCTAATCAATAGTAGATAATTGTTTTTGCTTATAGGCTGCACAGGAAGCCATGAACTTCGCTGCCGCTTTTGGATTTCCTTCAAAGGAAAGATGGAGATATGTAGCCAGTACATTGTCTCTGGCATATCCTTCTTCATGTCCTTCCTTCTGCCTGGTTCCTTTCAGGTCATAAGCCCAGGGAAAATCTTCATTGCAGGAAAGGGTGGAAAAATGGAATTCATGCCCTTTTAAAATATCTCCTTCGTCAGCAATAATACTCTTCCTGAGTGCCCTGCCTGTTACATAGCCTACACGCTGGAGTTTTTTCTGCATTTCACATACTCCAGGTACCAGGCCGGCCATAGTGAAAGACTGTCCATCAAATCCCTTTATTTTTTCGCAGAGATACATAAGACCGCCGCATTCGGCATAAATGGGCATACCCTCATCCCTAGCCTTCCGCAGGGATTCAATCATCGCATGGTTACCTTCCAGCTCCGAAAGAAACATTTCAGGAAATCCCCCGCCGAAAACCAGACCGTCTACCTCCGGAATGGTGGAATCACGGATGGGACTGAAATCAACCAGTTCCGCTCCCAGTTTTTCCAAAGCATGAAGGCTGGCTGGATAATAGAAGGAAAATGCTTCATCCCTGGCTACGCCAATTCGTACATGAAGGCTGG
Source organism: Dialister sp. (assembly GCF_051885895.1). Classification (GTDB taxonomy): domain Bacteria; phylum Bacillota; class Negativicutes; order Veillonellales; family Dialisteraceae; genus Dialister. Next base: position 24,773 of record NZ_JBJEXP010000095.1, on the reverse strand, counting down.
GTGCCTCCTCTTTTTCTTCATTTACTTCCAAAAGAGATGCACCCCGGGCAATGGACAGCAGTTTTTCCGTGTCCACCCAACGGCCTGCATCTTCACCCATATGATGAATCAAAGCAGAAGTTTCAATTTCCGTCACAGGTGTCAGTCCCAGATGTCGTTCCGGAGTTTTCAAACCTTCATCCCGATGGAAAGCACCGATCACGGGCATATGGATTTTTTCCATGACGTCCCGCACCATGGCCTCGTGACGGTCGGATCCCAGCCTGTTCAGTATAACACCGGCAATAGGGGTTTCCCGGTCGTATTCCCGAAAACCGAGAGCTGTAGCAGCAATACTGTACCCTACGGATTTGCAGTCCAGTACAAGGATAACCGGGGCATGAAGCCTTTTGGCAATATCCGCAGTAGAACTGACACCATTGGCACCGCCATCATAGAGTCCCATTACTCCTTCAATGATAGAAATATCTGCATCCCGGGAAAGGTAGGAAAAATTGGAGGCCAGATGATCTGGCGGCGTCATCCAGGTATCCAGATTGTAGGAAGGGTTTCCTGCCGCTTTTTCATGAAAGCCGGGATCAATATAGTCCGGCCCCACTTTGAAAGGCTGTACTTTCAGCCCTATGGAATGGAAATAAGCCAAAAGCCCGGTGACAATCGTCGTCTTTCCCACTCCGCTGTTTGTCCCTGCAATGACGACACGGGGACGGTTTACGGTTGTCATCATTATTTATCTCTCTTTGCAATAATAGTACTCAGATAATTAGGTTTGTAGTCGGCAGGAAGGCTGTCCAGATCTCTCTGCACGATTTCATCAGGAAGGCCTGCCCGGGAAACCATGACTGCCCGTTTAATCATGTGATGCTTACGGAGTTCCTCCTGTACAAAGGCAAAACTCTTGTATACCTTCATAATCACTGCATTGTCCGATGCCGCCAGAGCCTTGTCAAATTTATCATGATCTGCCGTAGCAGGAATAATCAATACATTTTCTTCCCATTCAGTCACCGGAAGGCCAATATAGGATGCAATACCGAGAAAAGCGGGTATGCCCGGAATCGTTTCCACTTCATAGTCCGGAGAATCCTTGAATTCATTGAAAATGTACATATACGTGCTGTAGAGCATAGGATCTCCCAGAGTCAGGAAAACCAGATTTTTCCCTTCATCCAGCTTTTCTGCAATGATCTTCCGGTTTTCCCTCCACTGTTTTTCCACAGCTGCCATATCTGTATTCATTTGGAAAACCATAGGAAGAATTTCCGTCTTTTCAGATATATAAGGCTTGGCAATATTAAAAGCCACGGAGCCTTCTTTCTTTTCTGTTTTTGGTGTAATAATCATATCTGCTCCCTGAATGGCTTCTACTGCTTTCACTGTAAGCAGTTTTGAATCTCCAGGTCCTACGCCGATACCAAATAATTTTCCCTTTTTCATATGAAATACCTCCTCATATAATATGCATAATACTCTTATATTGTACCATCTTTGGACTTATATAGCTAAATATATTGCAGAGGGAATTGTTGCACATACAAGAAATTACCGATTGAAACACCTATGCTGATTTTTCACAAATTTAAAGATTTTACTCTATCGGTATGAAGAAAAATGCTTATTCCCTATATAAAAACGCCCCTATAAGGGACGTTTTTATATAGATACAATTATTGTTGATTTTCCGGTTTATCCTTTGTTTCTGCTCCATCCACCGGGCTCGGATAAAAATACATAATACGATCCGGAAAGAAAGCGTCGCTGGTGAGCCGTTTGGCTAGAATAGGTGTCATGGCCTGTTCAAAGTCTACGATTTCCAGCGGAGAAAGAATGGTATCTTCCACCAGTACAATAATTACGGGATTCACCTTCGGTGCATTTTCCGGCACTTCACTTCTATCCAGCGGGATACTGAAAATAATACGCACAGTAGCTATATACTGTTCCTTATAGTCAAAAACAGTGCCCCGATAGGTATTTTCCCAAAGGGTACGCATAAGATCAATATGATATAAATCCTGGTTCTGCTGTTCTTCTGCCATACAATAACCTCCTGGAGAGCAAAATGCTCTATGATATGATAATTTTATTGTATCGCATAATAAAGAAGATGGAAAGGGCTGTTTTCTTCCCAGTCAGATGACAACCAGGAATTGACAATCCTGAACCTATACTCCATAAATCCTACTGACCTGGTTTAGCTGCAGAATAATAAGAAATAGAAAATAAAAAACGCCTTTTCAGGCGTTTTTTCATTATTCCGCGGAAATATACATAGGATAAAGAGGCTGTCCGCCTTTATAGGTTTCAAAGGTAACATCCGGATATTTCTTTTCCGCTTTATCAATTTCTGCAAGGCAGGCTTCTTCTGTCAGATCACTGCCGGAGTAAATGGTAACAATTTCGGTATCTTCCGTAACAAGATGAGAAAGTACATCCTGGAAACAGCGGGTAAAGTCTTTTTCTGCAATCACTTCATGATTCTTCATGATACCCATGAAATCGTCCTTGTGAATAACAGATTTTCCTACAATACTGTCCCTCACAGCGGTGGTAATCATAGCTGTAGTGATTTCCTTCATTCTTTCATTCATGGCTTCCAGATTCTCTTCAAGACTGTTTTCTTCGGAAAAGGCCATGGCTGCAGCCAGTCCTTCCATGGGGTTGGTAGAAGGAACAATGTGGACCTTTTCACCAAGCATTTTCTGGAGCTGCTGAGCAGCCAGAATGATATTTTTGTTGTTGGGAAGAATAATATACTTTTCATACTGTCCGTTATCCATGCCAAGACTCAGTTCCTGCACCGATGGATTCATGGACTGGCCTCCCGATACCACATCGGCGCCCAGTTTTTTGAAAAGTTCTGTCCAGCCGTCACCGGATACTACGGTGAGTATGCCAAGAGGCTTCTTCACCATTTTCTGCTGTTTTTCCTTGTTCTTGTGGAACTGATCTACCATATTGTCGCACTTGATATCATGAAGGGTACCCCAGTCTGCAGCCATATCCAGCACGTGTCCCGGGCGCTGGGCATGGATGTGAACTTTGACCAGATTGTCCCCTTCCGCTACGATCATGGATTCTCCCCAGGCAGAAAGTCTCTTTCTGACCTCCTTGGCTTTAACCTTACAAGGACTGATGATAAATTCAGTGCAGTATGGATATTCAATGGAGAAAGATTCACCCTTAGCTTCTAAACGGCTGATGACAGGCTTTACATCAACTTTAATTTCTTCCACCTTGCCAGTAAGACCATTGAGGCAGCCCATGAGGAAGAAAATCAATCCCTGTCCGCCGGCATCCACCACATTGGCATCTTTCAGAATCTGAAGCTGTTCTGGGGTTTTGGCCAAAGCTTCATTGCCATATTTGATGGAAGCTTCTAAAATCTTGCTGAAGTCTGTTTCCGTGCGGATAACTTCTCTGGTATTCTTGGCAATTCCACGAGCAACGGAAAGGATAGTTCCTTCTACCGGTTTGGTAACAGCCCGGTAAGCATAAAGGATGCCATACTGGAAAGCTTTGCTCATCTGACCGCAGGATGCCGTCTTTTTCCCATGAAGTCCGCGGCTGATACCATGAATAATCTGAGAAAGAATGACGCCGGAGTTGCCTCTGGCGCCCATAATGGCACCGGCAGCTGCTTTTTCGGCCAGGATTCCCACCGGCTGATCCGCCCTTTCTTCCGCAATCATACTGTACATGGATTTCAGTGTATTCAGCATGTTATTTCCTGTATCTCCATCAGGAACAGGGAACACATTCAGCTGATTAATGATTTCATATTTCTGCTGGAACAGCTGATAGGCGCCAGTCAGCATATTTTTGAAACAAGTCCCATCAATTATGTTATACATTTTTATTTCCCCCATCATTGGCACTTTCAAAGATAATCCCCGTAAGCCCCGGTCCCAGATAAGATGCCAAAACAGGGGTACCGGTGGAAAGAGTAACCTCAATGTCCGGATATTCCTCCAGGACTTTAGCCTGAAGTGCCCTGCCGCCTTCTTCATTTTCTATATGAACAATGCCGATCCGTTTGCAGGGCGAATTTTTATGAAGATAGTCAATCATAGCAGCAGCAGCCTTTTTACCGGTGCGCACCTTGGCAAGCACATCCACTTCATTGTTATCATTCAGGTAAATCACCGGTTTAATTTTCAAAATACTGCCGATAAGACCTGCAGCTTTTCCTATGCGTCCGCCTCTTCTGAGGTAATCCAGCGTATCCACTGTAAAAGTTGTCCTCATAAGAGAAGCCGACTCCATAAGTGCCTTGCTGATTTCATCAAAAGAAAGCCCTTTATCAATGAATTCAAGCGCATCTTCCAGAATTTCCATCATACCAATGGCCGTCGTACGGGAATTGATCACGGAGATGTTCTTTCTTCCTGACTGGCGCGCGGCAAGAACGGCGCCGTTATAGGTGCCGCTCACGCCGGAAGTAATGCAGATGACAATAATTGGATCCTCTTTCGGGAGAGACTCAAACATTTTGAGGAAATCTCCTGTGCTGGGCTGGCTTGTAGGAACCGCTTTCTTTGTACTTTCGGAATAATCAATCACCTGTTCAATGGTGGCTTCATACTCAGGAACATACTCGCCCTTTACAGAAATGAAAAGAGGAATCACATGAACATTGCTGTGCTGTTCCAGAAAATCTGCAGGAACAGCAGCTGTACTGTCTACAACTAGCTGAATCATGAACTAACAGTCCTTCCTGTTATTATTGTTTTTTTGCTTTTCTCTCAGCTTTTCTATCGTTAAATTCTTTTAAAAGCTGCTTGTAATCATCTTCGTCATATCCATTGGTAGCCAGCATATATTCCTTGATTTTTTTACGCTGCAGGGCCACATTCATGGCAGACAGTTCAAAAGGATCCAGTGAAATTCTGGCCAGCATCTCTCCTGTAGAAGAGTAGCCTACAATGCCCTCTCCAAGAAGATCCACCAGTTTCTCCCGCTTTACCACTTCACAGAAAGTCCGAAAAAACTTTTCTGCTTCCTTAATCATCCTGTCACGGATACGCTTGTATTCATCCACTTTATCCGCAGGAATCCTGAATCCATCGACTTCTACATATTTATCCGGTAAGTTAAACATAGTATCTCCTGTAACTACACAATTATCCACTGTATTTAACTATATCGCCTTGCCAACTTTTGGTCAAGTTTATATATGAAAAAACAGTCAAAAGGTTTAGCAAATCAAAAGGGCCGATTTCTTTGACTGGATGTCACTTGAGCCTATAAAGCACTGAAAGATGGAAAACAGGAAACTGTGAACAGTACACATAAATGAAAATGCCTCTTTCTTCCCAAAAGAATATCCGGCATCATCCACACAACATTCACGTAATACCATGAATTCTCTTTGCAGTCTTTAAAAATACACTTCTGTTACTCCTGCTCCCCCGTTGGTTGGATCCGCTTCGTGGAATTCAGTGACGAAGTTCAAAGTACGAAGATAGTCCTGTACCCCTCTTCTAAGGCTTCCTGTGCCTTTACCATGAATGATTCGCACCGGAGAAATGCCTGCCATGAAGCATTCATTCAGGAACCGGTCTACTTCCGGAATTGCTTCATCCACAGTTTTTCCAATGATATTCAGTTCGGTATGGACAGCAGCCACAGATTTGGACATGGGTGTCTTCTTATGTGCATAGGGCAGTACTCTTTCTACCTTTTTCGGCTTTTTGGCCTTAAAGAGATGATCCGGCGTAACTTTAACCTGAATCAGACCGCACTGCACTGAAACCTGACTGCGGCCCACTCCCACAATAGTGCCTTCACTGTCAATGGTATCAATATAGACATAGGTTCCGTTTTTGATTTGGTCCTTGGGGAGCTTTTCCCGTCGATTTTCTTTTCCGGGAACATTGAGCCCGTTAATACGGCCTCTGACTTTAGAAATCTTGTCACCCAGCTGATTTTTGTCCAGATCTGCAGCCTGTTTCTTCAAGTCTTTAATAATAGACTCGGATTGAACCCGGAGATCCCGTTTCATGCTTTCTGCTTCTTCCCTGGCCTTTTCCAGGATGGAATCCTTTCTCCTGTAAAATTCATCTCTGGCATTTTCCAGCTGGTTTTTCAACTGCTCAGCCTGGTTTAAAGTATGGGTAACCTCTTCTTTTTCCCTGTTCATTTCCCGGCTCTGCTGATTCAATCTTTCCATCACTTCTTCCATATGGTGGAGAGGAGATTCATTTTTGAGCTGGATAGCCCTTCCCAAAATGACATCAGGCATGCCAAAACGGCGGCAGATATTAAACGCATTACTGCTTCCTGCTACGCCGATAATGAGACGGTAAGTAGGTGCCAGTGTTTTTTCGTCAAATTCCACGAAAGCATTTTCAATTCCTTTGGTTTCATAAGCCAGCTTCTTCATCTCACTGAAGTGGGAAGTAATGATAGAAGGCGCTCCTTTCATCTGCAGGAATTCAGTGACCGACTGGGCCAGAGCCGCTCCTTCCACCGGATCGGTGCCGGATCCCAGTTCATCAAGAAGTACAAGATCATTTTCCCCTGCTGAAGGCAGAAAAGATACCAGTTGGGTAATATAACTGGAAAAAGTGGAAAGGTTATCCTGAATACTCTGCTCATCCCCGATAATGGCATAGATATGGTTATATACCGGCAGCATGGATCCTTCTTCTGCCGGAATGAACAGGCCGGACTGGTTCATAAGAGAAAGAAGTCCTGCCGTTTTGATGGCAATGGTCTTACCACCGGCATTGGAACCGGTGATAACAAGGATACGAAATGTTTTACCCAGTGTCATAGAAACCGGTACCACCTGATCTTCCGGTATAAGAGGATGACGGGCTTTCCGTAAATCCAGCACTCCGTTAGGAGAATACTGGGCCTTAACACCTTTCATAGAAAGAGCTAGACGAGCCCTGGCAAAAATAAATTCCATATCTGTAGCCAGACGGCAGTTATTTTTCGTCACATCTACTGTCTTCTTTACGTCCTCTGTAAGGCCAGTAAGTATTTCCAGAATTTCCTGCTTTTCTGCTGCTGTCATTTCCGCCAGGTCATTATTCAGTTCTACCGACACCATAGGTTCCATAAAAAGGGTTTGCCCTGTAGAAGAACGGTCATGCACGATGCCACTGAATTTATAACGGTACTCTTCTTTTACCGGCACCACATAACGGCCATTTCTCTGGGTAATGATGGCATCCTGCAGGTATGGCGCCATTTCTTTATCCTCCAGAATATGCTGGAAAGAACGGCGGATTCTGGACTTTACCGTTTCTTTCTGCGTACGGATACGGAAAAGCTTGAGCGAAGCCTGGTCCTTTACTTCTCCATGTTCATCAAAAACCTGATAAATCCGGTTGATAAGACCGTCCTGCGGAACGATAAGGGAAGAGATTTCTTCCAGCGAGGGATACTGGAGATGTCGTTCTCCTTCAAAGTAATGATGCATTTTCTTGTAGGTATCCAGGGAATTGGCCAGATCCAGAAATTCTTTGGAAGAAAGGATACTTCCTTTCTCTGCCTTTTTCAGAAGTCCCAGAATATCATGCGTCTCTCCAAGAGGGGTAGTGATCTCCTTCTCCATTAGAGCGGACGCTTCTTCCGTTTCCTGAAGACTTTTTTCCACAACCTCCGGCACATAGGATGGAGTCAAATGAAGAGCTCTTTCTTTCGAAAGGGCAGAAGGTGCCAGCTTTGCAAGCCTTTCTCTGATCTGATCAAACTCCAGTATTTCAAGTATATCTTTTTCCATTTATAAAACTCCTTTGAAGAAATGGCCTCTGGTGAAACCTTTCTCTTCGTCCGGAAGAGGCGCTTTTCTTCGTCCATGTATGATATCCATATACTCGGATATCTTCCTTCCCGCATTCTTTTCTTCGCCTCTGAAATCCATGACGAAACCGGAAAGACCGATATTTATTAATTCTTTAAGGTAAGGTGCCATATCGAGAACATGGGAATTTAAAATATGCATATGGCACCAGGCATCTGTTTTTACAGGAAAACGGCTTTTCTTTCCATCTTCCAGAAAATAAGATCCCTGCCTGCAGTATCCTGGGCAGTGATTTTTATCCTTATCTCCCATAACACTGTTAATGACGCAGTATTCGGACACCATCATCTCTGTACGTCCGTATACCAGAGCCGCTAAAGGAATGGAAACAGCTTTGACCATATCCCGAATCTGGGGTATCGTAGCTTCTTCCGATACCATAGCACCCTTCATTCCCCAATTTTCAACGACCTGCATTGACTTCTCGTTGAAAAGATTAAAAGAGGTCCCTGCAAGGAGAGGAATCGTTATATTTTCATTTCTCCAGACATGGAGCATGCCCGGATATTCTGCCATGAAGCCATCCGGAGAAAGGGTGCACAGGCCGAGAATTTCCTGATCTACGCTCTCTCTGTTTTTCTCCCTCACCACCCGGGGCATGGCAAAAATCATAATCCCACCCCTGTCTCGTATCAGAGACAGGGCCTTTTCATAAGCCTCCGGTTTGACATGACTGTGGTCATAAGTTTCACCGCCGAAAATAAAATGGCGCACACCCAGAGCAAGCCCTTCTTCCACCAGTTCCAGCGAGCAGGTACGGATCACCACATGAGGTTCTTCCCTTTTCATGGAATGAGCAGCCAAGGGAACGAAAGAAGGAATTCCTGGTGCGGGAATATTTTTCTCATGATCTCTTTCTCGTAAAAGAGAGAGCTTTTCCACCCCTTCCTGGCGCAGGTGATTCAAAAGACTTTTGGGCACCATGCAGCCTTCATTGACAATGGATGCCGAAGACAGAGTAAACCAGGTATTTCCCAGCCGTGCCAGCTGTTTTTGAATTTCATCCCTGGATGTCGTGCGGGATACTGCTTTTTCCGCCACATATTCCGAAACCAATGCTGCTTCATGTCCTTCATTATCCCGAAGAGACAGCTTCAGCGGACTTCCCGGACGGGCTTCAAAAGAAAGAGTAAGCGGAATTTTGCGTTTCATGTCCTTCATGGCAGAAGACTTCTTCTCACCTTCAACAACCATATACACTTTTCCACCTTGTTTAGGTCTTTCCTTAAAATAAACAGAAAAGACACCATTTTTCTCCCTGTGAATATCTTCCAATGGTACAAAAGCGATAGAATAATTTTCTGTTTCATAGGAAATGCCGGTAATTCTGTCGGATACAAGAGATAAGGAAGAATGAAAATAAAAAGAAGAACCGCGGATAGATTCTACCCTTCCTGCATCCACACCATGATTTCCTGGAGCCAGGGCCGTAATCATCCCTCTTCCGATATGGTCATCCAAATAGGAGGAAGAGTACCCCCGGTTAAACTCCTCCTGCAGAGAAAGCACCAGCGGTGCCGTATCCGATACTGCTTTCTTTTCTGCTTCATCAATAGCCTTCCGATAGGCAGAAACCGTATTATATACATATTCTACGCTTTTCATGCGTCCTTCGACCTTGAGAGAAGCTACGCCGGCTGAGAGAAAATCAGGAATCCGCTCAATGCCCATCATATCTTTCAAACTCAAAATGTAACTGCCTTCATGGTTATATACGTGCCCTTTTTCATCTGTGAGATGATAAGGCATGCGGCATGGTTGCGCACAGGCACCTCTATTTCCGCTCCGTCCACCCATGAAAGAACTCATGAGACACTGTCCCGAATAGCACACGCAAAGAGCCCCATGCACAAAAACCTCAATCTCCACACCGGATTCCTGTACAATTTTTTTTATTTCTGAAAGAGACAGCTCCCGCGAGAGCACCACCCGCTGGAATCCCAGAGATTTCATAAAAAGAGCACCATCCAGATTGGAAATAGTCATCTGCGTGCTGGCATGAAGAGGAATAGAAGGAGCGAACTTACGGGCAAGAGCAGCTACACCCAGGTCCTGTACCAAGAGCCCGTCAATAGGAAGCGTTTCCAGAAATGTCAGATATTCCTTCAACTTTTCAATCTCCACATCTCCGATCAGTGTATTCAGTGTCACGTATACACAGGCACCGTGAAGATGAGCCTCCCGTACGGCGGTTTTTATTTCCTCATCGGAAAAATTACCAGCAAACCGGCGGGCACTGAAAAGCTTACCGCCCAAATAAACCGCATCAGCCCCAGCATCAAGGGCTGCTCTTAAATGTTCCGGTGATCCTGCCGGTGCCAATAATTCCATGATTTCCTCCTGTTGCCATAAAAAGGGTGATATAGTTATATACCCGTACATCTAAGGTATATTTCATTTGCTCTGTATTACATACGCTCTTCCTGCCTGATTCAAGGCCGGAAAACGATCCGCCCCTTTCCTTTTATTGATGCCCGCTGTCCATACCGGCAGATAATCGCAAAAAGGACGGAAGGATAAAGGCCTCCGCCGCCATTATAAAATAAAAGAAGGAGCTATTCAATGACATGAATATCTCCTTCCAAAATCGGAAAGTCGATTATTTCACTTCTGCTTCATAGCGGGCCAGCGTAAAGCAGAGATCAGAAAGACGATTCAGATAACGGATGTCTACTTCGTGTACATCTTCTGTCTCGCTAAGACGCCACATGTTTCTTTCTGCTCTGCGCACCACTGTGCGGGCCACATCCAGGAAGCTGGCACTCTGTGTGTCTCCCGGTACCAGGAAATGATCCAGCGGAGCTAAAGATTCCGTATACTGGTCGATAATGTGCTCAAGATTGGTCACATGTTCCGGAGTAATATTCGGTTCCTTGCCGACACTGGCCACATCGGCCATGAGAAGCCACAATTCCTTCTGAAGTTTATAAATCGTTTCCTTTACATTGTCATGAACTGCAAAAGCGCGGGCTTCTCCCAGAACGGAATCGGCTTCATCCACTGTACCATACGTTTCAACACGAAGACTGCCTTTAGATACCCTCTCACCGGTATAGAGGCTGGTTTTACCTTTATCTCCTGTACGAGTATATACCTTTGCCATGACAATCACCTTATTTCTTCAATTCAGGGAACCAGAGAGCAATTTCTCTTGCTGCTGTTTCCGGAGCATCGGAAGCGTGTACTACGTTTTCATCGATGGAAGTAGCAAAATCGCCGCGGATGGAGCCCGGTACTGCTTCCAGAGGATTGGTAGCGCCGTTAATCTGGCGAACTGCAGCCACAGCATTTTCTCCTTCGATAACCATAGCCAGTACAGGACCGGAGGTAATGAAATCGATGAGAGCTTTGAAGAAACCCTTGCCTTTATGTTCAGCATAATGTTCTTCTGCCAGTTCCACAGGAACCTGGATCATTTTGATTGCATGAATGGAAAGGCCCTTTCTTTCAAAACGGGAAATCACTTCACCGCAGATATGCTTCTTCACGCCGTCCGGTTTTACAAGTACAAGAGTTTTCTGAATGTCAGCCATAAATATGACCCTCCTTAATTAAGAATGCATTTTTGCCGCGATCTCACGCAGCTTCTCCACCCTCTCCTCTGTAGGGGGATGAGTAGAAAACAGATTTGCCATTCCGCCGACACCGGCCAGTGGGTTAATGATGAAGAGCCCGCTGGTAGCCGGTTTCGCATCAGCCATTACCTTATGATGGGCATAAGCATCCAGCTTCAAAAGCGCATTGGCCAGAGCCAGCGGTTTGCCGGAAATTTCCGCTCCTGAAGCGTCTGCCATAAACTCACGGGACCGGGAAAGGGCCAGCTGGATGAGAGAAGCCGCCAGAGGCGCCACCACGATGGTCACCAGGAGGGCAATAGGATTGGAACTCCTCCCCTCCTCATCCCGGGCACCGCCAAAAATAGCAGCCCACTGGGCAATATTGGCAATATAGCTGATAGCTGTTGCAATAGATGCAGCCAGCGTCATAATCAGTGTATCACGATGACGGATATGTGACAACTCATGACTTAAAACTCCTGCCAGTTCATCCCTATCCAGCATCGAAAGAATTCCTTCTGTTACCGCTACAGCTGCATGATTTTCATTCCTGCCGGTGGCAAAGGCATTGGGCACTTCCGTAGGAATTACATAGAGTCGGGGCATAGGCATATGTGCCTTTGCTGTCAGTTCCCGTACCAGCTGAAAGAGTTCAGGCACATCCTCCTCTGAAAGAGGCTGGGCATTATAAGCATTCAGCGCCATCTTGTCACAATTCCAGTAGGTAAAAAAATTCATGGCGAATGAAATAAGAAGCATGGTAAGTGCACCGCTCCTGCCGCCTACGACTCCGCCGATAGCCATGAGAATCACGCTGAGCAGTGTCAGCAGCATCACCGATTTGACTCTGTTCAAAGAAAAGACCTCACTTTACGAGTTTAAATAGAAAATCATGAATATGTTGAAATAAAAAAAGTGGTCGGAACGACATGATTCGAACATGCGACCTCTACCACCCCAAGGTAGCGCTCTACCAAACTGAGCTACGTCCCGACATCGGTTACAAATAATAGGATACACAATTAGAGAAGATTTGTCAAGAAAATCTTTATCTCCTGGCAGCAGGAGTACTGCTTAATCCCTTACTTTCCGCAGTCTGCCACTTTCCTGACCAATTTTCTTGTAATGCTTCCAAAAAAATCCTGATCTTTAAATCGAATAAATCGAATAGGTTTCTCCGTGCTTTTAACATAAAGCGTATCTGTATGGGAAAAAGTGAAAGAATAAGCACCGTCCAAAGACAGGCTTAGCTGTCTTTCTCTTTCCGGCAGCCTAATCTTGACTGTATCATCCTTTTTGAGCACCATGGCAAAGCGCTGCAGGGTATGTGCACAAATAGGAACAATGATAACCCGGTCATCCGATGGCCCCAGCACCGGTCCTCCGCAGGAAAGAGAATACCCCGTAGATCCGGTAGGAGAAGAAATGATAAGACCATCAGCCGCATATTCCTGAATGAAGCTCTCATTGATAAAAAGGCGGATTCTGGCCAGCTGTCCGATAGAACCATGACCGATGACCACATCATTTAATACATCCGGAAGCTCTTCTTTAACGCCGTCTTCATGAACAATAAAAGAAGAAAGATAGAGACGGGATTCCTTTCGGAAATCACCGGCAAGAATCTGATCCACCCTTTGTTCCATGTCTGAAAGTGTCATGGAATTGAGAAATCCAAGGTCTCCCAGATGAAGGCCAGCCATGAGCACAGGAAAGCTGCGGAAAGTCCTGGCTGCTCCCAGAAAGGAACCATCCCCGCCTACAGAGAGAATGACATCCCTTGTTCCCATGAGTTCATCTGATTCATAAGGAGCATCAGTAAAGCCCATGGCAGCAAGTCCCTTTTTCATGGAAAGAGGGAAACTGAAGAATATGTTTCTTTGTTGAAGCAGTGACGTCAATGCTGTCAGTGCTTCTTTCATGTTCTTTTTTTCCAGATTCGGGTAAATACCAAATTTCATCTTCCTATCCTTTCAAGCCGGTATGGGCTTCATCTACAACTTTTTCTATATCGTCGAGAGTAATCTCTCTGTCCGGCATATCCTGCTTCAGCCATGCCAGAAATTCAATATTTCCCGACCCTCCCTTAATAGGAGAATAGGTAAGCCCATAGCAGTAAAAATGCTCTTCAGCAAAGGTCTCCAGGGTATCGGAAATCACTTCTGTATGAACTTTGGGATCCTTCACAATCCCTCCCTTACCTACCTTTTCACGGCCTGCTTCAAACTGGGGTTTAATAAGAATGACCAGAGAACCATCTGCTTTTAAAATGGAATGAACTGCAGGAATAATTTTTGTGACAGAAATAAAAGATACATCGGTAGAAATAAAATCCACCATTTCCCCCAGAAGATCCTTGGTTACAACTTTAATATTGGTTTTCTCCATATTGATCACCTGAGGATTGGAGCGCAGCTTCCAGTCCAGTTGGTTCGTACCCACATCAATGGCATATACCCTGGATGCTCCGTTCTGCAGGGCACAGTCCGTAAAGCCTCCGGTGGATGCACCAATATCCGCCATCACCTTGTCTTTCAGATCAATAGAAAAGACCTTAAGTGCCTTTTCCAGCTTATAACCACCCCGTCCTACATAAGGCATAACATGGCCTTTGATACGGAGTCTGGCATCAACAGGCACTTTCGTCCCGGCCTTGTCTACCGGCACATCATTCACCAGAATGATGCCCTCCATAATATGCCGTTTTGCATTCTCCCGGCTTTCAAAAAATCCCTGCTCCACCAGGAGCACATCAAGCCGTTCTTTCTTTACTTTCTGGTTTGCCAATGTTCAACCTCTGATTTTGCTGTTTAAATGCTGTATTGCCTGCAAGATAGATGAATAGGCCGGTACTTCAGGGAAATTACCGTAGAAAAAAGAGTCCCTATGTAAAAAGTACCGGATATTGCTTAAAAAAACAATTTTCTAACTTCTTACCCTTCTATTTCTTCCTATGCAGAATCAAATCCACAAGTTCATACAGAATTGTACTATCAAAAGGCAGTTTTGCCAATGCTTCTTTTGCCAGAGAAGCTTCCTGTTCTGCATACATCTCCGCTTTTTCTGCTCCCAGAATGGTTACGAAAGTAGACTTATGATCCTTTTCATCCTGACCGGGCATTTTCCCCATGTCTTCCAGATTTCCTTTTTCATCCAGCAGGTCATCTGTGATTTGGAAGAGAAGACCCAAATGCGAAGCAAAATTTTCCAGAAGGAGTCTTTCTTTTAAAGGAACTTCTGCTACGGCACAAGCCATGGAAACCGGAGCAGAAAGAAGGCACCCTGTCTTGCAGGCATCCAGAATTTTCAGTTCTTTGAGGTCCAGCTGTTTTCCTTCCGCTTCCATGTCATGGGCCTGTCCTCCTACCATGCCTTTCGGACCGGCCGCCCGGGCCAGGATAGAAATGAGTTCCACTCGAATTGGGGCAGCTATGTTTTTTTCTTCCGCCAGAATCTGGAAAGCAGCGGTCAAAAGACCATCCCCCGCCTGAGTGGCCATGCCGGCACCGTAAACTTTATGATTTGTGAGCCGTCCTCTTCTGTAGTCATCATTATCCATGGCCGGAAGGTCATCATGAATAAGAGAATAGGTATGCACACATTCCAAAGCACAAGCTGCATCCAGATATGCACTGCTGTCTACTCCCAGAGTATCTAAAATCGTAAGAAAAAGGAAAGGCCTTATCCGTTTACCACCTGCCAGTAAGCTGTAATTCATGGAAGCATAAAGAGTTTCATGTTCCCTGATATCTGCCTTCAAAAGGCAGGAAAGCCGATCATTAATGAGCTTTTGTTTCGTTTGCAGCAGATCCTTGATCATCTTTATCCATCTCCTCATTCAGCAGCTCTTCTGTCTGCTTTGAAATCACAGTCAGTTCTCCATCCATTTCTTTGAGGACAGCCAGACAGGCTTTAGCTGCTTCAATCCCGTCCCGGTACCGGGATGCCATTTCTTCCAGACTCCCCTGTCCGGAAGAAACCAGATCTGCCGCCTTCTGAAGCCGTTTCATATTTTCTTCAAAGGTAAGACTTTTCGATGTACCCATATCCCTATCCATCCTTTCTGCCATCCGCCAGCCGGACAAGAGAATCCAGCACCTGCTGATATCTGAGTTTCATATATTTGTCCATGGAACGCTCCAAAAAGAGGGTGCAGGAAAGAGTTTCCAGACGAAGGCGATGGACTTTTTCAGGAGAAATCTGCTTTCCCAGAGAAAGGAGTGACTCCTTTACTGCTTCTCGCCTTTCATCAAGGGCAGACGCTTTTCCCTTCTCCAAATGGTCAAGAGAATCTTTTAAAAGATGAATCCAGACCTTCCGTTCCGGAATGGCAATTTCAGCTGCCTGGGTAGGTGTAGAGGCACGCCGGTCTGCAGCCAGATCTGTCAGAGTGGTATCTGTTTCGTGACCCACCGCTGAAATTAAAGGAATAGAACATTCATGGACTGCATCCAGAACGGTCCTGTCATTAAAAGGCGAAAGATCTTCTTCCGCCCCGCCGCCTCGCGCCAGAATCAATACATCCGGGCGATCCGGGGATTCTTCCGCCTCGTGAATCCTTTGAGCCATGTCCAAAGATGCTTCTCTGCCCTGAACAGAAGAACTGTAAAGCGTATACCGCACACAGGGATTTCTAAGATGCCCCGTTTTGACAATATCATGTACCACAGCACCGCTTTCGGAAGAAATGATACCAATATGAAAAGGGAAATGAGGCAGTTCCTTTTTGCGGAGAGGGTCAAAGTAACCGAGCTCTGTAAGCTCCTTTATCAGATTCTCTCTTTCTTCCGCTTCCCTGCTCTTTTGCACATTCAGGATTCGTTCTACGAAAAGACTGGGCCATCCGGAAAAAGTGTTGTAGCGGATGTCACCTACCACCGTTACCTCCATGCCTCCTTCCAGCCGTCTTTTCAGGAAAGTACTGCTCATCCTGCCAATGACGCAGAAAAGGCGGGATTCTCCATCCAAAAGGCTGAAATAGGTGATTCCTGAAAAATGAGTATGGACAGATGAAACAGTGCCCCGCACTGCTATATGATCAAAAATATAGTCCTTCTTCATGCGGCCGGCCATCAGACGACTGCATTCATTCACACTGTAGATTTTCATATTTGTACCTGCCTGAAGACAAGGAAGCACAGCAGTTGAAAAAGCTGCTGCAGCACAGTGACAGTAAGCCACGGCACCACCATAGTCCATTTTCTCTGCCTGCCAAACAAAAGAAACCACTCCACCATCCCAGCACCAGGATGGTGAAGTTCTCCAAACCACAGCAAATTTTCTCTTAGCTCCAATCCTGCCTGAAAAAAGCAGAAAACTTTCCTCCCGGAGAAATATGCGCATCGCCGACTTTAAAAAGAGAAATTCTTAGTTCTAACCCCTTTTACTGTCTATTCTCTTCACCATATCTCCTATACGCTCCAAAAGCATTTCCTGTAGCATTATCACTGCTGGCAGAAATATCCGCAAAGTAAACCTTCATATGCCGCTTTCCAAGAATGGATTCCACCCGGCCGCGAAGATAAGCATTTGCCATAACACCGCCTACTGCAATGAAGGGAAGAGTCGGATCAAAAGGAAAGGCGGAGAGTTCTTTATCCAGAGCTTTTCCGATATGCTCAAGTACACCCTCTGCAATATCCTCTTTCCGATAAAGACCTTCGGCAATGTCCCGCAGCACTTTAGTTTCCGGTCCGGAAAAGCTGAAGCTTCCTTTGACCGAAGACCGGGGAATATGGTAGGTATGGTGGCCGGAGAGCGCCAGTTTCTCCAACTCCTTTCCGCATGGAAAATGAAGACCCAGCGAGACGCCTGCCCGGTCAATCAATTGTCCCGCAGTGATATCTCTGGAGTCCATAAGAGTGGTAATCTCCATTCCTTCCTCTTTCCACCTGCAGGAAAGCACATCCTGAGTACCACCGGACATGTGCATCATATAAAAAGGATGCCTCCAGAGAGAAGGCACTTTCCTTATAGCCGCCAAGGCATGATTTTCCTGATGACTGAACTCATACACCGGCACATGGAGAAGGGCGGAAAGAGAAAAAGCGGTTCCTCTACCCACAAGAAAAGCGGGCATATACGAATCTGCCCGCCTCCGTGGAAAAGAAGATACTCCGATTCCCTTGATGTCCTGCAGGAGAGGAGATAGTTTCTGCAGGATGACAGGAAGATTTTTCGTATGCTGGAAAACCATCTGGGACTGGGAAAGCCCCCGGTTTCCTTCCTTGACGGAAAGCACGATCCTTTCTTCCCCCGCCAGCTTCCCGGAAGAATCATACACAGCAGCCGACGTGGTATAGCAGCTGGTATCTATTCCAAGAAACCTGCTCATAATTATCCTTTCATTGCCTCATTTAATACGCCGTTCACAAAGCAATAGGATGAATCTCCGCCGTAAACCTTGGCCATCTCAATAGCTTCATTCATAATGACCTTACGATCAGAAGCCTGCTCGCCGAGGAAACGATACTCTGCCAAAGCCAGGCGCAGAATATTCTTATCCACCACATTGAGTTGGGAAAGGGACCAGTGCTTAAGGTTGGCGGCAATCAGTCCATCGATTTCCCCATGTCCGGACACCGCCTGCACCAGAGCATCCGCAAAAGCCCGATCCTTTTCCGATAAATCCATATCGTCCGCATCAATGGCTTCCGTTTCCGGATTCAGCTCCCGGGAATATAAAACCTTGAGAGCATACTCTCTTGCACTTCTTCTGCTCATGATGACCTCTTTCCACTCACAACATCTGTAATCGTTACATCAATTCCATAAATGGTTTCATCCGTCAGGGAAAGGAGAAGATTCCTTACCACCAGCTGCACATAGCGGGCCGTTTCAATGACCCGGCACCCTTTATAGAGAGCCAGCGACATATCCACTTTGATGCCCTTCTTTCGACTGCGGCGCACTAGTAGTCCCCTGTGACCATGGAAACCGAAAGCCTGCGACAGTCCGGAAATCATGTCCTGGAAACCGTCAGAAGTAAAATGTGATACCTCGGGAATAGCCAGCACTGCCTTCTCAATTTTCTCATAAACTTCCTCTTCCGGAACAATGGTAATGGATTCATCCTGACTCATTCTGCCTGATCCTTATCAAAAACAATGCCGGATACATTGACATTTACCGCAGACACACGGATTCCGAGACAGTCCGACACCTCTTCCTTTACTTTTTCCTGCAGCGCCAGAGCTACAGCAGGAATGCGCAAGCCGTGATGCACGCAGACGTAAAGATCAAGAACCACGGATCCATCCTTAAAACCCACATGAACACCGTCCGTATCCCTGTCGGAAATTACAGAAGACAGGCTCTGGAGAAATGTCTCCCCCATGCCTGCAATCCCCTGCACCTGAAGCGCTGCAGACCGGGCCGTCATGGCGATTACCCGGTCTGCAATGCGCACCTTCCCCAGGTCGCATTCTACAGCCGCTGTTTCCATAGGCCGTCACCCGATTATTTTACACGTTCAATATAAGCACCGGTACGGGTATCAATGCGGAGAACTTCTCCTTCATTGATGAAAAGCGGAACAGATACGATATAACCGGTTTCCATCTTAGCAGGTTTGGAACCACCGGTAGCTGTATCGCCGCGGATGCCGGGTTCTGTTTCAACAACCTTCAGTTCAACGGAGTTCGGGATATCTACGCCAATGATGGTGCCGTTGAAGAACATGACAGTGCATTCCATTTCTTCTTTCAGGAAGTTGATCTTGTCACCGAGCTGTTCTTTGCTCAGCATGATCTGTTCATATGTTTCTGTATCCATAAAGCAGTAGGAGCCATCAGCTTCGTAGAGATACTGCATGGGCTTGCGTTCCACAGTTGCAGGCTGCAGCTTAATACCTGCGTTGAACTTGCGTTCTACGACAGAACCATTCTGCAGATTCTTCAGTTTGGCACGAACGAAAGCAGCACCTTTGCCCGGTTTTACATGCAGAAATTCTACACACTGCCATACCTGTCCGTCGAGTTCAACGGTAATACCGGGACGTAAATCATTACTAGAAATCATTTAAATCTTCCTCCTGCTACACTTGTAAAAATTTTTTGGGAAATTGGGTCAGAATGGAAATCCCATCCTGCCGTATAACAACCGTATCTTCGATACGGACTCCACCGGTTCCGGGAATATATACACCCGGCTCAACAGTTTCCGTCATATTCACTTCAAGAAGGGACTTATCCCTCTGGGCCAGCACCGGCGCCTCATGAATCTCAAGACCTACACTGTGTCCAAGGGCATGGGTAAAATAGGAATCAAGCCCCCACTCCTTCAAATAAACTCTGGCCGCCGTATCCGCTTCGTCAGCCCGCATGCCTGCCTTCAGAATAGACTCTACATACTCATTGCAGCCAAGTACTTTATCATAGAGGAAACGCTGACGGTCGGAAATTTTTCCCACCGCAACGGTCCTGGTAATATCTGAATGATAGCCTTTATATATGGCACCGAAATCAAAAGTGATGAGATCTCCCTCTTCGATTACTTTGTCTGTCGCTGTGCCATGAGGATAAGCGCCCCGTTCACCGGAAGCCACGATCGTATCAAAAGACTTGCCTTCCGAACCGGCCTTGAGCATTTCACACTCCAGCACTGCCTGCAGATAACGTTCTGTCACACCGGCATGGATATAGGGAATCGTATTCTTAAAACCTTCATCTGAAATCTTGCAGGCTTCAGCAAGAAGCGAAAGTTCTTCCTTCGACTTGATCCGCCTTACCTCATCCACCGGACAGAATTCAAAGGACACTTCCGGCATGACTTCATCAAAAGAAAGATACATCCTGTAAGACAAAACCGACTCGATGCCAAGTTTCTCCACACGATGGGATTTCACAAGACCGGCCAATACCTCTGCCAGTTTTCCATGATAATCTACCACCTCAAAACCGGAAGCCTCCTCTTTGGCCTGCTCCACATAGCGGCTGTCAGTCAGAAGGTAAAACGCTTCCGATGTTACGAAAAGATAACTGTCCGAACCGGTAAATCCACTGATGTACCGTAAGTTCTCATCCTTCTGTACAAAGAGACCATCTACGCCCCATTTGGACAGGGATTCAGAAATCATTTGTTTATCAATCACAAGATCACTCTCTTCCATTTCCCTCTAATCATACAGTATCTTGGGCTTTTTGTCTAGATAATCACGGAAGAGTTATGGGTTCCTGCTCATAGAAAAAATCCCTCAAATCAGTTTCAAACTGCCGAAACCGCCTTGAGGAACCCTTGAAGGTACAGGTAAAACAGAAGGAAGACCGATATGATCATCTGTCTTCCGTGAATTTTCTTACCCGTTCACTATTTTTCTATTTTTCTGATCACCTTTGCCGGATTTCCAACAGCTATACTGTCCGCCGGAATGTCTTTTGTCACCACGGAACCGGTACCGATAATGGCATTCTCGCCTATGGTAACACCGGGGACTACACTGACTCTGGCTCCAAGCCAGGCATTTTTCTTAATGCAGATCGGCTTTGTTCTGATGACCCGAATATTTTTCGGTTCATGGTTTACCGTGAAAAAGCCGCATTCCGGACCAATCATAACTCCATCTTCAATGGTAATGGACCCCAGGGACATCATATTCAAGTCATGGTTGATATATACGTTCTTCCCGATATGAACTGTACCTGCGCAGTCGATATGCATAGGTGGAGTAATGAATGAACCGTCCCTGATCTGACCTTGCAGCAGTTCGTTTTCCAGTACTTTCAGCTTTTCTTTATCTGAAGGGTCTGTTGTATTGATCTGCCAGCAGAGATGATCGCAGCGGTCAATTTCACCATGCACTTCTTTCTGGTATTTTTCATCCCGAATATCATAGCCGGCGCCATTCCGTAATTCTTCAAAAACTGTCATGCTGCTCTCCTTTTTATCTCTTCTACCCAAGAGACTGCCTGCCGGTTCCTGCATTGCATTCCCTTTCACTCCATGAAATCAGTCATGGAAGATTTTTTCTGATAACTGTCAATTTCCTCTATCTGACGTTCCAGGTCATCCCTCACTGCAGTACAGCAGTTTTTTCCAATCATAATTCGTTTGGGAAGAATTTCCCTGGAAAGAATTTCTGCAATAAAGGATGCCGCTTTTCCAGGATCCCCTTCCTGTCTGTGGTTGTGTTCCTTCAGGAACAGGGAAGCCCGATGAACATTCGAATCTTTATAATCAGCAATTTCCTTATCTGCAAACTGCATGGAACTTTTATCCCGGAAATCGGTACGGAAAGACCCGGGGCAAATGACGGAAACCTGAATACCGAAGGGAGCAAGCTCTTCTCGAAGAGCCTGTGTAAGTCCTACAACGGCAAATTTGGCAGAGCAATAGGCACTGCTTCCTAAAAATCCCATAACCCCCGCCTGCGAAGCCACGGACAGGATCCTGCCGCTCCGCTGACGCCTCATAATGGGAAGAACGGCTCTGATCACCCGAGTCACACCGAAATAATCGGTTTCAAAGAGCTGGCGAAGGTTTTTCTCTGATACTTCCTCAAAAGCTCCACTGATTCCATAGCCGGCATTATTGATCAGAATATCAATGCTGCCGAATCGTTTTGCTCCTGCCTGAACCGCTTCACTGATTTCCTGCGGATTTGTGACATCCATTTTTACAGGCAGTACATTTTCATTCTGATAAAAATCGTCCCCTAAATCAATCTTTCTCGTGCCGGCAATGACCTTATCTCCAAGACTGGCGGCCTTTTCTGCAAAAGCCCGTCCCAGTCCTCTGTTGGACCCGGTAATAAGCCAAACTCTGCTCATTATTTTATCTCCTTTCGGACCGCAGCCATTGAGCGATTCTGTCTCTGGACTGTTTCACCTGTGATCCCCGAATGGCCAGGCCTTTCCTGTCCACCCTGGCACCTTTGCAGATGCGGCTCACATCGGAAACCACATTTCCCAAACCGGAGCCCTCATGGGTCGTGATAATGCGGATTGTTTTTCCCGTAAAATCGAGTCCCATAAGAGCCGTTTCCATTTCCGGCGCAAAGGTCCCCCAATAAATAGGACTCATAACATAAATCACATCATAGGCTTCCAGAGAGCCCAGGTTGTTTTTAATGGGAGCGTGTCCTATTCTCTGCCTTGCCTCTTCAGTACAGGTACGGTAATCAGAAGCGTACGGGACAAGGGGTTCTACTTTAAACATATCCGCACCGGTGAGCTCTTTTACATATTCCGCCGCAATTTCTGTATTGCCTTTAGTAATATAACCTACGGAATAGTTCTCCTCGGCCCGGCTGAAATAAATAATCAAACTCTTTCCCATGGCATGTTCTCCTTTTTTTATTTACTCAACAATATCGGTGGATGCAGCCAGATCCTTCTGGGTTCTGTAATCTGCCACTCTTTCTTCCAGCCGTTCAATAGTTGCCTTAAGGGCCTGTGAACCCAGCACCATACGGAGAGGAGCCGGATTTCGATCAACGGATTCGATCATTCTGGCTGCCATCTTTGCCGGATCTCCCGGTGCCAGTCCATTGGCGGGATCCAGCATTTTCAGGAATCCATGCTGTTCTTTATACACCGGCATAAGGTTTGGAGTCACTCTGGCGCTTCCGTAGCGGAATTCTGTTCTGGCTCCGCCTGGTTCCACGATGGTAACTCCGATATGGAACTGTGCCACTTCCTGAGCTACCGATTCGCAGAAGCCCTCAATGCCGAATTTAGTAGCATGGTAGAGTGAATTGGCTGCGTAGGCAACCTGTCCGCCGTAGGAAGAGAGCTGAATAATCCTTCCACCCCCCTGCCGTCTGAGATAAGGAATAACATCCCGTATAAGCATGATCGGTCCCTGGAGATTGGTGGCTAAAATTTTGTTGATTTCCTTTTCCGGAAGCTCTTCTGCACAGCCAAAGAGCCCATATCCTGCGTTGCTAACGACCACATCGATGGTTTCATGCTTACCAAAAGCCATGCGCACTGCATCATGCACAGCAGGAATATCAGTCATATCCAGCATCATTACATCAAAAGTGTCCGGATACTGTTTCATCAATGCTTCTACCTTTTTGGTACTGCGCACTGTGCCAATCACTGTATCTCCTTTTGCCAGAAGCTGTTTTGTCATTTCGTTGCCAAATCCACTCGATACACCAGTAATGAACCATGTTCTTTTCATTTTTAAATCCTCCTGTGTTCTTAAATTATTATCTATATATCTTGATAAATGATTATTTTCAGCTGAAAGCAGAAACATGCATGAAAGGAAACCTGAGTTTCTTTATCTGCAGGCATCCGCCGCTGTTTTAGTCTTTTGAAGAGATCATCCCGGGTCATCTGCCCTGATAAACAGGAACCACCCTGTTATGCTTTTTCTGACATCGTCTTTTCTGCTGCCCGGTTGACACAGGCCAGCGCATTCAGAGATCTGGGATATCCGATAAACGGCAGGCAGCTGCTGATGACTCTGATCAGGAATGCTTTATCATTACCGATCCGCATATTGGCTGCTGCATGGCTTGTCAGTTGTGGATCACAGCCTCCCTGGGCTGCAAGAAAGCAGAATGTAATCATTTCCCGCTGCCTGTAGTCCAGACCGGTTCTGGTGTAGTAGTCGCCAAAGCAGTTATCGGTCAGCCACAGACGGATGTGTCTTGACTCCTGAGGACCGGATTTCCAGAAATCCTTCATGCTTTCACCGAAGATATCTACCTGCGCCTGGGCTCCTGCTTCTCTTCGATTTTCCATGGTAGTAGCCGCCTGCCCTTCCAAGGGAAGGTGAATTCCTGCTTTTTCAAGCACTGCATTGGCTGCTTTAAGGAAAGGAAATACCCTGCCGATACCCAGATAAGCCACTGCCTGATACACAATTTCCTTGACTTCCACCGGAGTCACACCGAAATGCATGGCGGCGGGAACCATGACCTTATATTCATCAATGCCCTGACATCCGATGAGAACCGCAAGGATAGCCATGAACCTTGTCTTGTCCGGAAGCTGCTGGCCAGGCTGATTCAATACCTCATCAAAGGCAAAATTATCAAACCTTTCACTGAACTCCGGATCTGTCCGCCGAAAATCAGACACATAACCGGGAAACATCTTCTCATGATATTCATTTGCATACCTGCTGATTGCCATAAGTAAAAGCCTCCTATTTCGAATCTGCGCTTCCTGTTTTTCTCGGTGCGCTTTTAATCACTTGGCATGATTTCATTATAAATACATGTAAGTAATCAATCAATTTGAAATAAGAGGCTTTCGAATAAGTTCAATTAATGTGATTATCAAAACAACGATTTCAGAATCTGAGCGAATTCTTCCACTAACTGACTGTCATGATTCTTTTTCCAAAATGCACAGTAGGTTCTTTTGATCGGTTCCCCATCCCGTGTCAAAGGCAGGCGCTTCAAAGAAGCGCCGAAATAAGAATCGCCATCCACTGTTTCCACC
>NZ_JBJEXP010000094.1:26561-29927 GCF_051885895.1 Dialister sp. | reverse complement strand
AAATACTTACTCATAATAATCTCTTTGTGATAAAATAGGATATCCGAAATATTTATACCCAGAAAGGACTCCATGATGAAAAATTCAATAAAACTTTCCCTTCTTTTGTCTCTCTGCTGTCTGGGCGCCTTCCCTGCTGTCAGCGCCATGCCTGTGCAGGCCGCCGGTGAAGAAGCGCCGGCGCCCAGGGCTCTCTCTTCTGTTTCCGCCAAAGCTCATAATTACGGTTTCGGAGAAGCCATTTCTTCCGTCACCGTCAAATATCCTACGCCCATTGACAGCGCTTCTCTTTCCACCTCCGATTTCAGCATCGAAGGAAAGACCATTGCCTCGGCTGCCGTGAGCACGTCTCCTGACAAAGCTTCCGGGGAAAGTGCCGGCCCCTATGTCATTCTCAGCCTGACCAATACCAATCCCCAGTCAGACAAGCCGCTCCCCGCTCATCCTGAAAACGGCGATGACCATGGCGGCAGGGGAGTAGACGCCCCCATGAACAGCGACCGTACGCTTCCTGATCTGTCCCTTTCCCTGAAGCAGACCGGCATGGTCTGGGATACCAAGGGCATTCCCTATCTTCCTTCGGAAACGGTCTACACCGCCACTGCTGATGAACCGGAGCTCAAAGGCTTCCGGGAAGGGCTGTACAAGGATCCCGTCACCGGCGCCTCCATGCCCTACCATCTTTATCTCCCCAAAGGATATGAAAGCGGAAAAGACTACCCCCTCATTGTTTTCATTCCTGACGCCAGTGCGGATACCAATGATACCAAGCTGTCCCTGGTGCAGGGAAACGGCGGCACCATCTGGGCCTCTCGGGAAGAGCAGGATAAACACCCCTCCATTGTGCTTGTCCTTCATTATTCCAAGGACCTCATCGACTCCCTGGGCATGATGACCACCGATGAAAATCAATGGACTCCCGGTCTTACCCTGGCCTATGACACCATCCAGCACATCATCCGGACCTATCATGTAGATAAGAACCGTATTTACGGCACCGGCCAGTCCCAGGGCGGCATGGCCAATATTGCCATCAGCGACCGGTATCCTGACCTTTTTGCTGCCCAGTACCTGGTGGCCTGCCAGTGGAACGTAGAGGAAATGGCAGCGCTGAAGAACAAGAACCTGTGGATCCTCGTATCGGAAGGCGATACCAAAGCCTATCCCGGCATGAACAGCGCCGTGAAGCTCTGGCAGAGTCTGGGCACGCCGGTAGCCACCGCTGATCTCTGGGACAGCCATTCCGAAGGCAGAGAATGGAAACACCTCACCGGTTCCATGATGCAGCAGGGCTGCCCCATCAATTATTCCGTCTTCGCAGAAGGCAATCACATGTACACCTGGACCATTGCCTACAACATCACCCCCATCAGGGACTGGCTCTTTACCCAGACAAAAGACGGCACTCCCGCTTTTCCTTCCGAAGGCTCCCTCACGGAAAATGAAAAGCGCTCCCTGGGCGGAAACTACCTGGACATGGGTATCGGCTGCTACCAGGGTGCCCGTCCCGATTACGCCAAAGCCATGGCCCTCTTCCAGGAAGCCTGGAAAATGGGTCATATGAAGGCAGGCCGCTGGATAGGCCTTCTCTACGCCAACGGCAAAGGCGTCACACAGGACAGCCGGAAGGCTGCCGAATGGTACAGGAAATCCGCCGATAAAGGCGATGTCACCGCCACCTGGCTTTTAGGCGAACTGTACGAACAGGGAAACGGTGTCCCCCAGAGCTATGCCAAGGCTTTCACCCTTTACAGCCGCGCCGCCCAGCGCACCGACATCATCGGCGCACCGGCCATGACCAGACTGGGAAGGCTCTATGAAAAAGGACTGGGCTGCACCAAAGATACCGCCGAAGCCGAAGAGCTGTACCAGAAATCGGTGGATGCCGGCTATACGGAAGCAGAAGAAGACCTGAACCGGCTGAAAAATCTCTAACTGCAGGAATATTCCTGTCTGTCTCTCCAGAAGAAGCACCCGCGTACGGTGCTTCTTTTACTTTTCTTTTACAGGAATGTTATATAATAAAAATATAAAATTTCATGATTTCCCAGCAGAAAGGAGCCTCTTATGATTAAGCTTCTCTTTATCTCCCATACCGGAAGCGGTGAACCGCCTATGGCAGAATTTATTATGAAACATATGGTAAAAAAAGCAGGACTGGAAGAAAAAATCTACGTTTCCTCCGCCCGTCTGGAAAAGGAAGGCTCCCCCCTCTGCACTGACGGCCTCACTGTCCTTGCCGCCCATGGGATTCCCTTTACGAACAAGAAGCCCATGGCTCTGGAATGGCGCACCTATGACCAGTTCGACTACATCTATCTCATGGACAATCCCCAGGACCCCCGCCTCTTCAACACCATGGGCGGGGACGTGGATAATAAGATTTCTCTCCTTTCCACCTATGCCGGCTATGAGGGAGGCATTGCCAACCCCTACAAGGGAGCGTCCTTCGAGGATGCCTACCATGCTTCTGAAATCGCCTGCAGAAAACTGGTGGAAAAATTCAGGGACTGGGTGGAATAGTGCGGCCGGCGCCGGTCACCGGTCCGCTGATAGATACCGTCCAACGGGAAGAATGTTATGAATACCAGAATGCAAAACCTGCGGATTGCCAGGGAAAATGAAAAAATCATACAGGATGGATGCTATGAAGCCGGGGGCAGGGTATTTCATTTTTCCCTGCCCCTTTCCCGGCTGCAGCAGGCTGAAATCTACAGTCCGGAAAAGCTGGAAGCCCTGGAGAAAGCCGTCCGAAGCCATCCCCTGAAAAAGCAGGGGCACATAGCCGTTGTGGAAGGCGATACCATGGAGCACGCAGGAGAGGCCGTATTGAACTTTGCCAACGCCTTCACCCCCGGCGGCGGCTACCTTTACGGCGCCTCTTCCCAGGAAGAGGCGCTCTGCCGGGAAAGCACCCTCTATGTTTCCCTGTCCGGCCCTCATGCGAAAGCCTACTATGCATACAACAGAAAAAGGGCCGATATATACGGTTCCGATGCCCTTCTCCTTTCTCCGGAAGTAGAAATTTTCCGAAAAAGCGATTCTTCCGGCTCCTCCCTTTTCGGCCCGCCTGTCAAAACGGCAGTCATCACGGCGCCGGCGCCGGATCTCCGCGGTCCGGCAGGCCGCATGCGCCCCGAGGAAATCCGCCAGGCACGAATAGGGCGTATTCGCTCCTTCCTGTCCCTGGCCGCTGCGAAGGGGTACCATACTCTTACCCTTGGCGCCTGGGGCTGCGGCGTGTTTCTCAATCCGCCGGAAGAGGTGGCCTCTGATTTCCGGCAAGTGCTGGTGGAAGAGCAGTTCCGCCTGGCTTTTGACTCCATCCTTTTTGCCGTTTACTGCCCCGGCGGAAAGGAAAATCTC
>NZ_JBJEXP010000094.1:19114-26461 GCF_051885895.1 Dialister sp. | reverse complement strand
TTTTCCTATGAACGTGTTAAAGAAAAATTCAATAAGCATTTCTTTTCCGTCGAGACCGCATTTTTTACCCTTCTTTTCTTTTTGGGATAACAATTGTCTTTAATAAATTCCTCAATGATGTATAATAGAGACAGGTTATGGTGAAAAGTATGGATTCCGTACTGTTTCGCCGGTTTGACTGTTTTCTGTTTGAAGGGGCCCGGTCTTTCCGCTGCCGGCAGGTATACCGGTATCCGGGACGCTCGATCCCCCGAAAAGGAGAAACAGAAAAACCTTTGAGGTGTTTCCTCCGAATTTTTTCGATTGTGAGATCCGGCATTTTCAGACATTCTGCCATATGCAGGCTGGAGGGGTAGTGTGCTGAAAAGCAAGTCCGTCGATCTGCCGCCGTTGAAGTTGTTTGACTGTTACAGGACTTCAGGGCGGAGTTATTCCTGCAGAAGGCCGGGAAGAGGCCTTTCCTCCTTTCCCTGACTGCCGGAAAGTCCGCCGTTTGGACTTACGGGAGAAAAGGAAAGCGGAAATCAGCTGTTGCCATGGAAGGCATTCATGCACCGGTCCCGCACGAAGTCAGTGTTTCCGCAGAAGTAACATGTTCAGTATCCATCCTGTCCTTTGACCTGTACCTGGCTGACGGTACCGCAGCCGCAGGGAGGAAAGTCTTTCCCTTTCTTTTCCTGCCGGGATTATCCCACGTACCTCTTCATAGCTGCATATCCTATGTATCTATGATTACACCATTCCCAAACTCCAAAAATACAAACGCCTTCACCGGCTGCCATCCGGTGGAGGCGTTTTACGTAGAAAAAGGACTGTGAAAAAATGTTAATGATTTCTTCACAGTCCTTTTTCCATGATTTCTATATTCTCCGGGGATTTTTGAAATGACGAGGCTATCTGACGTCTGATTGTCTGATAAACTTCCGTCATTCCTTTCCCTTTTTTTCAGCATATGCGGGGCAGTCCTTCTCCTCTGAGGGGAAGGAGTTTTCTTTTTCCGCCGTAGGCGGTGATCAGATGGACGCCCTTTCCTTCCATAATGCGTCCTGCCAGGGAAGCCTCTCTCCCGTAGGGATGACGGTGAAGGACCTCCAGGGCCCGGTCTGCCTCCTTTTCCGGAAGGACAATCATCATCTTTCCTTCATTCCCCATGGTGAGAGGATCCAGCCCCAGAATCCCTGCCAGTTCCCGTACGCTTTCTGACAGGGGAATCCGTTCCTCCTGCAGCTCCATGGCTCTGCCCGAGGCCTCAGCCAGTTCATTGGCCACCGTGGCCAGTCCGCCCCGGGTAATGTCGCGGATGGTGTGAATGGAAAGGCCCTCTGCCAGAAGGCTTTCCACCAGGCCCCAGAGAGGAGCGCAGTCGCTGCGGAGTCCGCTTTTCATATGAAGTCTTTCCGTGAGAATGGTGCCATGGTGGTCTCCCATGGTGCCGGTCAGGATAACCGCATCTCCCGCTTCCATGGCGGAGGCGGAAATGGTGCAGTCCGCCGCTCTTTCGCCCAGACCTGCCGTATTGATGTAAAGGCCTCCCCTGCCTTCAATCACCTTGGTGTCTCCTGCCACAATGGAAACGCCGGCTTCCCGGGCTGCTGCCGCCATGGAAGCCGCCACCTTTTCCAGCGTATCCGTTTCCAGTCCCGTTTCCAGAATGAAGGACGCCGTCAGATAGAGCGGCTTTGCCCCCATGGAGGCGAGATCATTCACTGTACCGCAGATGGAAAGCTTTCCGATGTCTCCGCCGGGGAAGAAAAGAGGCTCCACCACGAAGCTGTCGGAGGTAAAAACAGGATGTCCCTTCATCACCGGCAGCACGGCGCCGTCTTCCATGCGGTCCAGTATGGGATTGGTGAAATATTTTTCAAAAAGCTGATGGATGAGGCGGCCGGTTTCCTCGCCGCCGGATCCATGCCGAAGTTCAATTTTCATGTCAACCTCCCCGATAGGTAATAGAGCAGGCCCCTTCGCCGGATACCATGCAGGCGCCTACAGGATGATCCGGTGTGCAGGCTCTGCCGAAGCAGGGGCAGTCACCGGGAGTCATGCGTCCGGTAAGCACCTGGGCGCAGCAGCAGCCTGCAGGCATGATATCTTCCGTCAGATTCCTGCTTCCTGCATCCAGCCCTGCATAGGCAGCGGAAAGATAAAGGCCGGAGCCTTTGATATTTCCCAGTCCCCGCCACACGGCGTCTCCCTCTTCAAATACATCCGCCATAAGGGAGAGAGCCCGCCGGTTTCCTTCTTCCCGCACCACAGAGGGATATTCGTTCCACACGCCGCCCTGCTTTCGGGATGCTTCCAGCACCAGCCGGGCCAGGGCGCGGAGAAGAAGGGGCGGAGTAAAACCGCCGATAACCATAGGCTTCCCGGAGTCTTCCGCCAGCTTCCGAAAGGGCCTGCTTCCCGTAATCACCGCCACATGACCGGGGCAGAGGAACCCGTCAATATGAGGATCTCCTGCCAGGATTTCCATGGCCTGGGGCATGGTTTTCAGGGCAGTAAGGAAACGGATATTGGGAATCTTTTCTTCCCATACCCTCTTGATGAGATCCGCCCAGACCGGAGCCGTGGTTTCAAAGCCCACTGCTGCCAGTACAAAGGTGGTCGTCCTGTCCCGTTCAGCCATTGCCAGCACATCTTCCGGATTATAGAAAAAATCCGCCTGGCCGCCCCTGTCCCTGGCGCCGGCCAGAGACATCCGGCTTCCCGGCACCGCCAGCAGGTCGCCGAACGCCATGACCCTGTGCTGCGGCTTCATGCTGCAGGACACCAGTTTGTCGATATAGGCCGTAGGCGTCACGCACACCGGACATCCGGGACCGGAAAGCAGGGTGATTTTCGGCGAAAGAATCTGCCGGATGCCGCTTCGGTAGAGAGAAGACGTATGGGTGCCGCAGACCTCCATGAGCCGAAGCGGCGGTCCGGCATAGGATGACAGATAGCGGGCCAGTTCCTTTTCTCTCATTCCTTTTCCATCTCCTCGATTTCCCTGAAAAGGGAAATCCAGTCATGGGCTTCCTCTTTTTCAACGATCTGGATGGCCATGCCTGCATGGACAAGCACGTAATCCCCGATTCTGGCAGGCACCATGGCCAGATTCACCGGCACTTCGGTGCCGGAAAAATCCACCATGCCATGAGTGCCTTTTATGCTCACGACTCTTCCCGGATAAGCTACACACATATTTCCTCCTTAAGGGAACTTCCGTGGAAAGCGTATCGGATTTCACAGAGATATCCATTCCCGTGAAATCCGATACCGCCACGCCCCTGTTCCTCATCCCTGCATAAGGCCGTACCAGGCCTGTCCGAGGGCAATGCCCCCGTCGCCGCAGGGAACTTTTTCATTTCCATAGACTTTAAAATGCGCCTTTTCCAGCGCCTGTTTTGTTTCCGTCCATAAAATACCGTTATGGAAGCAACCGCCGGTAAGAATGACCTGCTCCACTCCCAGAAGAAGAGCGCTCTTCACGACCATATCCACAATCGCTCTGTGAAATCCCAGGGCTGCTTCCTCTATTTTACCATTTCCTTCCACCAGGGCGGAAATGAGAGCTTTCCTGTCCCAAAGAAGGCTGCCGTCTTTTTCCTGCAGAGTAAGGCTCATGGGGAGGGGCTTCCGCCCTTCCATGAGGGCCCTCTGCGCCGCTTCTTCCAGCGCCATGGCGCACTCTCCCTTGAAGCGGTTTTCTTCCCGGATATGAAGCAGGGCGGCGGCGCTGTCAAACAGGCGCCCCATGGCTGAATCCCGGATGCGGTTTACTCCTGCGTCCAGTGCCGCCTTCACCAGGCCATACCGGCTGTCTCGGGACGGAAGGCCTGCATAGGCCAGACCGGCGAGTGCCGTTTTCCAGGCCTGTTTCATGGAAATATCGCCGCCCAGCATGGGCATGGCATCCAGATGGCCCGCCCGCACCATGGAGTCCTCCTCCAGAAGGAGGATTTCCCCGCCCCACAGGGTGCCGTCGGTGCCATAGCCGGTGCCGTCAAAAACAAAGGCTGCCGCTTTCCCCCGGATCCCATGCTCCGCCATGACGGAAAGGCCGTGGGCATGATGGTGCTGCAGATGAAGCAGGGGAATCCCTTCTTCCCTGGAAATCCGTTTCCCCAGTGCTGCAGACACATAGAGAGGATGAAGATCCGCCACCACTTTTTCGGGGTGAATGCCCAGCATGGATTCCCAGTCCCGGATCATGCGGAGCAGGGCTTCCTCGGAAGACTCGTTTTCCAGATCGCAGGGCATTTCCCCGGGGTACAGCCGCCCTTTTCCCGACAGGCAGATGGAAGGCTCCATATCAGCGCCCAGAGCCAGCACCTCTCCCTCCCCTGCTCCGTGGATAACAGGCTCCGGCAGAAATCCGCGGGTGCGCCGCAGCAGATCCTGGTGCGGTCCCTCCGCTTTTATCACGCTGTCATCGGCAGGGCGGAGGATGTCCCGGTCATTGGTGAACAGATAATCCACTTCGTGATTTTCGAACCAGGCAAGAGCCTCTTCATCCCGGTAAAGGATAGGTTCTCCGCTGATATTGGCACTGGTCACCACCAGAGGCGCCCCCACGCCTTCCGTCAACAGGTCGTAGAAGGCAGAGG
The DNA here is from genome assembly GCF_051885895.1 of Dialister sp. Taxonomy (GTDB): domain Bacteria; phylum Bacillota; class Negativicutes; order Veillonellales; family Dialisteraceae; genus Dialister. Next base: position 21,872 of record NZ_JBJEXP010000094.1, on the reverse strand, counting down.
GCGGAAGAAAAATTCCCAGCCGGGGCACGCCTTCCGCCACCTCCGGAAGCACCGCCTTTCCCGGACGGCAGAGCACAATGGGGCAGGCAGGAGAAAGAAGGAGCTTCCTGTCCTCCTCCTGAAGGCGGCACAGCTTTTCCGCATCCGCCAGGGAATGGACCATCAGGGCAAAGGGCTTTTTCTCCCGGTGCTTCAGCTGCCGCAGGGAAAGCACCGTTTCCTTCCTGTCTCCCCGTCCCACCAGGTTGTATCCGCCGATGGACTTGACCATCACCACCTGTCCTTCCCGGACCAGGGACACCGCCTTCTCCATGGCTTCCTTTCCCTGCAGCTTTTCTCCGCTTCCAGCCACGAAAGACAGAGCGGGGCCGCAGGCGCTGCAGCAGATAGTCTCTCCATGGCAGCGCCGGTCCGCCGGATTTTCATACTCTTCTTTGCAGTCAGGACACAGGGGAAAGGACTCCATGGCCGTATGGGGACGGTCATAGGGAAGGCGCCGGATAATGGTATACCGGGGCCCGCAGGCTGTACATGACAGGAAAGGATACCCATAGTGCCTGTCCTTCCTGTCATGCAGCTCTTTCCGGCATGACGGGCAGATGGCAATATCCGCAGGAAAAAGAGGTGCCTCAGGCTCTCCGCTGCTTTCTACCGCCCGAAAACCGCTGTCTTCTTCCAGGGGAAGTTCCTTCTGTGAAATGGATTCCACCTCTATGGGATAAGGCGCCTGCCGCAGCGCTTCTTCCATGGCAAAAAGGGCCTCCCTCGTTCCGGAAGCCCTGATTTCCACCATGCCGCCCAGATTTTTCACCCAGCCTGTCACCTCTGCTTTTTTTGCCGCGCGGCACACAAAGGGACGGAATCCTACCCCCTGCACCCGGCCTTCCACAAGGAGACCAACGGTATGAATATGGGACATGGCTCTGCCTCCTTTTAATAATGGCCGTAAGGGGCCGCCTCTGGCGGCCCGGGTTCACAGGGTAGATAGAAAAGTAAGCGGGCCTTTGGGGCCTGAAGATTGAAGCAGCTTCGGCGCAAGGGTTCGCAGGTTTAACAGCCGGGAAGCGGCCGAGAGTTACTGCGCCCTGTGTTCATTTGGAAATACAGCCGGGCCGCACCGGCGGCTCACATCTTCCCGGCTGCTTTTTCAATCCATTCCGCCGCTTCTTTATAGCCTTCTCCCGTTTTTCCGCTGACTTTGAAAACCGGGGCGTTCTTGTTCAGGTGACGCAGGCCTTTCATGAAGAAATCCTCGTCAAAGTCCAGATAAGGAGCCAGGTCTATTTTATTGAGAAGGATAATATCCGCCTTTTCAAAGGCCAGGGGATATTTGTAGGGTTTATCGCTGCCGTCAGCCACGCTTACAATAAGCATTTTAATATTTTCCCCTATGTTCAGCTCCGCAGGACACACCAGATTTCCCACGTTTTCAATGAAAAGGATGCCTCCTTCGCGGAAATCCATGGTATGCACCGCATTGTGCACCAGGGGAGCGTCCAGATGGCAGGCGCCGAAGGTATTGATCTGAGCGGCGGTGACATTTTCCTTCCGAAGCCGTTCCGTATCAATGTCCGATTCTATATCCCCTTCAATCACATAGACCTTGGATCTGATGTACTTCATCAGCTGTTCCAGGGATGTGGTCTTTCCCGTCCCCGGTGCTCCCATGACGTTAACGGTGTACACGTCCCGTTTCATGAGATAGTCTCTTACGTGTTCCGCGATGTGATTGTTATGGGCGTAAATGTCTTCCATTACGCCGGCTTTCACCATATGCATTTAGTCAACCTCCAGGTCTACTGATTCTATATAAAATTCCTTGCCGATTTCCGTAGGCGAACCATCGCCGCCGCAGAAGGGGCAGGTAAAGGAAAACCGCTTCCGTTCAAACAGGCGCCCACACCGGTCGCATTTCATTTTGGGCCTGATGTCCCTGATGGTCAGAAGGGCGCCCTCGCAGAGGGTGCCCTCGGAAATAATATCAAAATACATCTGGATGGATTCTCCGATGAATCCGGAATCTTCTCCCACCACCAGATGGATGGCCTTCACGGTGCCCCCTTTTTCCCGGGCTGTTTTTTCCGCTATCCGCACGATTTCCAGGGTGACAGGATACTCATGCATGGCTGTCATCCTTTGCTTCCGGTTCTTTGGCGGAAGGCGCCTTTTCTCCGGCCGGGGCGGTGCGCGGCGGACGGCGCCGCAGCACCTTCCCCTGGTACACTGCTTTCATTTCCTTTTTCTCTCCTGCTTCCCAGGCTTCCGCCAGGGTGAGGCAGTGGGCAGGGCAGCCCTCTGCACAGACGCCGCAGGTGATGCATTTTTCCCGGTCTATGGTCCAGGTGCGGTTTTTCCGGTCTATGGAAATGGCCTCTGCCGGACAGTTATGCTCGCATTTGCCGCAGAAGAGGCATTTGTCTGCCTCGATGCGGATATGGGTATCCGGCAGGTTCACTGCTTCTGCCGGAGCCGCTTTCTTTTCTTCCGCTGCCGGAACTTCCCTGTCCTGAGGAACTGCTTTTTCGGCCGGCGCTTCCTGCACGGCAGGCGTTTCTTCTTTCTTTACGGGAGGCCGGTGCGGCGGGCGGCGCAGCACCTTTCCCTGGTACACTGCCTTCTTTTCCTTTTTCTCTCCCGCTTCCCAGGCTTCCGCCAGGGTGAGGCAGTGGGCAGGACAGCCCTCTGCACAGACGCCGCAGGTGATGCATTTTTCCCGGTCTATGGTCCAGGTGCGGTTTTTCCGGTCTATGGAAATGGC
>NZ_JBJEXP010000094.1:6875-19014 GCF_051885895.1 Dialister sp. | reverse complement strand
TGCATTTTTCCCGGTCTATGGTCCAGGTGCGGTTTTTCCGGTCTATGGAAATGGCCTCTGCCGGACAGTTATGCTCGCATTTGCCGCAGAAAAGACATTTGTCCGCTTCTATGCGGATATGGGTATCCGGCAGGTTCGCTGCTTCTGCCGGAGCCGCTTTCTTTTCTTCTGCCGCCGGTGCTTTGGTTTCTACCGGTGCCGGGGAAGGCGAAAGCGGTCCCATATGTCTTCTTCCCATAGGCGGGCGGGAGCCGTGCATGGTAATTTCGCTGGGGTTACCCAGATAGCAGCCCAGGGAGAGACATTTTCTGGGGCAGTTGTCAATGCAGGTGCCGCAGTTGACGCAGGCTTCCAGATTAATTCTCCAGGTCCGGGAGCGCCTGTCCACGGTAATGGCGCCAGAGGGACAGTTCCGCATGCACTGGCCGCAGAAAATACATTTCATAATGTTATTGACGATATGGCTCCTGTCATCCATGGCCGCCCGGGTCATATGGATGGCGGCTACCTTCCGCTGCACTCTGGATACGCCGTCTTCCTTCTGTACATTGAGAATAATCTCTGATTTCTTCACGTCCGGCGATGCCGGCTCCGGATCCATGTGGAGGCATTTCTTCGGGCATACTTCCACACAGCCGGCGCACTGGACGCAGGCGAAAGGATTGATTTTCCAGGTGCCTGTGGCCCGGTCCACCGTAATGGCACCGGCAGGGCAGGTCCTCATGCACTGGCCGCAGAGAATGCACTGGCTGATGTCGTTGATGACGCGGCCCCGGTCCTGGGGCCGGAAGGTTTTCGGCCGGATGGGATAGGAGGTGGTGACCGGCGGTTTAAACAGATTGGTGAGGGCCTGTTTCATGTAAATGAGAAAACTCATGGATTCCCTCCTTATCTTTCACAGCAGCTGATACAGGGATCGATGGTGAGGATGATATTGGGCACATCCGCCAGCTCGCAGCCCTTCAGCATTTTGACCAGAGCCGGAAGGTTGGCATTGGTGGGAGTGCGGAGACGGAACCGTTCCAGGTTCTTGGTGCCATTGCCCTTCACATAGTACAGCGCTTCGCCCCGGGGCTGTTCCACCCGGGTAAAATATTCGCCTGCCGGAGGCATGCCCCGCACCGGCGCATCAATGGCCCCTTCCGGCATGTTTTCCAGACAGCCGGTAATCATATCTATGGACTGATCAAGCTCTCCCAGACGCACCTTGACCCGGGCCAGGCAGTCTCCAGCTGTTTCAGTGACAGGATGGAAATGGAGCTCTTTATAGAATCCTTCATCATCGGCCATGCGGTAGTCTACGGGAAGGCCGCTGGCCCTGGCCATGGGGCCTACGCAGCCCAGTTCCACCGCATCATTCATGGAAAGGACACCCACCCCTTCCAGACGGCTCTGGATGGTATTGTCATAGAGGAATACCATGGCCATGTCCTTGATTTCCCTGCGGAGTTCCTTCATCTTTTCCAGGATTTCCTTCCGCTGGGTATCGGTAATATCCCTTCTTACCCCGCCGATTTTGCAGACGGAAAAAATAACCCTGCCGCCGGTGGTTTCTTCAAAAATATCCAGCACGATTTCCCGGATGCGCCAGGCATGCATGAAAAGACTTTCAAAGCCCATGGCATCAGCCGCCAGGCCGAACCAGAGCAGATGGCTGTGGAGACGGGACAGCTCATGCCACAGGGTGCGCAGACAGCTGGCCCGCTTCGGCACCTCTATGTCCATGAGGCCTTCCACGGCCTTGGCATAGCCCCACCCGTGGCCGAAGGAGCAGATGCCGCATACCCGTTCCGCCACATAGATGAACTGCTTGAAGTCCCGTTTTTCCACCAGCTTTTCCAGACCCCGGTGTACATAGCCGATGGAAGGCACTGCCCGTACCACCCTTTCGTCTTTCAGTTCCAGATCCAGGTGAATCGGTTCCGGAAGCACCGGATGCTGAGGCCCAAAGGGGACTGTGGTTATTTCTGCCATATGAAATCAATCCTCCTTTGTATCTTTCTGCACGGAAGCGTCAATGCCAAGGCCGCTCCGAAGATTCACCTTCACCGCCCGCTTTGCATGAACGGCGCCGGAAAGGTCGTGCCAGGGAGTTTTCTGGGCCAGATGGTAGAAATGGCCTCCGTAGTCCACCTCCGGCACAATAAACCGGATATCCAGGCCGAAAAGGTCATGGATTTCATTTTCCCATACGAAAGCATACCAGTACAGGCCGGTCACGCTCATGACAGATCCCGTGAGGGGCACAATGAGACGAAGATGGTACAGGAAATAATTTTTATCAAATGTATAGGTCAGCTCATACCCTTCTTCCACCCTGGTGCAGAGAATCTGTACCAGACGGCAGCCCTCCTTTTTAAAACGGGCCGTCCTTTCCAGAAGGTCTTCGCTGCGGATTTCAATGACCTGCTGTTTCATGATCTGCCTCCTTCTCCGCCAAAGACTTTCGGCGTTTCCTCAGGCACTCCGTGATTTCCGGAAGCCTTCAGCTTCCGGTGCTTTTCCTCCAGCACGGAAAGGCCCTTCACCACACCGGCAATGATGGACTCCGGCCGGGCCGCACAGCCCGGTACATACACATCCACCGGAATGGCCTTGTCCATGCCGCCCAGCATGTTGTAGCACTCCCGGAATACGCCGCCGGTGCAGGCGCAGGTGCCTACGGCAACGACTACCTTCGGCTCCGGCATCTGGTCGTAAATCTGACGCACCACCGGAAGGTTCTGTGCATTTACGCCGCCGGTGACCAGGAAAATATCCGCATGCTTCGGATCCCCTGTATTCACAATGCCGAACCGTTCCACGTCATACAGGGGCGTGAGGCAGGCCAGCACTTCAATATCGCATCCATTGCAGGAAGAACCGTCGTAATGGATCAGCCAGGGTGATTTCTTTTCAAATCCCATACGAGTCCTCCTTATTTGAAATACATGAGAAATGCCACATTAATAAATCCTGCAAGGAAAGAGAAAAGCCAGGTGGAGGCCAGCATTTTCTCCCATTTCATGCGGGCACAGCTGTTGTCCACCAGAATGCCGATGAAAAAGACCAGGCCACATACCAGAAGCCCCGGAATCAGCGTCCAGGGAGAAGAGGACAGGAAGAAGAGAAGCACCAGTCCCAGCAGGAACACGTCCTCATACCATTCGGCAATTTCCACCATGCCCAGGGTGCGTCCGGAAATTTCCGTCTTCACGCCGCCGATCAGTTCCTGATGGGCTTCGTGGGACATGGAAATATCGAAGGGCGATTTTCTGAATTTAATGAGAAGAATATAGCAGAGGCCCAGGAAAATGCCGGGCATGCGGAGGATATTCATGGTTTCCGAGGCCATAATGTCCCGGATATTGAAGCTGCCGCCGGAAAGATAGAATCCCAGTGCCACCATGAGCAGCATGGGTTCATAGGCCATGGTCTGCACCAGCTCCCTTTCCGCTCCCACCTGGCTGTAGGGGGAATCGGTGGCATAGGCGGCAATAATGAGACACACGCTGGCCATGGTCAAAGTAAAGACCACCAGCAGGATATCGCCCCGGGCAAAGAAGAAAGCGCCGGACAAAAGGACGAAAAGGAGAAAGCCGAAAACGTAAAATCCTTCCGCCTTATTGACGGCAATGGGCTGCTTGTCCCAGAGTTTTCCGAAATCATAGAAGGGCTGCAGAACAGGCGGCCCCACCCGCCGCTGCATGCGGGCGGAAATCTTCCTGTCCAGGCCGGAAAGAAGTCCTCCCAGAAGAGGCGCCAGCAGCAGGTACAGCACGGCGCCCATGACATTCATCATATAATCAGACATGGAACACACCTCCTGCCGCCAGGGACAGCTCCATGAGCACGCAGGCCAGGCAGGCCGTGTACCCCCAGAGAGTCATCCGTTTTTCTCCAAACCAGGATTCCAGATACCAGTTCCGAAGCTGCACCGGCACAACACGGCCGGCGGCGCCGCGGTAAGCCACATCGCTTCCCAGGTTTTCGCCGGACAGATTGGTAATGACCTGTTTCTTCCTGCGGCTCTTGCCGAAGCGGAGAGGCAGGATAATGAGCAGAAAGACCATGACCGACATGATCCAGAGATTGGACTGGGCAATGACATCATTAATATTTCTATACATGAGAGCCAGATAGGGAATGACCATGTACTGGGAAATCAGCGGGAAAAGCACGCATACCACCAGCGTCAGGGCGGCCAGGGACTTCAGGGCCGTCCATTCCACTCCCAGGATACCCTTCTCCCGGTTTTCATTGGTGGGGATATAGGTGGTAATCTTCCCCAGCCATTTGGTCCAGTAGAAAAGGGTGGTGGCGGAGCCATACACCAGAGCCAGAAGCAGCAGCGGCTGTCCTGCATCTACAAAGGCCTTCATGGCCGCCCATTTGGAAATGAGCATGCCGAAGGGCGCCAGGAACATGCCGCAGATGCCGATCACCATGCACAGGGACAGCCGGGGCATGGAATTGAAAATGCCGTCGAAGCTTTCCAGACAGCGGCTTCCCAGCTGCTGCTCCGCCGTACCTACGGTGAGGAACAGGAGACTCTTGGCCACCGCATGGAAAATGACAATCATAATGGCCGTCCAGGCTGCCTCATAGGAGCCGGTGCCGGCGCAGCATACAATAAGGCCCAGGTTGGAAATGGTGGAATAGGCCAGCACCTTTTTTCCGTCGGACTGGGAAATGGCCGCACAGGATGCGAAAAAGAACGTAATCCCACCCACCAGCATGGCCATAACACCTGCATGGTTATTGCCGAGAACCGGTGCCAGCTTGATAATCAGGAACACCCCGGCTTTCACCATGGTGGAGGAATGGAGCAGCGCCGATGTAGGCGTAGGCGCCACCATGGCCCCCAGCAGCCAGCCGGAAAAAGGCATCATGGCGGATTTTGTAAATCCGCAGAACACCAGAAGGGCCACCACCGGCTCCACCGGCATCTGCTGCATGCCCAGAGACAGAAGCTGGGACAGCTCCAGGGTGTAGAAATGGGAGCCCAGGTAGGCAATGGCGGAAGCAAAAGCCAGTCCTCCCAGAAGATTCATCCACAGTGCCTTGAAGGAATTGTGAATGGCCTCATTGGTTCCCGAGTAGCCGATCAGAAGGAAGGAACAGAGCGAGGTGATTTCCCAGAAGGTGTACATGTACAGAAGATTGTTGCACATCACCAGGCCGAACATGGCGGACAGGAAAAGAAAAACCACGAAGAAAAAGAAAGAACGGCGGTCCTTCACGTTGGCATGCTTCCTGTGATACACCGCCATGTACCCCAGAGAATACACCGCAATGAGACCGCCTATGATACCGGCAATGAGGATCATGATAATGGCCAGATTGTCGATATTGAAATCCCACACCGACCGGGCATAGCTTCCGGCGTGGAACTCAAAGGCCAGGATAAGGAAAAACTGGGCCAGTCCCAGAAGGGCTGTCAGATACCGTTTGTACTTCACGCAGAAATACAGCACCGTCAGCGCTGCCAGTCCGTCCACCGCCATCATCACAAGCCGGACCAGCGGAGAATCCACGCCGATCTTGAACGGATGGCCGAAATACATGACTCCTACCGCCACCGAAAGAGATGCCATCAAAAGTGCCGACACACGGACCAGCGTATTCCTGACCGCCGGATTCCTGTTCACCAGGAGCACCAGTGCCGTCACCAGAGGCAGAGCGAAAAGCAATGCCGGTAATACCATATCCATCTTCCCTTCTCCTGAACTCATCCCCGTTTTATAAGTATACCTTATATAACAGTCCTTCTCTTTATTAACATATACTTTATCTCAAAAATGCTATTCCTGCAAGGTATAAATTGCTCTCAATTAGTCATATCGATTTTTTCTATCGGTACTTAAAGAAGTTATGCATAAAATAGGGACGCTTTGTGCTCCCAGTTCGAAAGGTGCAGGGGAGGTAAAAAGGTTCTAAAGAATGGCCGGCACCGGGAATGGAAATGCCGCAGGTTTGACCGCACCTATGGCACTGAGGGCTGCAGTATCGCTGCCGAAGGCGGGCATATAAAATGGCGCCGCTGTCTCTGCCGCAAAAAAATACGGCGTTCTTATTGCTAAAAACGCCGTATTTCCAAAGCCGCCTTATTTTACGATTTCCATATCCGCTGCCGTATCTTCTTCCTTCTTCGGAGATTTTTTGATAATCTTGTACACCCCTACGGTAAGGAGCGGTGCCAGGTAGAGAAGAATGAAGGCATAGGCCAGGGCATTGTAGCCTTTGGCGATAAGATCGATAATGCCGATTTTGGCAAAAGCAACGGAAATGACCAGAATGGCAACGGTAAGCATGCCGCGGTGCTGGCGGGACAGAGGAGTTCTCCCCGTATCCTTCAGACCTGTATCGATCCGTTCCAGCATGGCATGGATAATGCCGGTAGCCGTTTCAATAAGAGTCCATCCCATGACGATGCTGAAGAGGAGGAGCAGCCATCCCGGCGCATTGTCTGCCTGCATCATAGCCACCCAGGGCACCGGAGAAGCCAGTACCGCCTTGTCCGGATAGAAGGCCATGACTGCATAGTAGGTCATGAACCAGGGGATAATCATAAGCAGGCCTGCAATGATTCCGCTGATGATGGTGTCTTTGCGGCTCTTCTGGGCCTTGATGGTGAAAAAGGATGCAGGGAATACCACCAGGTTGTAGGCCATGTAGAGAATGCCCGTCCACAGAGCGGCTCCGACAGTCGCATCGGGTACAAAGGAGTGGTCTCCTGCTGCCATGACTTCCGAAATATGGGCCCCGCCGTGGCTGATGACCAGGGCAGAGAAGGAAATATAACCGATATAGAGAAGCACGGTGCCGATGGTTTCAAAATAGGAAATAATCTTTTCCCCGTAATAGTTAAGAATGCCTACCACAATCGTAATGGCACCTACGCCGTACCAGTAGTTGAGCCCCGTCATCTGCTCCACTACTGCGCCGGTGGCTGACGACATGACGGCAATAATAATGACCATGAACAGCAGGTACACCAGGTCAAACACATGATAGAGGGGTCCGATCAGTTCCTTCAGGAAGGACTTGAAATCATACACCTTGTACAGGCGGATGAGCTCAAAGGAAAGAATGGCTACCACTGCAAATCCGATAAACGTAGCCAGCCCGGAAAGCCAGCCCATGGCACCATACTTGGCGCCGTACTCCACGATTTCACGGCCTGTGGCATATCCGCCGCCGATGAGCACGGACTGCAGGATAATGCCCGGAAGGATGAGCCTTCCCATGGCTCCGCTGAAAATCCCTTTTTTCTCTTCCATACTTCTTCACTCCTTTGTCTGTAAGGAAGGGGGAAAACGAAATTGTTACTCCCTCTGATTCCTCAACACTCCTGCAGGAAATCAAAAAGCGCCCGACAGAAATAAACATTTCTGAAGGGCGCATCCTTGCGCGGTACCACCTTGTACTTATCACTCTGCCTCATCAATGAACGGGGTTCATTGCGTCGGGCGTATCCATAACGGGGACATCCGCCAGGCCTACTCGGTTCGGCCGGGAAGCTCGCGAGTGAGTAAAACGACAGCTCCTTCCGGTTTTCACCATCCACCGGATCTCTAAAAGGAAATTCCGTCATTTCTGTCTCGTTCCATGCAGGTACTTTTTAGTTAGAAAGTAGTATACACGCATGAAGCAGGGTTGTCAATGGTAAATTGACATATATGGATAAATAAATAAGGAAATCTGCCGTAAGCCGTAGAAAACTGCACCGGAAATTCTCTCCGGCCGGCACCGGGAAAATAAAAAAGAGGCGCTCTTCAGGCGTCTCTTTTATTTCCGCAGAACTTACAGTGAACCGTTCAGTTTCCTGCCAGTTTCATAAATTCCCCTCTCAGGGCGCTGTCGGTCCTGAAAGCGCCGGAGGAAGCAATGGTTCTTGTCCGGGTGCCCGGCTTTTTGATGCCCCGGGCAGTCATGCAGGAATGTTCTCCTTCAATATATACGATCACATCCTCCGACCCCGTAACCATTTTCATGATATCCCGGATATCCGTTCCGATCCGTTCCTGGATCTGGAAGCGTTTGGATACCGCATCGGCAATGCGGGCGATTTTGGAAAGACCGATGACCCGTCCGTGGGGAATATAGCCCACAGCGGCCTTCATGTTGTACATGAGGGCAATGTGATGTTCGCAGTGGGAAAAGATGGGAATATCCTTCAGCACCACCATGTCATTTTCCGGAGTAGCAAAGGTTTTTTCAAATTCCCTGGCAATTTCTTCGTTCGATACGCCTGTATAGGCAAACTGCTCCGCCATCATGTCCGCAAACCGCTTCGGTGTTTCCAGAAGTCCTTCTCTTTCCGGATCATCTCCCACCGCTTCAATGATCAGCCGGGCTGCCTGTTCCAATTTTTTCAAATCCATGTTAAACGCCTCTCCTGTCCGGGTCCCAGATGATTTTATGAAGCTGCACCTGGACCCGTACATCCTGCAGCCTGTTCTTTCTTACGTATTCCACCAGTTTTTCCGGCTCGATTCTTCCCCATACAGGGCTGACAAAGAACGCGGGATGACGGACGCCGGAAAAATAATGGCTGATGATTTCCTTCATTTCATCCATATCTTCTTCGGAGCTGACTACAAATTTCAGCACGTCCTGCGGCTCCAGGAGCTTGAAATTGTCCCGGTTCATGTGGGCCTTCATGCCGCTGCCGGTGCACTTGAAATCCATGGTATAGAAAACGCCCTCCGGACGTTCTCTCCACAGAGGCACCGCACCGTTAGTTTCGATATTGATATCGTACCCCTCTTCCCCCAGCACCTGGCACAGATGATGCAGGGGATGAAGCATGGGTTCGCCGCCGGTGAGGGTGATCCGTTTCCAGGGATAGCCGTGAATGCGCCGGAGCACTTCCTCCTCCGTCAGCGCTTCCTTCGTGTCATCCAGTGTAAGGGAATAGGCGGTGTCGCAGTAGCTGCAGCGGAGATTGCAGCCTGCCAGGCGGACAAACACCGCCATAAGGCCTGTGCGCTTTCCTTCTCCGTCAATGCTGTCGAAGATTTCCGTTACATGGAAGAAACCGTCGTCCCAGGCGTACTTACTTTTCATAGGTTGCCACATTTCCTTCCGTTTCCTGCACGGAAACGCGGATGCAATAGGGGATATGGTCACAAATCCATTTGGCCATGTTTTCCGCCGTGGGATTCAGATCTCCCAGCACATCATTGATCAGATGGTGGTCAAACTGATTGACGATTTCCTTGATCTTGCTGAAATCCACCACCATGCCGTTCCTGTCCAGCTTGTCATTCTGCACGGTTACCGTAATGATCCAGTTATGTCCGTGAAGATTGGTGCATTTGCTTTCATAGTCCAGGTGCAGGAAATGGGCACCGGATACTTCTATTCTTTTTGTTACTGTAAACATGTATTGTTTCCTTTCATCATAGAAGGCCGCTGGCGCGGCCAAAGTACAAAGGGTTCAGAGGGTTCAAAAGGTTCAAAAGGTTCAGAGGGTGGCGGTATCGCCCTTCGGGCGATGAGTATATAGACCGCCGAAGGCGGCAATAAAATGGCGCCGAGAGGCGCCCACCCCGCCAGCGTCAGCGATACTATATAACTCCCCTGGGCGCAGCCCTCAAACGGTCCGGGAGGCGTCAGCCGGTCCCGGACAGAACCTTGGCAGCCCAGGGCCGTAAGGCCCGGTGGCGGCCTCAACCTTCGAGCCCGTAAGGGCAAGTCAACCTACGGGATTACTGTCAAGCGTCCGATTTGACAGCCGACTATCCCAGCGCCGGATCCTTTACTCCGTTTGCGGCGAAGGCAGCGGCCCGGTCAATGCAGGTGCCGCAGGTGCCGCAGGGTTTATCCCCGCCTTCGTAGCAGCTCCAGGTCAGTTCATAGGGCGTTTTCAGCTTCAGGCCCATGGCTACCACGCCGGCCTTATTCATTTCTGCAAAGGGGAATACCAGATGAACTTTCCCGTATGTGCCGATACGGATGGCTTCTCCCATATGCTGCAGGAAGGGTTCGCTGCAGTCCGCATAGGCATCGCCGGCCGCATCGTCCGCATGGGCGCCGATATAGATATCCACATCGTCATTTTCAAAAAGGGATGCCGCCAGGGAAGCCGCCGTAGAAAGCATCAGTCCGTTTCGGAAGGGCACATAGGTAGAAACCTTCCCTTCTCCGTTTTCCGCAATCTGCTGCGCATAGCTCTTATGCACAATTTCTTCGGTGGAATTGGCAAGGAGAGAGCAGTTGGAATACTGGAAAATCTGGGACAGGTCAAATTCATAATGCTTCAGATGATAATATTCCGCTACCTTGCGGGCTGCCAGGATTTCTTTCCTGTGCTTCTGCCCATAAAAAATAGAAGCAGTCACAACGTTTTCTGCTCCCAGTCTGTCAACAGCCAGGGAAACGCAGGTAGTGGAATCCACGCCTCCGCTGGATAATATAATCGCTTTTTTCATCTTTCCTCCTGTTTTTTAGAGTTGGTTAACAGATGACAACTGAGAAATATAGATACAGTGTATTATAGCACTCTTCGCCCCTTCATTGCAAAATACATGGATGGAAAATTTCAAAGGAGCGCGGCTCCGCCGCAGATTGTAGCCGCCTTTCGGCGGCAGATTGTATAAAAGGGTTGGGTAGAAAGGTTCAGAGGGTTCAAAGGGTTCAAAGGGTGGTGGTGGCGCCCTCCCGGGCGCATGATAAAAAAATAGTGCCGAAGGCGCTCACCTCGCCAGCGGCACAGTCAGCCAATCAAAAGGGTGGCCCTCTTATGAGCAGGTCAAAAGCCGACTTTGGCTGATGTAGAAGTCCTATGCAGGACTTCTACAGTATTTTATCCCTCCCCTTTGAACCGGCCCGGAAGGCAGCCCTTCCGGGGCCGAACCAGAGGCTCTGAGGGGCGAAAGCCCCAATAGCGCTTTGAACCTTTTGAACCCACTTGCATACGGGAATACATTCCAACAGGCAGTGGCAAGCAGACAGCAGGCCACTCCACTATCTTTCTGTCTCCTGCGCCTTCCATTTCCTGAAGAAATCCTCCGCCGCCCGGCGAAGATAGGCCTGAGGATTTTTCATGGATTTTTCCTTTTCTTCCTCCCGGGCCGCCGGGAGGACGGCAAGGGCTCCTTCTTCCAGCAGGATTTCCCAGCCTTTTCCCAGAGAACCGGAAAGGACAGCGCAGGGAACATTCCATTTCCTGCAGTGTCGGGCTACGGCGCCGGTGATTTTTCCTTCTCCGCTCTGGGCATCGCTCCTGCCTTCTCCCGTAATCACCAGATCCGCCTGCTGTATCCTCTCGTCAAACCGGGCCAGCTTCAGAAGCTCTTCCGCACCGGAGGTCATTCGGGCGCCAAGAAAGAGGGAAAGGGCCGCTCCCAGGCCGCCTGCCGCCCCGCTCCCCCGTATGCGGTCTGCATTTTTTCCGAAGGTTTTCCGCAGGATTTCCCTGTAGTGAACCATGCCCCGTTCCAGTACTTCCACCATGGCAGGATCCGCTCCCTTCTGCGGTGCAAAGGCTCGGGCTGCGCCTCTTTCTCCGCACAGGGGATTTTCCACATCGCTGAGGACAAGGATATCCGTTTCCGCTAAAAGAGGATGCCGGAGGGAGCAGTCAATGCTCTCCACCAGGGAAAGAGACGCCCCTTTGCCCGGCAGCTCCCTTCCTTCCCTGTCCAGGAAACGAATGCCCAGCGCTTCCATGGCTCCCATGCCGCCGTCACAGGTGGCGGATCCGCCGATACCCATGAGAAGGGTGCGGGCCCCTTCCTCCATGGCATGGGCCATCATCTCCCCGGTGCCGAAGGTAGAGGTAAGAAGGGGATTTCTTTGATCATCCGGCACCAGCATGAGTCCTGACGCCTCTGCCATTTCCATCACAGCCCTCTGTCCCGGAAGCAGTCCGTAGGAGGCGGAAACCCGGGTTCCCAAAGGCCCGGCGGCGGAAAAATGCATCCGCTTGCCTCCGGACCAGGCCAGCACGGCATCCACCGTCCCCTCTCCTCCGTCCGCCATGGGAAGCACCTCCGCCCGGCACTGCGGAAAGACAGCAAGGGCCGCCCTTTTTACAATGTCCCCCGCCTGCCGGGAAGAAAGGGTGCCCTTGAAAGAATCAGCGGCAATGATAATGTGCATGGGATGCTCCTTTCTCCATAGGCCGCTTCGCGGCGGGTTCAAAGGGTTC
>NZ_JBJEXP010000094.1:0-6775 GCF_051885895.1 Dialister sp. | reverse complement strand
TCACTCATCCACCGGATGAATGCCGTGAATTTCCTTGACCACCGGATAGAGCCGGCAGGTGCCGTAGGAGGAAAGGATGCGCTGGAATTCCGTTCTGGTCTCTTCACTGGGAAAGTGGGCATCAATAAAGACCACGTTTCCTTCTGTTTCATAGCAGTGCAGGATGTGAAATTCCGTGGTGCGGACGAATTGATAAAAATCGCGGGCCCGGTCTTCCCGGAGATGCAGGGTAAAAAGGCCGTGCACCGTATAGCCGAATACGGGGCAGTTGACGTTCACCGTATACCGTTCCACCACCCCCAGGTCCTGCAGCCGTTCCAGACGGTTCTTTGCCGCCTGGCCGGTCATGTACACTTTCTTTCCCAGCTCCGTCATGGAAATGCGGCTGTTTTTCTTCAGTTCGTTGATGATTTTTTTGTCCGTTTCATCCAGTACTTTTGAAATCAATGGCCTTTCCTCCTTTCTTTTCTTTATTATAGCAGGAAAAGAAAGGAAAAAAAGAAGGGGCGCTTTCCTGCGCCCCTTTCATCCATGCCGGGAATTTTACACCGAATCGGCGCTTCCCTTTGTCCTGTGCCGCAGAGCAGCCAGTCCTTTTCCCCGTCCCTGGGCGCCTACCATGCCGATAAGTACCAGAAGGGCACCGGCCGCTCCGGAGGGGCCCGGATTTTCTCCCCGGAAAATCATGCCCCACAGGGTGGCAAATAAGGGATCCAGTGCGGAAAACAGGCCTGCCTCCGCCGTTGAAATATATTTCTGCGCTTCTGTCTGAAAGGTGAATCCGAAGGCGGAGCAGAGAAAGGTCAGAGCCAGCAGAGAAACCACCGTTTCCGGGCCGGAAGGCATCTTCATTTCCTCCACCGCTGCGGAAGAAACAAGATTCAGGACACCCATAACGCCCATCTGCCATATGCCAAGGGAAATCCCGTCGCTTTTGGCCGCCAGCTTTCCTGTGAGGAAGATAAAAAACCCGTAAAAGAAGGCGGCTGCTATCCCCCATGCCGCTCCGTTCCAATGATCCGTGCCCTTCAGCGTGAGCAGGGCCACGCCTGCCGTCATGACCGCCATGAAAAAGAGCATCCGCCGGGAGGGTTTCTGCCTGTCCGCCACCCACAGGATAAGCGGCACAAAGAGGAAAGCGGAGTTTTCCAGAAAGGCGGTCAGGTAAATATCCGACTGCTTCAGAGCCATCATTTCCGAGGCCATAACCAGGTACAGGACAGCTCCCAGCAGAGTGCCGCGAAGCAGTATGTCCCTGCCGAAAGACGCCCGGAGCCTTTTCCTGTAAATCAGGGAAAGAAAGAGAAAGGCCAGGAAAAACCGAAGTCCCAGCAGCTCAAATAAGCCCATGGCCGCCAGAGCGGTTTTGGAAAACAGAAAGGATGTGCTTCTTGCCAGTATGACTGATACCATAAGTCCTTTCGCCGTAGATGTACGCATGGTGATGCCTCCTTTCCTTCCGGCTGTTTAAGGAACCCCATGACGAAGCAATGCATAAAATTCTTATAAAAGCAGATTCTATAAATAAATCAGTTCCTCCCTAGTATAGGAGGCCTTCCATATTGACGGAAGCGCAAGTTCATCAATATAATATTGACAGATACGCAATACAGCTGCAGGAGCCCGCCTGTGTGGAAGGAAAGCTCCTGTTTTCATCATGGGAGGCATCTATGGATATCAGCCGGTATAAAATATTTCTCCGCATCCTGGAGGCGGGAAGTCTCACGGCGGCGGCCGAAGAGTCGGGATATTCCCCTTCCGGCATTACACGGATGATGGACAGTCTGGAAAAGGAAACGGGATTTCCCCTGCTGTCCCGTTCCAGTCACGGCGTCCGTCTCACCAAAGAGGGAGAGGCTCTGCTGCCTTCCATCCGGGACATGGTGAAGGCGGAGGAAAAGGTGAAAAGCCTGCAGGACAGCCTCCTTTCCCTCACCCGCGGCGATCTTTACATCGGCTCGTACTTCAGCATTGCCGCCCACTGGCTCCCCTCCATCCTCTCCCTTTACCACCGGAAATATCCCCTGGTGCAGATCCACCTGAAGGAATGCGGAAACCGGGAATGTCTGGAAGGCATGGCCGAGGGCACCCTGAGCTGCGCCTTCATGAGCCGCCGTCCCCATCTCCATCTTCACTGGATTCCCCTGAAGGAGGACCGCCTGCTGGCTTGGATTCCCCAGTCCCATCCCCTGGCCGCCAGGGAAGCCATCCTGCCGTCGGATCTGGAAAATATCCCCTTTGTCAATATTCTCCCCCACGAAGATACGGACATTGAGGATTTCCTGCGCCGGCACCGCCTGCACCCCCGGTTCACCCTGTCCACCGCCAGCAATTACACCGCCTGGCGCATGGTGGAAGCAGGCCTGGGCATTTCCCTGAATAACGAGCTTATGAGCGAAGGCTGGAAGGGCCGGGTCCAGGTGCGCCCCTTCACCACCGGCGACAGCGTGTCCCTGGGGCTGGCCGTGCCCGAAGCCGCAGTCCATTCGCCGGCGCTCCGGAAGTGGATCGAAGTCACCCTGCAGTGGATGGGCCGGAAGTAAATTGACCGCTTCCTGTCCCCTGCCCGTGGTTTTTCCTCCCGCTCTGCCGCGGAAATCCGTAAAAAATCCATCAAATTTCTGTAAATTCCTGTTGGCAGGAGAGGCATAAATGGTATAAAATATAAATGACCGAGTTTTGAGAAGTCTGTACTGAAGGAAAGGGGGGAAAAGATGACATATTTCTATCCCGCCATATTTGAACATGACGCTGACAAGGGAATGTTTACCGCCGTATTCCCGGATCTGCCGGGCTGCCAGGCCCAGGGACATTCCATGGATGAAACGGCCAAAAAGGCCAGGGATGCCATGGCTGCCTCCCTTCTGGAAATGGAAGAAAAGGAAATCTCCATTCCCCTTCCTTCTGATGAGCGACTTCTCCAGCGCCGTATGAGAAAAGCCAAGGTATGCGTAGTACTGGTCGATATGAACTGCTACCGCGCCTTCAGAGCCTATAAAGTGAAAAATGCCGAAACCAAATCCGCCGAATGGGCTGCTTCCGCCAGAAAAGGCAGAAAAGCAGGATTCCTGTCCCGGGTATTTGGATTGAGATAAAATTGAAAGAGCAGTGAAGAGAAAATCCTCTTCACTGCTCTTTTTGCATGCTCCTGCCGGACTAGTTTCCTTACAGCGCTCTCATAATGGTGCCGCCGCCGATCAGACGGTCATCATCATAGAATACCACCGACTGGCCCGTGGTGATTGCCCGCTGGGGCTCGTCAAATTTCACCACAGCCCGTCCGTTTCTTTCCAGTGTCACCGTGCAGTCATGCACGCGGATGCCGTAGCGGATCTTTGCCTGGCAGCGGAACTCCTCCGCCGGCGCTTCCCCGTCGGTAAAATGAAGCTCATCTGCCAGAAGACGGGTGCGGAACAGATCCTCATTGGGTCCTGCCACCACCTGGTTCCTGTCCGGACGAAGCTCCGTCACATAGAGAGGCATCCTGGCCGCTATGCCAAGCCCTTTTCTCTGGCCGATGGTGTAGTAGGGAATGCCCCGGTGATGTCCGAGAACCCGTCCCTTCTTATCTACAATATCCCCCGGTTTGAACGCCTCGGGGGCATGATTTTTAAGAAATTCCACATAGGAGCTTTCGCTGGTAAGGAAGCAGATATCCTGGGATTCCGCCTTATTATAGGTAGGAAGCCCCTTTTCTTTGGAAATCCGGCGGGTATCTTTTTTAAACGTCCGTCCCAGAGGGAAAATAATGTGGGCCAGCTGGTCCTGGGTCAGATGATACATCATATAGGACTGATCCTTCCCCATGTCCACCCCTTTATGCACTTCATACTTCTGCCGCTCCGGATTGTAAAGGATGCGGGCATAATGGCCGGTGGCGAAGTAGGGGGCATCAAAGGCCTTCCGCACCTCATCATAGAAAAGGCCGAACTTCACCTTGAAATCACACATCATGCAGGGATTGGGCGTCATTCCCCGGCTGTAGGCATCAATGAAATAGGAAAGCACAAACTTCTGATAGGCTTCCCGCACATCCACCGCCTTGAAGGGAATCCCCAGAAGCTCCGCCATGCTGCGGGCTCCCTCGATCTCCTCATCCTGTCCGTCAAACTGGTACATGGTGGCTCCATACACCTCATATCCCTGATCCAGGAGAAGACGGGCCGTGAGCGTGCTGTCCACGCCGCCGGACATGGCGACCACTACTTTTTTCTTTTCTGTCATTTTGAAATCCTTTCCCGAAAAGGGCAGAGCCGGAGGAAAGCGCCCTCCTTCACAGAGTCCGATTCTGCAAGGATGAAACCGGACAATGACGAAAGCAGCCCTTCCTGTGCGGCCCGCCCTTTTCATCAACCATCATTCCGGGGAAATCCCGAAAAAAATCGCATCGGAGTGAAAGTCCGAAGGATACTCATACATTATATCATTACAGTGCAAGGGGAAAGAGGCCGCCGCGCGGCCCCGGGTTCATAGGATGGTGATGAGTGCCTCTTTATATGCTGCCTTTGGCAGCATTCATAATTACCCTTTGAACTAGCCCAGTGGCGAAATCGGGACTCAGTGGCATACAGCCAGTAGCTAGAAGCCATCCACCAGCTCATTAGCCCACTAGTACATAAGCCCACTAATTAAGATTTTTCGACTCTGTGGAGACTCTGCGTAGAGTCTCTAAGTCAGCCGAAGCTGACCTCTAGCCTGCCCAGTAAGAGGCTTTCCTATTGGCAGCTGACTGGCTTCGCTCGAAATGAACAGGGCATAAAAATGACATAGAAACCCACACCGCCCGGGTGCTCTCGGATGATACCGCAGCTCATTCCCCGGGTCAGGGGGGCCTCTATGCTTATCTAAAGCATATAAATTTCTTTAAGCATTGTCAAGTCGAATACATTACATCAGATGGTAGGTGGACATGCAACAGCTGCTCTGCTACGTTCGAAATAACGAAGGGCACCAGCGGCACCATTGTATCATGCGCCGACAGACGCCTCCACAACCTTCAGACCGGAGACTTATCAAACTTGAGAACCTTTTAATCCTTCTGAACGTCTATTTCTTCATATCCCACAAATACCGATTATATTTCTGCTGGTAAAATTCCGATTCCTTTTTTCTGCGCCAGTTGTCTCTGTCCTCGCAGATGGCCAGCATTTCATCGGCAATGTCTTCCGCCCGCCGGGGCTGACTGTTCCGCAGCCAGCCGATCATGCGGAGCATGGCATGTTCACTGCCCAGGCTGTCCGCAGCCAGGGCGCCCAGTTCGCCGGGAAAGCCTTTTTCTTCCACCAGCCCGATGATTTGCTGCTTCAGGTCTTCCGGATTGTCTGCCATTGTAATCTCCTTTAATAAAAATTTCCTCTCTGTGTCCAATCAATTCCTGTTTATTTAAGGAAAAAATAATACACCGTGAGGAGAATAAAAAATACGAGGAAAAGGAGGAAGAGGGGATATGTCCGTTCCGCCGCTCCTTCCTTTCCGCCAGCCACGGCCGGCGGTGTTTTCTTTGGAAGGGAGGAAGACTTTCCCCGCAGGATATCCGGTGTTCTTCCCTCTTCCATGGCCTGCCTGTCCTTTTCTATCTGTTCCTTCAGCGGTTTCCATTCCTGAAAGAAGGGAAACAGGGCATCCCCCATGGCCCGGCTTTCCTTTCGTTTTCCTTCCTTCCAGAAGGCAATCACCTGGTTTCGCACAGCCAGGAAAGAGGGCTCCAGCGGCCAGTATCCGTTCCTCAGGCATAACGGTTTCGTCAGGCCTGCCAGACTGTCTACCTGTTTCTCCGCCTGGCGCAGCCCGTCGGAAAAGCTGTGCTCCGCAAGGGACAGACTGTGCTGCAGGTCTTTTTCCAGCTTTTCTCTTTGCTTTCTGCTTTTTTCCACAAAATCAAGAAGAAGAAGTCCCCAGGGAAAACTGCGGCTCCTTGTCTTTCCCAGCTCTGACAGAAGGGCGGCATAATCGACCGTATCCAGATGTTTCACTGCCTCTGTCAGGTGGGAAGGCAGCTCCCTCTTCCACATTTCCACATGGGAAAAATTCCGGAGCACCGGCAGGCCTGCCTTCCGCCGGTCTCCATTAAAAAGAGCCGCTCCCTCTTCCGGACGAACAGCCTCGTAGGAATCGCAGATTTCCTCCAGAAGAAGCCGGACACTCCTGCTTCCATAAAACAGCCCGTTCAGGGAAAGCACCACCCGGGACAGTGGCGGCAGGGAAGAAAAGTCCTCCTCCTTGAAATCATCTCCCCGCACTGCTCTGTCCACCAGGGCAAAAGCCCGCTCCTTCTCCAGTCCCGGCAGCCAGAAAAATTCCGCACCGCTCCGCTTCACGCTCTTTCGCAGCATATAGGCCGCATCCAGCAGACGGTTCTTCTCCTTCTCTCCCCCTGCCCTGTTCAGTTTTTCCTGAAGCGCCTGGTCAATGCACGCCCCGCTGTCCGTGGTATGTACCCCCAAGAGGTAAAAAGGATTGTCTTTAAAGAACAAAACGAGCTCCTCTGCGAAAATACTTGAAATATTATATGTTTATTATAATACAGAATTCCTGCCGCTGCCTTGGCATCTGTAAGCGGAAATGACAGGACCCATCATCTCAAGGTTTGGAAGCAGAGTCGGAGAAGCTCCCAGTGGGCTGGTGAGCTGGTGGACTAGTGGCTAGTGGCTGGTTTCTAGTTTCTAGTTTCTAGTTTCTAATTCTTGATTCCCAGCTACAAACCATCCCAATCCCAGTCTCGATCCTAATCCCGGTCCCGGTCTCGACCCCGGTCCGCCACAGGCACCCCGTCATT
>NZ_JBJEXP010000093.1:0-6499 GCF_051885895.1 Dialister sp. | reverse complement strand
TAGAAACAAGGCCGGAGGGGCAAAGGAGGTGAAAGCCGGCGGCAGGGCCGACGGCGGATGATGAATCTGACAGAGCTGAGAAGAAGGCCGGGAAAGGTCAATGGATTTCTTTCCTTTATAGTGATGGTTTTATCCGCAATGAACCTGTATCTTTCGTTGAAGAGCCGGAAATGAGGTGTTTCCGGAAAGGAGAATGGATATGCTTGTGTACAGCCGTGCCCCGGGGGAGCATGTGTACCATCGGGAGCAGTGTATCTATGCCGGGCGCATCAGGGCGGAATACCGCGGGGTCTTTCGGACCATAGAGGAAGCGGAAAATGCAGGATATCACGGGTGCCTCTACTGTTCCACCCTGGGAAAGCTCTTCCGGAAGAATTACAGGAAAGTGCAGGATTTCTGCAGGAGGATGCAGATGACCTGCGTTTTTCAGGACGGAAGAATTGCCATAGAAACGCCCATTGACCGCTGGCTTCTGGTCTACGATCCCAGGAAGAATAAAGTCCGCACCTTTCACGAAAACTATTTCCGGAAAAAAGGAAAAGGACCTGTGGAAGGGTATCATGACCAGCACTGGTTCTTTACATCGGTCTTCGATACCCTGCTGTCCATTTACGACCACACCCAGGCCATTCTGGTGGATAAGAGAAAAGGGCCGGGGTTCATGAAATCGAAAATTCATGCCGCCGCAGGGCAGGCGGCCCCTCTTCCCATGGGCCGGAAGAAGCGGGCCAAAAAGAGACGGGAGGCCAGGGAAGAAAAGAGAAAGCACCAGATAGGCCATGTGCTGGACCTTATCGACTACCTGGAGGAGGCAGGACATACGGACTTCAAGAAGATAGAGATCTGAAATTCCGGCGGGTATGGTCAAAGGAAAGCAGAAATTTGGGGTGGTATATGCTGTTTTCATTGATTATCTATAAAATTTTTCTTCCAGTGTGTATGATGTCCTGCGCTGCTTCGGGCTGCCCGATCATGGACCATGTAAAAACACAGATGCCTTATGTTCTCGGGTTTGCTGCAGTATCGCTGGTATTGTATCTGATTTGCGGATTTGTCATGTAGCAGGCAGTGAATTTAAGATTTTAAAGGCCGGCAGCAGAAAATGAGCTGCCGGCTTTTCTATGCATCCATTATGGAAGTGTGGATTTCGCCTCTCCACTTCACTGCGCTGGAAATGACAGGAGGGCTATGGAACGATCGGGATCGGGACCGAGGTCGGGATCGAGGGCTTGCAGCCAAGAACCAGTTACTAGCCACCAGCCACTAGCTTCTAGTCTTATATGTCAGCCAAGGCGATCCCGTTCTCCACCTCGATCTCGAACCCAATCCCGACTGCGCCGCAGGCGCCCTCCCGTCATTTCGAGCGGAGGAACAGTGCCGGAATGGATAGACTGGTCCCTGGAGATCATGGAGAGGAGTCGAGAAATCTCCCGAAAGAGGTAGAGCCTGCAGATTGATTCATCAGCCGGTAAAAGGATTAGGAATCAGCTGCCGGCCATCTGCCCTGCTGTCACACCATGCCGCTCTTGGATGCGCCCTGTCTATGGGCAGGCAGGATGATTGGACAAGAAAATAAAAAATCGGAGCTCTATGAACTTTTTACGGTTCACAGGGCTCCGATTTTTATTGGCAGAAAGCTGACATCCCAAATAGGAGGAGGCGGCTTCAGCGGTATGTATTTTTGAAGTATTGGATGGTAAATTTTTCAAATTCCCGGCATAAGGCCGGCTGGAATGTATTCGGATTGCGGATGAGATAGACATACCGGAAACAGGGAATATCAGAAACGGGAATCTGTTTGACCATTTCCGTCTCTATCCGGGGCAGCAGACTGATTCCCATATTGAGACGGATGAGCATGAGGAGCACGTTCTGTTTGGAGACAATATTTTCCGCCACCGGAGATAATCCGGCCTGTTCGCAGAAATAGAGCTGGGTTTCATACATGTCATTCTCTTCTCCGGAATAAAGGAATGTTTCCCCTTTCATAGCAGACAGCTTCAGCTGCCTGGCATGGGACAAGGGGTTGCGGGAGCTCACTGTCATATAAAGCGGCTCTTTGGCCAGAAGCGTATGGAACTTATCCGCAATGGGATGGTAGGAGGACATGATAAAGAAATTGGTACTGGTGTCACTTCGCGAAAATCGTCCGCTGCGCAGTGTATAGGTGCTTTCAGGGTGCAGCTTTCTGAATGCATAGGTCAGGTAGGGGATGGCATTTCCTACGGAGGAAAAGGTGATGATGATCATATGGGAACTGATTCCGTTGGATTCCCTCAGCTCTCCTATGCAGGCATGGTATTCCGACAGAATCTTTCTCACCGTATTCAGAAATTTTTCACCGTTCCGGTTAAGGTGCAGGCTGTTGCCTGTGCGGTCGAATACGGAAAATCCCAATTCCGATTCCAAAAGGCGCAGTGTCCTTGACAGGGCGGGCTGCGATATGCGAAGCCGGGCGGCTGCTTTTGTTAAACTTCCACAGTCGGCTATGGTCTGGAAGGTGGAAAGAGTATCAAAATTCATGATAAATGCTCCTTAGAGAAATGATTTTCTTCAGTATAACATAAACGTTATGGTGAATATCAACATTTATCTTTTACAAAGAGGATTTCTATTTCTATAATAAATGGAAATATTCCTGTGAAAGATGGATTGGAGGCGATGGGTATGATGGCAGTACTGATTCCTGTTTTCTTTTTGATCATCATTACCATGTGTAAGAAAATTCCCTTCATTGGCGGAAACATGACCTTCGCCTTTTTCGGCGCCGGTGTGCTGGCGCTCCTGATGGGAGGGAAAATGAATCCTTCGGAGTGGATTTCTCCCTGGATCAGCAGCTTCAATTCCATCGCTTTTATTTTTTACATCGTGATTCTGGGAGCCGTGTTTTCCGCCCTGCAGGTAGCAACCGGTGCCATGGAAACGGTCCTCAATATCCTGCGCTCCATCTTTGGGAAGACACCGGAGGGACTGGTCTTTGCCATTCTGGTGACGCTGTACATCGGCGGCTCTCTCATGGGGACCGTAGCCGCTGTAGGCGCAGTCATCGGTCTTCTGGTGGTTCCGTCTCTACGGGAAATGGGAATGAAGCCTGATCTGATCTGTGCCACCATTGTCACCGGAGCCTCCATGGGCGGGATGATGCCTCCCGTATCCAATGCGGTGATTCTGGCCTGCGGACTGATCGGGATTGATGCCTCCCAGGCGCTCCTGGTGAGCTATATTTCCGTAGGGCTGGGACTGATCGTGATTACCCTCTTTTTCTGCAAGGTATATATTGAAAACCATTATGCCATTCCTGAAAATCTGATTCCCAAAGAGTCGGCCTGGACCATATTTTCCTGGAACTGGCCCAAGCTGATTCCCCTTTTTGTATTGATCACCTGCGTGATGCTGAACAGCATTCCGTCCATTAAATTTGATTTCCCCAGATTTGTGCTGAGCCTTCTTCCCGGATGGCAGGGAAATCTTTTTCAATCCATCAGCCATATCTATATCCTGGGAAAAATCACCAACAATATTGTCATGTCCATGATTTTTGCCATTCTTTCCTGCTTCATTGTGCAGCCTGGGATGTGGAAGAAGATGCGGGGACAGCTGATGAAACGGATCGAAGCAGTGAGGGATCCGGAAATCATTCTCATCGCCACGGCCTTCTTCCTGGGAGCTTTTAAGCTGGGAGGGCAGAACCAGGCAATTGCCCAGTGGGCAGGCGGACTGGACAGCACATTCCTGATCATCGGCGGCAGTCTGACACTGGTGATTTCCGGCATGCTTACCGGCGGACAGAGCACGGCTCAGTCCATGCTTCTTCCCATCCTGGCGCCGGCCTGGTCCTCCATCGGCATTTCCGACCTGAATATCGCCCTTGCCAGCTCGCATTTAGGCATGGCCGGGCAGGGATTTCCTCCCTGCGATATGAATACATTCATTCTGGCAGGGCTGGTGGGTTCGCTTTTGGGAGAAACGGTGAATCCTCTGAAATCCATGCTGTATTCGTCGCCCTACTGTATTTATCTCACACTGGCAGGACTCTATTTCTTACTTTGAGGAGGTACTATGAGACTCAATAGAACCTATATGGGAACCATGTCCATGACACCCCGGCGGGATGTGATGGCAGGAGAATTTTCAACCTGGACATTTACCTTTACCGCAGGAGAGTACGGCATTGATGACGGCGGCTCTCTGGTGCTGGCATGGAAAAGCGTCAGTGACTGGGATACGCCACAGTTTGACGAACCGGAACAGCCGGGATATACCACAGTGACTACAGACGGAGACTGCAGGGTAAAAGCGGCCTATCATAAATTTGTCCGCTCATTCGGAAACAGTATCCTGATCAATGTATACGGCGGCTATATCAAAAAAGGGGACACCATTACCATCACCATGGGAGATACGTCGCAGGGAAGCCTGGGGATGCGGGCGCAGTCCTTCTGTGAACGGGAGCACGAGTTCAGAACCTATCTGGATCCCTGCGGCACAAACAGGTATGAAGAACTGCCTGACCGCCTGAGCGTCCGGATCGTACCTGCCATGCATCATGAACTGCAGGTGGTGGTTCCGGGGACAGTAGAAAAAGATAAACCTTTTACCATGCATCTTCGGGTGCTGGATGAATTCGGCAACCCTACGGGGAAATACGAGGGGGATGTTTCCTTAACCCTGATCCAGGGAGAAGGCGGGAATATTCCCCGGGAAGTCCATTTCCCGCCGGATACAGACGGCATTTTCGCCATCCCCGGCTGCCGGATTACCAAAGAAGGATTCTGGACCCTGCGAGCGGAAGATAAGAAGCGGGGCTACATTGCCTGCAGCAACGGCTCCTGCTGCGTAAATCCGGGAGAACCCCATCTGTACTGGGGCGATATGCACGGCCAGACACGGCAGACCGTAGGCACCGGACGCCTGGATGACTATTACTCCTTTGCCAGGGACAAGGCACTGATAGATTTTACCGGCTGGCAGGGAAATGATTTTGAAGTGACCAATGACACCTGGGAAAAGATCCGCCGTTTCACCAAGGAATTTAACAGGGAAAATCAATTTCTTGTCTACCTGGGATATGAATGGTCCGGCACCACTCCCCAGGGCGGCGACCATAATGTCTACTTCCTTCATGATAACGATGTCTTTTATCCCAGCAGCAACTGGAGTGCTCCCGACTGTGACGTCAGCCTCAATGCCAATCCCATTCCGGAGCTCTATCAGAAGCTGGATCACCGAAAAGATGTCCTCCTGATTCCCCATGTAGGCGGCCGGTATGCCAATCTGGATTTCCTGAATCCGGAATATACCAGCGTTATCGAAATTCATTCCCATCACGGCACCTTTGAATGGTTTGCCATGGATGCCATGAAAAAACGGCTGAAAGTGGGATTTATCGCCGCCAGTGATGACCATACCGGAAGAATAGGGCTTTCCTATCCTCTTTCCGGCCACGGGAAATCCGCCTCCGGCGCTTTCGATGTGGCCAGCGGCCATACCGGGGTCTTTGCCGGACACCTGACCAGAAAAGAAATCTGGGATGCCATCAAAGCCCGGCACTGCTTTGCCTCCACCATGGATCGCATCTTCCTTTCCACGGCTGTCAGCGGCATAGGGATGGGGGATGAAGGAACCATACATGAACAGCCGGTATTCCATGTCAAAGCTGCTGCATCCCATCCCATTGAAAGCATCCAGATTTTTGACTGGGAAAAGCCGGTCTATTTCGAAGAACTCCTTCCCAAAGCGGACAATAGAGTCCGCATCCGCTGGAGCGGCGTCCAATACCGGGGGCGGGGAAAATCTGCCAAATGGGACGGCATGGTTTATGTACAGCATGGTAAAATCGTCAATGCAGAAACATATGCCTTTGACCGCATTGACCAGGGGATCACCATCAGGTCAGACCAGTACGTGAAATTTACCTCTTCCACCTCCGGAGACTACGACGGACTGATTCTTGAACTGGAAGGCGATGATGATACGGTCATCAAATTCAGCAGTCTCCAGGGAGCCGCAGAAGCATCCTGGAAGGAAATACGCACCAGGGGAATGGTGAAGCCCATGGGCGGCCTGAACCTGAAAGTGGAAATGCAGGAAGCCTTTGCCGAAGTACCGGAAGAAGAGTATGCCCGGGCTTTATATCTGGATAAGGCAGTCCCTCTGCCGCAGGAAAAGGGCGAACATGCCTACTGGATCAAAGTGCTCCAGTCCAATGGCAATGCCGCCTGGTCTTCCCCCGTATTTGTGACAATAGAATAAAAGCCTCCGGAAAATTTCCTTAAAAGCAGAAGAAGCCTGTTTTCATCCTATGAGAACAGGCTTCTTTTATTTGATCTATTTTCCTCCAGTGTCAGGATCTGTCATATTGGCGAGTATAATACAGGATAGAAAGAGAAAATAATTTGAAGAAGAGGTGGATAAAAGAAGGATCAGGTGAACGGCGGCAGAGGGAATTTACAGCGGACAGGTATCATGTTCCGCCTTCTGTCCGCTGCTTTTGAAGCTT
>NZ_JBJEXP010000092.1:2524-6502 GCF_051885895.1 Dialister sp. | reverse complement strand
GGAGTGGTGACTACGATTTTTTCCGGAGTAATGATGACAGCACCCTTGGCGCTGCAGGCACCGTGGAAAAGTTCATCAGCCATTGCCTTGAATTTCTCTACCACCGGTCCTTCCGTCACATAGTCAGCCTTTCCTTTGACCTGATAGCCTTCCGATGTTTTCGGGTCAAAGGCAGAAATGGCAATCCGGTGATTGGCTTCAATGTTTTCCAGTGTCTGTTTCAGGAATACATCGCCGATGGCCAGCTTTCCGTCATCCAGTACAGCTTTGAAGCCTACCGGTACTACATTGGGGAATCCCTTGCTGCATACAGTGGCTGCTTCCCAGAGATTGTTTTCGAGAATTTTCTTTACCTGTTCATTCATTATAGAAAAACCTCCTTTACAACTGTCTCTATTATACTCCATGGGGAAAGAGTCATGGGAGGGGGCCGCTTCCGGCTGTCAGCTTACCGCCGGACATTGTCATGCTGAGCCCTGTTCCCGAATGCAAGAGGGTTCAGGCGCCTTGCGGCGCCCGGGTTCATGGTGCCATCGGGGCTCCGCCCCTGGACACCACAGGTTCCTCCCACAGAGCGGGCCGGTTCAGAGGGAAGTTTTGAATGCCGCCTGCGGCCCCCTTTTATACTCATCGCCGTAGGCGATACCACCACCCTCTGAACCCTTTGAACCCTAAAAAGCAGGGCCGCTGCTGCGGTCCTGCTTTTTAATTATCAAATCCTTCCTTCAGCTGGATGAGGCCCTGCTCCAGGGTTTTCCGGGGGCAGGCCAGGTTGAAGCGGAGGAAGCCTTCGCCTTCCTTTCCGAAAACATAGCCCATATCCAGCCACAAATGGCAGTCATAGAGGACTTTATGTTCCAGCTCTTCATTGGAAAGACCGTAGGCAGAAGCATCGATCCAGATGAGGTAGGTGCCTTCCGGTTCAATCAGTTTCATTTTGGGGAGGTTTTCTGCCAGATACTTTCTGGTGAAATCCAGATTTTCTTTAATGTAGGTTTTTACGGTTTCCAGCCATTCGCGGCCTCCTTCATAGGCGGCCCGGCAGGCGGTAAGCCCCATGACATTCAGCTGGTCATAGCCGAAAGAGTCCAGCTCTTCCTGAAAAGCTCTGCGAATGTCAGGATTGGGAATCAGGATATTGGAATTCTGGAGTCCAGCAATATTGAAGGTCTTGGAAGGAGCGGTGCAGATAATGGCATTCTGCGCCGCTTCTTCACTGATGGTGCCGAAGGCGGTATGTTCATGGCCGGGGTAGGTGAAATCTTCATGGATTTCATCAGCCACGATCCTGACACCGTGGGCCAGGCAGATATCAGCATACCGGGTGAGCTCTTCCTTTGTCCATACCCGCCCTACAGGGTTGTGAGGGGAGCAGAGAAGGGCCAGCTTTACATTGCCTTTGACGATTTTTTCTTCCAGATCATCGAAGTCCAATGTATAATGGCCGTTTTTCAGGACCAGGGGGCTGTTTACCGGTTTTCTTCCGTTTTTCAGCACGGCATTCAGGAAGGGGTAATACACGGGCTGATTAATGAGGACGCCTTCGCCTTCCCGGGTCAGGGCTTTGACGGCCAGATTGATGGCCGGCACAACGCCAGGGGTCTTGATGAGCCATTCCGGGCGGATGGTCCAGTGGAAATAGGTTTCCTGCCAGCGGGCCAGGGCTTTGAAATAAGCTTCGCTGGATTCGGAATAGCCGAAGATGCCATGACGCACCCGCTTTTCCAGGGCGTCAATAATGGGCTGGGCTATACGGAAATCCATGTCCGCGACCCAGAAGGGAAGCACATCTGCCGGCTTTCCACGGGCCACGGCAAAGTCATACTTGAGGCATCCGCTGCCCCGGCGTTCAATGATAGTATCTAAATCGGAAAGTTTCATGGTGGACTCCTTTGTATATTGTGTCAATGTCGGTGATGGGCTGTATTCTCAAATGCACGAGGGTTCAGGCGCCTTTGGCGCCCGGGGTCTATGAGTCGTGCGCTTGCCGCGCCGACCCATGGGTTCCGCCCACAGAGCGGGCCGGTTCAGAGGGGAGTTATATATGCCCGCCTGCGGCGGCGAAAACCGTACAACCGCCCTGGCGGGCGATGGAAATGCACCCCTATTCCCGCTGCGCGGGACTTCCCCCGGAGGGGGAAGTCCTAGCGGCGCTATGCTTTGTGATACTTGTGAGATAATTGCTTTTCGGAGCTTTATCATGCCCCTGCTTTTGTGGGCGCATAGGAACTGGATTTGTTTTGTAGGGAAGCGAAGCGCCCCGAAAATCCGGTGACATGCTTCCCCGTGGAGAAAGGTGGCACGCTGGCATCAAAGAAGTGCATTTCAAACGGGTGTTTTCCTGCTACCGAAAGGGAGCCTATCTATAAACTCATCGCCGTAGGCGATACCAAAACCCTCTGAATCCTTTGAACCTTTTTCCTCATCTCTTCCCGCCAACTGGTATTTATCAGTCAAGGTCTCACTATCGTCATGTATCAAGATTCTTCGCTGGCGCTCAGAATGACGGCGTTCGGCGGGAAGGCACAGGCTGCTTGGCGGCCTTTAATCCAGCGCCTGTTTCAAATCAGCAATCAGGTCATTGACATCTTCAATGCCTACGGAGAGGCGGAGGAGGCAGCTGGTAATGCCCCGGGACTGCCGTTCTTCTTCCGAAAGATCGCTGTGGGTCTGGGTAGCCGGATAGGTAATCAGGCTTTCTACACCGCCCAGGCTTTCAGCAAAGCGGATGAGCTTTACATTTTTCAGGACAGAAAGCGCCGTTTCATGGCTGTCCGTATAGAAGGAAAGCATGGCACCGGCACCTCGGGACTGTTTGAAATGGATGTCTCTGCCGGGGAAATCAGAAAGTCCGGGATAGAAAACTTTAGTAATTTTCGGATGATTTTCCAGCCATTCAGCCAGAGCCTGGGCATTTTTCTGGGCTGCTTCCATGCGGAGGGCCAGGGTTTTGATGCCGCGGGTAACGAGCCAGCTGTCCCAGGGAGCCAGGCAGCCGCCTACGGTTTTATAAAGGAAGCGGATCTTTTCTGCAATTTCCTTATCCCGGGCTACCACAAATCCTGCCAGTGTATCGTTGTGGCCGGCCAGATACTTGGTACCGCTGTGGATGACAATATCGGCGCCAAAGTCGATGGGATTGCAGAAATAAGGACTCATGAAGGTATTGTCTGCAATGAGGAGGGCACCGTGGGCATGGGCGATGTCTGCCATTTTTTTGATATCGGTGATCTGCATCATGGGGTTGGTAGGCGTTTCAATATAAACGGCTTTGACAGTGTCATCAAAGGCATTTTCCACCTGGTCGGGGTGAGATGTATTGACAAATTTGAAATGAATGCCGTTCTTTTCGTTGATGAAACGGAAAAGACGGATAGAGCCGCCGTAAAGATCATCAGAAGAAAGGATGGTATCTCCCGGCTTGAAAAGTTCCATGACCATGGAAATGGCGGCCATGCCGGAAGAATAGCTGGTACAGTCACAGCCGTGTTCAAGTGCGGCTACCACCTTTTCCGCACATTCTCTGGTAGGGTTCTGTACCCGGGTGTAATCATAGCCGGTAGACTGGCCCAGCTCCGGATGGCCGAAAGTAGCGCTCTGAAAAATCGGTACGGAAATACAGCCGGTGGGATCCTGCCAATCGCTCCCATGAATGCAGATTGTTTTGATATTCATAAAAATTGCCTCCCTTAAAAGTCCATGAAAATAAAAAAATCGTCTCTCGAAAACGAGAGACGATGAATAACCGTGTTACCACTCTGCTTTTCCATTCCGTCACCGGAATGGACTTATCAGGTACGCCGGCCTATGCCATAAATACCCTGCTGCTGTAACGGGCAGTCCCGGCGGGCTTCACGATTCGGCCCGGAGGCTCCAAGTCCATCTTCGGGCTCCCCTCCTGCACTGCTTTCACCAGACGCAGCTCTCTTTGCCATTCCGGAAACCTTACTCTTCTTGTCATTGCCTTCTTTGAAATTG
>NZ_JBJEXP010000092.1:0-2424 GCF_051885895.1 Dialister sp. | reverse complement strand
CGCCGGACTCCTGTCATCCTGAACGCAGTGAAGGATCTCGGTAAGAATCGTAAGTGAGGGGAAGCTGGTAAATGCCAGTCGGACGGGAAGAGGAACCTCCTTGTTCTCGAATGCAAGAGGGGTCAGCCGCCTTTCTGCACCCGGGTTCATGGCGTCATTGGGGCTCCACCCCTGGGCACCATAGGTTCTGCCCACAGAACGGGCTGGTTCAGAAGAAATTTATATAGACTGCCTCCAGCGGTAAAACCATGCAGCAACTTTCTGAACCTTTTTCCTGCAATATGCTATAATAAAAATCAAATTACAGGAATACAGGAGGCTGTCATGTCACAGAGTGCAATGCAGGAAATCACCTGTCCAAAGTGCGGGAAAA
This sequence comes from Dialister sp., assembly GCF_051885895.1. Classification (GTDB taxonomy): domain Bacteria; phylum Bacillota; class Negativicutes; order Veillonellales; family Dialisteraceae; genus Dialister. Next base: position 2,051 of record NZ_JBJEXP010000092.1, on the reverse strand, counting down.
AACATCCCTTTACCGTATGGGACAGTATCAATACCCTTGAATATCCGGAAATGAAGGAAAAGGTCAGGAATGATGAGGCTTTCCGGTACCGCTGCCCCGACTGCGGTGCCACTGCCATACTGAATTACAATTTCCTTTATCACCAGCAGGAAGACAAGGTCCTGATTTTTGTAGACGCTGACGGCTCTTCCTATGAGGAAATGGAAAAGGTTATGACCACCAGGGGCAATGCTTTTGACGGATATCAGAAGCGTATTGTACTTTCCTATAATGATTTCAAGGAAAAACTGCTGATTCTGGATGCCGGTCTGGATGACCGCATTGTGGAAATCATTAAAAGCTCTATCTGGGACAATGTAGAAGCCAGGTACAAGGATAAACATATTGATGAAATCTACTTTGCCACGAATGAGGACGGAGAGCATGGATTCCTTTTCCGTAAGGAAGGGAAAATGATTGCGTCCATGGAATTTGATACATCCCTGTACAATGCCATCAGGGATGCCGCCCTTTTCCGCATCAATGCGGTTTCACAAAATGACCTTATCATCAACAGGGCCTGGGCAAAGGACATTACCGCCCGTCTGGGGTAATAAATAAATTTTAAAAGAGCAGGCAGAACCTGCTCTTTTTGTGTGTCATAGACGGCGGGGGCTTTATTCCCAAATGCAAGAGGGGTCAGGCACCTTTGACGCCCGGGTTCTATCGGTCATATGCCGGCGCACTGACTGATGGGCTCCGCCCGCAGGGCGCCACCACCACCCTCTGAACCCTTTAAACCTTATGAACCCTTTGAACCCTTTCCCATATCCGGCAGGGTGAAATAGATTTCAAAACGAACCGTGTCATTTTCCTGACTGAAACTCTTATATCCTTTATAGTAGTCGATGAAATGGCGGACGGAGATCATGCCGGTGCCGTGGCCCGGTTCACTGGTGGTAGGATAGCCTTCCTTGTCAAAATGCAGAGGAATGGAGCAGTAGTTTTCCACGGAGAGTACTACCTGCCTTCCTTTAGTTTGAAGGGTGAGGTGAAGGAATCGTTTATCTTTATCTTTATCTATATCTTCCTGTACCCGGATGGCATTTTCCAGCAGGTTGGCCAGAGCAAAGGAAAGGTATTCCTGTACTTCCGGTACATTATCTGGAAAGCTGATACGGCAGGAAACGGGAATGCCCGCAGATTTGGCCTTCATGATATATACGGAAATGACAGCATTCATGTAGGGATTGGTACAGAAGGGATGGATGGCCGTTTTTTCCAGATGTTCATTAAAGGTATGAAGGAAATGAAGGGCTTCGTCATATTTCTTTTCACTGATGAGGCCGTACACGATATTGATCTGGTGGCGCATATCATGGCGGAGAATAGAAAACCGGCGGGCGCTGGCCTGCACCAGGAGCATGTTGTTCTGGAAGAAGCGGATGGCCTTCTGCTGGATTTCATTGGTACTCTTAAGGAGGATTTCATTTTCAATATCTTCTGCCTGCAGTGACACATAGCGGTACAGGGCAATGAAACATAAAAGGGAGATCAGCCGGGAAATCAGTTTGTCCATGGTCCACAGATCCTGATCCATGCTGATAGGCATCTGGATAAGGACGATCAGCATGGGAAGCATGGCGATATAGTATCCGTAGGACTTATCGTTGATCAGCTGCCGGGAAGGGCACATATGCCGGAACATGCGGGCAGCAAGGGGAAAAGATACCAGAAAATAGATCAGATAGCATGTAAGCTCCAGGGAAAGGCGTTCATGGATTGGATTTTCCTTGAACAGATAAAGGATGGTAAATATGCTCAAGGTATGAAGAAAGAAAACCCACATGCCCTGCATGCCCAAAACAAAAATCTGCTGAGGTATGAGACGGGGCAGCCAGCAGAAGGACAGGAGCACATAGGGAATCCATCCCAGCGACAGGCTTCCTTTGTAGATAAAAACCGGGTGGGAAGATACAAAAAAGAGATAGGCATAAACAACCATATTCAGCATGGCCAGGCCGATAAAAGAAAGCGTTATTTTCCGGTAGCGGGAAGAGGGCAGGAAATCA
>NZ_JBJEXP010000091.1:0-6538 GCF_051885895.1 Dialister sp. | reverse complement strand
GACAGCAGGCTGGTTAGACATTCGGACAGTATTTTTCCACGCCCCTGATGCCGGCGGAAATTTGTTAATGATATATAAAAGATGCGCTTTTAAAATGAAAGCGCATCTTTTTTATTGCTTTTAATATTATCCTTTTATGGAGAAGGCAGTGAGAAAGGAGCATTAGATGATCATTGCCTTTAGGCAGCTATTCCCTCTTTATTATCGACGCAGCCTCTTCTCTCATTAGTGAGTCGGCAGAAGACTTTGAAGGTGAGGATTCTCCTTCCCCGTTATTCATCACGTAGTCAAGAAAATGGAAGGCCAGGCGGGAGATTTTTTTACCCTTTACGGTATAGATGATACGGAAGTTGGAAATTAAACCGGCAGGGAGGAGAAAACCCAGAAGGCCCTGGGGACCGATGCCTTCATCGTCGATGGGGGCAATGACAGCGGCGCGGTTTTCCTTGGCCCATTGGAGGGCAGCGGTGACGGTGGTGCTGATGCAGAGCGGTGTTTTGGATATTCCCATTGCACTCAAAAATTTCAGGTCTACGTTTCGACAGCCTTTGGTGAGGCAGATAGGAAGGGTTTCCAGAATCTGGTGAATCATAGGCATGAGTCCGGTAACAAGGCGCTTTTCGTTGGAAATGATACGAAACCGCTTTAAAACTGAACTTTTTTCATTGACGTAGAGCACCATGCGGTCTTCCACGGTCAAGTGGATGGTAAATTTTTCCGGGTCAATGATGGGGGCATTGGCAATACCGATTTCCGCAATGCCGGAGAGAAGGTTTTCTGCCTGCTTTTCCGTGGAGGTTTCTATAAGTTCAAAGGAAATGTTCGGATTCTTGGTGCTGAATTCTGCCAGTGTGTTGGCGATGAGGGGATAAGCTACGGATGGCGAGGTGGTAAGACGAAGAATTCCACTGACGCCGGATTTGGCGGATTCGATTTCTTCGGTAAGCTGGTCTTCCATGGCCAGAATATTCTTGGCTTTGCTGTATACTATGCGGCCCACGGTGGTGAGCTCGATATGGCGCCGTCCCCGGGCTGTCTGTATAAGAGGAGTATTATATTTTTCCTGTAGGGTTTTCATATGCCTGGTTAGGGCAGGTTGAGCCATGTGAAGTTTTCTGGCGGCCTGCGAAAGATTTCCGGTTTCCACGATGGCAACAAAGGAGCGGTATAGTGATGTATCCATAATATGCCTCTAATATAGAAAATATGATATAAAATATAATTAAAATAAATATATTTCAAAAGAAAATATACAAGGTAAAGAATAGGGAATTTTCTTTACTCTGTTTTTAGCTGCCTGCAATTATCGAATAATTCAGAATATTTATACCATTTTAATAATGGATAGTCTTTTCTGATAAAAAAGGCTGTTTTTTAAAATATAACAGAATCATATATTTTTAGCAATATTTATTATTATATCATTTAATCAATTTTCGCTATACTCTGGATAGTTAAGAACGGATGCCGAATCATAAAAAGAATGGAGTGATGGATATGCTTGATGAATCAAGGCTAAGGAACAAAGCACTGTTTTCCAGAGTGGTCACGCCGGATGAAGCGGCGCTTCTCATTCAAAATCATGACAGAGTGGGGTTTAGCGGATTTACGCCGTCAGGATACCCGAAGAAGACATCCATGGCACTGGCGCAGCAGATCAAAAATGGGAGAAAGGTAAAGATTTCCATCTGGTCCGGCGCTTCAGTGGGACCGGAAATCGAAGAGTCTCTGGCGTCTGTTCATGGCGTAGAGCAGAGAGTGCCTTACTATTCTGCCGGCAATAAGAGCATGAAGGAAGAAATCAATGATGGAGAAATCAAATATATAGATCTTCATCTTTCCGAATTTGCCCAGCAGGTCAAGGCAGGGTTTTTCGGACCGGTGGATGTGGCGGTGGTGGAAGCCCTGGCCATTACCAAAGAAGGAAATCTCATCCTCGGTACCGGTGTGGGAAATACACCCACCTTTGTGCGGATGGCCAAAAGGGTCATTGTGGAAGTGAATAAGTGGATTCCGCTGGAACTGGAAGGAATTCATGATATTTATGAACCGAATCTTCCGCCCAACAGAAGGGAATTCCCTGTTTACCATCCCGGCGACCGTATCGGCACTACCTATGTGCCCTGTGGATTGGAAAAGATCGCGGCCATTGTAGAGTCCGATATTCCGGATCATGTAAGACCTCTGGGCATGCCTACTCTCACCACGCAGAAGATTGCAGACAATCTCATCGACTTTCTGGAGATGGAGCAGAAAAAGGGGCGTATGCCTTCACCGCTTCTCCCTATGCAGTCAGGCGTAGGCAAGATTGCCAATGCGGTGCTCATGGGTATGAGGAAATCCCGTTTCCAGCATCTGCAGCTCTATTCAGAAATTCTGCAGGATGCGGTGTTTGATCTTATCGAAGAGGGAAAGGTGGATATGGCATCAGGCTGTGCTTTTACTCCATCCCCCGGAGTGATGGAAATGTATCGAAAGAATCCGACGCTTTTCAACAGTCATCTGGTGCTTCGTCCTCTGGAGATTTCCAATAACCCCGGCGTGATCCGCCGTCTGGGGGTGATTTCCCTTAATGTTCCTGTGGAATTTGATATTTACGGACAGGCAAACAGCACCCATGTGATGGGGAGAAGGATGGTGAACGGCATCGGAGGCAGCGGCGATTACATGAGAAATGGCTATCTCACTATTTTTACAGCCGAATCCACTACAGCTCATGGCAATATTTCCCGTGTGATTCCCATGTGCTCCCATGTGGACCATACGGAGCACGATACTATGGTCTTCATTACTGAACAGGGCATAGCGGATCTCCGCGGTTTGGATCCTCGGGAAAGGGCAAGGGAAATCATTACCCACTGCGCCCATCCGGATTATCGTCCGCTTCTTATGGAGTACTTACTGAAGGCAGAGCAGTATGGCGGCCATATGCCGGTAGACCTGGAAGAAGCTTTCTCCATGCACCGCCGTTTTGAACAGACCGGATCCATGAAAAAGGAAGCCGGACCTTATCATGACAATACAAAAAAGACAGCCTGATAAAAACGGATATTTTAAAAATCAATATATAAAGGAGGAAATCATCATGAGCTCTTTAAATGAAATGCTTCAGAAGTATGAATTTGCTGTCAATAAGGCCGCTTCTCGTTTCCCGGAAAGAAAGGGCATCAAGGCGAAAAGGCTGTATACACCAAATGATCTGAAGGGCTGGGACTATGAAGAAAAGCTGGGAGTTCCGGGAAGCTATCCATACACCAGGGGCATCCAGCCTACCATGTACCGCGGACGCTACTGGACCATGCGCCAGTATTCCGGTATGGCAACCTCTGAGGAAACAAACCGTCTGTACAAATACCTGCTCTCCCAGGGGAATACGGGCCTTTCTATCGCTATGGACCTTCCTACCCAGATAGGGCTTGATTCCGATGATCCCAGGGCAACTGGTGAAGTGGGCAAGGTAGGGGTAGCCATCGACTCCCTGGCCGATATGGAAGCCATTTTTGACGGTATTCCCATGGATAAGATTTCCACATCCATGACCATTAATGCTCCGGCGGCCGTACTTCTGGCCATGTACGTGGCGGCAGCAGAAAAGAAAGGCATTCGCCCGGATAAACTGAAAGGTACTATCCAGAATGATATTCTGAAGGAATACATTGCCAGAGGCACCTACATTTTCCCACCCCGTTCATCGATGAGACTGGTTACCGACACATTTGCCTACTGCTCCAGAAACATTCCCCAATGGAATACCATCTCTGTAGGGGCTTACCATATCCGTGAAGCCGGTGCTTCCATGACACAGGAAATTGCTTTTGCTTTCTCTAACGCTATTGCCTATATAGAAGCAGCCATCCACGCAGGACAAAAGGTGGATGACTTCGCACCGCGAATTTCCTGGATTTTCACAGCAGGACTTGATTTCTTTCCTGAAATTGCCAAGTTCCGTGCAGCCAGAAGACTGTGGGCAAAGATCATGAAAGAGCGTTTCCATGCCACCAATCCAAAGGCTATGATGCTCCGTTTCCATGTCCATACAGCAGGCTCCGTCCTTACAGCCCAGCAGGATGACAATAATATTGTCCGCATTACCTGGCAGGCCCTATCGGCAATCCTGGGAGGCACCCAGTCTCTGGCACTCTGCGCCAAGAATGAAGCCCTGGCTCTTCCGACAAAGGAGGCAGCTACACTGGCTCTCCGTACCCAGCAGCTCCTGGCCTACGAAAGCGGTGCAGCGGATACGGTAGATCCGCTGGCAGGTTCCTATTATATTGAAAAACTGACGGATGACATTGAAGAAGAAGCTCTTGCATATATCCATAAGATCGACGCCATGGGCGGTGCGGTAGGCGCTATTGAAACAGGCTATATGCAGGATGAAATGGCTGCTCATGCCTATGAATACCAGAAGGAAATTGAAGAAGGCAGACGTACAGTGATTGGCGTCAATAAGTTCGTTACTGAAGAAGCACCATCCAACCAGGATATTCTCCGTGTAGACCCGGAAGTGGGTAAGCGTCAGTGCGCCCGGCTGCAGGCGATGAAGAAAAAGAGAGATGAAGCGAAGGTCGAAACTTCCCTGAAGGCGCTGAGGGCTGCCTGCACCAGTAATGCCAACCTTATGCCTTATATCATTGAAACGGTCAAGACTTATGCTACTCTGGGAGAAATCTGCAGCGTCATGAGAGACGTATTCGGTGAATATCAACCGGAACGGGTGGCAATCTAAGGCGGAAAATCTGGAAGCCAGATTCATGTACCGGCCGGACTGAAATGGGGACCGGATACGCCTGAAGCGTTGATCCGGAGCCGGCCGCTGCTGCGCAGTTCGCCTTCATCATTCATAGGGAAGGAGAAATGCATCAGCAGTGAAAGGAATGGGTACCAAGCGGTTACCGGTTTTTAGCACACCGGATTGGGATCCGGATTGGAACCGGGGCTGGAAAAAACTACCCCGCCAGCCCCTGGCTTTCTTCCTGAAATGAAAATAAACTCGCAAATATGGAAATGCCGGTTCCTTTACTGTTTGGCACCGGGAATGTTTTTCCTGCAGAGCCGATTCCTAAAGACTTGCAGGGGAAACTTCCAGGGATATCTTCAGATGACAAATAACAGTGAATGAACCGGCATTTCATTTGCCTGCTGTTTCTTTATATGTTTTTCCTGAAAGGAATTGAACTGAGGAAGGGATCGTTATGAATGAAACAAAAGCTCTTGCTGATTTTTTGTCTATTCTTACCTATCATGATCTTCCCCGGAGGGCAGTAACGGGAGTTAAGAAGGTGCTGCTGGACTGGCTGGGCCTTGCCATCGCCGGATCCACCGAGCTGCCGCCTTCGATTTTAAGAGAAGTGATCCTGGCAAATGACAACGGCGCGGAGGCTACCGTACTGGCGGACAACGGAAGGGGCGGGATAGGCATTCGAAAAAGTGCGTTAAACGCGGCGTTTCTGAATGGTGCCGCCTCACATGCGCAGGACTTTGATGATCTGCACAATGCCTCCATCATTCATCTGGCCTGTGTAGTGGTGCCGGCGGCCTTTGCACTGGGCGAATCAAAGTGTATTTCTGGAAAAGAGCTCATCACGGCCATTGCAGCAGGATATGAGCTGGGCGGTCGTGTGGGAGAATCCATACAGCCGGAGTCGTACTATTTCTGGCATACCACCGGTACGGTAGGGCATCTCTCGGCAGCATCCGCTGCATCTTCCGTTCTTCACCTGGACGGTCCCCATTTCCTCCATGCACTGGGAAGCGCCGGCACCCAGGCAGCGGGGCTATGGGATTTTGTAAAACAGGGAGCCATGAGTAAGCCTCTTCATGCGGGAAAAGCCTGTTATGGCGGCGTCCTTTCCGCTCTCATTGCACAGAAGGAATATACCGGTTCCACCACAATCCTGGAAGGAGAAAAGGGATTCTGCCGGTCCATGTCGCCTCATCCGAAATGGAAATTCCTGACGGATAATCTGGGCAGTGATTTCATTATCTGCCATAATTCTATTAAGCCCTATCCCTGCTGCAAGCATTCCCATGCGGCTGTTTACGGGATTAAGCAATTAATGAACGAAAAACAGATTCATGCCGAAGAGATTCGGGACATTACTATCTTAGTCAACGATATCACTAATTCTCTCATTAATAACGCCGAACCCTTGACACCCTACGGCTGCAAGTTTTCCATACAGTACTGTGCGGCATCCATGGCAGTGAGAGGAAAGGTAGCCATTTCTGATTTTCGGGAGCCTGCCATTTATGATGAAGCGGTGCGAAGCATGATGAAAAAGATCAGGGTCATTAACGATGGAGAAATGACAAAGATTTATGAAGCTCATCCGGATCAGCTGGCCTCTAAAGTTATCATTACCCTTACGAATGGAGAGAGCTGTTCCCTCTTCGTCCCCCATCCCAAGGGAGACCCTGAAAATGCCATGACCATGGAAGATATCGCAGCCAAGGGGCATGGCCTGGTGGATTCCATGATCGGGGAAAAGTCTTATGAAATGCTGAAGGACATTGTTCTCCATTTGGAAGATGTAAA
>NZ_JBJEXP010000090.1:0-6545 GCF_051885895.1 Dialister sp. | reverse complement strand
CCCAGTCATTTCGAGCGGAGCGAAGCGGAGTCGAGAAATCCCTTTCCTCATTGAATGCCTGCACTCTAAAAAACACGCAAAAACTTCCTGAAATCCTCAAAGCGGGAAATACCCAGAAGCAGCTTCAGGCTGTATGACTGCATGAAGCAGCTTTACTCGGTCATTTCGAGCGGAGCAAAGCGGAGTCGAGAAATCCCTTTCCTCATTGAACGCCCGCGCTCTAAAATACACGCAAAAACTTCCTGAAATCCTCAAAGCGGGAAATACCCAAAAGCCGCTTCAGGCAGTATGACTGCATTTAGAGGATATCGGGAAGTTTTATGATGATTTTCAGCCGGCTGAGGAGAAGCATCCTGCCCCTCTCTCCGGCTGTCCTGCATTCCATGGATTTGCGCAGGCAGGATGTGCTGCCGGTCTTCAGGGCTCTCTGCTTCTCTGTATACATAGTCGGGATGAAGGGCCATCTGTCTCCATGAAATCAATCCTTTAGCTGCAGCTCATCACAGAGGGCCAGCAGGGATTCCAGCTTTTTCACAATGCGGTGCTGCTCGGCCAGCGGGGGAAGGGGAATAAGAAAGTTTCGCAAAAAACTTAACGACACAAAACTTTGAACTGCACCTGCTGCCTTTTTCTTCATTTCTTGTTGCGCCATCACAAGAAACCAATACACATACTCCATATCAAGGAAGTTTCCTATGTGTTTAAACAGAGCCATGTTTTTAATGCTAAAATCAGAAGTTCCATGATAAAGCACTGGGTTTCCCACCGTACCAATCATTGCAAAAAGTATATCCCCATCATCAACTTTAGACCTTTGATTTATTGATTCATAGTCTTCTTTACTGATTAATTTGCAATTTGAAAAATCAATTCCCTTATCAGTCAAATTTTTACTAGTCACAAGAGGATATCCCTCTAAATGATAAGCTGGAGTATCATGCGTACCATCTCGAACATCCAAACAGTCATTTAACCTCACCCATTCCCAGCTGTCGGGAATATCAAAGGGCTTTTCTTCTTCTTTCACCGCCGGAAGGGGCTTTGTTTTCTTCAGCTTTCCTTCCTTTACCAGCTTTGCTCTTTCTTTCCGGATTTCATCGAGAAGCTCCGCCGCTGTCCCTTCTTCTTTTCTCCGGGGCACCAGCTTTCCTTCCATGGCCTGCTGGAGGAGGCTCTTTTTCAGGTCTTCCGGGAATTTCCGGTTCAGCTTCTCCAGCTCCTCCGCCGCCCGGCCGTAGGATTCCACCAGGGGCTTCAGGGTTTCCAGTTTTTCAACAATGCGGTGCTGTTCGGCCAGAGGAGGAAGAGGAACCCCAAAATGAGTAATGTACTCTTGTTTCAGATTATTAATGTTAGTTCCATGCACTACATCTCGAATATGACCTCTGTAAAATTCACTGGAAAATATACACCTAATGTATGGAGCCAACAGACTATTAACAGGCCTGCAAATACGTAAAAAAGCGCCAATCATTGTTAAATTCTGCTGGCTCATGACAAATCCAGGTCTGCCAATAACCTTTTTGCTTCCCGTAGATGCAACTATAATTACATCATTAATCTGAATTTGCTTATTATTATCATATTGGCTTTGTGGTAAAAATACATCATCATCAAATAACTGAATATCTTCATTAACAATATTTCCTCCTCTCAAAACTCGTACACCCTTTGAGGTAATATCGTTCTTTTTGTAAGAGACTCCACCAATAATATCAAGCAATTCCCCCAGCCTCACCCATTCCCAGTTGTCGGGGATATCAAAAGGCTTTTCTTCTTCCTTCACCGCCGGAAGGGGCTTTGCTTTCTTCAGTTTTCCTTCCTTTACCAGCTTTGCTCTTTCTTTCCGGATTGCCTGGAGAAGCTCCGCCGCCGTTCCTTCTTCTTTTCTCTGGGGCACCAGTTTCCCTTCTATGGCCTGCTGGAGGATGCTGTCCCACAGTTCTTTTCCTGTCATGAGGATGCCCCCATTTCTTTTTCGATTTTAGCCAGGATGGTATCGATTTTCTCATTCAGGTCTTTTCTTTTCTGCTGGTAGACGGCAATAAGTTCATGGGGCGGAAGGATATCTTCTTCTTCATGAGGAAAGCCGCAGAGATCCAGGTTATACCCATTCGCTTCGATTTCCTCGGCGCTGAAGCATTTCGCTTTGGGCCAGCCCTCTTCCGTGATTTCTTCCCGGTGGTTCCACCAGGAGATGACAGGGTCGAAGTGGGAGAGCTGCATGGGCTTTGTTTTGGAGAAGTGCTTGTATCCTTCCGGCATGTCGAGACGGTAAATCCATGTTTCCTTCGTAGGGCCGGTGTGGTCGAAGAAGAGGATGTTGGTGGTAATGCTTGTATAAGGCGCAAAGACGCTGCCCGGCAGACGGATGATAGTGTGCAGGTTGAATTCCTTCATCAGTTTTTTCTTGATATTGGCTTTCGTATTGTCCGTGCCGAAGAGGAAGCCGTCGGGCTGGATGACGGCGGCCCGTCCCCCTTCTTTGAGGCGGTACATCATGACGGACATGAAAAGGTCCGCGGTCTCACTGTCCGCCAGATCCGCCGGAAAATGCTGCTGCACGTCCGCTTTTTCATTGCCGCCATAAGGTGGATTCATAAGAATGACGTCGAATCTGTCCCTGTCCGTGTAATCCAGCACGTCTTTCATGAGGCTGTTGCCGTAGATGATGTGGGGTTCGTCAATGTCGTGGAGCAGCATATTGGTAATGCAGAGCTGGTAGGGGAAAGGTTTCTTTTCCACGCCGTAAATGGAGTCATTGTACGCTTTCTGGTCTTCCGGTGTCCGGATCTGCGGCGCCAGCCCTTTGAGCCAGCTGGTCAAAAATCCGCCGGTGCCGCAAGCGAAGTCTGCCATCCGTTCCCCCAGTTTTGGATGAATCATTTCCGCCATGAAGTCGGTCACTGCCCTTGGGGTATAGAATTCCCCGGCGGAACCGGCGGACTGGAGGTCCTTCAGGATGGTTTCGTAAATGTCGCCCAGGGCATGGATATTGTCATAGCTGGAAAGGTCGATGGCATCGATGGTGTTCACCACCTGCCGGAGAAGCACGCCGTCTTTCATGTACTGGTTGGCGTCTTCAAAGACCGTTTTCACAATGGTTTTCTTCTGGGGCATATCCGGTGTCACCGGCAGATCCTTCAATACCCGGAACATATCATTCACAAAGTCCAGCAGGTCTTCGCCGGTACGGGCAGTCCCCTTCCCGTCGTCTACGGCCCATTTTTCCCAGCGGTAGGGCGCAGGAATGACAGATTCATAATCCCCTTCCATTTCCCAGTCTGCTTCCTTGGCTGCATAGACTTTCAGGAAAAGAATCCATGCTATCTGTTCAATGCGCTGGGCATCGCCGTTGATACCGCTGTCCATGCGCATAATATCTCTCAGCCTTTTCACCAGGCCGTTCAGGTTTGCTGCCATTTATCCAACATCCTTTTCATAAAGTTCTTTTTTCAGTTCGCGAATGGCTTCAAAGAAGCCGTTCTTTCCGCCAAAGAGGCGGGCTATGCCGGCAGGGGTGCCGTATTTCCGGAATTCCTTCATTTTCAGGATTTCCGGTTTTTCGATTTCCTTGATGCCCAGGTTCATGTATTTATCCAGCAGGATATCCAGCACTTCCCTGGCAGCACCGCCGTAGCGGTGGAAAATGTCTTTTTTCTTTACCTGTTCCGCCCGCTCTCTTCTTGTCAGCGGCTTCTGTCCGTAGGCAATGTTGCAGATGAAATCGAAGTCGTCCACATCTTCCATGTGCTGGCTCCTTTTCAGCTTATCCAGATCGATGCCCTGCTTTGCCAAAATTTCGGCAATCACCTTTTTCTTATCTTCCCTGTTCCATGTGCTGATAAAGGCGGACAGACTGCCAAAGGTGCCCTGCACGTTTTCTTTTGTATAGTCGATGATATCTTCCTGTTTCAGCAGTTTCCCGTCGCTGTCATAGACGGAAATGGTGCGGTTCAGTACATATACCCGGCATCCGTCAGGGCGGATAACCGGCAGGCTTTTCGGCTTATCGTCATCATTGTCATTTCCCTCACCGCCATAGGGAGTTTTCTTTTCCCCTATGCCCGGTTTCTTTTTTCTGCCGAAATCGGGATCCTGCTCCACCGGACCGTCCCAGTCGGGGTCTGCAAAGAGCCGCGTCACGTCCCTGAAATCCATGATGACGAAGCTGTACTTTCCATCCTGTGTGCGAAGCCTGGTGCCCCGGCCCACGATCTGCTTGAAAAGGGTCATGGAAGCAATATTTCTGTCCAATGCGATGAGCTTCACCATCTTGCAGTCCACACCGGTGGAGAGAAGTTCCGAGGTGGTGGCAATGACGGGATACCGGGAGCTTACGGAAATGAAGTACTGCAGTTTTTTCTTGCCGTAGTCGTCACTGCCGGTTATCCGCACCACATAGTCCGGATTTTCCCTCATGCGGAGAGGATTGGCCTTGGCCAGAGCCGCCCGCATTCGTTCCGCCGCCGCTTCTGTTTCACAGAAAACAATGGTCTTCTGGTAGGGCCCGGTGGCTTGCAGGTAGTCTGTAATCTGCTGCGCCACTTCCCTTGTCCTGTCTTCAATGACTATATTTTTATCGTAATCCAGATTATTGTAAATGCGGTCTTCCACCGGATTTCCGAAGGCATCCAGCTGCCCTTTCCTGGGCCGCCAGCCGTCGCCTATATTGGTATGTACATTAATGACCCGGAAGGGCGCCAGGAATCCGTCTTCTATGCCCTGCTTCAGGCTGTAGGTATACACCGGTTCACCGAAGTAGTCGGTGCTGGACACATAGGCCGTTTCCTTGGGCGTGGCTGTCATACCGATCTGCACCGCTTTATCGAAATAGGCCAGCACTTTCCGCCACCGGCTTTCTTCCTTTGCTGAGCCCCGATGGCATTCGTCCACAATGACCAGATCAAAGAAATCGGGATCAAAGAGTTCACGGAAGTGCTCTTCCTCATCATTTCCTACCATCTGCTGGTAAAGGGCGAAGTAGATTTCATAGGAAGTCAATGTCCGGCGGTCATCCTTGGTAAAATTCACCTTATGAATCACTTTTTCCAAAGGAGCAAAGTCCTGCTGGATAGACTGGTCCACCAGGATATTTCTGTCAGCCAGATAAAGCACTTTCTTCACCAGGCCGCTTTTCCGAAGACGCCACACCGTCTGGAATGCAGTATAAGTTTTCCCTGTGCCCGTAGCCATGACAAGAAGAATTCTTTTCTGCCCTTTTGCAATAGCATCCATAATACGGTCTACCGCCACCTGCTGATAGTAGCGGGGCGCATAGGTATTGGCAGATACATAATAGGGCTGTGTCAGTGCTTTCAGCTCGTTCTCCGTCATGGATGATTCCCGCACATACCGCTCCATAAGCTCTTCTTCCGAGGGAAATGCCTCCAAAGTGAGCGTTCGTTCCACACCGGTCAGAAAATCATACTCTTCAAAACCGTCGCCATTGGAACTGTAAGCAAATTTCACATCCATCATGATACAGTAATCCTTCGCCTGCTGCAGGCCAAAGGAAATAGAGCGATTGTTATCCTTGGCCTCCACAATGGCCAGCGGCAACACTCCATCTTTATAAAGCACATAGTCCGCCCGCTTCGGCTTCTCCCGCACTGCCAGATTTCCCCTGATATTCACCCTGCCGTCGGTAATAGCCTTTTCCATACGGATATGCTGCTTATCCCAGCCTGCCTCGATGGCCGGTGTAATAAACCGGTTCTTGATATCCTCTTCACTGAGACTTTTCTTATCCATGGTGTCACCTGCGTGTCATTAGGAATGATGAAAATAAGCTGTTAAAATAGGTATTCTTAATGTATATAGTACCATATTAGAAGAAAAAGGGCAGTAATTTCCGAATCCGATTCAAAAATCACTGCCCTTTTTCCACGCAAAACGCAGAAAAGCCTGCCAGGGGAGTATCGGGGCAGCATCGCCTTAATGGCAGAATCTGGTTTTATAAGAACTTTCAGCCCCTACTGCGTCCCAGGGTTCCTTAAATAGTCTCCAGATAAGTTCAGCCAGTAGATACGGCATCCACGCCTTGGCCCTCCTACATATGTAGGTGCTGCTCGATACTTAGACGGTCGAGAAATTAAAAGGAAAGCCCTTTTATGTGCAGACTAAGGGCCAACTTTTCCCGACTTGCATATCCTATGCAGGATACGCGCACTAAATGAGGAAAGTTCTGCGGCCTCTTCTTTATTGCTTTTCTGTCTTTTGTTTTTTGGTACTGCATTGTCTTCTGTCTATCATCGGCCGATTTTAGGGAGGATTGAAAAGATGGAATTCCTGATGTTTCTTCATTCCCCTGCCCTCCCCCTTACTGCGGATATGGAGGATGGCAGTTTGGAATTCGAATGCATCATCTCATGAGGTCTTCTCATCCTTCTGATACTACTATCGGTGGAACTTTAATTTATAGACCCCCTTAATGAAAATATTTTCACATTTCATATTAGTTTGGAATTACAAAGAGTCAGAACCGCTGCTAAACATCGAGACAGGGGATTTCGGGGCTCCGTTTCACTGCGCTCGAAAATCTT
>NZ_JBJEXP010000089.1:5277-6588 GCF_051885895.1 Dialister sp. | reverse complement strand
TGTGCCCTGGATGCAGGCATTTCTTTGAAAGGGATGACTGGGAGGACGATTGATTTCTCTCTGGCTTTCAAAATATGAGACCGCATTTCGCGGTCTTTTTTGCTGTTTTTAAGAAGTCCGGAGATACCATGTGTTGCAGGTATGGCCAGGCCTATCTGCCCGGCAGCCGTTTTACTTCTTCCGACCGGAATGGTAAAATGTATGCAGGATTGGAACTGTCTCTAAAGAAATCCGGAGTATGCAGCCCGGACATTCTATAAAAGCACTAAAGCCTCTCCGGACTGTATCTGTGAAGGAGCATAACAGGCATCACCGTGCAGCCGGAGAAACAGCATAAAACCGTGTCACCTACGGGCTTATCCGGATTTTGCCCGTAATCCATATGAATACGAATGGAAAAGCATCACCGCCGCAGAGATTCTTTCTGCCGGCCGAGTTATGAATGCATGGTCCGGTAAAGGAGGTAAAAGAATGGATAAGAAAAAAATAATCTGTGTCCCGGACGAGATCTGGAAATGTCCAATGCTTCACCGGGAAATTCCCGAAGGGCTGTGTGTTGATATCTATGAGGCCATGTACGGAGGCCTGAAGAAGAGCGCGGTCCCGGAAGTCAAAGATTGGGAAAAAGCCAGTAAAATGTGCCCTGAATGTCCCTATTATTTTGAAAAAAGCTAGATGGATGAGAGGGGCAGCCGCCTGCTCAGATCGTTTTTCCCGAGCAAAATATAAGTGATCCTGTCCCCAAAACAGTAAAAAAGAATACCCCGTTCTGCCCGATAAAAGGAATCCATATTCAAGCAGGAAGGAAAGCCGGTTCTTTACCGGCAGCTTTCCGTTCAGGCTCTCAGGTCTGTCAGATAAGGAGGACAATGATGAAAAAACACAGAGGTACGGAAAAGGGTCCGGCCTGGTGCTGTGAAGGCGGCGCCACAGACAATACCAATATTATCTACTGCTCTCACTGCAAAGGGTGTCTTTGGGCTGCTAAAGGGGGAAAAGGATACCAGAAGGGCCTGTGCGAGTTCTACCCGAAAATGAAACCTGCCCCGGTTATGTTCGAAGGAGCAGATTGCCCTTATTATGAAGTGGGTTCCTTCGACGGAGGACCGGAAGAGGAAACCGAAAACAGTTCTACATAGACCGCAGCAGCGGTCACAAGGGCGGCCGGTCGAATAAGAGCAAAAAAATACAGGGGCAGCCCTGAATACGGCAGTCCTGGAGAAAGATCTTCCCGCCACTGATAATGACCTGTCATGAGATAACTGCCGATGCCATTAAGCAGGAGGAAAAGATGAAAGAAAACGATGAAGA
>NZ_JBJEXP010000089.1:0-5177 GCF_051885895.1 Dialister sp. | reverse complement strand
CGATGAAGAAATGATCGAAACTATCAAAAAATGCCTGGCGGATAACGAGCCATATAAGGTTAATGATCCCGGCGACATAAACTACTAATACCTTCCGCCGAAGCAGCGATAGGGAGGACAGGCCGCAGCCCGGAATTCAGTCATTTTCTGCAATACAGTCAGAGCCAGCAGGACATGGACCTGCTATGTATGGTATCATTGCCAAAATGAAGAACGGGCTGTTTTACTACATCCCGTATGGCACAAACAAACGGGAGTCCACTATGATTCCTGCAATGCAGCTCCCCGATCAGATGCTCCTGTTCCATCCCTATTTCGAAGCCGGAAACCCGAGCCCCCTGCTGCTTGAAAAATCACGTAAAACACTGCGTGAGGCAAAATTCGTGAAGCCCATAAACCCGGGCATTCAACCGGAAATCGTTTGAATGAGCCAGACATCATACGGCAAAAGACCGCTTCGGCGGTCTTTTTGATTGCCTTTTATGAAGTCCCGATGATTGTGCCACACGGAAGAAGTGACATAGGAAGAGTAAACCATAGTCCGGAATTCAGTCAATTTCCGGCGATGCAGCATGGCCGTGCAGGCAGGCGCCTTCCCGTCATTTCGACCGCAGCGAAGCGGAGTGGAGAAATCTCCCGTCCACCGGTATTTTTGGTGAGCCAGCGGACCGGTAAGCCGGGTGAAGCTGGCCCTTAGCCTGCCCATAAAAAGACTTCCCCATGAATCGCCCGACCCATGCAGGATAACCGGTAAAAGGCTGGAATCAGACAGCAGATTCACTATCCCGCTGTCACACCAGCCGCATATATGATTCACTTTTTTCATGCATCCCCCTGTAATTTATGATAAAATAATATAATATTGTTTCTACGTATTGACGTATTTATATTTATATATAGAAATGGGACTTTCATGAAAAAGACTTCGAATGAATATATTGCCATCGGGCTCATGCTGTTTGCCCTCTTTTTCGGCGCAGGCAATCTTATATTTCCTGCCTTTATGGGACAGAATTCCGGATGGAATACCTGGTATGCCACCCTGGGCTTCCTGATCACCGGTGTCGGCGTGCCGCTGGCCTCTGTGCTGGCCATCTGCTTTTCCGGAAAAAATCTTCGGGACCTGGCAGGACAGGTGAATCCTCTGTACGGTCTCCTTTTCAGCTGTGCTCTCTACCTCACTGTGGGGCCGTTTTTTGCCATCCCCCGCACAGCAGCCGTATCCTATGAGATTGCCCTTGTCCCCCTGCTTCCTGCTGACTGGCAGGGTCCGGGGCTTTACGGCTTTGTCTTCCTTTTCTTTCTGCTGTCCTGGTGGCTTTCCATCACCCCTTCCAAACTGGTGTCCCGTGTCGGAAAATGCATTACGCCTCTGCTTCTGATTTTCCTCTTCATCCTGATCACTGCCTCTGTCCTCTTCCCCATGGGGAGCTGGCAGGAACCTTCTCCGGCCTATGATACGCCCATGAAGGCCTTCTCATCCGCTCTTCTGGAAGGCTACAATACCATGGACTGCCTGGCGGGCCTTGTTTTCGGCGTCATTGTGGTAGAATCCATCCGCCTCTACGGCATTTCCTCCAACCGGAAAATTGCGGCAGTCGCCCTGAAATCCGGCCTGATTTCCACCTTTTTCATGTTCCTCGTCTATGCTTCCCTCTGCACCCTGGGTGCTTCCTCCGTAGCCCTTCTGGGCCATATGGAAAACGGTGCCCCCGTACTGGCCGGCACTGCCGCATTTTATTTCGGAAATCTGGGCAGTATCCTGCTGGGCATGATCGTCATTCTGGCATGCCTCACCACATCCATCGGCCTCATCGCTTCCTGCGCCGCCTATTTCCATGCACTGATGCCCCGTTTCTCCCACAAAGTCTGGGCTTCCATTTTCACCATTCTTTCCTTCTGCGTTGCCCTCTTCGGCCTTTCTGCCATTATCAAAGGGGCCATTCCGGTGCTTCTTTTCCTCTATCCCCTTTCTATCTCTCTCATTCTTCTTACATTCCTTCAGGGCTTCTTCCGGGGAAGCCGCCGGATCTTCATCCTGGCCACGGTCTTCACCTTCTTCCCTGCGCTCTATGACGCTCTGAAAGCCGCAGGACTGACCCTGTCTCCGCTGGAGCACTTCATGTCCATGCTCCCCTTTTCTTCCTGCAACATGTCCTGGATCCTCTTCTTCGCAGTCGGCCTCCTTCTGGGAATTGTCTGGGATAAAATATCCGACACCGCAGAAGATGCGGCAGCGAAGGAATAACAGGAGCCGCTTTGCGGCGATGCGTATACAGGCTGCTCTGCGGCCCGGCGAGACTCGAATGATCTGAGCCCTCCCATGTTCAGGAACATGGCCCCTCTGCAGCCAGAGGCCGCAGGTCCTCTTTAGAAATACCGCCGCCAGCTGCGAACCCACTAAAAAAACCGGATGATTTCTCATCCGGTTTTTGTGTGCTCTATTTTTAATTATTTAATGTAAGCAGTTGCTTTCAGCATGAGCATGTTGTCCATTTTCCGTCCGCCCATGTCTTTGGCGTTAAAGCCGTAGTCTGCTTCAATAATGAGGCCTTTCATAGGAACGAAGGAAGCTTTGGCCAGGAAGAACTTGGCGCCGCCGTAGTTCTTATTGGAAGAGTAGGTGCCGTTTGCCTTATCTTCCAGCACATCGGCAATGTAGGCCGGTACATTCTTCATACCATGCCAGTCTTTATATACATGGCCCATGTACTGATCCACGATGTCATTGGAAGATCCGCCGAAGTAGGTGCCTGCCTGGCTGTAGATATAGTCCAGGCCCACTTCAAAGGAACCGCCCTGGAGAATATCGGCAGTGCCGTAGTGGAGACCGTAGTTGAAGCTGTAAGGCCTTTCATTGTTCAATGGAAGTCTGCGAAGGTTCTTCACGAATTCGCCCTGTACATGCCACTTGGGAGTAATATAGTAAGCGCCGGCAAAGCCGTAGGCCTTGCAGATTTTACCAATGGGGCCGTTGGCCTTCATACCGTAAGCATGGAATTCCCACTGCTGGGGCTTCTTGTAAATATAGGAAGCATAAGTTACCGGTACATCTTCGTCGCTGCCCCAGTCTTCATTCTGCATAAATACAGCAGTATCGCCATTAATCGTCATACCGTTGCCATCCATACTGCTGACCTGGTTCAACGTATTCGCTATTGTCAAAGGCGAAACCTGAAGCTTTTGAGCCAGTGTGCCTACTGCCTGGGTCAGAGCAGCCTGCTGCTGAGCAGCCGGAAGAGACTGAATGCTTTTCACATTGTCGATAATACTGTTAATCACTGCTTCCCTGGCTGCTGCATTGCCGCCGGTGGCGCGATTGATCGCCTGGTTGAATTCCCCATTTCCTGCCGAAAGAACAGCAGAAATCAGACCCGCATTACTGCCTGAACCTTTGATATCCATGCCATGAACCATGGGGCGGGTGTAGTTATAGTTGATATCTGTTGCACGGCCATGGGCAATGGTGAAACGGCCGCCCTTCCGATAATCGCCGAAAGAGATGAAAGCGCCTTTGAATTGGCCGTCATAGGTGTAGCCGGTAACGCCCATTTTAACCGGGAACTGGCCGATGCCGATGAGGTTCTTGGAAGGTCCGAAGGGAAGCTTGGAGGTGTCCTGCTTCGCTCCGAACTGGTAGGTAGCCCACAGGCGGTTCAGGTGGAGATCGCCGTCGCCGTAGCCGGTTCTTGTCTTATCGGAATCACTGCTTTCCCGGCTGGACCAGTCCTGACGATTGGGATCAAAAGGAGTAGATCCGTTCATGCTCATGGTTGTTTCCAGCTGGCTGTACACGGTGCTTCTGTCATTTACATTGGCCATGGTATTGATCCGCACCCGGAGGCTCAGTTCATCATGGCTGGACTTGGAATCCTTGTATACATTATCGTAGCGGGGAATGTCCTGCAGCCGGAGTTCCGTGATGGTGGTGAGATTTCCTGTTTTCTTTTCCAGTTCCTTCACCCGGACGCCCAGGCTCTGCAGTTCATCTGCATATTCAGCGGAAAGCTTCTGCACGGTGGCTTTCTGGCTGTCATTCAGGCTGTCTTCCTTCGCCATCAGACGGGCAATGATCTGGGCCAGTTCATAGCGGCTTACGTTCTTGTCCCCTTTGAACGTACCGTCAGGATAGCCGTCTACGACTCCCTGGTCAGACAGCTGGGATACAGCCTGGTAGGCCCAGGAGGATGTATCTACATCAGCAAAGGGATTGGCAGCGGAAGCGGTAAATGCAGCAGCAGTAAACAGAGCAGCCAGTGTGGTTTTCAGAAGGCAGTGGTTCATTTTTTCTCCCCGGAGCTTTTTTGGAAAGCTCTCTTTTTTCAATTCTCAAAATTTTTTGATTTTTTAAAACGTTACATTCGTATTGAATAATTTTTACCTCATAAAACTAAAACATTATACCCCGTCATGAAACAGTATGTCAATAGGAATTAGTACCTGATGCTAAAAACGCAAGACTGCCCGATTTTTCGTCAATTTTATGCATAAAAAAAGACCGGACTCCGGTCTTTTTCCTGTATTCGATTCCATTTTTTCTGCAAACCGCCTCCAGTCTTTGAGAAAATCACCCGATTTTCTAGCGTGATTTCATAAATTCTGTTTGAATCAGATGGATGCTTTTTAAAATTCCATAGGCAATCGCGCATCCGGCACCGCAGGAAACGGAAAACAGAGATACATAAAACAAAGCTCCCTTCGATGAACCCAGAAAAAGGGCTGCCAGCGGATAGGAAACCAGCCCGCCGATGAGGGAAGTTCCCACAAACTCCCCCAGCACTGCCGCCCAGAGCGTATGCAGCCTCTGATAAAGGAAGCCGGACAGGAAAGCGCCGATCATGGATCCGGGGAAAGCCAGAATACTGCCGGTACCCAGCAGATTCCGTATGACCGACGTGCAGAAGGCCGCAGACGTGCTGCAGCGGGTGCCGCAGAGCACCGCCAGAAAAATGTTAATCATATGCTGCAGCGGAAAAGCCCTTGTCACTCCCAGCGGAAAGGAAAAAAGAGGAGACAGAAGCACCGCCATCCCCGTCATCAGCGCTGTAAGTACCCATTTCCGAAATTCCGGTGATCTGCCGTCCATGATTTCATACCTCCCCTTCCGCCCCGGGACACACTGCCCGAAGCCTTTCTGGCTATAGCATAGCATGTCTGCCGGAGAACCGCGAGAAAAA
>NZ_JBJEXP010000088.1:10809-31777 GCF_051885895.1 Dialister sp. | reverse complement strand
AGAGGCCCAGGTCATTATCATCAATACCTGCACCTTTATTGATCCCGCCAAGGAAGAATCGGTGCAGACCATTCTGGAAGCGGCGGAATACAAGAAAACAGGAAAGTGCGAAAAACTGGTGGCTGCGGGCTGTCTGACCCAGCAGTACAAGGAAGCACTGGGAAAGGAAATTCCTGAAATTGACGTATTCATCGGTACCGATTCCTGGCAGCATATTCTGGAAGCGGTAAATGAATCCTATGAGAAGGATGAAAAGGTCTACAGCTTTGATACCACGCCCTGCGCCAATGAAGAACTGATTCCCCGGCAGACGCTGACTCCGGGATATTCGGCTTATGTCAAAATTGCGGAAGGCTGCAGCAACGGCTGCACATTCTGCTACATTCCCTATGTAAGGGGCCCCATGCACAGCCGTCCGATTCCATCTGTGGTGCATGAAGTCAAAAGGCTGGCGGCAGAGGGCATACGGGAATTCAATCTTATCGCCCAGGATCTTTCCTGCTACGGAAGAGATCTTCATAACGGCACCAGCCTGGCCGCTCTTCTGCGGGAACTGGTGAAGATCGAAGGGGTGAAATGGATCCGTCTGTTCTACCTTTATCCCACCTATTTTGATGATGAACTGCTTGATGTGATCCTGAAAGAGGATAAAATCTGCAAATATGTAGATATTCCGCTGCAGCATATCAGTGATGCCGTTCTTCAGAGAATGCACCGCAGGGATTCCTCACAGAGCATACGGACTCTTCTCCACAAGCTCAGAGCTGCTTCTCCCCGCATGACTATCCGCACCACCCTGATGGTAGGATTCCCGGGAGAAACCGATGAGGATTTCCGTGAACTCTGTGACTTCATCAAAGAAGTCCGTTTTGATGATATGGGGGCTTTCAAGTTTTCGCCCCAGGATGGCACACCGGCAGCAAAGATGACGGGACAGATTCCGGAAGAAGTGAAGGAAAACCGTTATCATGAGCTCATGGCTATCCAGGCCGGTATTTCAGAAGAAAATAATGAAGAGCTGATCGGCATGGAAACGGAAGCGCTGGTGGAAGAGCTGGTAGACGACGGGGAAGGACACATGCAGGCGAAGGGAAGGACTGCCTTCCAGGCACCTGAAGTGGATGGAAACGTATATATTGACAATCCGGGAGATTTGAAGCCCGGAGATTTTGTAAAAGTAAAAATTGTAGACGGCTATGCCTATGATCTGATTGCGGAAAGAATTTAACTTTTCCAGGAAAAATTATGATTACAGAAATCGTTACCACAGGAACGGAACTGCTGCTGGGTGAAATTGCCAATGAAAATGCCCAGTGGCTGGCTTCTTTCCTGAATGAGCATGGATATACAGTGGCCTATATGACAGTGGTAGGAGACAACCCCCGCCGCATGGAGGAGGCTTTCCGGACAGCTCTTTCCAGAGCAGATCTCGTTATTACCTCCGGCGGTCTGGGATCCACACTGGGAGATATTACAAAAAAAGCCGGCGCCCAGGCCATGGGACTTTCTCTGGTCCATGTGGAGGAAGAATCGAAGCGGCTGAAGAAATACTATGAAGACAAAAAGAGGCCTTTTCTTTCTTCCCTGGACCGGCAGGCCTGGTTTGCAGAGGGCGCCCATCTTTTCCCCAACGATGCGGGATCAGCCAGCGGATGCGCCCTGTGCAGGAACGGGAAAATCCTGGTGCACCTCCCCGGTCCTCCCTTTGAGATGAAGACCATGATGCGAAATCATGTCATGCCCTGGCTTACAGAAAAACTGGGTTCTCAGGGTCTGATCCGCTCTCTTGTCCTTTCTGCCGTACAGATGACGGAAGCGGAAATCGAAGAGAAAATAGGAGATCTGCTGCGGAATCAGTCCAATCCCACCCTGGCCCTTCTGGCCAGACCGGGCTATGTGGCTGTCCGTATTACAGCCCGGGGAGCTGATGAAGCGGAAGTGATGGAACTCATAGAGAACATGGCGGAAGAAATTGAAGGAAGGATCAGGGTCAGCCGGTATCACCTGGAAGGGGATGTGCTGAATGATCTGCACCATCTGCTTCTGCAGGAAGGCTTCACCGTAAGCGCGGCAGAATCCTGTACCGGCGGACTCATCGGGAAATTCCTCACCGACAATCCCGGAAGTTCTTCCTATTTTAAAGGAAGTGCCGTCACCTATTGGAATGAAGCCAAGGAGAAGGTGCTCTCCGTCAGGAAGGATACGCTGGACGAACTGACAGCAGTAAGCGGTCCTGTGGCCGCTCAGATGGCGGAAGGCTCCAGAAATCTCTATGGCAGCGACATTGCTGTTTCTACCACCGGCTATGCCGGCCCCGGCCGGGGAGAACGGGGAGAAGAGCCCGGTCTTGTCTATATCGGAATTACGGGCCCGCTGGGCACGAAAGTTTATCAGGAACAGTTCTTTGGGTCCCGCAGAAGCGTGCGGTATGGCGCTGCGGAAAAAGCACTGTACTATATTCTTTCCTATGCCGAGCGCCTGAAAGAGAAAAAACAGGATGATTTATGAATTCAGCGGCGCCGGTAATGCTGCTTCCGGCAGAGATCGGCAGCGCTGACATGATAATAGAATGGCAGGATCTGAAAGATCCTGTAACCTTATTGATCAACTTTACTTTTAAATGCAGTTGAAGGAGGATTTCCATGGCAAACCAAACAGAATTAAGCCCGGAAAAAAGAAAGGCTCTTGAAAGTGCCATGCACCAGATTACAAAAGAATTCGGAGCAGGCTCCATTATGCGCCTGGGAGATATGGGAGACAAGCTGGATATTGATGTGATTCCTACCGGTTCCCTGGCTCTGGATATTGCCGTAGGCGTTGGCGGATATCCAAGAGGAAGGGTCATTGAAATTTACGGCCCTGAATCTTCCGGTAAAACCACCCTGGCTCTTCATGCCATTGCAGAAGCACAGAAATTGGGCGGCGTCGCTGCTTTTATTGATGCGGAACATGCGCTGGATCCCATGTATGCCCATCATTTGGGCGTGGATACGAAAGATCTTCTGATTTCCCAGCCGGACAGCGGGGAACAGGCCCTTTCCATCTGCGAATCCCTGGTACGGAGCGGAGCTGTGGATATTGTGGTCATCGACTCCGTGGCTGCCCTGGTTCCCAAGCAGGAAATTGAGGGAGATATCAGCGATCAGTCCGTAGGGCTTCAGGCTCGTCTCATGAGCAAGGCTCTCCGCAAGCTGACAGGAATTATCAGCAAGTCCAGGACGATTGTCATTTTCATCAACCAGATCCGTGAAAAAGTGGGCGTCATGTTCGGAAATCCGGAAACCACCACTGGCGGCAGGGCACTGAAATTCTATGCATCCATGCGTATTGAAATCAGAAGAGCGGAAGCTATTAAGAACGGTACGGAAGTAATCGGCAACAGAACCCGTGCCAAAGTAGTGAAGAACAAGGTGGCACCGCCTTTCAAAGTGGCAGAATTTGATATTATGTACGGGGAAGGGATTTCCAAGGAAGGCACCCTTCTGGATATTGCCGTCAACATGGATATTATCCAGAAGAGCGGCGCCTGGTATTCCTATAAGGGAAGCCGTATCAGCCAGGGCCGGGAGGCAGCCAAGACCTATCTGAAGGAACACCCGGATGTGGCGGATGAAATCGACCGGATCATCCGCGATACCCTTGTTGTAGAACCGGATCACTTCGAAGATGGCGTATTATCGGAACAAGACGGGGAAAACTGAGAAGAGCTGCTATGAAGCAGCCCTCCATCTCCTGAAATACCGGGGCCAGAGTGAAATGGAAATGCGCCGGAAACTGAAGGAGAGAAGCTACGGGGAAGAAGACATAGAAGATACAGTGGATAAGCTGAAGCATTACGGCTATGTGGATGATGAAAGTCTGGCGGAGGATGTATTTCGTGCCTTCCGCAGCCGCCGGTGCTACGGCAATTCCTACATTCTTCAGAAGATGAAAGCCCGTGGGCTTCCCTGCCCTTATCGGATTCCGGAAGAGGAGGAAAGGGACAATGCCTTCCGCCTCCTTGCAGCGCGGGCCAAGACCATGCCTTCCCTGCTGACCAACTACAGGAAGGCGGCCTCATTTCTCCTGCGGAGAGGATTTTCCTCATCTGTTATTCTTTCTGCCCTGCGGGAAGCAGGGGTGGAGGATGAGTCCTTTGATATGTAAATAAAAAGTCAAAAAGAAAAGTCAAAATAAAGAAAAAGATCCTTTTTTCGTCATGAAAGAAGGGTCTTTTTTATGGAGAAATCAAAATAGAATTCTTAAATATATCGGTAAAAACAGGGGAAAAATACATATCTGTCCCGGAAAAAAGAAAAGTAAAAATTTTTTATTTAACCTATTGACTATTTGACTTTAAAGCTATATAATAGGACTGAAAGTTGAGAGAGGCTAAAGAAAGCGGTGAGTGTCAAATGAATAATACAATGTTATCAGACAGGATTGAAAAGTTCATTCTGGAAATGCTGGACAAGCAGACCAGCGACCAGGTGCTGCTAAAGAGAAAGGATGTGGCGGATCTGTTAGAATGCGCCCCGTCCCAGGTGACCTACGTCATCAATACCCGTTTTTCTTCCGATGACCGGTTTGTAGTAGAGTCCCGAAGAGGAAGCGGCGGATATATCAAGATATCCCTGAGGAGCGGAAATCCGCAGGAAACGGGTAAATTCTCTCCTTCTACGCAGGACCGTGAGGAAAAGAGCAAAGGCCAGTCCCGGGGAAAGGAAAATCCCAACAGTATCCAGGCCATAGAAAACGGACTGGACGGGTACTACCGAATGCTCGTAGATTATGACATTATTTCCGGTCAGGAATACCGGCTGATTTGTGCAATGACCCGGACCATGCTGGAGTTTTGTCCTGAAAGCCACCGCAGAGAGGCGGCCAAGACAATGATTCACCGCATAGAGTGGGCCTTGAAAGGAGAATAAATTATGCTTTGTGATCGCTGTCATGGAAGAGAAGCTGTAGTCCATGTGACACAGATCGTAAATGGAAATAGAACAGAAAGGCATCTGTGCCGGGAGTGCGCGGCAAAAGAAAATCTCATGAACCCGTCCATGGATTTCTTCGGCCGTGATCTCTTCAGAAACAGTTTTGACAGTTTCTTTAACGATGGTTTTATGAATTCTCTGTTCCGTCCGGCAGAAACGGCCATTGAAAGCCTTGCCT
This sequence comes from Dialister sp., assembly GCF_051885895.1. Classification (GTDB taxonomy): domain Bacteria; phylum Bacillota; class Negativicutes; order Veillonellales; family Dialisteraceae; genus Dialister. The sequence continues at coordinate 26,626 of NZ_JBJEXP010000088.1, read as the reverse complement.
GCCCGGAATGCGGGAAAAAATATGAAGATTTCAAAAAAGACGGCCTTCTGGGCTGCCCGGGATGCTATGAAGCATTTCGTGATAAACTCCGTCCGGCCTTCCAGCATATGCAGGGCGACCACCGGTATAAAGGCGAGGAACCGAAAAAGGCGGAAGCCAGGAAAGAATCGCCCAGACTTACGGAGCTCAGAGACCAGCTGGGCAAACTGGTAGCCGAGGAAAAATATGAGGAAGCAGCCAAGGTGAGAGATGAGATTCATAAACTGGAACAGGAAGGCAAAGGAGGCACATCCAAATGACGCTGGATGAAGTTTTGGGAAACGAGCTTCCCCGGTGGGCACAGATTGCCAAGAATGACCCCGTCATCTTCACGAGGATGGAGCTTCTGCGGAATCTGAAGGATATGCATTTTCCCGCCCGGCTGAAAGAGGAGGAAAAGGCGGAGGCACTGAAGAAGGTAGATGAAGCGGTGCAAAGCCTCAATGATCATGGATACGGCCCCTTTATTCCCTATTCTCTGGAATCCCTGAACGGATCGGAAAAAGACCTTTTGAAAGAAAAAGGATATCTTCCGGAAGGAGAAGGGGGACTGGATGGGAACAACCGTCTCTATCTCAATGAGGACGGCAGCCTGGCAATCCGGACCAACGTAGGTGATCATCTGGGGTTCCTCGGATTATCCGGCGGAAATACCATTTTCAGCCTGTGGAAACGGACCACCCGTCTGGTGGAGGAAGCTTCCCAGGTTCTGGAGTATGCCTTTGACCGGGAATTCGGGTACCTGACTTCTTCACCTCAGTTCACCGGTTCCGGCATGAAAATGACAGCCCTTCTCTTTCTGCCCGGTTTCTCCGTCCACGACAGGATAGGAAATCTGTCAGAGTTCCTGGAACTCCGCGGATTTCATCTGTCTCCGGCGGCGGGAAAGGCAGACAGCCGCTATCCCTTCTATCTGATAGAGAATACCCGCTCCCTGGGAATCCGGGAAGTGGACTACGTATCGGAACTGGATAAAATCCTTCAGGAAATCAGCGAGGAAGAAGGAAAGCTGTGGAAAGAAACCTTCCAGAGCTCGGAGGATGTACTCCGGGACAGAATCTGGCGGGCGCTGGGCATTCTGAAATATGCAAGGCGCATGAGCCGGGAAGAAGGGCTCTATCTGTCCGGTCTCATCCGCATGGGAATTAATGCAGACATGATTCCCGATGAAGACGGCCTGACCTTTTACCGGCTCTATTCCCTCATTCCCGACAGCCAGGTGGCGGAAATCACCCACACGGAGGAAGGAAATGAAAAGGATATGGAAATGTGGCGTTCCGCTCTCCTGCGGGATGCATTGAAAAACTTCTGATTATTCATTGATTCATTTTGAGTCAATTTTATCGTATAGATATCAATAAAAAGTACCATTCACTCTCAAGTAAAGGAGGAGTTCATATGGAAGATAGATTTACAGACGGCGTGAAAAACGCCTGGAAATTTGCCGGTTCCGAAGCTGCCAAACTGGGCAGTGACTACATCGGCACCGAACATCTTCTTCTGGGCATTGCCCATGAAAAAGATACGGCCGGCGGCAAGATTCTGAATTCTCTGGGCGTTACCGTGGAAGCGGTAGAACAGCTTCTGGCTCAGTACAGCCAGGGAAGATCCATTTTTTCCACCGGTGAAATATATACGGCGCCCAGAACCAAAAGAGTGCTGGAGCTGGCTGTGGAGGAAGCCAACGAACTGGGCAATTCCTATGTAGGCACAGAACATCTGCTTCTCGGCATTCTGCGTGAAGGCAGCGGCCTGGCTGTGCGTATTCTGGAAGGCTTTGGCGTCACCCAGGATAAACTGCAGAAGGCTTTTGAAAAATTTGTTTCTGAAGACAGCGGCAAATCGGATAAATCGGCTGATCTTGGCGATCTGGACGGCTTTGCCGTAGACCTGAATGAAAAAGCCAAACAGGGCAAAATCGATCCGGTCATCGGCCGTAACGACGAAATCAACCGTGTCATTCAGATTCTGTCCCGTCGTAACAAGAACAATCCGGTCCTCATCGGTGAACCGGGCGTAGGCAAGACGGCCATTGCAGAAGGCCTGGCACAGCGCATTGTAAGTAATGATGTGCCGGAAATTCTGAAAAACTGTCATATTATTTCCCTCAACATGTCCTCTGTGGTAGCCGGTACCAAGTACAGAGGCGAATTTGAGGAAAGACTGAAAAAAGTGATTGAAGAAGTGAAGAAGCATCCGGACTGGATCCTCTTTGTGGATGAACTGCATACCCTGGTGGGCGCAGGCTCCAGCGAAGGCTCCATGGATGCAGCCAACATTATGAAACCGGCACTGGCAAGAGGGGAACTGCGCTGCATCGGTGCAACCACTCTGAAGGAATACAAGAAATATATTGAAAAGGATGCTGCCCTGGAACGCCGTTTCCAGCCGGTCAAAGTGGGCGAACCGACTCCGAAGGATACCCTGGAAATTCTGAAAGGGCTGCGTGACCGCTATGAAGCCTTCCACAAGGCTAAAATTACGGATGAAGCACTGAAAGCGGCAGTGGAACTTTCCGGCCGTTATATTACCGACCGCTTCCAGCCTGATAAAGCCATCGATGTCATTGATGAAGCAGCAGCCAAAGTCCGTATGGAAGCTTCCTCTGCACCGGAAGGCCTGAAGAAGAAAGAAGGAGAGCTGGAATCCATTAATAAGGAAAAGGAAGCTGCCGTTTCTTCTCAGAACTTTGAAAAAGCAGCCATCTACAGAGACCAGGCCAAGAAGCTGCAGTCTGAAATCGATGCCCTGAAGAAAGACTGGAAGGGCGGCGATCATGACCATCTGACCGTAACGGAAGAAGATGTGGCGGAAGTAGTGTCCAAATGGACCGGCGTGCCGCTGCAGAATCTGAAAAAGAGCGATTCGGAACGGCTGCTCCATCTGGAAGATGAACTGCATAAGAGAGTCATCGGCCAGGATGAAGCTGTTCATGCTGTGGCTACGGCTATCCGCCGTGCAAGAGCAGGCATGAAGGATCCGAAACGTCCGATCGGTTCCTTCCTCTTCCTGGGTTCTACTGGTGTGGGCAAAACCGAACTGGCAAGAGCTCTGGCTGAATGTATGTTTGGCAGCGAAAAGAATATGATCCGTTTCGATATGTCCGAATATATGGAGAAACATGAAGTCTCCCGTCTGGTCGGTGCACCTCCAGGATATGTAGGCTATGAAGAAGGTGGCCAGCTCACCGATGCTGTCCGCCGCAATCCTTACAGCGTCATCCTCTTCGATGAAGTGGAAAAAGCGCATATGGATTTCTTCAATATCCTCCTGCAGGTACTGGATGACGGCCGTCTGACCGATGGCCAGGGCAGAACCGTGGATTTCACCAACTGCGTCATCATTATGACCAGCAACCTGGGATCCAATTTCCTGAAAGGTCATATGAAACAGCTGGGATTCTCTTCCGGTGAGAAGGAAGAAAAGCAGAATTCCTTCGAAGAAATCAGAACCATGATTCTGGATCAGGTGAAACGGACCTTCCGTCCGGAATTCATCAACAGAATCGATGAAATCGTAGTATTCCATCCGCTGACTCCGGAAAATCTCTCTGCCATTGTGGACCTTATGCTGAAAAAAGTATCCGGCAAACTGGAACACTTCCATGTGGCTCTGGACGTTTCTGATGAAGCCAAGAAGATTCTCATCAGCCATGGTACCGATGTGGAATACGGTGCCCGTCCGTTGAAGAGAACCATCCAGAAAGAACTGGAAGATCCGATTTCCGAAATCATTCTGCAGGATGGGCTGAAAGATAAGAAAGTCCTCCATGTAGGCAAGGATGACAAGGATAAACTCACATTCAAGGCTGAATAATAGGCGCCTCTGAAGTGTAGTATAATGGAGCTGTGCATAATGCATGGCTCCATTTTTTTGCTTTTAAAATATCGGCAGTGCATGGAGGAGTTCATGGACCGGCGGCCCTGCGAAATATCTGAATCCCTGGCTAGGAGGATAAAGCCTCCGGCCTGCGCCCTGCCTTCTTATTTTTTCCAGTATTTATTATCGGTTATCCCCAAAGGAGTAATTCATGGCCAACAAAGTACGTACCAAATATATATGCTCCAACTGCGGAGCTGAAACATTGAAATGGATGGGCCGCTGTCCCCAGTGCGGCGAATGGAATACCCTGGAGGAACGGGTGGAGACACCGGCTCCGAAAGGACTGGGGGCTGCCTTTTCGGAAGAACCGGGCAGCCGCGCCGTACCGCAGAAGCTTTCCTCCATCCGCTATGAGGGAGATCAGCGGATTCTCCTGCATATGAGAGAGGTGGATCGGCCGCTGGGCGGCGGGATCGTTCCGGGTTCTGTCATTTTATGGGGCGGCGAACCGGGTATCGGCAAATCCACGCTGATACTCCAGATCTGCCATGCCATGGCCTCCCAGGGAAAGGACGTGCTTTACTGCAGCGGGGAAGAATCGGAAATCCAGGTGAAGCTCCGGGCGGAAAGGCTTCATGTGAACGATGCCAACTGCTATATTTATGCAGGCAGCAGCATTGACAGTATTCTGAAGGAAGCGGAACGGCTGAAGCCCTCCATGCTGGTTATCGATTCCATTCAGACCATGTATATTTCCGGCGTTGATTCTCCCATGGGAAGCCCTGCCCAGATCCGGGACTGTACGGCGGCTCTGGTGCGGTTTGCCAAGAAAACCAATATTTCCGTCATGATCATCGGCCATGTGACGAAGGAAGGAAATCTGGCCGGCCCAAGAATTTTAGAACATATGGTGGACGTGGTATTTTATCTGGAAGGGGATAGAAGCTACCAGTTCCGGGTGCTTCGCACCGTAAAAAACCGCTTCGGCTCCACGGCGGAATCAGGCCTTTTCGTCATGGAAGGCAATGGTCTGAAAGGGATTGAGGATCCGTCGAAATACATGCTCCGCAACCGGAGCGATGCGGCGCCTGGTTCCATGGTGGCAGCCTGCATGGAGGGGCTGCGGCCGGTGCTGGTGGAAATCCAGGCCCTTACAGTCCACTCGGTGCTTGCCATTCCGCGGCGGATTGCAGCGGGTTATGACTACAACCGCATGATTATACTGCTGGCGGTATTGGAAAAACGGGTGAGGATTCCCTTTTCCAGCGATGATGTGTATCTGAATGTGGCCGGCGGATTCCGGGTCAGGGAAACGGCGGCGGATCTTTCTGTCGCTCTGGCCCTGGTATCGGTGAAAAAAGAGATTCCTCTTCCTGCCGGGCTTATGGCCCTTGGTGAAATCGGACTGACGGGAGAAATCATGCCTGTCTCCAAAATCGGTCCCCGGCTGAAGGAAGCGGCGAAAATGAAATTTGACCGTTTCCTCCTTCCTGAAGGAAACAGGGAAGAAGTGACGGACTTCTGCAAGAGCAGCGGCATGGAGGGCATGCTGGATTCCATGGTATTCATCAGACATTTATCGGAAGCGGTAGAGTATATCAAATAAAGAGAAAATACCGGTTCTGCCGGCGGGGATCCGCCTTCTTCTCCGGACTCTCTGCACTCCTTTTTCCTCTGATTTTCCGGTAAATTACCCGTAATTCCTTGATTTTATTGAGGAAATCCATTCCTGATTGTGGTAAAATAAAAGAGAAATTAGTATGATAAACTGGATAATTATGAAATTGGATGCGTATTGGATGTATGATGTAGAGTCAAAGGAAGTGCAGGCATGAAGAAGAAACTGTGCGTTCTGCTGTTGACAGGCGTGCTTGCTATGGGTACAGCAGGAATGGTTCAGGCAGATTACATGATCGGCTCCCAGGGAACGGAAGTCAGGAATCTGCAGAAACGGCTTAATGTGTATGGCTTTAAAGTCAAAACGGATGGAAATTATAATGCAGCTACCTGCAATGCAGTGAAAAAATTTCAGAAAAGAAGGCATCTGGCAGCTGACGGCATCGTAGGACCGGTAACCTATAAAGCGCTCATGGGGAAAAGCATGTATACAGCAAAACCGGCCAAAACAGCAGGCCGGGGCAATGCTTCTATTCCCTATGTGGGAATCGATGATTCCCGGGTGGAATGGCATAAGCCGGGTCCTGTAAGTGAAACAGTGCAGGCCATTACGGCAGAAGCCAAGAAGTATGTGGGTGTGCCTTACCAGTTTGGCGGCACCACTCCCCGCGGATTTGACTGCTCCGGTTTTATTCAGTATGTATTTAACCGAAAGGGCATTATACTTCCCCGGGCGGCAGATGAACAGTATCTTTCCGGACGGAAGGTGTCTGTCAATGCATTGGAACCGGGAGATCTTGTGTTCTTCAGAACCTATGATGAAGGAATTTCTCATTCCGGGCTCTATCTGGGAGATGGATACTTCATCAGTGCTACCAGCAGCCGGGGTGTGGCGGTAGCAACCATGAAGAACGGATATTGGCATGACCGGTATGTTGGAGCCAACCGGGTGCTGTAAGGATCAGGATGAAATACAAGAGGGCTGTAAAGAAATATTTGCTTAGAAGCGCCGTTACAATGGGGTTCTTTAATGAAGTCCATGCTTCCCGGATATTTCCGATACAGCCTTTTGTGTTGATTGATGAGAATATCCCGGACCTGTCCGGAAATCGTAAAACTGCGGGATTATATGAATATATAAATATGTCAGAAATGGCGGGGTGATGGAATGAAAATAGCGATGCTGCAGATGGATGTGGCAGAAGGAGATAAGGAAAGAAATATCCGGCACGCATTTTCCATGATGGAAGAAGCGGCGCATGGAGCAGATGTGCTGGTGCTGCCGGAGCTCTGGACCATCGGATATAATTTTCATGATTTTGAAAACCGGGTCACCCGGGTGAACGATGGGCTTCTGGACAGGCTTTCCTCCTTTGCTTCCTTCCATCACATTACCCTGGAAGCAGGGACACTGCCCATGGAAAAAGACGGAGCTGTAAAGAACATGGGTATTCTTTTCGGCCCGGACGGCAGGATACAGGCCCATTACAGCAAGCGCCATCTTTTTTACGGCTATCTGGAAGCGGAACTCATGGTGCCCGGCTCTCATCTGATGAATACGGACATTGGCGGCGTCAGGACCGGCATGGCCGTATGCTACGAATTTTATTTTCCTAAAATGTGGCGGAAAATGGCCAAGGCAGGCACCACCCTGGTGCTGGCTCCCGCATCCTGGCCGAAAGCCCATCTGCCCCAGTGGGATGTGCTTACCCGGGCCAGGGCCATCGAAAACGGCATGTGCATCTGCGCAGTCAATATGGTAGGCACCTACCACGGCGTGCAGCTGGGAGGCCATTCCCGGTTCATCGATCCGGTGGGCCATGTGGAAGTCGAAGGCGATTTAAATGAGCATATCTATTATGCGCAGTATGATGAAGTAAAATATAAAAATCTGGGCAAGCAGCTGGCAGTGATCCGTCTGGAAAAGGAAATCGGCGGTTAGTGGGGATTGGGCCTGGAAGCGGAACCGCTTTACAGGAGTACACCGGCCTTTCGATCATTCCCGGCTTTCGGGAGGGGGTCCGGAGCCGCCTGGAATTTTATTTCGGACTCAATCTATAAACAAATATCTATTTGCATGGACGTTGCAAGTCATATATAATGAAGAACATAACTAGTTTAAGGGGGTTTATCATGAAGGGCAATGATATTCGCGAATCATATCTTTCATTTTTTGAAAATCAAAAAGGCCATCTGAGATTGAAGAGTTTTTCTCTGATCCCGAAGGATGACCCCAGTCTTCTGCTGATTGGTGCCGGCATGGCGCCTTTGAAGCCCTATTTCACAGGAAAGGTGGAACCGCCCCGTCATCGGGTGACCACCAGCCAGAAGTGTATCCGTACCGGCGATATTGAAAATGTAGGTCATACCGCCCGCCATCATACCTTCTTCGAAATGCTGGGCAATTTCTCCTTTGGAGACTATTTTAAGAAGGAAGCCATTTCCTGGGCCTGGGAATTCCTGACGGAAGTATTAAAACTTGACCAGTCCCGTCTCTATGTCACCATTTATCCGGATGACAATGAAGCCCATGATTACTGGCATAAAATGATCGGACTTCCGGAAAACCACATTTATCCGCTGTCTGATAACTTCTGGGAAATCGGGGAAGGACCCTGCGGCCCGGACTCTGAAATTTTCTATGACCAGGGCGAAGAATTCGGTACAGACCCCGAAAACCAGATGGGCGGCGACGGCGACCGCTTCCTGGAAATCTGGAACCTCGTATTCTCTCAGTATGACCGTCAGAAGGACGGCTCCTACCTGCCTCTGGCCAAGAAGAACATTGATACCGGCGCAGGCCTGGAACGTCTGGCTGCAGTGCTGCAGAAAAAGAAGAACAATTTCGAAACCGATCTGTTCTTCCCGATTATTGAAGAAGCGGCTGCTCTTTCCGGCGTGCCCTACGGCAGCAGCGCCCAGGGAGATGTAGCCCTGAAAGTCATTTCCGACCATGCCCGTGCCATTACCAACATGATCGCCGACGGCATCCTTCCGTCCAATGAAGGACGGGGCTATGTACTCCGCAGAATCCTGCGCCGTGCAGTCCGTTTCGGAAAACTGCTGGGCATCCAGGATGCCTTCATCGGCCAGATGATCGATGTGGTTATCAGCATGATGAAACCGGCATATCCGGAACTGGTGGATAAACAGGCTTTCATTAAGAAAGTAGCCGGCGTAGAAGAAGAAAGATTCCATTCCACCCTGAATGCAGGCACGGATCTTCTTTCCGAAATGCTGGAAGATACAAAGAAAAAGCAGGGTACCATCCTTTCCGGGGACAAGGTATTCAAGCTCTATGATACCTACGGCTTCCCCTGGGAACTGACCGATGAAATCGCCAAGGAACAGGGCCTCACCATTGATAAGGAAGGCTTTGAGGCAGCCATGGCGGAACAGAAGGAAAGAGCCCGTGCAGCCCGTGCCAAGGTTTCCGCTAAAGTAGCAACTCCGGATACCACCAAACTGGATGCAAAGAGCCTTACCGCGGAAGACAGAGACGGAGAAACAAAGCTCCTTCTTCTGGGCAGAGACGGAAAGGAAATCAAAGAAGCAGCTGACGGCACAGAAGTGACTGCCATTCTGCAGAACAACCCCTTCCATGCCGAAGGCGGCGGCCAGATCGGCGACACCGGCACCATTACCGGTGAAGAAGGCGTCATTGACGTAGAAGATACGAAAAAACTGCCCGACGGCATTATTTATGTGATTGGCACTGTCCGCGAAGGCACCATCCGCGAAGGAGATACGGTGAAGGCAGTCGTAGACCGGGAAAGAAGAGAAGACCTGGCAAGGAACCATACAGGCACCCATATGCTGCAGGCCGCTCTTCGTGAAGTGCTGGGAAGCCAGGTCAACCAGGCCGGTTCTCTGGTTCTTCCCGATCGTCTCCGTTTCGATTTCACCTGGCCGGAACCTCTTTCCGCCAAACAGCTGGAAGCGGTGGAAGCAGCAGTGAACCGGGAAATTCTCCATGCCCTTCCTGTATCCATTGTGGAAATGCCTCTGGAAGAAGCAAAGAAATCCGGTGCCATGGCCCTATTCGGAGAAAAGTACGGCTCTGTGGTGCGGGTGGTTTCCGTGGGAGATTTCAGTAAGGAACTCTGCGGCGGCAGCCATGTGAAAAATTCCGGGGAACTGGGTTCCTTCCGGATTATCAGCGAAGGCGGCATCGGCTCCGGACTGCGCCGTATCGAAGCAGTGACCGGCAAGAAAGCCTATGAAATGATGAAGGCTGACCGGGCTCTCCTGGCTTCTTCTGCAGCTCTTCTGAAGGGAAAGGTAGAAAACATCCCTGAGAAGATTGAAAAAGTGCTGGCAGAAGTGAAGGACCTGGAACGGCAGCTGGAATCTTTGAAGAAACAGCAGACAAAAGATGAACTGGACACCATCATGAAGAATCTTCAGGAAAAGAAAGGCATTCCTTTCTTCGGTGCCGTAATTCATGCAGATACCATGGATGATCTCCGCAAGGCAGCGGATGTGGTGAAGGCCAAGCTGACAGGAGGTGCCTTTATTCTGGGTACCGTATCCGGAGACAAGGTCAACCTGGTGGGCATGGCTTCCCCTGAAGCGGTGAAAGCGGGCATCCATATGGGCAAGGTCGTTTCCAAAGCAGCCAAAGTATGCGGCGGCGGCGGTGGCGGCAAGCCCGCAGTAGCACAGGCCGGAGGCCGTGATACTTCTAAACTGGAAGATGCAGTCAGTGCAGGCGTAGCAGCCATAGCAGACATGCTTGATTAAGGAGGGATATTTATGTCAGTCTCTGATGAAACAATTTTATTTAATACCAATGCCGATGAAGGAGAGAACCGGCAGGCTGCCATGATTTTGCAGGAAGTCTATGGGGCTCTGAAAGAAGCAGGGCACAATCCTACGGTTCAGCTTGTAGGATATCTTGTTTCAGGAGAACCGACATATATCACCAGCCGTCATGACGCAAGAAGGCTGATTTCCGGCATTGAAAGAGATGAACTGGTGGAAGAGCTTGTCCGTTTCTACGTGAAGCATAAAGGCCTCTGATATGAGGATCATGAGTCTTGACGTGGGCTCCGTCACCATCGGCGTGGCTGTGAGCGACCTCTTCGGCTGGACCGCCCAGGGACTGGAAACGATCCGGCATACTACCAGAGAAGCTGATTTCAAAAGGCTTCGGGAACTCACCGATGAGTACAAGGTGGAAGAATTCGTTATCGGCCTGCCCCTCAACATGGATGGCTCCAGAGGCATCCGGGTGGAGCGGACAGAAGCCTTTGCCCGGGAGCTGGCGGAAGCCTTCCCGGACATTCCCTACCATTTCTGGGACGAAAGGCTGACTACCGTGATGGCGCAGAAACAGCTTATCGCTGCCGACGTAAGCCGGAAGAAACGAAAGAAAGTCATAGATAAAATGGCAGCTGTGGCTATTCTGGAAGGATATCTGCAGCATCTTTCTTTTAAAAACAGAGGATAAACCTATGACCGAGAAAAAAGAAGACCCCATTATTATTACCATCACCGGCCCTGACGGCAGTGAAAAGGATTATGTCCAGGATACGGTCATTCCCTTCGCAGGCAAAGAATTTGCCGTTCTGGTATCCATACCGGAAAAAGCAGAAGAGGAAGAAGAGCCGGATATTATCCTTGCCCGTATTGACAGGGACGAAGACGGCGAACCGGTCTATGTTCCGCCCACGGATGAGGAATATGATGCGGTGGCGGACATTTACGACGCTATGTAAAGAAAGCATGGATTCACCGGGCAGCTGTGAAATCAGTGCTTTCCGGAAATGAAACTTCACGAGAACTGCGGCTTTTTCTGCCGCAGTTCTTTTGTGATTTCTTTTTTATCGGGGATATACTCTTTCTCCTGTAAAAAGAGGGAATGTGATAAAATAAGAGGAAAGCGCCCTAAGGCCGCAGGGCCCTCAAACCGTCCGGAAGGCGAAGCCCATTCCGGACTGAACCCTCGGCCTGAAGCGAAGCGTGCAGGGGTGAAACCCCGCACCGGCAGGGCGCCTGCCTTCGGAAATACAGTTTTCTGCCGCCGGTGAATCACCGGCTGATGAATACAGGCAGATAAATATAAATTGAGGAGGACTTATGGGTAAACATTTTTCTTTTATCCATTGCGCTGATCTCCATCTGGGGGAACCGTTCAGTGATATCCGTATGGGAAGCAGCGGTCCCTGGAATGAACAGATCGGCAAGGCTACCTTTAAAGCCTTTGAAAAAGTGGTGGATGCAGCACTGGAAAACAGGGTGGATGCCATCCTGATTTCCGGCGATGTATATAACGGGGATCACCACAGTCTGGCAGCCCAGATGTCCTTTGCCCGTGAGCTGTACAGAGCGGCCCAGGGGGGCATTGAGGTTTTTATCGTCCATGGCAACCATGATCCCGGCGAAGCCTGGAGAGCGGATATCCCTCTGCCGGAAACGGTTCATATTTTCCCGGCAGACAAGGTGACCTCCTTTCCTCTCATGAAGGATGGAGAAAAGGCTGCCACCATTTACGGAATTTCCTATAAGACCAGACATGTGAAGGAAAATCTGGCTCTCCAGTTTCACAGGGAAAAGGATGACGGCTTTGCCATCGGCATGCTCCATACGGAAGCGGGAGCCGCTTCTTCTCCCTATGCGCCCTGCACGGTGGATGATCTGAAAGCCGCCGGCATGGACTACTGGGCCCTGGGCCACGTGCATACAAGAAAGACTCTTTCTACTTCTCCCTACATCGTATATCCCGGCAATACCCAGGGGCTGAGCCTGAAGGAAACAGGCGTGAGAGGCTGTTACCTGGTGGATGTAGGAGCCTACGGGACAGTGACCTTGAAGTTCATTGAAACCGACGTGATCCGCTGGATGGACATGGTGGTGGATATATCCCCCTTCTCCCAGACGGAGGAACTGATACAGGCTGTTACGAAACGCCGGTCCGGGCTGAAGGAGCTGACCGGACGGCCCAACATTATCCGTCTTGTATGTACGGGAAGCGGACCTCTTCACAAAATCCTTTCTACAGAAGACGGGAGAGACTTTATTCTCCAGTCCCTGAACGACAAGGAACAGTTCCGCTATCTTTTTGCCTGGTTCGTCCGACTGGAGGACAGGACCAGGAGCCTGCTCCATCTGGAAGAGCGCAGGGAGCTGCCGGATGTGACCGGCAATTTCCTGAAGGCCTTTGACGCCGTGAACCAGATGGATCCGGAAAAGAAGAAGGAAGAACTTCGGCGGACAGCGGAAAAGCAGCCGGAATTTGTAAAATATAAAAAGCTGCTGCAGTCCCTTTCTGACGAAGATCTGCTGTATGCATTTCAAAAATCAGAGCTTCTGGGAGCGGAAATGCTGACGGAAGAGGAGGAAGACAATGAAAATCACTGATCTGCAGCTGGAGCAGTATGGTATATATAATCATGCTTCCTGGCAGCCCTCTCAAAGTTCCCTCAACATTGTAATGGGGGAAAATGAAAGCGGAAAAACCACCATGCTCCGGTTCATAAGGGATATGCTTTTCGGCTATCCCCGGGGAAAATGGCAGGGAAGACGGGGCAATATGGGATTTGTCCGGTCCGACGGCCAGTTTTACCGTGTCTATCGAAATGAAAAGGAACAGTGGTTTGAAAATGAAAACCATGTGAAGTTCAGTGAAGACCTGCCTGCTGTGTGGTGGCACGGACTGAACCGCTCCATTTATGAAAAAATATTTGCCGTAGGGCTGGAAGACCTGCAGGGCGCTTCCTTCCTGTCCAATGACAGCGTAAGAAGCCGATTCTTTATGCTCCAGGGCGGCGATAAGCTGGCCAATGTCCGTGCGGACATTGAAGCGTCCAAGGCCAAGCTTTTTACGTCCAGCACCCAGGGCAAGCGGAAAATCAACCAGCTGGCTCAGGAGCTGGAAGAAGCGGAAAAAGAGCTGGACAGCCTTTCCCATCAGGAAAAGGACTTTTCCGACCTTCAGCGCAAACAGAGCGAAATGAAGGAAAAAATTGCCGCTCTTCGCAAAAAGCTGGATGAGGACAATGAAGAAAACAGCCGGCTGGAAAAACGGCTGGGCGCCTGGAAATACTATCAGCAGGCGGTTAATGTGAAACATCAGCTGGACCTGTCCAAGCAGGTTACCATGTTCCCTTCCAACGGCAAGGAGCAGTGGAACCAGCTTATGAACCGGATGAAGGTGATTCATGACCAGAAAGAATCGCTGCAGGAAAAACTGGATGCCTACAAGCCGGTGAAGAAGGAAGAAATCATTCCCTGGCTGGGCATGGAAGATGAGCTGGAAAAACTGTACGTGGATCTGGGCCAGTGGAGACAGACCCAGGCCGATGCAGAGGCTATGGAAAAAGAAAAGGCGGACTGGCGCATCGATTACGTCAATCTGGGATACAGCCTGCCTCTCTGGGACCATGCACTGAGCCTTGATACTCCCTGCGTCAATGTGGACTGGGAGGAAGGCCGGCGGCTTTCCAAGAGTCTGGGCGTCCGGAACAATGAGCTTCATTTCTGGGCCCAGCGGGAGCCGGAGGTGGAAACCCTTTCCGAAGACATGGCCAAAACCGCCTCTACCCAGACAGAGTCGGACTGGCAGAATATTGAATCCATGGCTGCCGGACTGGAACGGGTGCTTCATGAGGAAGCGGACATCCAGTCCCAGATCGAGGAAATCAATGCCACAGAAGATAAAAAATATACCCCCTGGTTCTGGCTGAGCCTGGTATGCATCCTGGGGGCAGCCGGCGGAGTGGCCGCCTTTTATACGGCCAGGGCCGGATACATGGCTGTCTATGGTGCCGCCGCCGCCCTGGTGCTGGGCATTCTGTTCTACATACTCCACAGCCATACCATCCACCGGAAGGGCCGCACCCTGGAAAAGCTGTCTGCCCGGAAGGAAGCACTGGAAACGGAACGCAGATCCATCAGTGATAAATTCCCGGGACAGGCGCCCAAAACGGTGGATGAACTGAAAGCCTTCCATAACCTGATGCAGGAAAAGCGGTCCGGCTTCTACAAAGACCAGGCCCAGCGCCAGGCAGTTTCCTGGAAAAAGGAAACCATCCGGAAGCAGGAGCAGCAGCATAAAAACTGGGAAGAGGAAGGCTCCATTCTCCGGGAGAAGAAAGAAAAGGCGGAAAAAGCATGGAATGAATGGCTCCAGAAGAACCGCCTCCCCAAAACGGGATTTGAAAATCTTTCCGCCCTGCAGGAACAGTGGCAGAAAATCTATTCCGCCGAAGGAAAGGGGAAAATCATTGATTTCCGCCTGGAACAGACTGACGCCAAACTGGACGCCTTCTGCGAACGGGCCAAATCCATTATTTCCGCCACCGGCCTTCCCTATGCCGTCAGCCCTGACAGCATTGCGGAAATCTACGAGGAAAACCATCGGAGAAGCCTGGAATGGGAAGCACTGCAGGAAAAGAACAAGCAGCATGAATCCTATGAACAGGAAATGGCCAAGCTTGATGACAGCTGGGCATCCTGCCAGCGGGAAATGGATACCCTGCTTAATCTGGTGAATGCGAAAAATGCGGAAGAATTTGCGGAAAAAGTCAATGCCCATGAACACCATGACCAGATCGTCAAGGAATGGGAACGGGTGAAACAGGACCTCCGCATGTATGCAGGAGGAGAAGAAGAATTCCAGTCCCTGTGGCATGCCCTGGAAACAGGACAGTATGACCAGTGGATGGAAGATCATACCCGTCTCACCAGAGAAATTGAAGAGGAATCGGCGGAGCTGGGAGAACTCCAGCGGAGCCAGGGCGCCATGGACAATGAAATATTCCGTCTGGCCGGCGATGACTCCATCACCGAAGCCCTGCAGAAAAAGGAACGGATTGAAGCGGAACTGAAATCCGCCCTTATGGAATGGCTTACCCTCATGTATACGGAAGAACTGCTCAACCGGGCCCAGTCCATTTATGAATCGGGCCGCCAGCCGGAAATCATGAAGATGGCCAATGAATTCCTGAAGGAAATGACCATGGGCAAGTATTCCCTGCACATTTCCGACAACGGTAAGGACATCTTCATCGAAGACAGCATGCACGATGTGAAAAATGAAAAAATCTGGTCCTCCGGCACCGGCGACCAGGTTTATCTCTCCATCCGCCTGGCCATGGCCCTGTCTTTCGGCGAGCAGATTGAAAACCTGCCTATTGTGCTGGATGATATCTTTGTCCGCTTCGATGAAAAGCGGCAGAGAGAAACCCTGCGCTTCCTCATGGAACTGGGAAAGAAGCAGCAGATTTTCCTCTTCACCTGCCACGAACGGACCATGCATATTGCGGAAGAAGTGGGATATGAAAAGGGAACCGGAGAATTCATCCACCTGTCTGCCGGACAGATCGAGCAGGTGGGA
>NZ_JBJEXP010000088.1:0-10709 GCF_051885895.1 Dialister sp. | reverse complement strand
AAAAAGGGCGGCCCCATGGCCGCCCTTTTTGTGGTATCATAGAACCGTATATTGCAAGAAAGAAGGTATTTTCTCATGGACACGGAAAAAGCGGTTCCTGCAGGCGGGAAAAAGAAGAAGCTCCATATTGAATTTCTCCGGGCTCTCTGTATCTGGCTTGTCATGTTTACCCATACATCTACGGCAGGTTTCTCTCTTTTTATAGAGCGGCCTGCTTCCTTTTTCTATCCCCTGTACCTGGCGGTTCCTTTCTGGGTGAAGACGGCGGTGCCTATTTTTTTCATGATTTCCGGCGCCCTTCTCCTGGGGAAGGAGGAATCGATTTCTCGGATCTGGCGGAAGCGGATATGGCGTTTCCTGCAGGTTATTTTTATCTTTTCCCTCATCAATTATGTGTGGTTCTATCATAACCTGCCGCTTTCCATCCCCGGCCACATAGCCAAGTTCTTTACCATGCTCTATACCTCCGACCTGGCTACGGCCTACTATTTCCTCTATATTTATATTTCTTTCCTTCTCATGCTGCCCATATGGAGGAAGCTGGTGAAGGTTCTGAATGAAACCCTCTATCTCTACCTTATCGGCCTCAACCTGTTCTTCGTAGGCCTGGTGCCCATGATTTCCTTCCTGATTTTCAAGGGCTCTGCGGAAATGAACTATTTCCTGAATCCTCTTCTGGCGGTGAGCGAGCCTACCTTTTATTTCCTCATGGGATACTGGATTGAAAATGTGCTGCCTGCCGGCTGGCTCACCAAAAGAAATATCATCAAACTGGGAATATGCGCCCTTCTGGGAACCGCGGCGGCCGGCGGCATGACCTGGTATCACGGTGTGGTGGCCGGCGGCATGACGGAGGCCATTTCGGAACGGTTCTATGATTCCTTCCTTTTCCTCAATACGGCCTTTGTCTTCTGCACCTGCCGCTGGTGGTTCAGCACCCATCATGTATCGGAAAAGACCGGACGCCTTCTGGTCTTCCTGGGCAGCATGTCCTTCGGCGTCATGCTGTTTGAAGAAATCACCAGAAATCTGACCCATGTGATCTATACCCATGTGCTTCTGAAATACATGTACCGCATTCCCTTCATCGATGCGGTGATCTGGATCTGCATCGCCTACTGCCTGGGCATCCTCATTACCTGGGGCATCAAGAAGATTCCCTATTTTGCGAAATTGATATAGTGGGGACCGCGGGTTCATAGGGTTCAAAAGGTGCAGAAGGTTCAGAGAGTGGTGATGGGCGCCTTTAAAATATGGAAGGCGCCGGTATATAGAAAACCTTTAAAATCTGACTCTCGTGGGGGAAAAAGGCAGACCGCCCTTGCGGATCGGTTGGGTGGTTCATCGGGATACAATTCCTGCTGATGAGTCTAAAGGTACCAGCCGTACTCAGCTGATTGCTGACGGCTGTCGTCTCTACGCTGATCCCTTAACGCCGACTATAAGACTCATCGCCGCAAAGCAGCGATACCGCTGCTCTCTGAACCCTATGAATCCTCTGAACCTTTTGAACCCGGGCCGCATGGCGGCCCTTTTGCACCCTCACATCGAAGGTGTGTCAAATTTCCCCCTTGCATCTCCCATTTCTTTTTGATAAAATAAAAAAGCTTGAGTACAAGTACACATGTCCGTGGATTTCATATCTGTGCCCTCTGACAGGGTGGTTATGAAAGAAGAAGCGGGCAGAGGTTATTAACAGGAGGTTTTTATTATGTCAGTTGTATCCATGAAACAGTTGTTAGAAGCAGGCGTTCATTTCGGTCATCAGACCCGCCGCTGGAATCCGAAAATGGCTCGGTTCATTTTCACCGAACGTAACGGTATCTACATCATCGATCTGCAGAAGACCGTAAAGAAGGTAGAAGAAGCTTATGCTTTCATCCGTGATGTAGCAGCTAAAGGCGACCCCATTCTTTTCGTAGGCACCAAGAAGCAGGCCCAGAATTCCGTTAAGGAAGAAGCTGCACGCTGCAACCAGTTCTATGTCAATGAACGCTGGCTGGGCGGCATGCTCACCAACTTCCGCACCATTCAGACCCGTATCAACCGTCTGAAAGAACTGGAAAAGATGTTTGAAGAAGGCACCACCGACCAGTATCCGAAGAAGGAAGTTATCCTTATGAAGAGAGAACTGGAAAAGCTGGAAAAGAACCTGGGCGGCATCAAAGACATGAAGAGACTGCCGGGCGCTATTTTCATCATCGATTCCAAGAAAGAAGAAATCGCTGTTTCTGAAGCGCATAAGCTCCACATCCCCGTTGTTGCTACCGTTGATACCAACTGCGATCCGGATGTCATTGATTTCCCGATTCCTGCCAACGATGACGCTATCCGCGCTGTAAGACTGCTCACCAGCAAAATGGCTGACGCTGTTCTGGAAGGCCGTCAGGGCCAGCAGGAAGCTGAAGCTGCTGCTGCAGAAGAAGCAGGCGAAGAAGCTGCTGAAGAACCGGCAGAAGAAACTGCTGAAGCAGAAGATAAGGAATAATCCATACGGGGAGGGGCTTCTTTGGAAGCCCCGGTCCTCTCTATTTCAGACAAACACCTTGAATTTTATGATGGAGGTCATAAGATGAAAATCACAGCTAGTATGGTAAAAGATCTGCGTACTAAAACCGGTGCAGGCATGATGGACTGCAAAAAGGCACTGGTTGAAGCTGAAGGCGATATGGAAAAGGCTGTTGATATTCTTCGTGAAAAGGGACTGTCCCAGGCAGCGAAGAAGGCAAGCCGCGTAGCCGCTGAAGGTGCTGTAGTTTCCGCTATCTCCGAAGATGGCAAAACCGGCACCATCGTTGAAGTCAACTGCGAAACCGACTTCGTCGGCAGCAATGAAGACTTCAAGGCTCTGGCCGCATCCATTGCCCAGCAGATTCTCAAGACCAACCCTGCCGATGTGGAAGCTCTCCTTGCTTCTGACATGAACGGCAAGACCGTTAAAGATACAGTGACCGCAGCCGTTGCTAAAATCGGTGAAAACATTTCCGTTCGCCGTTTCGTACGTTACGAAAGCCAGGAAGGCAAAGTATACAGCTATATCCATGGCGGCGGAAAGATCGGCGTCCTCGTAGAAATTAAGGGCGGCGACGAAGAACTGGGCAAGGACATTGCCATGCAGGTAGCTGCTGCCAACCCGTCCTACCTGGATCGCAGCGAAGTTCCCCAGGCTGAAATCGACCACGAAAAAGAAGTGCTTGCTGTGGAAGCTAGAAACGAAGGCAAGCCTGAAAAGATTATCGAAAAAATGGTTATCGGCAGAATCAACAAGTTCTACAAGGAAGTCTGCCTGGTAGACCAGGAATTCATTAAGGATGGAGATCTCACCATTTCCAAACTGCTGAAGTCCAAGAATGCGGAAGTTGTCCGTTTTGCCCGTTACCAGCTCGGCGAAGGCATTGAAAAGAAACAGGACGATCTGGCAGCCGAAGTTGCAAAACAGCTGAATCAGTAATTCACAAAGTAAGAGGACACTTTCTTAGTGTTCTCTTATTTTGTAAATGGACGAAAATACTATATAATAGAGAAAAACAGGTATTTTGTTTCTGGGGGTGTACAATGGAAGCTGAAACTAAACATTACAAGAGAGTTATGCTGAAATTATCGGGTGAAGCACTGGCCAATGACAAGGGCTTCGGCATCGATCCCGAAGTGGTTTACCGTCTGGCCCGGGAAATCAAGGAAGCCTGCGAATCGGGCGTTGAAATCGCTGTCGTCGTAGGCGGCGGCAACATCTGGAGAGGCCTGAAGGGCAGCCAGGGCGGCATGGACCGTGCTTCTGCCGACTACATGGGCATGCTGGCTACGGTGATCAACTCCGTGGCACTGCAGGATGCGCTGGAAAAGCTGGGCGTATCCACCCGTGTGCAGACAGCCATTGAAATGCGCCAGATTGCAGAGCCCTATATCCGCCGCCGTGCCATCCGTCATCTGGAAAAGGGACGGGTTGTCATTTTCGGCGCCGGCACAGGCAATCCCTACTTTACCACCGATACCACCGCAGCTCTCCGCAGTGCAGAAATCGAAGCAGATGTGATGCTCATGGCCAAGAAGCAGACCGACGGCGTCTATGATGCAGATCCCAAATTCCATCCGGAAGCGAAGATGTTTACCCATCTGACCTACAATGAAGTACTCCAGAAGCAGCTGGCTGTCATGGATAATACGGCCATTACGCTGTGCATGAACAATAATATTCCTATCGTAGTCTTTAATATTGATGTTCCCGGAAACATTGTAAAAGCGTGCAGAGGAGAAACCCTGGGCACCCTGATTGAAAGGAAATAATTATGTACGAAGACGAACTGAAAAACTTATCCGAAAAAATGGATAAATCCATTAATGCACTGAAAAATGAATTCACCTCTATCCGCACCGGTCAGGCCAATGCAAGCCTCCTGGACCGTGTATTTGTTGAATACTACGGAAGCCGCACCCCGGTTACCCAGGTAGCCTCCGTATCCGTACCGGAAGCCAGAATGCTGGTTGTTCAGCCCTGGGACAAATCCCTTCTGAAGGAAATTGAAAAAGCCATCCTCCAGTCCGATCTGGGCCTGGTTCCCATGAATGACGGCAACCTGATCCGCATGGCTATTCCTCAGCTCACAGAAGAACGGCGCAAGGAACTGGTCAAGGTAGTCAACAAGAAATCGGAAGAAGCCAAGGTGGCAGTCCGCAACATCCGCCGCGACGGCAACGTATTCCTGAAAAAGGAAGAAAAGAACAGCGACGTATCCAAAGACGTGATCAAAGATACGGAAGACAAGATCCAGAAGCTGACCGATAAGAAGATCAAAGAAGTGGAAGCTGTTACCGATCGGAAGATCAAGGAAATTATGTCTGTGTAATGAGGCTGCCTGGCGGCGGTTCTGCGCCCTTCGGGGTGAGGGTTCTGCAGTTTGACGGGCTCTCCGGGTTCAGTGGTTTTAGGTTTTGAAAAGGCCGCTGGGCCTTCGCACTGCAGGCGAATCAAACTGAAGAATCATTATTTCTTTCACGCCGCAGGTGTGTCAAATGCGCCGGTTGATTTTATCAATCGGCGCTTCTTCACTCTATGTTAAACAACCATTTTATCCTGAAACGAGGAATTCAATATGTCAGATCAAAAGGCTTTCCCGGAGCACGTGGCCATCATTCTTGACGGAAATGGCCGGTGGGCGAGAGAAAGGGGCCGGGAGAGAACCTATGGCCACCAGGTGGGCGCCGCCAATGTGAAAACCATTGTGCGGGCCGCCGGCCACATGGGGATCAAGATCCTCACTCTCTATGCCTTTTCTACGGAAAACTGGAAAAGACCGTCTCTGGAAGTGCGCTTCCTCATGAAACTGTTTAAAAACTACCTGATTTCCCAGCTGAAGGAGCTGGTGGAAGATAATGTGCAGGTCCATATCGTGGGCGACACTTCTGTTCTTTCCGAAGGGCTCCGCAAAGGCATTGCGGACTGCGAACGGGATACCGCCGCCAATGACGGACTGATCCTGAACGTGGCCATCAATTACGGGGGACGCATGGAAATCGTCCATGCCATGCAGGAAATTGCGGAAAAGGTGAAGGCCGGCGAGCTGGCTCCTTCTGCCATTACAGAAGAAACGGTGGAGCAGCATCTCTATCCTTCCGATGCCCGGGATGTGGATCTTCTGATCCGCACAGGCGGAGAATCCCGTATTTCTAATTTCCTCCTCTGGCAGGCTTCCTACAGCGAGCTTTACTTTACGCCGGTGCTGTGGCCTGATTTTACGGAAGAAGAACTCAGAAAGGCAGTGGACTGGTTTACAGGAAGGGACCGCCGTTTCGGCGGCCTTACGGAAAAGGATCACTGAGGAGGTATTATGAAAGTTCGTGTCATTACGGCCATTGTGGGCATCATTGCCGTGCTCTGCCTGGTATGGCTGGGCGGCTGGTTCCTGACCGGCGCCGTGCTGATTGTTTCTCTGATTGCGCTGATGGAATATGAGCGCATGCTGAAGAAAATTTCCATCCGCATTTATACAAAGCCCGCAGCCCTGGCTCTGGCGGCCATTATTCTTTCCTCCGGCTTTTATTCGGTGAAGGTCTTTACGGCAGTGCTTTTCCTGGCCTTCTGCCTGCTCCTTTTCCTGATTCTGGATATCAAGAAGGAAGAAATGACCGATTTGATCTATACGGCCTTCGGCGTGGTGTACTTCGGCATCGGGTTCGGCACCCTGTCCCTTCTCCGGGGCAGCAGGGAGCTGCTGCCGGCAGGAGCAGTGAATGCGGATCCCGGCATTTTCCTGATCCTCTTTGTTCTGGTATGCACCTGGGCCAGCGATTCCTTTGCCTATCTGGCGGGAAGAAGCCTGGGAAAGCACAAGATGGCTCCTCATATCAGCCCCAATAAGACAGTGGAAGGCCTGATCGGCGGCGCCATCGGCTGCGTGGTGCTGGGCGTCCTCCTGGCCTACGGCTTTAAGTACCAGCTGTCCCACGGCTTTTTCCTCTCCCTCATGGCGGCTGTCATGGCGCCGGTGGGGGATCTCTTTGAATCCTATATCAAAAGGGCCTGCGATATTAAAGATTCCGGTCATATCCTGCCGGGACACGGCGGCATGATGGACCGTTTTGACAGTCTTCTCTTTGTAGCGCCTTCCCTGGCGGCTGTGCTGGCTCTCCTTCGTTAATGTTTTCTGAAAAGAGGTATCTATGAAGCAAATTGCAGTTTTAGGCAGTACCGGCTCCATTGGCACCCAGACGCTGGATGTGATCCGCTGCCATCCCGACTTATTTCATGCCCAGGTCCTTGCTGCCAGAAGCAGCGTGGAGAAACTTCTGGAACAGGCGGAAGAATTCCAGCCCCGGCTCATTGTGGTAAGCGATGAGGAAGCAGGAAAGAAATTCAAAGCTGCCTACAGCGGCCCTGCAGAGGTTATTACCGGCAGCGGAGCGCTGGTGGAAGCGGCCCGCCGGGAGGATGTGGATCTGGTGCTGGTGTGCGTGGTGGGCATTGCCGGCCTGGCTCCTACGCTGGCGGCCATTCAGGAGGAAAAGGAACTGGCCCTGGCCAATAAGGAAACCCTGGTGGCCGGCGGCAGCCTGGTGCTGGCTGAAGCGGCAGAGCATCATGTGCTCATCCGTCCCGTGGACAGCGAACACAGCGCCATTTTCCAGTGTCTGCTGGGACAGGACAGGAAGCATATCCACAAGCTTCTTCTGACTGCCTCCGGCGGACCCTTCCGGGGGAAATCCCGGGAAGAACTGCGCCATGTGACGGTGGCGGATGCCATGAAGCATCCCACCTGGAATATGGGCATGAAAGTCACCCTGGACTCCGCCACCATGTTCAACAAAGGACTGGAGGTCATCGAAGCCCACTGGCTTTTCGGCGTGGACTACGACGATATTGAAGTTATCGTGCAGCCCCAGAGCCTGATTCATTCCATGGTGGAATATGACGACGGCTCCATTATTGCCCAGATTGGAAATCCGGACATGCGGCTTCCCATCCAGTTTGCTTTGACCTACCCCGAAAGACTGCCTTCGCCTTCTCACCAGTATGTGAACTGGCGGGATATTGCTTCTATCCTGATTGAAAAGCCGGATCTGGAAGTGTTCCGTTCCCTGAAGCTGGCCTATGAAGCCGGTAAAAGGGGAGGGGATGCCGCCTGCGCCTTCAATGCGGCCAATGAAGAAGCCATCCGCGCCTTCATCAGCGGCAGACTTTCCTTCCTTTCCATTTTTGATGTGGTGGAGGAAGTGCTCGATGCCTGGCAGGTCCATGAAATCCATGCTTACGAGGATATTATGGCAGCGGACAGGAAAGCCAGAGAGCTGGCAGACGGCGCTGTCCGGAGGCTGGCTTTATGATCGTTTCTATTCTGGCACCGATTTTCGTCTTTGCAGTCATTGTCCTTATCCATGAAGGCGGCCATTTCCTTCTGGCCAAGCTCACCGGCATGAGAGTGGACGAATTTGCCGTAGGCTTCGGACCGAAGCTGGCTTCTGTCAAAAAGGGGGAGACCCTTTATTCCCTGCGGATCATTCCTTTGGGAGGCTTCAACCGCATTGCCGGCATGGACTCCGAGAAATCCGACGACCCCAGGGCCTTTTCCAACCGGCCTGTGTGGGCCCGGCTTCTGGTCATTGCAGCGGGCTCACTGTTTAACGTTTTCCTGGCCTTCTTTATCTTCTGGGGCGCCTTCCTCTATGCAGGCTACCAGACCTTCCCCGATGTTCCTGTGGTAGGGGCAGTCCTCAAGGGAACTTCCGCTGAAAAGCAGGGAATCGTGGAGGGAGATAAGATCCTTTCCGTAGACGGAAAAGAGGTCACCACCTGGACGGATATAGGAAAAATCACCAGGGACCTGGACAGCCGCATCATTCCCGTGAAGGTGAGCCATGAGGGAGAAGAAAAAACACTGACCATCATGCTCACCGACGGCGAAAACGGACGGCCCATTATCGGCATTTCTCCCTATCTGGAGCACCACGATGTGGGATTCGGCCAGGCCTTCCTCATGGGCGGGGAACGCTGCGTCTACCTTCTTAAAATGATGGTGTCCGGCCTTGTGGACATGATATCCGGCCACGAAGCCGATGTGGCAGGGCCGATCGGCGTAGCCCGCATGAGCGCCCAGGTGGCGGACACGGGCTTCCTGTCCCTTCTTCTCTTTATTGCGCTGCTGAGCCTCAATCTGGGATTTCTGAACCTTCTGCCCATTCCTCTTCTGGACGGCGGGGTTCTCATTCTGACCCTCATTGAAGGCGTGACAGGCAGAGAACTTCCGGACAAGGCGCTCTACTACATTCAGGCTGTGGGAGTCACCATCCTTCTGGGACTTTTCCTCTTTGCCATGTGCAATGATATTAACGGACTTTTAAAATGACGCCCCTTGGACACGCCCCAAGGGCGTGAGGGTTCAGAAGGTTCTTAGGGTTCTGAGGTTTGACACGCCTTTCGGCGTGAGGGTTCTGGTAGGCGCCTTTTGGAAATGAAGGGGTGCCAGTATGTAGAAAACCTTTACAACCGGGCTTTCGCCCGGAGGAAAAACAGGCAAACCGCCCTGGAGGGCTAAGGAAATGCGGCACCCCCTTTGGTGGTCTTCGCCACCACCTTCCCCGCTGCTAAAGCGGTGGGACTATGGATGCTTGGCATTGTGCTGCATGATTCTACGGGTAAACATAGAGGAGCATATTCTCCCCCCTGAATAGGGTGGCAAGGGAACTGGATTCGTAGGGAGACGCAGTCGACTGAGAATCCAGTGACACGCTTCCCACCGGGTGGCAAGGGAACTGGATTCGTAGGGAGACGCAGTCGACTGAGAATCCAGTGACACGCTTCCCACCGGGTGGCAAGGGAACTGGATTCGTAGGGGAGCAAAGTGATCTGAGAACCAAGTGAAACGCTTTCCCGTGGATGCACAGCGAACACATTTTGAAGGAGCGGCAGTGACGCGCAAAATGTAGTGAGTCGTTTCCCTTTTAAGGGGGGAGTCCGGCGGAAACGGTCAGCCAGCCCAAAGGAAGGCGCCTTTATGGGCAGGCTAGGCGCCAACTTAGGCTGACTTGCACATCCTGTGCAGGATGTGCACAAGATAAGGGGTGGCGAACGCAGTGAGCCAATCAGCAGAATGTCTATCATGCTATATGATACGGGAAGGTAAGCACGTAACGCTGACTATAAAAACTCATTGCCCGAAGGGCGATACCTTCCCCTTTGAACCTTTTGAACCTTCTAAAACAAGAAACTGGAAACAAGAAACCAGAAACTATTTTATACAATAACAGTCAGGTGAAAAAATGGAGAAAACAAGACAGATACATGTAGGCTCCGTAGCCATTGGCGGCGGCGCACCCATTGCCATTCAGTCCATGAGCACCTTCAGCCCCGTGGACACGGAATATGCGGCAGCCCAGATCAATGCCCTGCACGCAGCAGGCGCTGATATTGTGAGAGTGGCGGTGCCGGATAGAAAGGCGGCGGAAGCACTGGGAGCCCTGCGGGCCAAAGTCCAGGTACCTCTGGTGGCAGACATTCACTTTGACTACCGCCTGGCGCTGACGGCCATGGAACAGGGCATTGATGCGCTCCGCATCAACCCCGGCAACATCGGCAGCCGGGACAATGTGGTAAAGGTGGTGGATATGGCGAAGGAAAAACATATCCCCATCCGCATCGGCATCAATGCAGGATCTCTGCCCCAGCACATCCTGGACGCCCACGGCGGCCATCCCACCGCAGAGGGCATGGTGGCCGGCGCCATGGAGCATGTGAAAATCCTGGAGGAAGAGGATTTCCACGATATCGTCATTTCCGTCAAATCCACGGACGTTCCCATGATGGTGAAAGCCAACCGCCTTCTCCATGAACAGGTGAACTATCCCCTTCATCTGGGGGTGACGGAAGCAGGCACCCTTTACCGGGGCACCATCAAATCTGCCATCGGTATCGGCAGCCTTCTCCTCGACGGCATCGGCGATACCATCCGTGTATCCCTCACCGATGATCCCCAGAAGGAAGTTAAGGCAGCCAAGGAAATCCTGAGCTCCGTGGGCATGCAGCAGTACGGACCGGTGCTCGTTTCCTGCCCCACCTGCGGCCGCACCCAGGTGGACCTCATCCACATGGCCCAGGAAGTGGAAGAAAAGATCCAGAAATTTAAAAAGCCCATCCGTGTAGCCGTCATGGGCTGTGCCGTCAACGGCCCCGGCGAAGCCAGAGAAGCAGACTTCGGCATAGCCGGAGGCAAAGGAAGCGG
>NZ_JBJEXP010000087.1:3474-7041 GCF_051885895.1 Dialister sp. | reverse complement strand
CCGGTGCTTTCCTGGTGCGGGTGCCCTTTTCCTACTTCATGAGCCTGGAGGTGCCTCCCCGTCTTTTCCACATCGGCCTGGCCACGCCGGCCTCCTCCGTTATGCAGATTCTTTTATGTCTCCTGGCATTTGTGTATGTGTATCGAAAAGGGGCACAGGGAAAAAACTGACAATCCCTTCCATATAAAGAGATAGCAGCGTCCCGACTGCTTACAAAGAAAAGTTCTCGGACGGGCCACAGTTTCCGCCATTTCAAAAGGCGTCCTCTTCCCGAAGACGCCCTGCTGCTGTTTTATATTCTGCCCCTTTTGCAGGGGCTTTTTTGCATTCTATAGCTTATTTTTCCTTGACCGTTTTCCTGTCTTTCCCCATATAGAGTTTCCTGTAGTACAAAAGAACAGCCGCCATACCTATATCTGTCAGGAGCCAGCTGGCGGGATACACGGCCATGAGGACATCAAAGCCGGGATTCCAGCGGAAAATGGTAGCCACGTAGAGAATACGGGAGCCGCAGATACCGGCAGCCACAATAACCGCAGGCCCCAGAGATTTCCCAAAGCCCCTGAGGAAGCCAGAAACCATTTCTATGATGAGGTTCAGTACTTCTGCGCCCAGGATGTATTCCAGCCGGATATAGCCGTAATAGAGAACCTCTTCATCCGTGCTGAAAAGAGACAGCAGGGGAGTACCGAAGAAAAGAACAGCGCCGCACACCAGAACCATGGCAAAAAGGGCCTGGGCACCGGTGACAAGAAAAATTCTCCTGCACCGATGCATAAGGCCGGCACCGTAATTCTGCCCGGTAAAGGTAGTACAGGTCTGACCGAAAGCATTAATGACATAATAGGCAATAATTTCCAGGTTGAAGGCTGCTGCCGATGCGGCCATCACCTCTGCTCCCAGACTGTTGATGGCGGACTGGATAACGATATTGGAAAGGCTGAATACCGCCCCCTGGAGACCTGCCGGCACACCTACGGAAAGAATTTCTTTCAGCATGGACATATCAAAAACCGCTTCTCTCAGGGAAACATGGACCGAGAGAGTTGTGTGGGAAAGAAGGCTCAGAAGAAGCAGGCTGCTGACCAGGGAAGAGCATACGGTAGAAGCAGCCACACCTCCTACATCCATATCCATAACCAGTACAAAGAAAAGGCTGGCCGCCACTTTCACCACGCCGGAAATGAAGAGGCAGATAAAGGGTGTCCTCGTATCTCCCTGGCTCCGAAAAATGGCGGAAGTGAAATTGTACATGAGAATGCCCGGCATAGCCAGGAACTGGATGCGCAGGTACCGGAGGGACATGTCTCTCACTTCTTCCGGCACCGAAAGAATGTCCATCAATGGAGAAGCAGCCAGCTCTCCCAGAACTGCCATGGCAATGCCGCCGAAAAGTGCAGAGAGAATGGCTGTATGTACCGCTTTTTTCACGCCGTCCCTGTCTCTTTTTCCGGTAAGCTGGGAAATCACCACATTGGCTCCCAGGGAAATGCCGATAAAGAAGGTGACAATAATCCCCACCACCGGCGCATTGCTTCCCACGGCAGCCATAGCGTTTTTCCCTACAAACCGTCCCATAATGAGGATATCCGCCGCGTTGAAAAGCTGCTGGCATATGCCCGTTACCGCCAAAAGGAGGGCAAAGGTCCAGGTTTTGTCCGCAATCGATCCGTGAAGCATATCCATTCGTCTCATCTGTTTTTCTCCTTTGCTGTCCTTTCTTTTTTCTATCTTATTATAGCACGGGTCCGGATATATACCGATCCGCAGTTCTTCTCCTTGAGAATGCATCCACTCCCCGGCCGGACCTTTCATTTCTTTTCCATAAAAAAAAGAGAAGGACCTCCTGCCTTCTCCTTTTCTCTTATGAATCGGAAGGATGATTCCTGACAAAATTTCTGACTTCCTCTTCCCCTTCCTTTGTTTTGGTTTCATTTTCCATCAGGGAGAGCCCCTGTACAACCCGGGCCTCTGGTTCTGCTTCCCGTATCCGTTCCAAAGTATCCGCGAACCGGCTTCCGGCGCTGGTATTAAAGGCATAAACCGTTTTACCGGATAAATCATAGTCATCCAGAAACGTGCACACCGGCGCCGGAAGGGTATAGTGCCAGGTAGGATACACCAGGTAAATCGTCGTATATCGGCCCATATCATCAATGTGGCCTGCCAGAGCAGGATGAACATGATCCATGTCCTGTCCTTCGCCCACCCTGACAGTCTTCTGGTAATCCACGGGATAGGTGTATTCTGTCTGGATGGTAAAAAGATCTCCGCCTGTTTCGTCAGCAATCCAGCGGGCCATGCGCTCTGCGTTGCCTGCAGTGCTTCCATCCTTTCCTACGTCCAGTCCGGGAGAAGAACGGTCTCCTGCAGCGGCAGCCGTATTGCCGGACCTTGAAAAATAGGCGACCAGGGTATGTCTATGGTTACCGGGAATGATACCCCGGGGCACTGCTTTTTCCGGCGTATAATCAGCATATCTGGTAAAATTTTCTATTTCCGCCTGCTCTCCTGTCTTTCCGGATTCCACCTGATTTGACAGAGCAGATACGGCAGGCAGCCTGCCAAAGCCGCAGCCTCCGGCCAGAACTGCCGCT
This sequence comes from Dialister sp., assembly GCF_051885895.1. Lineage (GTDB taxonomy): Bacteria > Bacillota > Negativicutes > Veillonellales > Dialisteraceae > Dialister. Next base: position 4,444 of record NZ_JBJEXP010000087.1, on the reverse strand, counting down.
CCGAGAACCGCTGCGCCCAGCCAGTATTTCCACTTCATAGGCGCCTCACGAATCCAATTCGATGGTCACATCATAACTGCCATGGAGGCTGTCTATATCTGCAATGGGCGATGTCATGACCCCGATATTGACCTGGTGCCCATACTGCTCGGAAGAGTCCTCGTCTTTAAAGAGGATGGTAAAATAGGGTGCATCCGTGGCGTAGTCAATGTCTCCGTTCAGCCATCCGTAATGCACTTCCTCTTCTCTATAGGGAAGTTTTTCTGTGACGCCGCAGAAATCATGGCTGTATCGATCCATATGAACCGTGTAGGGCAGTTTCCGGATAAGAGCTTTCGCCGTTTCACTGTCATTCAGCACACCATGAATCACCGTATCGCCAAAATGGATTTTTACCGGTGTGCCGCCGGCCATAGGAATCCTTGTCGCTTTTCCCGCATCCGTTTTCTGCATGGATGCTCCTTCTTTGGCCGTCTTTCTTGCCGCTGCCGACTGCGATACCGCCGGTTCACCGCTGCGGCTCTGCGCTGCCGTCTGGGAGCCGCAAGCGCTCACTGTCACCAGCAGCAGGCCTGTCAGCGCCGCTGCTGCTATTGCTTTTATCATGTACATTCCTCCTTACCTGGAAATGGCTAATGCAATCATCCGCTGATTTGGATTTCTGCCTTTCCCGGTCACGAAGATGCAGAATTTCTTTATGACTCTGCAGCTTCGTCCCGTAAAGGCTTATGGAAATCCATCGAGCGAAAGAATCGGCATTTTCTGAGGAACCGGTGAGGTTCCCCTTTCTCTATAGCAGTATACGGGCAGAATAAATCCATGTAAAATGCTTATCATATATCTGTAATAATACTATTTATTTATGGTTTTCCCGCTGCATGATAAAAGAGGAAAGCTGCCGACGCTTTCCTCTTTCATCATTTCACTGCAGGCCCACGTCCGCAGTTCATTTTTATTTTTATGCTTCCTT
>NZ_JBJEXP010000087.1:2195-3374 GCF_051885895.1 Dialister sp. | reverse complement strand
TTCCTTTTCCGCCGGGAAGAGCTCTATCCGCAGGATTTCCGGATAGGGCCCTGTACGGAAAGGAAATCCCCAGGCACCGTATCCGCTGGACACATAGGCTGTCATCTGCCGGAAGCGGTGAAGTCCGTAGTTCAGCACATACATCCTCCGGGTAATGAAGGTCACCGGGAAAAACTGCCCTGCATGGGTATGACCGCCCAGATAAAGGTCATAGCCTTTTTCTTCTGCCTGTCCGATATGAAGCGGTTCATGATCGATCAGAATGTTAAATCCGGAGGGATCGCAGGGCGGCACCGCTTCCGAGGGATAGTGCATATAGTCGTTCAGTCCGGTAAGCACCAGGCCCGGCAGGGGAGATACCTGCTCATGGGCCAGGAATCGGAGAGGATGAAACAGGGCCGCTTCCTTTTTGATATCGCCGTCAAAGAAATCATGGTTGCCGAAAACCGCCCATGTTCCCAGGGGGGCCCGGATATGCTGAAAAGCTTTATAGCTCCCGTCCCGAAGGACAAAATCCAGATGGGCATCAATGATATCTCCTCCGAAAATGACCAGATCCGGCGAAAGCCCATTCAGCCGTTCTACCAGGCGGCGGGCATAGGCCCGGCTCTGTATGGGGCTTAAATGGATATCTGTTGCAAACGCCAGAGTGATTTTCCTTTGTATTTTCCCGCTTTCTATGCGAATGGTCCTGATTTTGGGATGGAGTGCATGAAATATGCCATAGGCCATAAGCAGCAGCACCGCCAGGAAAAGCAGGCGGATCAAGGACGATCCATAGGAGTCCCAGAGAGCAGGAGCCGCCAGCTGCAGCAGAGCATAGACAAATCCGCAGAAAAGGGACGCCATGGCGGAATAAAGCGTAAAAATAAACCAGAAGCCTCCCAGCCAGGCAAAAACCTTTTCCGTCCGGACGGATACATCATGCACCGCATTGTAGGAAAGGGAGAAGAAAAAAGGCATGACCATGAAGAGAGGAAGCACATACCAGGTCATGATCTCCGGCATGCCCTGATGATACATGAACCAGTTCATGCTGCTTAATACAAGACCGTACAGACCGATTTTCCAGAAAAAAAGGACACGGTTAAACATATATCTTCCTTTCCTGCCATAACCGAAAAGCGCTGACTGCACCGCCAGCCGGCGGAATTCCTGCATGAATCTCCATGCGGGCAA
>NZ_JBJEXP010000087.1:0-2095 GCF_051885895.1 Dialister sp. | reverse complement strand
TTGTCAGCGTTTCCCGGTATGCTATGACAGCATTTTATGACTTTTTATTTAAATTTGTCAATGTTTTCCCGCCAATGCCCCAGTTGTCCGTACTGTTCTCGTTGACCACCATATAGAAGGCTTCCTGAGGAATCCCCAGTGCTTCACTGGCAGCCCGGGTGACATCGGCAATCAGCTTTTCTTTCTGTTCCCTGGATGCTTTTGCAGTTTCCACTTTGATAAAGGGCATTCTTGATTGGATCTTTTCTGCAGACAAGCCGGGCTTCAGGACAGGGCCCGGAGTTCTTCCAGCAGTTCCGCACCATGAAGACGGGAGGCTTTCTCTACCCTTTCCCCATCTTCCTTCCGGCTGATGCCGGGAATATATAAACAGCCGAAGGTATACACCGGCTTTTCATACACCATACCGCAGAGTGCGGCAGTCTGCTGAAAAGTGTAGAGGAATTCATCTATCACATGCCGGTGCCTCCCCTGACTGGAATAGTCTTTTTCAGCTCCGCCGATGGTGAAGGAAAGGACCAGTTTCTTTCCCTGAAGTGCCGTTCCTTCACTGCCATAGGCAAATCCGTGGGACAGAACTTTTTCCATATAATTGCGGAGAAGAGCAGGGCAGGAATACCAGTAGAAAGGAAACTGGAATACGATGATATCTGCCTGGCGCAGACAGTCCTGTTCCTCTGCCACCGGGAGATCCCATCCGAGAAGGTCAAGCCTCCTCACCCGGATGGGCATATCTGACTGAGCCAGCTCTTTCAGAATGGTGCGATTGGCCAGGGAGTGTTTCAAATCCGGATGTCCGGATATAACCAGAATCTGAGACATTGCTTTTCCTTTCTTGAAACAAATTGACCAAGCATCAGAAGCTTTCTCTGAAGATTTCTTCAATTTCCTCAGCGGTAAGTTTCTTGTAGCCGCCGTCCAGAATGAGGGTGCCCTTCACCAGATCGGGAATCATGTCCTCTCTGGCTCCCAGGTCTGTAATATTCATGACGAGGCCCAGTTCTTTCATCCAGGATTCCATGGCAGAAAGGCCTTCCCTGGCAATTTCTTCGTCCGTTTTTCCTTCCGGGCTGACATTCCATACATTCACCGCAAAACGCTTAAATTTTGGAAGGCCATAGGGAAGAATATGGCGGTAATAGGGAAGAGATACCGCAGCCAGAGTCATTCCATGGGCTGCATTGGTAAGAGCACCTACGGACTGCCCCAGCATATGAACCATCCAGTCCTGGGATTTGCCTTTGCCGATGAGCGTATTCAGTGCCCAGGTAGCATCCCACATCAGGTTGCTTCTGGCTTCATAGTTTCTGGGATCTGCAGCGGCCAGACGGGATGCATGAATTACGGAGCGCATGAGGCCTTCAGCCAGATAGTCACTGCTGTTGTCATCACTGCCGGAGAAATACTGCTCGCAGATATGATTGAACATATCATAAATGCCGGAAATCATCTGGTAACGGGGCACGGTCATGGTAAATTCCGGATTCATAATGGAGAAACGGGGCATTACCTGCTCATCTGCAAATACATGGCCGATTTTCAGCTTCTGCTCATGGTTGGTGATAACGGAGCCCGCATTCATTTCAGAACCGGTGCCGGCCATAGTCAGAATGCATCCTACCGGCACGATTTCACAGTCCGGTTCTTCAAATTTCAGGAAGTACTTGTCCCAGGGATCACCATCATAATGGATGGATACAGACAGTGCCTTGGCGTAGTCGCAGCAGGAGCCGCCGCCTACTGCCAGGATAAAGTCCACTTTGCCTTTCCGAGCAGTTTCCACTCCTTCTCTCAGCTTATCGGCCGTAGGATTGGACATAACCCCTGCAATTTCGGTGATTTCTTTTCCTGCCTTTTTCAGGATATCCACCACCTGATCATAAATGCCGTTTCTTTTGATGGAACCGCCGCCGTAGACAAGAGCCACCGATTTTCCCTGTTTTTTCAGTTCTCCGGGAAGATAGGACAGGGCATCTTTGCCGAAATACAGTTTCGTAGGATTGTGATATTCAAAATTTCCTAACATAAAGGAGCCTCCTCATAATAATTGACTGATTGATGAATTATATTCTGTATACATATGATATAGGAAATC
>NZ_JBJEXP010000086.1:0-1538 GCF_051885895.1 Dialister sp. | reverse complement strand
TCCGAGGCCGATGTGTTGTCTCCGTAGAGCTTGCGCATGATTCTCCGGAAGCATTCGTCGCCCCGTTCTTCGTAGGTGTAAATGCGGCGGCAGCGGGCTTCCATTTTCATGTAGTTGGCGGAAATATCGGACGTGTAGGCCAGGCTCTTTTCCATTTCCGAAAGCGACGCCCCTGCCAGTTTGGCCATGAGCCGGTACTCTTCCGGCGTTTCCCCTGCTTCATACATATCCAGCTGTCCCAGCACGTCCTTCAGGACATCGGTCATGCGGTAGATTCTTTCAATGGTTCCTCTGGCCGCATCCAGAAGGGGCGGATCCTTATAGGCCTTGTACATTTTCTCCGTCAGCGGCCCCAGGGCTTCCCGGCATTTCCTTTTTAATTCCCGGGTGCGGCTGAATCCATCCGCCACATCCATGCGTCCTTCCGCCGTTTCCTCCAGAATAGAACCGGCCTGGCCGGCGTAGGAGGCAAAATCACGGAGGGCCTCAAAAAATTTATCTTCTTTGCTCATGCTATCTCCATCCAGGAAATCAGGCAGAAAACCCGGCGTCTCCTAAGAGCCGCCGGCTTTCTACAGATATACAGAATTATGAAAATCAGATACTCTTACAGGTCAATGGATTCGCCCGGGCGAAGGGGAATCACGTCAAGGCCTTCCTTTTTCGCCTTTTCCTGGAAAGCCTTCACATTCTGGGAAATCACGGGCCAGGTATTGTAATGGAGTGGAATTACATGCTTTGCTTTCAGGAATTTCCCTGCCAGAATGGCATCGTCCGGTCCCATGGTGTAGTTGTCCCCGATGGGCAGGATGGCGTAATCAATGTCATAGAGCTCTCCGAAAAGCTTCATGTCGCCGAAGAGGGCAGTGTCGCCGGAATAGTAAACCGTAGGTCCGTCCTTGAACCGGATAATGAAGCCGCAGGGCGTTCCGCCGGCTGCGCCGCAGCTGTGGAAGGCCTGCACCATCTTCACATCGCCGAAGCCTGCATGATAGGTGCCTCCCAGATTCATGGGCTGGAAATTGGACAGGGCCTTGGAGAAAAGACCAATCACTTCCGGAATGGCCACCACCATAGCTCCCGTGCGGAGCGCAATCTCATTGGCATCGCCGAAATGGTCGCTGTGGGCATGGGAAAGAAGAATATAATCGCATCTCACATCCTCCGCCGAAACAGCGGCCTGACTGTTCCCCGTGAGAAACGGATCAAAAAGGAGCTTTTCTTTCCCTGTATCAATGGTAAAACATGCATGGCCTAAAAATGTGTACTTCATGATGGAAACCTCCTTGATTGTGAAATGAAACAGAAACCGCTGATGAGCGGGTATATATTTGATAAAAAAGGTTCAAAAGATTCAAAGGGTTCAGAGGGTTCAGAGGGGGTGGTATCGCCGCCTTTGGCGGTGCACAGCGAACACATTTTGAAGGAGCAATAGCGACGCGCAAAATGTAGTGAGTCGTTTCCCCCTTAGTGGGCGATGAGTATATAGTCAGCGTTACGGGATTGGCGTTCTGCTTCATGCGTTATTCTGAGGCAGG
>NZ_JBJEXP010000085.1:0-7194 GCF_051885895.1 Dialister sp. | reverse complement strand
CATTAGTCCCAGGCAGGAACGATGGTGCCTTTGTATTTTTCTGCAATGAATTTCTTAACGGCATCGGACTGGTAAGCCTGTACGAATTTCTTGTAAGCCGGCTGATCCTTATCCTTTTCACGAACAGCAATGATCATGACAGCCAGCGGGGTATCCTTATCTTCCAGGAAGATGCCCTGTTTTTCAGGAGAGAGGCCTGCGCTCATGACATAGTTCATGGTGATGACGGAAGCATCTACATCGTCAAGGCTTCTGGGGAGCTGAGCGGCTTCGATTTCCTTGAACTGGATGTTCTTCGGGTTTTCTACCACATCAGCAGGGGTAGCTTTCATGCCTACGCCATCTTTCAGCTTGATAACGCCGGCTTTTTCCAGAAGCTGGAGGCCGCGGCCTTCATTGGTGGGATCGTTCGGAATGGAAACGGTAGCACCTTCAGGAAGGTCTTTTATATCTTTAATCTTATTGGAGTAAATGCCCATGCGCATGAGGATGGCTCTGCCGATATCGGTGAGGTGGGTGCCATGCTGTTTATTGAAGTTTTCCATGAAGGGCTTATGCTGGTACACTACGATATCCAGGTCGCCGTCAGCCAGTGCCTGGTCAGGGGTAATGTAGTCGGAGAATTCTTTTACATTGACTTTGAGGCCGTTCTTTTCAGCTTCTTTAGCAGCGGCTTCTACGACTTCCGCATGGGGGCCTGCTGTAGCACCTACGGTGATTTCTTTCTTTTCAGCAGGAGCAGAAGCTGCAGCGGAGGATGCCGGTTTATCGCTGGAGGAACCGCAGCCGGTGATGAATGCTGCTGCGGAGAGTGCGCAAAGGCCGGCGATTGCTAATTTCTTGAACATAAATAAAACTTCCTTTCTCTTTTGAACTCTGATTTCACGTCGAAAATGAAATCTTAATTTATATAAGGGTGAAAACCCGTTATATACCGGAAACAATGAAAATAGGGAAATCCAATGGGTTAACGCTTATCCGCTTTCTTGGCCAGGTTGCTGCCGATGAACTGGATGAGCTGAACGATGATGACAAGGACGATAATGGTGGCAATCATGACGTCTGCCTGGAAGCGCTGGTAGCCGTAGCGGATGGCCAGGTCGCCCAGACCGCCGCCGCCGATGGTGCCGGCCATGGCGGAAGCACCGATGAGGGATACGATCACAACAGTCAGACTTTCGATAATGGAGGGCAGCGCTTCAGGAATGAGAACCTTCCAGATGATCTGGAGAGGGGAAGCGCCCATGGATTCTGCGGCTTCAATAAGGCCGAAGGGAATTTCGCGGATGGATGTTTCCACCATACGGGCCGTATAGGGGATGGCGGCAATGGTCAGAGGAACGATGGCCGCCGTTGTTCCGATGGAGGTACCTGCCACCAGCCGGGTGAAGGGGATGATGGCTACCATGAGGATAATGAACGGAATGGAACGAATGAGGTTGATGACGAAAGCCAGAGGCTTATTAAGCACCGGGCAGGACAGGATGCCGTTCTTTTCTGTCACCACCAGCAGGATGCCCAGGGGAATGCCGATCAGGGCGGCAATAATGGCTGAAATGGAAAGCATGTACAGCGTTTCAGCCAGACTTTTCAGGAGCAGGTTAGTTATCACTGGGGACATATCCGATTACCTCGCTTGTTATTGGTAAAGACTTCAGATGGCCGAGAGCTTTGTTCATGTCATCTTCATGGCCATTGATCATAATGATAAGACGGCCGAAGGAAACGTTCTGGATATAATCGATGGATCCGTAGAGAATACTTACGTCCAGGTTATATTTCCGGATCAGGTTGGCAATGATCGGTTCATTGGCTACATCGCCGCGGAATTTCAGGCTGATGATTGTCTGGTCGGTATCATGCTTCTTTTCTTTTCCGATATTCATATGGGACAGCTGTTCCGGAACATCGGAGGACATGACAGAACCGACGAACTTTTTAAGGGTTTCAGTCTGCGGATTGGTGAAGAGATCCACCACGGAACCCTGTTCGATAATTTTACCCTTTTCAATGACTGCCACCTGTTCGGCGATTTCCTTAATGACTTCCATCTGGTGGGTAATCATGATAATGGTGATTCCCATTTTCTTGTTGATGTCTTTCAGCAGCTGGAGAATGGATTTTACCGTTTCCGGATCCAGGGCGCTGGTGGCTTCATCGGAAAGAAGAACGGAAGGATTGGACACGATGGCACGGGCAATGCCTACACGCTGCTTCTGTCCGCCGGACAGCTGGGAGGGATATTTGTTCCTGTATTCCGTAAGGCCTACCAGGTTCAGAATTTCATCAATTCTTTTCTTCTGTTCTGCTTTCGGCACATGAGACAGCTCCAGCGGAAAGGCTACATTTCCTTCCACGGTTCTGTTGGAGAGAAGGTTGAAATGCTGGAAAATCATGCCGATTTTCTTCCGTTCCTCACGAAGCTGGGCTTTGGACAGCTTTGTCATGTCTTTGCCGTCAATCAGCACTTCGCCGGAAGTAGGGGGTTCGAGCATATTGATGCAGCGGATCAGGGTAGACTTTCCTGCACCGGACTGACCGACAATGCCAAAAATCTCACCGTCTTGAATGGTCAGGTTGATGTCGTCCAGTGCTTTGAATTTGCCATATAATTTCGTTATATGTTTCAGCTCAATCATTGGGGGCTCCTTATAAAAACAAAAAAACTTTCATCGAAAGATGAAAGTCAGTTATACATCATCTTTCGAGTAATCTTACCCGCTGGAATTGGCACCGTTTCTGTAAAGAATGGTTGCCGTGGCTTCAAAGGGCCAGTCCCTCCGCCACTCATGATGAATCCATATTTGGTTTTCCCGTCTGCACGGGTTGAAACTATAGTACTCTGATTAAGAAATATTGTCAATAGAAATAATGATTTAAACAGATAAGATTCATAAAAGTCATGGCCGGGAAAGGGGGGAAGATGGAGGTCAGGGTACAGGTACCGGGCCTTTTTATGCCCGCTGTGCCTGCTTTTCTGCCGAGATTTCGGTGGAAATTCCGCCTTTGGGAAGCCGGCCCGCAGATGCCTGATTTTCTTTGCACCTGTCAGCCTGTAATGCTATAATATACTAAAGCGAAAAAGCTGGTTCTTCCAAACCACATGAAAAGAGGGATACCTATGAGTGTAAACCAGAGACTTGTCAATCCTCTGACAGATACATTGTTTGACGCCATCCTTTCTTTGAAAACAAGGGATGAATGTTATGAATTTTTTGAAGATTTATGCACCATTAATGAGCTGAGAGATATGTCCCAGCGGCTGGAAGTGGCACGGATGCTGGAATCCGGCGAAAAGTATGACCGCATCGAAAAGAAGACGGGGGCCAGTACAGCCACCATTTCCAGGGTGAAGCGGTGCCTGAAGTACGGCGCTGACGGATATATTACAGTACTGAACCGGCTGAAGGAGAAGGGAGAAGAATAAAAGGAATGGAACCTTTACATATGTCACACAATGGGTTTAAAGCCTATGATATCCGGGGTATTGTTCCGGGAGAAGTGAATGAGGACCTGGCATACCGGGTAGGCAGGGCCTATGCGGCGCTGTATCATCCGAAAGCCATGTGCATCGGTTATGATGTGCGGCCCAGCTCGAAGAAAATCAGCGAAGCGGCTGCAAAGGGACTCATGGATGGTGGCAGTGATGTATATGATATCGGCCTCTGCGGCACGGAAATGATGTATTTTGGAACCTTCCACTACGGTATGGACGGCGGATTCATGATTACCGCCAGCCACAATCCTTCCGATTACAACGGCATCAAGATTGTACGGGAGGAAGGCATTCCCGTAAGTGCGGATACCGGGCTGAAGGATATCGAAGCTCTGGCCTTTTCCGGCGATTTTCCGGAAATCAAAGGGCAGGGAAAACTCTTCCGGAAGGACATTCTTTCCGACTATATAGATACTCTTTTAAGCTTCGTCGACGTGAAGGCCATGAAGCCTTTCCATATTGTGGTGAATGCAGGAAACGGATGCGCCAATATTGCCTTTTCTGAATTGAAGAAGCACCTTCCGTTCCGGTTCACGGAAATGTACATGGATCCGGACGGCTCGTTCCCCCACGGCGTACCCAATCCCATGCTGGAGGAATGCAGGAAGCCTCTGGTGGATGCAGTGCTTTCCGAAAAGGCGGATCTGGGCATCGCCTGGGATGGGGATTTTGACCGCTGCTTCTTCATTGATGAGAAGGGTCATTTTGTGGAAGGCTACTACATGGTGGGCCTTCTGGCCGAATATTTCCTGAAGAGACATGCCGGCGAAACCATTGTCCATGATCCCCGGGTATTCTGGTGCACGGAAAAAATCTGCCGTGACCTGGGAGGCAAACCGGTGGAGTCCAAGGGCGGCCATGCCTTTATGAAGGAAACCATGCGCCGGGTGAAGGGAATTTACGGCGCGGAAAATTCCGCCCATCATTTCTTCCGTGATTTTTCCTACTGCGACTCCGGCATGATTCCCTGGCTCATTGTGACACAGATCATGAGCGAAAAGGGAAAGCACCTGGGCGAGCTGGTGGAGGAAATGGAAAAGGAATTCCCCTGCAGCGGGGAAATCAATCTCACCGTGAAGAACAGTGATTTCATCCTGGAAAAGGTGAAGGAGAAGTACGGAAAAGAGGCGCGCCGGATCGATCCCACCGACGGCGTGGGCATTGAATTTGACAACTGGCGCTTCAATCTCCGCCCCTCCAATACGGAACCGCTGATTCGATTCAACATGGAAACCAGGGGAGATCGGAAGCTGCTGGAAGAAAAGAAAAAAGAAATGATGGATTTCATTCATTCATTACAGTGAGGTAACTGCCGGGGTTGATTCCCGGCAGTTGCTTTTGGAAAGGAGCGGTTATCATGAGTGCCAGAGCAGCCGGCAGGACATTATTTCAGGCAGCTCTTCTTCAGTCCCTGATTCTCGGACATTATGAAGGATCGGTGGAAGTGAAGGATTTGAAGGGCCAGGGAGATTTCGGCATAGGCACCTTTGATTCCCTGGACGGAGAGCTTGTCATGTGCCAGGGCGAGGTGTACCAGGTCAATGGAAAAGGGGAGGTCAAAGAGGCGGATGACCGCTGGAAGGTTCCTTTTGCGGACGTCTTTTTCTTTGCAGCGGACAGGACCCTGCCTCTGAAGGATATTTCCTCTCTGGAAGAGCTGCGCCAGCAGGCGGACGCCTTCATTAAAAACTGGGGACCGAACTATTTTTACGGTATACGCGTTCATGGACTTTTTGAAAAAGTATACGCCAGAAGTGAAAAAGGGCAGCAGAAGCCCTATGCACGGCTGGATGAAGTAATGAAAAAAGATCAGGTGGAATTTCATCTGGAACATACGGAAGGCACCCTGATCGGTCTCTACTGTCCCTCCTTCATGGGCGGCCTCAACATGCCGGGCTACCATTTCCACTATCTCTCCGATGACAGGAAATCAGGAGGCCATGTATTTGATATATGCCTGAAGGAAGGAAAAGCGGAATTCTGCCTTCTTTCCGATCTGAAGCTGAAGCTGCCCCGGTCATCGAACTTCGGGAAGATCGATTTCACCGAGGATCTGGACAAGGCAGTGAAGGAAGTGGAAGGGTGAGAAAGCAGAAGGCGTGAGCCACAGCAGGGATGGACTTCAGCTCACAGGAAAAGGCTGTCTCATGGCAGAGTCCTTTCCTTCTGCACTTTCTGAAAAGGGGCCGCAGGGCGGTCCCTTTTATGCGTTCTTTGCAATGAAATCCTATTTATCTATATAAAGTTAGTAATTACATGGGGCGCTGTAAGATGTTACAATAAATCTGAAGACAATTCCCTGTTTCGAGGAAACTTATTTCCCGGCAGATTTGTATTTCGCAAAGGAGAACATGATGGAATATCGTATCGAACATGATTCTTTAGGTGAAGTCCGTGTCCCCGCTGATCATATGTGGGGTGCGCAGACTCAGCGTTCTTTTGAAAATTTCAAAATCGGCCATACCATGCCGAAGGAAATCATCCGCGCTTTTGCTATTCTGAAAAAGTGCGCTGCCAAGGTGAATGAAGAAAGAGGAGCCCTTCCCAAGGAAAAGGCAGAAGCCATCCGCAGCGCCTGCGATGAGATTCTGGATGGGAAATGGGACGGAGAATTCCCGCTGGTGGTATACCAGACCGGTTCCGGCACCCAGAGCAATATGAATATGAATGAAGTGGTATCTCATATTGCCAATGCCAAGCTGGAAAAGGCAGGCAGCTCTCTTCGGGTTCATCCCAATGATGATGTGAATATGTCCCAGTCCTCCAATGATACATTCCCCACAGCTCTCCATGTAGCCGCTGTTTATTCTCTCCATCAGTATCTCTACGGACCGCTGGACGGCCTGATCGCTACTTTCAAGGCAAAGAGCGAAGAATATATGCATACCGTAAAGATCGGACGCACCCATGTGCAGGATGCGGTGCCGCTGACTTTCGGACAGGAAGTTTCGGGCTGGATGGAAATGCTGAAAAAGACCAAGTCCATGATCCAGGACGGCGAAAAATATCTCCATGCGCTGGCCATCGGAGGCACGGCAGTGGGAACAGGCCTGAACAGCCCCAAGGATTTCGGGGAAAAGGTGGCTGCTGCCATTTCCGAGGAAACGGGAATTTCCTTTACCTCCGCAGCCAATAAATTCTATGCCCTCACCGGCAGAGATGATTTGGTTTTCACCCACGGTGCTCTGGATGCCCTGGGAGGAGACTGCATGAAGTTTGCCGATGATATCCGCCTTCTGGCCGGCGGTCCCCGGGCAGGTCTGGGCGAACTGACCATTCCGGCCAACGAACCGGGCTCTTCCATTATGCCGGGCAAGGTGAATCCTACCCAGTGCGAAGCCCTGACCATGGTAGCCTGCCGTGTTCACGGCAACCAGGCCGTCATTTCCATGGCTTCTTCCCAGGGACGGTTCGAGCTGAATGTGTATGCTCCTGTACTGGCAGACAGCTTTATCGAATCGGTCAAGCTGCTGGGCGAAGCCATTCATTCCTTCGATATCCACTGCGCTCAGGGCATCAAGGTGAATGATGAACGGATGGAAGAACTGGTGAAGAAATCCCTTATGCTGGTAACAGCCCTGTCTCCTCATATCGGCTATGAAAAGTCGGCGCAGATTGCCAGAAAAGCCTTTGCGGACAACAGCTCCCTTCGGGAAGCCGCTTTGGCCCTTGGCTTTGTGACAGAGGAAGAATATGAC
>NZ_JBJEXP010000084.1:3432-7341 GCF_051885895.1 Dialister sp. | reverse complement strand
CGGCGCCGGGCAGGAAACGCAATACCAAGCGCGAAAACACGGATTCCCATTCCGTTATATGGCAGATGGCTTTGACGATAGTTAAGGGGACACACTGATTCAACCGCAGAGTCTAATTTTATTCTTGCATTTCATGGCAGCACAAGGAATAGGATGACGCGAATAGCAAGCTATTTAAGGAATCCCATGACGAAGCAGTGCATAAAAATTTTTATGAAAGCAGACTCTGTGAATGAATCAGTGCTTCCCCAAGTCTCCCGTCATTTAGAAAATTTTCAGGAAACAGGGATGTAAAAAAGACTGTGGAAAATGGCTGCCATTTTCCACAGTCTTTTTTTGCGAAGGCCGATGATTTATTTCATCCCTTTCCGTATGGCTTCCAGGCATTCGTCCATGATGACCATGTTTTTGGCAATGCCCGCCGGAGTGCGCTGGAAGGTGTAGGAACAGTCTTTCTCAATTCCCATGCGGTGTGCCGTTTCTTTCACATCGATATCTGCGCCGGAGAAAATGAAGGTCCATCCCTTTTCCTTTCCTTTGCTGATCAGCCGGTGAATGTCATCCCAGCTGAAATGGGTGCTTGCATTTTCATACCCGTCGGTGGTGATAAAGAAAACGACATGGTCCGGATAGGCATCCTTCGGCTTGTGGGACAGGAGTTTTTCCATTTTCCGGATCCCGAAGCCTATGGCATCCAGCATGGCCGTACAGCCGCCAGCTGCATAATCCTTTTCTGTCATAGGCGGAATGTGCTGTATATCTTCCCGGTCATAGATCAAGTCCATGGTATGGTTGAAAAGAATCACGGAAAGATAACAGGTCCCCTCCAGTTTCTTCTGCCGGTTCACCATGCTGTTGAAACTGCCGATGGTGTCCTCTTCGTATCCTGCCATGGATCCGCTCTTGTCAATGATGCATACCAGTTCTGTAATTTCCTGCTTCATAGTCCTCAGTCCTTTCTGAATTTTTGTTTCTGATTGTATGATAGCAGGGAAAAAGGTCCCGGTGGTCGCCGGGAAAGCGACATTTACCGGGACCTGAGCGATCGGCCTCAGGAATAACTGCCCGTGTCTGTAAATCCCAGTCCGTCCTATTCTCCTCTGCAGGATTTTCCATCAGAGGCCGGATCAGCCCTGTTCTCCATGGCTGAATGGCGGAAATTATTTATTCAGCACCGTCAGTGTATGTCCATTGGTTACAATTTTTCCTTCATTATGCAAAGTCGTGACCGTAGAATCGGCCGTAAGGGTCCATACGGCTCCCTTCTCAATGGTCAGATCTGCTCCGGCCTCTTTGGAAGAGCCCTTCTCATTTTCCGTCTGCAGGAGAGCCCCTTTCCAGTCGGAATTCCTGCCAAGGGTCATGGTCAGATGGGAAATGGAATCCACCAGGATATTTCCTTCTATTTTCTGATTCTCAGCCGTAAAGACTGCTTTCCCGCCATTGGCCCCTGCCTGTCCCCAGCCCCGGGAAGCGCTGTTGCCGGACACACGGAGGAACACCCCGGAAGCATCCTCGTTTTTGATTTTTACATTATCCAGATGAATGGTGCAGTCCGTATTGGTCACATAGAAGATATCCCCCTTATGGGAAACCAGACTGCCGCCTTCCATGGAGAAGGACGAGGTTCCTTCCTCTGCATCGCCGCTCATGGACTGATAAATCATGATGGTGTGCACATTCTCTTCTTTAATGGTCTGGCTGCCCATGACACGGGTATCTGACATATTGCCTTCCAGGCTGCAGTCTTTCAGGGCAATGCTGTTCTTTCCTTCAATAACTGCCCCTTCGGAACGGGAAGCGTAGAGTGCCGCCCCTTCCACCGCAATGTCTGCCGTGGAGTAAATGGCCGGGGAACCATAGCCTGCTGTCCTGAAGCTGCCTCCCTTGACACGGACGGTGCCGCCGCCCCGGTCGGAACGAATGGAAGCAGACGAATTGCCGGCAGTGGATACGGTAACATTTTCCGCTTCCATCGTGCCTCCCCCGGTAGTCTGGAGGCCGCCGGAATTATGGCTTTCCGTAGTAATGGTCACATTCTTTGCAGAAATCTTTGTGCCCTTCCCGTAGCTGAAAAGGCCGTTGCCATTGGGCGCTGCGCTGTGAACGGCAGAATCTTCCACAGTGACCTGGGCACCGTCAGTAGCAAGGAATGCGGCATTCATTCCGTAGAAATCCCCGCCTTCGGTGCTGGAGGATTTCCCTTCCTGCTTGTCGATTTCCACATTCTTCAACGATACGGCAGCACCGGTAACCCGGAGAGCATTTTCATCATCACCGGTAGAACCGAAAACCTGGTCTTCCAATGTACTGTTTTCCGTAATGTTTCTGGCCGCCGTGCCCTGAGTCACATGATCCGGCGGATTGAACCCTCCGGGAGGCGGATTCATCTGACCATTTCCTGCAGGGGCAGCAGGCATAGCCTGTCCTGCCGTCTGGCCTTTATCCGCAGGAACAGCTACTTTGGTAATGGTAATATCCTCCGGCCGGTTCTGCAGATTCCAGGTCATGGCATCAGAAAAGCGCTGAGGAAGCACACTTTCCTGCTTTTTGTCTGCCGCCTGCACAGCGCCGGCGCAAAGAAGAAAAGCACAGGCAAGGGCTGCTGTTTTTCCATATTTCATAGTTCTCACTCCTTACTTCAAGTAACTAACTATCTGGTTAGTCCCATTATAGCACGAAAGAAAAGAAGAGAGTAAGAGCGCATCCACCGGCCTGTAAAAGCAGAGGGTACAAAAACCCCAAGCAGAACCGGCGGGGATGATATGATTTTACTCTTCAAAAACATTTATAGAATAATTTCAATGTTTTTAACTTTCCAAATTTTGTGTCCGGTGGTATACTAACTCACATAGAAATTTTTGAATAAGAGGATGGTTCTGTTGCAAAATCGAAAAAAAGGACTTCTGGCAGCCCTTGCCTGTTATTTTATCTGGGGTGTGCTTCCCTTGTACTGGAAACTGCTGGAAGGGGCCAGTGCCTATGAAATTCTGGCTCACCGCATTATCTGGTCTTTCTTATTTATGGTCATTCTTCTTACCCTCCTCCGCATGGGCGGAATTTTCCGAAGCACCGTGAAGGATCTGGTTTCCCACCGCCTTAAAGGAGCTCTTATGATTTCCGCTGCCTTTCTGATTACCGCCAACTGGTGTATTTTCATCTGGGCTGTCAATCATGACCATATCGTGGATTCCAGCTTCGGATATTACATCAATCCCCTGGTCAATGTATTTCTGGGCGTCCTTCTGTTCCATGAGCGGCTGTCAAAGCTGAAGTGGGTTTCCATCGGCATCGCCCTGGTGGGAATCATCGGCATGTCCGTAGAGCTGGGCCGTTTCCCTCTCATATCCGTAAGCCTGGCCCTCACCTTTGCTCTATACGGTGCCGCCAAGAAGAAGCTCCATATCAACCCTTTTGTCAGTATTACCCTGGAAACGCTTCTGGTGCTGCCCCTGGCTCTCTGGTACGTGATCAGTCTCTATCTTTCAGGCACCGGTCATTTTCTTGCCGGTGACATGACCATGAACTGGGTCCTCATGGGCACAGGCATTGTGACTGCCATCCCGCTGATTCTATTCTCCACAGGAGCCAACAACCTGCCTTTAAATGTACTGGGCTTCTGCCAGTACCTCTCCCCCAGCCTGTCTCTGCTTTTAGGTATTTTCCTCTATCACGAGCCTTTTACCACTGTGCAGATGACCGGATTTTCCGTGATATGGCTGTCTCTGGTGCTTTTCACCATTTCAGACTTTCGGGAACAGCGGGGAAAAGTGGAACAGTGAGACAGTAAGACAGCTGTCCGCTATCTGCTTTCCGCACACCGGTATTTACTGCCGTTTCCCTCAAATACCCCACGTACCGAGATTCCTCGCCTGCGGCTCGGAATGACGAGCAGGCAGGAAAGTAAGC
>NZ_JBJEXP010000084.1:0-3332 GCF_051885895.1 Dialister sp. | reverse complement strand
CGTACCGAGATTCCTCGCCTGCGGCTCGGAATGACGAGCAGGCAGGAAAGTAAGCCGATAGCGGACCGCTGATAGCCGACAGCCGAAAGCAGATAGCGGATGTATGCTACAATATATATAGTGCTAAACTATCGTTATTGAAGGAGGTCTTACCTATGTCCAAGATTCTTGTCGTATCCGGTCATCCCCGTCTGAACCAGTCACTGGCCAATAAGACGATTCTGGAAACTCTGAAGGCAGAATGTCCCGATTTTACCCTTCTCCGTCTGGATGAAGAGGGATGGGAGCCGCAGGTGGAAAAGGACCAGGCGCTTCTGAAAGAAGCGGATGTCATCGTTTTCCAGTTCCCCATTTTCTGGTATTCCTATCCTGCCCTCATGAAGCACTGGGTAGAGGATGTATTTGCCCATGGATTTGCCTATGGCACAAGCGGCACCGCTTTGAAGGGAAAGAAATTCCAGATTTCCTTTACCACCGGCTCTCCTGCCAGTGCCTATAAAGTGGGCGGCCCCAACGGACATCCCATGGAAGATTTCCTGTTCAATTTCCAGCAGCTTGCCGCTCTCTGCGGTATGGAGTATGAAGAACCCATTTATACCAACGGCTGTGCCTACATTCCCGGCGTAAGCCCGGAATTTGTAAAAGACAGGGTCATCAATGACTGCAAAGCCCATGGCAAAAAGCTGGCGGAAAAACTGAAAACCCTGGCTTGAAAAAAGCATGCGGTTCCTGTTTCCTGCAGAAGTACGGATTCGATCATACCGCCTGATTTTACAGGTGCTTTTATGCATGACTGCGTCATGGGATTTCTTAAACAGCTCGCTGTTCCTGTCATTCCATTCCTACTCATGCATGCAGGAATAAAACCAGCCAATGCTTGAACCATCGTTTTCCTAAAAAATCCATCCCGATTTCCGGGATGGATTTTTTTTACTTACTGCTCTTCTTTTTTGCTTCTTTTCTTTCCTGTTTTTCTTCTTTCTTTTCCTCAAACTCCTCTACAATGGCTTCCGGTTCTTTCACCTTGAACCAGAAGGAGTAAAGGGCCGGTACAAAGAGAAGGCCAAGGGGCGTTGCCACGGAAAGGCCGCCGATGAAGGCCACGGACATGGGGCTCCAGAAGGGATTGGGAATCAGGGGAATCATGCCCAGCACTTCTGCAAAGGAAGTGAGCATGATGGGACGGAAGCGGAGAACCGCCGATTCCACCACTGCATCATAGGGTGCCATACCGCTTTCCAGATGCTGGCGGATCTGGTCCAGGAGGATAATGCTGTTTCGCACTACCATGCCGCCGATAGCCAGCATGCCGATGATAGCCACAAAGCCCATGGCCTTCTGGGTAACCACCAGGGTAAGAATGCAGCCGATCATGCCAAGCGGGGCGGAGATGGCAGCAATCACCATGAGACGAAGGTCTTTCAGCTCAAACATGAGAACCATAAGGATAATAAATACCATAATGGGAATGGTAGCGGTAATCTGACGCATGGACGTATCGCTTCGTTCCAGGGTGCCGTCCTTTTCCAATGTATAGCCGTCAGGCAGGTTACTCCTGAATTCTTTCAGGGTCTTGTCATACAGTGTGGACGCCACAGAATCGGATGTCACACTGCCGGCAATATCACTTCGAATGGTAATGCATGGTTCGATATTTCTCCGCCAGATGGTGCTCGTTTCATTCTGATAGGAAATATCCGCAAATTCACCAAGCGGCACATACCGTCCGTTTCCTACATGAATCGGCAGGGAGGACAGGCTGGCCAGACGGGCGGCGTTGTCTCCTTCCAGACGGAAGGAAATAGGCACCAGCTGGTCGCCCTGGTAGGATTCAGCCACTTTGTATCCCGACAGTTTGACATAAAGATCCTGGGAAACGGCATAATTATCAATTCCCAGTTCTCTCACCTTGTCCTGATTGATATTGAGATGAACCGTAGGCGTCTGCTGCGGCCAGTCCAAAGAGGCATTGATTACATTCGGATTCTGCTTCACGAGAGCCAGTGCTTCTTCTGCCAGGGCTGCCGTTTTACCTGCATCCGGGCCGCGGAGACGAAGCATGACGGGGTATTCCGCCGGAGGACCGGTCTGGATCAGGCGGGTATGAGCCCGCACTTCCGGATAGTTCTCTGCCAGAAAATCCTGTACTTCTGTCCTGAGGCTGTCCCTGGC
Source organism: Dialister sp. (assembly GCF_051885895.1). GTDB lineage: Bacteria > Bacillota > Negativicutes > Veillonellales > Dialisteraceae > Dialister. Next base: position 1,160 of record NZ_JBJEXP010000084.1, on the reverse strand, counting down.
CGTGGTGTCTCTGGCCACAATAATCATCTGCCCATGATCATCTTCCGCCGCCTGTGGATTGAAGAGAAGAATGAAACGGGGTGCCGTGTCGCCGATGTAGGTGGAGAAGGAAGAAACACGGTCATCTCCGTACAGGCTGTCAGCTACGGCGCTCATCACTTTCTTCGTGTCCTTGATGGAAGCACCGGAGGGCAGGTTCACATCCAGAATAATTTCCGGACGAACGGAAGATGGGAAGAATTCCTGGTTCACAAGAGGCAGGGTAAAGAGGGAAAAGACAAACAGCCCTGCCACGCCCAGAATGGCGGTTTTCCTGTAATGGATGAAAAGTTTCACCGCACTGCGGAAGGCGCCATAGGCCTTTTCCTGGATTTTCACCTTGATGGGGTTCGGTTTGCCCAGCTTGATAAACTGGTAGCCCAGCACCGGGCTGACAAAAATGGATGCCAGCCAGGAAAGGAGAAGCGTGGAACCGATAACCCAGAAAAGGGAATTGGTATATTCCGTTACCTGGCCTTCTGCCAGACCAACGGGAATAAACCCGGCCGCCGTAATGAGGGTGCCTGCCAGCATAGGTGCCGCGCAGGCCTTATAGGCTCCTTCCGCTGATTCCATGCGGCTACACCCATGCTCCAGCTTCACCTGCATCATTTCAATCACGATGATGGCATCGTCCACCAGAAGCCCCAGGGACACGATGAGGGATCCCAGTGATACGATATGGAGGTCGATCCCTCTCCATTTCATAAAGAGGAAGGAGGCGCACACCACCACCGGCACGCACATGGCCAGCACCATGCCGCTCCGGAGTCCCAGGGAAAGGAAGCTCACTGCCATGACGATGATAAGAGCCTCTATGAGGGCTTCCGTAAATTCGGCAATGGAGTTATTAACCACCTTTGGCTGGTCTGCCACCAGATCCACGTCCATCCCTGCAGGAAGTTCCTCTTTCATCTGGTTTACGGCCGCTTCCAGGTTTTTGCCCAGAGTAAGGTTATTGCCGCCGTCAGCCATGGCGATGGCTATGCCGATGGCCGGTTTGCCGTTGAAATACATGAGAGAGGTTTCCGGATCCGTATAGGTCTGTGTGACTTTAGCCACATCTCCCAGATGGAAATTCCGCTCTCCCACATGAATGGGAATATTCTCCAGGGCCGCCG
>NZ_JBJEXP010000083.1:0-7444 GCF_051885895.1 Dialister sp. | reverse complement strand
CCCATGAATGTGTCCCTGGCCCTCCAGCGGGCAAAGGACAGCCTCCATGAAATCGATATCAGCCAGAATATGCTGGTCTTCCGGAACGGCAACGGCAATCCCATCCGGCCGGAAGCCATCGAGAAGATGTGGAAGCAGGTGCTGCTGGAAAGCGATATTCCCTATCGGAGCTTCCATTGCCTGAGGCATACTCACGCCACGCTTCTCCTCGCCAATGGGATCCCCATCATAGAGGTCTCCCGACGCCTGGGCCATTCCTCCGTGAAGCAGACGCTGGATATGTACGGCCACGCTATACCGAACTATGATCAGGAAATTGCAAAAAAGATTTCTATGATTTACGGATAAAAGGCAATAAAAAAAGAGGTACCCTTTCACGGGGTACCTCTTTTATGCTGCTTTTTCTTCCAGGGTTTCCACCACATCTTTATTTTTCTTCATGATCTCAGGGTCTTCCTTCATTTCTTTGATGGTCATCCAGCGGAAGTCCACGCCGTTCACTGTGAAACGGTCGCTCCGGAAAACGTCAGGAAATGTTTCTATGCTTGCCAGATAGAGGGTATGTTCATACTTTTTATCCACCTGGTCACTGACGGAAAATTTCTCCGTCACTCTGAAATCTTTCCTTGTCAGGCTGACATCCCCTTCAGGAAGCTGCAGGTGATCACTTATCAGCCTTGTCAGTGTCTTTTCTGCCTCTTCTTCCGGCGTCCTGAAATTCAGAAGAAGGAAGCACTTCCATCTCTTATCCCAGTATACCAGGAAGCGGGTGGGATGCTCCCGGAAGGTGTCCTTGATGGCGATGAGGGAAAACTTGTGCTTGATCTGGTCCATTGACTTTATCTCCTTGTACATGGTTTCCCCGTTATAGGGATGATAGAATGCCTTAACGATTCTGGATATACTCCAAAAAGTAAGCCCTGCTCCGAAGAGAAGCAGTATATCTTTGTAGGGCAGGCTACTTTCCCAAAGGGTAAGAGCAAACCCCGCTGCAGAAATAAAGGTAAATATTTCGTCCTTTTTTGAATGCCCGATTTCCTCTTTCTTCCCCTGAAGAAATTCGCGCAGCTTGTAATCGTCTAAATACATCCTGCCCTCCCGGAATGAAAAAAACGGTGGGCGCGTTTTTTCACGCGTCCGCCGCCTCCGGCCCTCCCGGAGGGCCAAACCACCCCCACAAACCGCCCCCATTTCGTGGGGGTGTTGTGGGTGCTTTTTATATTATCCGATAACATCGGATTATTTCTGGTGCGTCTAGAGGGATTCGAACTCTCGACACCTGGTTCCGGAGACCAGTGCTCTATCCACTGAGCTATAGACGCCTAACAAGGAGTATTATAGCATAAACTGCGGATAAAGAAAAGAGTTTTTATTTCTCTACAAAAACACGGGGAATTCTCTTCAGGTCACAGGTAATTTCATGCGGGATAGTACCGGCAGTCTTTGCCACTTCATCCAGAGTGATTTCCCCTTCTCCCTGTTTCCCCATGAGGATGACTTCATCTCCCGGTTTTACGGAATCATCTACAGCAACCATGAACTGGTCCATGCAGATACGTCCGATAATGGGGCACCGTTTCCCGCCAATGAGGACAACTCCCTTATTGGAAAGACATCTGGGGTAACCATCTGCATAACCGATAGGCACAGTAGCGGTCTTCATATCCCTGTCTGCTACATAGGTTCCGCCATAACCGATGGCTTCTCCTTTATGAAGCGTCTGTACATGGGTAATGTGGCTCACGATACGCATAACATACTGAAGATCCAGCTTGTGTTCCATTTCATCGGAAGGCTGGGGTCCGTAGATAATGATTCCCGGGCGGGCAAGGTTGTGCCAGCTCTTCGGAATGTCGATAACGCCGGCGCTGTTGGCAGAGGAAATGACGAAATCATCGGTCACCGGCATCTGGGCAATGGCTTCATCAAAGCGGTCCAGCTGTTTCAGGGCTGCAGACTTGTCCCTGCAGTCGGCTGTTGCCATATGGGTCCAGGTACCATGGAGATGAAGGTGCGGATAGGCAGCCAGTTTCGCAAGGAATGCCTTCACATCTTCCGGATGTGTGCCGATACGGTTCATTCCGGTATCAATAGGCATCATGACTTCCACCGTCTTGCCTGCGCCTTTGGCAATATCTTCAAAAGCATCCAGATCTACGGTATCGTCCACCGGAAGGGTCAGGTCATATTTAACACCCATGAGCATATCTTCCGGAAGCGGAAGTCCCAGCACATAAATAGGGCAGGTAAATCCGGCTTCCCGCAGCTCTGCTCCTTCTTCCACACGGGCAACAGCAGCTGCGGTATATCCTTCTTCCATGGCAATGCGAAGCGTTTCCACCGCACCATGACCATAGGCATTGGCTTTGACTACAGCCAGTACATTCACCTCTTTGGGAAGATGCTGACGGATAACCCTCAGATTGTGACGAAGTGCATTCAGATTAATTTCCATGTAAGAAACAGGCATAACAAAATCTCCCTCCAATAAAAAAGTCACCACAGCAGAAGTCACGGGTTTTCCCCGTCACAGAAAGCCGCGGCGCTTCATATTCCTTGTGAAATTGTATGATTCAAAAGGGTTATCCTTATGATAATCCAAGAAAGGAAAAAAGAAAAGGGGCAGGAAGAAAAATGATGATGGATAGAAATTTTCCTGCTTCCCGGTTCTTATTCATTGAGAAGCGGAACCAGCCGGCCTTTCCCTGGGGAGCAGGCCGGCTGGTGAACCACATGTCATCAATTCTTATTTTTTTCTATTTCTTCCACATTGAAATCGGTGACCACCCGGTCATCAGGCAGGCTTTTGGCCAGGTACATATAGCGGTCGGCCCGGTCTACGATAGAGCGGACCGTATCATCTTCCCTGACCACTGTAATGCCTATGGATATACCGAAATGCAGTATCTTTTCTCCTGCTTTCACTTGAATGCCTCCTGCAATTTTGGCAAACCGGCGGGCTGCACCCTCACTTCCTTTGGCATCCCGCAGGAGGAGCAGGCCTACGAATTCATCACCGCCCCAGCGGCAGAAGCGGTCGGCCTTTCTTCCCTGTTTCCGCAGGGCGATGCCGAAGGCCTGCAGCGTTTCATCACCTGCATTGTGACCATAGGTATTATTGATATCATGGAAATTATCAGCATCAGCAAAGAGAACAGCAAAAAGCCTTCCCGTGCGGTGATAAGCTTCCAGCTCGCTTTCCAGGCAGGACTCCATGTACTTCCTCCCCGGCAGGCAGGTAATGGGATCCCTGGTGGCCACTTCATAAATTTCATGAATCACCGATTCATCGTAGCTGTCTTCGGTGAGTGGGGTGAAAAGGGAAATCAGTTCATCGGTCTTCCCCGATTCATCCTGCAGGGGCACCAGGGTGTTTTTGATGAGGATATCCCTTCCGTCAGCCCTGCGCATGAACATCTGCAGGGTCTGGGGTCTTCCTGTGGCAAAGGCAACGATAGCGGGGCACTGGGAGCGGGGAATGGTCACGCCATCTGTGCGGGAACATTCCAGGCCCATGTCGATGCACTTTTTCCCCAGCATGTATTCTGCCGAGTACCCCAGCAGCTCTTCCGCCCCGTGGTTCCAGTAAAGGATACGGTGGTCAGGGCGAATGATGTAGCAGCCCATGGGCAGTGCTTCCACCAGCTGATGGAGCAGTCTATCCCTGTCCACTCTGGTATGATAACTGTTTTCTGCTTCCAGCGGATGGCCATGGTTGAAGAAGGACTTCACCAATGATTTCTGCATTTCCATAATCATATGGGCGTAGGTAATCCGGATATAGGCAAAGAGTGTCACCCTGTTGGTTCCGGCCAGTTTGACAGCTTCGACGGCATTGCTGATACGTTTTCCCAGCTCCCTGATGTCATTGGGTGTCTTATATTTATAAAGTACTGCAAACTGGCAGATTCCCACCCGTGCCGCCACGGACTTATGATCCACCACATCCGTAATAGCCCGGGCGCAGGCCTTGAGAGCCAGCTGCCCTGCCTCTACGCCGTAGATATCTGCAATGCGGGTAAGCTCCGGTATCCGGATAAAGATGATACCAAAATCTTTCTTTTCAAACCGATAATCCTCTTCATAGCGGGCCAGCAGGTCCATGAAGCGCGGGGTATTGGCAAGGCCGGTTTCCGGATCCTTATCAATGAGATGGAGCCCCCGATTCGTCATTTTTTCTATCATCTGCTCGTCCTGGAAGAAGCCCATGAGCCCGCTCACCCGGCCTTCCCGGTATACCGGCCATTTGGTAGCCATAATCTGGTGGGCCACGCCTCTGGCAATGCACCTGCCGGGAACATTGACATGCATGGTACCGGATTTCATGACCTCTTCCTCATCATCCATATAGGCCCGTTCTCCCGGATGCCATCCCATATCCTCATCGGTTTTGCCAAGGATGCTTTCCACCGACGAAAAGCCATAATAGTTCAGGAAACACTGATTGGCCCCCATGAATCTCCGATTTCTGTCCTTCCAGAAAATAGGAATGGGCAGGTACATCATGAGGTCAGCCCAGAGAGCTGCCTTGTCTTCATTATCTCTGCCAGCTGCTGTCATCAGAGCATGGTAAGGGTCGGAATGAATGATTTTCAATTCCTCTTTGGCTCCCCCAATATCCAGGACCCGGACCACATAGAGAAGCTCATGCTGGGCGGAATTGGGAATACGGAGGATTTTATGAACCATCCAGCGGAACTCTCCATCCACATCCCGGGTGCGGAAAATACTGCTGATAATGCTTTGGTCCCCATTGTCCAGTCTTTCTTCCATGGTTCTGGTGTCCATAAATGAAATATAGGACTGCTCATCGGCTTTAAAAATAACAGGAAGCACGCCGGAAAGCTGCCCTTTTCCCCGAAGGGGTATAAAGCCATCCACGCTGCCATCATCTCTGCTGAATCGGATGGACTGCACCATGCCGGATGCAGGATGGATAAGGTAAAGGCCCCTGTAAAAATACCGAAGATGGAGAAGGGTGCGAATCTTTTCCGGCATTTTGCCTTTCTGCTTTGACTGGGGGAATATATGAACCTCAAACAGGTATCGTCCCTCACTGCTGCTGATGATCTTATAACGGCAGAGGGTTTCTTCCTGTTGGAAGGGGTAATAAAATTCTCCGGAACCGCCGGAGCGAACAGCCGTCTCCGCTGCCAAAGCCACTTCCCGATTGGCCGCATTATTCATGTCCTGCATGAATTCATCCACTTTTTCCTTCGTATCATAGCCGTCCTCTGCAGCTATGGCACGAAGCCTGTCATTCATGTACAGCACATGGAAGGCGTGGCCAGTAAACTCGATAAGCATCATCGGCAGGTCTGTCATGAAATTGACACTGCTCAGGGCATCATAATATTTCTTCTGCGCCGGCATTTCAATTTCCAGGCCCTTTTCCATTGAGGTTTTCAGAGATTCTTCAAAAGGGAGGGGTTTTCCGAAATAGTAGCCCTGCATAAAGTCACATCCGCTGTTTCTCAGGAAATCGCACTGTGCTTTCGTTTCCACCCCTTCCGTCAATGTTCTCATGCCAACCTTCTTATCCATGGCAAGGACGGAAGCAATGATACTGCGGGAGCGGGAGCTGTCATTCCTAAGAAAAGCCATGTCCAGTTTCAGTACATCATAGGAATAATCCTTCAAGAGATTCAGCGTGGAATAGCCGCTGCCGAAATCGTCCATCCAGATTTCATAACCTGCCGCACGGAATTGGCCCAGCGCATCAATCAACACCTGATCCTGGAAAGCCAGGGCGCTTTCGGTGACCTCGATATGGAACATGCGCCTTGGAATATCGTACTGACGCACGATGGCTTCCACTTCTTTGAAAATATCACAGCACAGGAAATCCACGCGGGACAGGTTGACGGAAATCGGAATTTCCGGCAGTCCCTTCTTCTCCCTTTCCGCAATGAGGGCAGCCGCCTGACGGATGACGCAGATATCAAGTTTCCAGATTTTCTGTTCTTCCTCCAGCGGAGGAATAAAGCGGCCAGGCATCAGAAGTCCGCGGTTGGGATCATCCCAGCGGGCCAATGCTTCCATACCGCAGATTTCATTGGAAATAGAACGCACAATGGGCTGGTAATAGACCCGGATCCAGTCTTTCTGTATGGCTTCATCCACATGGGATACCACATAATCCGCAATATCCAGCTTTTCTCCCATTTCTGCGGTGTAATAGGAAAAATCACGGTTTACCTGTTTCTTATTATCATCGCAGGCTATCTTGGCACGGTTCCACAGGACTTCTGCATCCAGGGCAGGGTCATCCCAGCTGCAGGCCCCTATGGCGCAGTCCACTACGCTGCCCGATAAAATATGCATAATCAGGTTCTTGGAACGATGAATCCGTTCTTCCAGATGAGATGAGCCGGTAAACACGGCAAAATGATCTCCGTCCAGACGGGCAGTCTCCTCTTCCGGAAAGACCATTTCCAGAATCCTCCCCACCTCACGAAGGAAATCATCTCCCGCCTTCATGCCATAGCGGATATTCAAAAAGCGGAAATTGATTAAATCATAATACAGGAAGACCGGCTTCTCCGTGATTTCTCCGGACTCCATCTTCTGCGCATACTCCCTCATCAGGGAAAGAAGAGCACCGCTTTTCAGAAGACCGGTCAATGGATCCATCTTCCTTTTCGTGTCCATAAGATTCTGCAGGCCCAGATCCACTGAAAAGAATACCTGGATCGGATTGCCCTCTGCATCCTTCTCGCATTGCACCATGGCCCGCACTAACCGTATGTCTCCCTTTTTGGACACAAGACGGCATTCAAAGCTTTCCCGGCTTCCTTCCGCCTGTGCCACATAATGAAAAGCATTCCGCACCTTTTCCTGGTCGTCGGCATAGATAATATTCCAGTAGTTATGACCGGTATATTCCCAGATTTCTTCTCTGCTCCCTACTCCCAGCATATCCAGAAACTGCCGGTTTATAAAAATAGGGGCATCCACCCCGCCGGGAATAAATGCATAAACGCCGCCGGGCATAGTATCTAAAATGCGCTTCAGCGAATCCGTCATAAGACCTTTTGGTGTGATGTCTGTGTCCATTTTTCTCTCCTACTCCATGATGAAGCAGTGCACGTATCATCTGCCTCCCAAGCCGGACCCTGATCAAATATAGAACTTATTTATTCACTTCATTGTATAACAATTTGTAATATTTAGCAAAATAAGGAATTTTAAGAAAGCGCCGATTAGATCGTTATCGAATTTTATTCTTGCATTTTTATTCAATGCGAGGAATCAATCGACGCGAACAGCCAGCGATTTAAGGAGGCTTATGACGAGGCATTGGATAAAAATACATATGAAATTCAATTCTGCGAATGAATCAGTGCTTCCTTAGAAAATTATTAGCAGACTGCCTGTCAGTGCAGCCTTCCCGTTCACAGCTCTATTTTCTCTATCCTCTGCCGGAGATAAGCAGTATCTACTC
>NZ_JBJEXP010000082.1:0-35513 GCF_051885895.1 Dialister sp. | reverse complement strand
CCCTATGAAATATGCGAATCGGAATCCGGGTATGGTCACCGTATAGGAATATGAAAGCAGAAAGGACATATATGGCGGGGTGATGGGAGTATTGTACATCCCTGCCAAAAGACTCCTATCTCGTCAGTTTTATGAAATCTGCCAAAGTATCAGATACAGCCGTCTGGCAGCCTCCCTCTTTATGCTGACGTCAACCTCGAAAGACAGTCATCTGCCCAGATATTTCTGAAAAGCAATCTTATCGCTGTTCGCAAAGGTAATATGGCCGCAATAGGTATAGCCTGCTTTTTCAATAATATGGCGCATGATATGATTACTTTCATCCGTATCTACCCGTACATTTTCAATGCCTCTATTCAAAGCCATCGTTTCCACCATACGGAATAAGGTCTGTGCCATTCCTTTCCCTTTCCCCCTGTCGTCCACAGCCATTCGGTGAATCACGGCATAGGGAGCCCCATTCAGCCATTTTCCCCGTAACGAGCGATAGGCCGGTTCTCCACGGAAATCAACGGCTGTGTACGCCATTATCTTACCGTCTTCCTTACAGACATAACCGATACCGCTGCCAACATCGCGTTCCAGGTCACTGCACTCAGGATAGCCATCCTGCCATTGGTCAATTCCCTGTTCTTTCATAAACAGCTTCGCCTGTGCAATAATTTCTCCAATTCGAGGCAAGTCTGTTTTTACTGCTTTTACCATTTCCATAATATGACCCCTTATACAATTTATTGACAATTTGAAATCCAGTCAGCTTCCACATTCTGATTGATTTTCCGTAAAATTTCTAAAAACACAGCCTGCTCTTCAACACTCAGCCCCTGGAGGCATATGGAAAGCTCGCGATTTTCTTCCGCCAGCATATCTCCATACAGGACATTTCCCGCCTCTGTAGGAAATACATTCCATGCCCGTTTGTCTTCCCTGTCATGCTGCCGCCGGATATATCCGGCTTCCGATAATTTGCGCACCGCCTTGGCTGTGGTCCCCTTATCAACACGGCATAAACGAGTCAAATCCGTCTGACGGATTCCGGGATTCTCGCAAATACGTGTCAAAAAAATAAACTGGCCTCTCTGCAGCTGATACCGGCGGAAACGGGTTTCCATGAGAGACTGTATGCTGCGGCAGAGAGTTCCCAGTTCTCTCAATAAAGGACTTTGCAGTTTCAAAGTATCGCCCCCTCATTTAGTTGAACATTCAACTAAATGGATCATACCATATCATTTCTTCGTCAGCAAGACTGAAAAGCAGAAAAAACTTTCATATCAGTGAATGCTCCGACTCCCAGGCTGAAGCGCCGGTCATAGCCGTTCATCTGCGCACTGTACAGGAACTATATATGATAAAAAGAAAGGGGCCTTTTTTTCTGCTATAATAAAATGAATGAATGCAGGAATAAGGGAGGTATATATATGTTCCGTAAAATGAGACGATTCCGGCAGCAGGTTTCGGATGAAGAATGCAAAAAAATTCTGAAAGAAGGGAAAAGAGCCGCCTTTTCCGTCATAGGTGATGACGGATATCCTTATACCGTTCCTATCAACTTCTACTATGATGAAGAAGATGGGAAAATTTATTTTCATGGATCTAAAGAAGGCCATAAGGCAGATGCCATGAGACGGGATAACAGAGTCTGCCTCACGGTTTGGAACCAGGGCTTCAAAAAGGAAGGCCACTGGGAATGGAACGTAACAAGCGTCGTCGTATTCGGCAGGGCTGAACCGGTGACAGATCAGAAAGTGGTGGTCGATCAGCTCAGAAAGATGGTTGCCAAATACTACCCCGATCCGTCTGAAGCAGAAAAGGAAATAAACAGCCCTATTATCAATCACGTCCAGCTGACCGCCATTACCATTGAACACATGACCGGTAAACTGGTCAATGAAAAATAGGAACCATTTCCGAACCGCTCTCCGGGATGTACGTGCCCGGCAAAATAAGGATTTAAGAGCTGCGGGAGCTTCAGACGGCTTTCTGTACGGAAGGTGCGATTTTCCTGGAAACGTGGATTCATCATCGAATGAATACAAAGGCTCACTGTCATAAGACAGTGAGCCTTTTCCTGTAAAAGATCCGGCAGGAAAATTTTCCTGAAAGCAGCCAAATAGAAAATTCCACTTTTCCCAAAAACAGGATTACTTCCCTGTGCGAAATAGAACACAGAAATCTTTATCTGCACGGATAGGATCCTGAAACAGACTCTTTTTCTTCTTGCTTCTTACTTTTTCCTCTTTCCTCCCCTACACTGGAAAAAAGGCATCTGATTTAAAACGCAGAAAATACTCTGTGTTTGGCATGAATAAGGAGAATAGAATGAAGGTATGGATACAGGCGCGCAGCAATCACCTTCCGGCTGACAGAGATTTCTTTTGGGCTATGTGCGGTTTTGAAGAGCTTGGTGCAGAGATAAGGTTTTTTCACACTCCCGCAGAAATGCGGCAGATTAAAGAACCATCAGACATTCTGGTTGGATATGTTGGTACGGTTCAGACGCATTTGAAAGATATGGGATTTCCTGTTCCGGATACAAATTATCCGACGCAGCTGAAGCCTTATCTGGGCAGAAAAATCTGGAAATCTACCATGAATACAATCAACAGCCATCCGGAACAATGGCCCGTATTTGTAAAGTCCATGGCTGATAAGGAAGTCACCGGTGTACTTGTCCGCTCCCCCAAAGATTTGATCGGATGTGGGAACTGGGCACATGATATTCCTGTCTGGTGCTCTGAGCCGGTACATTTTGAAACAGAATGGCGTTGTTTTATCCGTTATGGAAAAATCCTCGATATGAGGCGATACCGCGGAACCTGGGAACGGATGCCAAATCCGGACATCATAAAAAAAGCCGTGCACGATTACACAGAAATGCCGGCGGGATGTTCCCTGGATTTTGGACTCACTGATGATGGAAGAACCCTGCCGGTTGAAGTTAATGACGGGTATTCACTGGGATGTTATGGACTCTTTTATGTAGATTATGCCAAACTGCTTGCCGCCCGCTGGGCGGAGTTAACAGGCACGGAAGATGAATATAAAAATTTTTAAATCCATCTTTAGTACCACGTATTTCAAAAACCTGACCCTTCACCATAATGAACGGTTCTGCATCCATGCCATAGACAGCGCACTTGAAGATAATGTACCGTACATAGATTTTAAACATGATTTCAGCGGCAGCTAAATGAACTTTTCGCCATTTTGCTGCCGCCCTTTCTTTTTATCTACGCTCCCGGTGCAAGCCCATTCGCATTTGAATTATGAAACATTGTGCTCTATACTAGAACGAAGCCAAGATCATTCAAAGAAAGGATGCGGCAGCCATGTCAATCATAATCGGGATACTGGCAGGAATCGGCTTACCGATTCAAACCAGCATCAATACTGAATTAAAGAAGAAAGTCGGATCCCCCTACAATGCTTCACTGGTGTCTTTCGTCGTTGCTCTGGTATTTCTGATATGTCTTCTTCTGGCGACAGGACAGGGAGTTCACATTCCTTTTGAACAGCTCCTGCAGGAACCTGGCTGGATTTGGGCAGGTGGACTTTGCGGTGTCATTTTCCTGACAGGAAATATCCTGCTGCTTACCAAAATCGGCAGCATACAAACTGTAATTCTTCCCGTTCTCGGGCAGATCCTGATGGGATTAATCGTCGACAGTTTAGGCTTATTCTGTGCGATACAGTCAAAACTGACCCCTCTGCGTGTGGCAGGTGCCCTGCTTGTAGTGGCAGGCGTCCTGATTGTTTCGATGGCCAAGAAAAACAGGAAGCAAGGCACTTCTCCCGCAGCACTTCAGGAAGCTGCATCCGGACATCCGGAAAAAGCCGGGAGCAGAGGGGCTCACCTTTGGCTATGGAGAATTTTCGGAGTCCTCTTCGGTATGTTTAGTGCTACACAGACAGCCATCAACGGATATCTGGGAAAAGTCCTTGCATCCCCTATTAAAGCCTCTGTCATTTCTTTTGTCATTGGCATTATCGTTCTGATAATCGTGTGTGCCGTCATGTTTCAAAAAGACCGCAGCGCCAGGGCTCTCCGGCAGAACAATGAAAAATACCCGTGGTGGATCTGGTTTGGCGGTGTCTTAGGCGGTCTGTATATCCTGGCGAATGTCATACTTTCCGGACAAATCGGCACAGGAATGACTGTTATCGTTCTGCTGGTTGGTTCTACAGCAGGCGGACTGCTGGTGGATCATTTCGGCCTCTTTGGGACTGATAAAAAACCGATCAATGCAATGAAGATATTGGGCGTACTGATTATGATAGCAGGTGCAGCGGCTATCAAGCTGTTTTAATGATGTACTGGTGCCAAAGTCGACATTGATGAAAACTATGGAATGGAACTAAAAACTAACAAAGGCATAGTTCGGTATGGATACATGACCGGACCGGGAACCGGAACAGGAAAAAAACGGGGATATGACCCAAGATGTAAAAGCTTTTGGTAAAAGATATACACAATAAAAAAGGACTCTCTGCTTCATGGTAAGAGATGGAGACAGAGAGCCCTTTTGGGTACAATAGAAAAAAATTAAACTTTCCAAAAAAGAAAGTAGTACGAATGGTCCATTTGACTGCCATTGACAGCCGGGTTATGGTGTAATCCGCTGTGTTTGGGGGGTATACTGTATTTAAATATATTTGCCTGTATCCATTTTAGACAATATACATTATGGGTATCAGGAATTATGGCTTGCCAGGAAAAGTTGGATAGAAAACATTTGAAATGAGGGGGAATAGAACCGTGAGCATAGAGGGTCTAGAAAATATAATTGGAAAAATCGTCAGCATCAAGCCGATGGTCATTCGGTCTGAAACTGGAGACATCATCAAGGCCAAATGGCTGCCGTAAGAAAGTGACTTTGGAAAGAATGTGTTCTTCACTTTTGTGTGGAGGCTTTTAAAGTTCTGGGATGGCTTCATCCTCAATTCCCTCCGGTCCATCCTCAGACTGCTTCAGCTGATTCCATTCTTCTACTTCTATGCAGGGTATAGCGATGGATGGATGTCTAAATACTATGCGCCCATCGGTATGGCCTGCATAGGGATAAGTATGTATGTGACGGAAGAAGGGGAAAGTCTGGTGGAGAGATTCAACTCCAGGAACTGGCAGGAAGAAGGGAAATCCATGGATGATAGATATTTGTGTCCCCAATGCGGGTCCGATGATGTACGGAAAGTAGAAATGATCTGGAAAGAACAGACGGGGATATCAATCTGGACTCCGTCGAGACTACCTATGGGACCGGGGGGGAGTCAATATGAGGTACTTCAAATCCAAAGGGACCCAGATTTCCAAAATGGCCAGAGAAGCTGCCCCACCAAGAAAAAGAAACATCAAGACCGATGTTTTGGGCGGCATTTTCCTGGGCTTCTTCCTGGGGGCTCTGTTCGGGCTGGCTGCTCTCTGGCCGGGGCGCAAAGACCTTGCAGCAGGCCTCTTATGGGACCTGTTGGGAATTGGCTGGATGTATGGATGCTTTTTGGCAGGCAGGGAAGCGGTGGTTGCTCCGGGTAAAATAAAAAAGGTCCTTCTCCCATTATGGAGGAAGGACCTTTTCTGTTCTGAGAATGAAACTCCGAGTGACGATAGAAAAAGCTTAGTCTTCGCGCAGGCTGTCCATCGGTTCGCCCGTCTTTGTTACTTCGACCGCTTTGGCGTAGCTTTCCAGGAGCAGGCCGTAGTTTGTGAAGACGCGGGCCCAGATGTTGGCCCATTTCTCCCAGTCGTCACGATGCCAGGTAAACTGGATTTCGGCAATGGCAGAAGACGTATCCATAGGAATAACACCGGCCTGGATCATACGGGCCAGGGAAATTTCCTCAGCCATCTTGGAATAGGTACCGGAAGCATCCGGCAGGGCGAAGACCTTGTAGCCATCGCGAACAGCGCTGATAGCCGGGAAAGCAAGGCAAACGCTCGTAACCGTGCCGGCAATGATGAGGGTCTTGCGGCCCGTCTTCTTGACTGCTTCTACAAAGGCAGGGCAGTCCCAGGAGTTGATTTCACCGCGGCGGGGAACATAGACTGCATGGGGCGCTGCTTTATGGATTTCCGGAATGAGCGGACCATTGGGCCCCTGGGGTACGGATGCCGTTGTAATGACAGGAATGCCGGCGAGTGTGGCTGCTTCCGCAAGGGCAATGGCATGGTCACGGACCCGTTTGAAATCCATATCGTTGATGCACTGGAAAAGTCCACTCTGATGGTCAATGAGGAGCAGGACCGCATCTTTCGGGTCAATTTTCGGAGCTTCTCCGTTAAAGTTTTTGAAAAGTTCACTCATAGGAATTGCCTCCTTATTAAAACTTGGAACTGTTATATTTAAATTTTAATATACATGAATACGTCTTGTAAACTGACAGATTTTAATTTATGTATAGTAATGTCTGATGTTTTACAAGGTTGATGCTATAATGAAACCAAGGAGGAACGAATATGAGCGAAACCATACTTCCCGTGCGCCCAAAGGGGATGCGCAACCATATCAAAAATACATTTCTGTCCATGCTGAAAAAGAAGCCCTTCCCGAAGATCCGGATTACTACGCTCTGCGAAACGGCGGGCATTGCGAGGGCGACCTTTTATGCCTATTATCAGGATATCTATGATTTGGTCGACGACATCATGGACGACGCTCTTGTCTTCCTCGATTCCATTACGGACCGGACCTGTCATGAAACTTTTGAGGATTTGTGGGATGTGGTCCGGCAGAATGACCTTGCGGTTTTCAAGGCCTATAATAACCGTCTGCCGCCCTGTTACCGTCTTATTGATATTCCCAAATACCATCCCCTTGTGCAGGACGATACCATTGTGACACTCATGATGAAGAAGATCTTTATGATGGAAAAAGGGCATTTCATTGCCTATATGGCGGAAAAGCAGGGCGTTTCCGCTTATACGTCGGAAAATATTTTTTGGAGCATCATCAATGGCTCTATGGCCGTTAATAAGAAAATTGGCTGGTGCAAGAACGATGAATGGTATGGATTGCAGCTCCAGCTCCTGCGGTTTACCATGTATGGACTGGAAGGATTGGGAAACACTGGAAACCGGCTGCACCCACGGTCGGACAACCAACTGAATGAAAAATAGGAAGATAATGCGGAAGAGGAGCCCCAGCTGTCATTGGCAGCTGGGGTTTATCTACATTTTTGGGAGATGTTGTGTGAATTCACCTTTGTATCCTGCAAATATCCTGTTCGTCTATGGCGGCAGCGTCATTGACTGCTCGAAAACCATTGCTGCCGGATTCTTTCAGGAAGCCTATGAAGTGGGCAGGAATCAGTAAAGGAGTAAGGGAACATGTTTATCATCAATGAAACTTTAAAAGCAGAAAAAATCCCAGCAGACAGGGAGGAAGAACTGTTCCGGCAGCATGTGGCCTGGTTCACCTGGCATTTTGAGCAGGGGGATTTCCTGCCGGTAGGGCCGTACACGGACAGGGAAATGGCCGGCATCATGATCTGCGGCGCCGAAACCCGGGGAGCCGTGGAAAAATCTTCCAGGAAGATGTGTATTATGCTGACGGGATGGCCGAGTATGAAGTCCATTCCTTCAAGGCAGGGAAAATCGTCGGGAATTTTGCGGAATACGAGGGAAAGTAAGAGAGAGCTTTCGATGCAAAAGGCGACCATATAAAATGAAATTAAAAAAGCACCTGACAGAAATGCCAGGTGCTTTTTGACTGACCATAACTCTTCTTTTCTGCTATAATAACAGAGAAAATTTCAACCCATAAAGAATTATGGTCTGGAGAGGAGTTTTGTCATCTTGATTCGGATATTGTTTATTTGCCATGGCAATATCTGCCGTTCTCCCATGGCAGAAATGATGATGAAGGAGCTGGTGCGTCAAAGAGGGCTTCAAGACGAATTTGAAATTTCCTCTATGGCCGCCACTACGGAAGAAATAGGCCAGGATATGTATCCTCCCGCCAGAAAAACCCTCTCCGCCCATCACATCCCCTATACAAAGCGAAAGGCCTCTCTCATTACAGAGGCAGCCTATGAAAAAGCAGATTATATCATTGCCATGGACGAAGAAAACATTCATGATCTGCTCCGCCTCACCCATGGAGATCCGGACAGGAAAATCTCCCGTCTGCTCTATTGGGCCGGAGAGAAACGGGATGTGGCAGATCCCTGGTTCACAGGCGATTATGAAAAGACCTATAAAGATATTGACAAGGGCTGCCGGGCGGTGCTGGAAAAGCTGGAGTCTGAAAAATCATAGAGACACAAGGCCCCGGGCAGAAACTGCCGGGGCCTTGTGATTTTTTATTTCTCTTCTTCGTCATCCAATCGTTCGATTTTAAAAATGACCGGTCTGGTTCCATCAGAGCAGCAGGCAATCATGGTATTGTCTTCCTTCATCCATCCATGCATAATGGAGCCGCCCTGCAGTCCGGTGTAAATGTAACGGGAAATCGCATCCCAGGCTTCCGAGCAGAAAGGAACTCCCTTTGCGCCGGAATGGGCTGTTCCCGGTGACTGAAGGCAGCCCTCATCAGGCTTTCCTGCCTTGACCAGCGTTCCTGCACCGCAGTG
The DNA here is from genome assembly GCF_051885895.1 of Dialister sp. Taxonomy (GTDB): domain Bacteria; phylum Bacillota; class Negativicutes; order Veillonellales; family Dialisteraceae; genus Dialister. The sequence continues at coordinate 26,948 of NZ_JBJEXP010000082.1, read as the reverse complement.
CCAGAAATCATCCCGTTCATCATTCCTGTAAAAAATAAATTCATCTCCCACATTAAAGCAGGGACATTTCCCGCTGTCAGGAACTTTGCAGTACTGTCTCTGCAGTTCCGGATAAAGTTTTTTATCCAATACCGTAACTTTTACTCTATGAAACATTTTTCCTCCTTTTTCTGCTGAAAAACGGATTTCCTGCCTGCAGCATCTGCTGTTCAGAAGAAGCTGCCGCAGGATGCCTTCATCTGCCTTTGTTTGCTGTTGTTCTTCAGGAGAGTGACCGCTGCCATGCTGATGCCCCGTTATTACTTTGCCCATGATTTCAGCAGCTTTTACAGCTACTTTCTGTCCCAGCCCCATATCCGAAAGACCTTCCGGAAAGGGGAGTACCTCTGGAAACCGGGACAGCCCTATGACCGGATCCAGTATTATATATCCGGAATGTCCGTCCATTTTTCAGATCATGAAAGCGGGCGGCGTAAAATCATCAGTTTTCACGGTCCCGGAACCATCCTGCCGGGATATCATACTGACGATTTTCACATTGAGCTGTCCCTGACCACCGCTGCTCTTTCAGACGTGACCGTTCTGGAATTTACCATTCCTCAATTCAAAAAAATGTTTGAAACCAATACAGCACTTGCTGAAAGCGTGGTTCGCTGGTACTCCAAATATGTAAACCGCTTTCTCTTTGAAATCATTCACCAGGACTTCAATCCATCCCGGGTCAAACTCTGCAATCTTCTATACCTGCTGACCAGCAGCCAGCCTGCCGGTTCCGGGCTGACCATTGCCATGACCCAGGAAAATATGGCAGACATCCTTGGTATGAGCCGAGTGCAGATCACCCGGGAATTATCGGCGCTTCGACGGCAGGGCATTCTATCCACCAGCCGGGGAAAGCTGACAATCACCAATCTTTCAGCACTGGAAGCACTCTGCACCTCAGAAACCCTGTAGGCTGTACTTTCATTTTATCCCCTTATCCTGATCCTGTCTGCTTCCTGTGAAGCACAAAGGATAAATCGTCTGAAAAAGTACTTCCATCAGATGATTCTTTTACTTATAATCAATTCTTCCCGCCGTACAGGATACGGTGAAAAGCTCCGCATGACGGACCTCTTACAGTAACAGAAAAGCCAATGTGCTCAGCAGCAGAAAATGCTTCCACTGAAAAGAGGCAGTGAAATTATTTCACCTTTCACTGCCTCTTTTTCTTACCGCTCCCCGGTCCGGTTCATCTTCCGCTACAGGGCAGCATGATGTCACCGCCGGAAAAATACAGATATTTCAGAAATTACATTTCCTGAAATGATAAGAATTTTCCTCTGGCCCCTGCTATAATATGATGAAAACAGGAAGGAGACAGATGAAATGAGTTCCTATTTTATCTATGACGATCATGCCGTGCAGTATCTGAAATCCAAAGATAAGAAACTGGCCGCCTGCATAGATCAGATCGGTCATATAAACAGGCCTGTCGACGACAGCCTGTTTACATCGGTCATCCATCAAATGATCGGCCAGCAGATTTCTACAAAAGCACAGGAAACCATATGGACCCGCATGCAGGCTGATCTGGGCGCCGTCACGCCGCAGGCTGTTTTAAGAGCCGGTGAGAAAAGAATTCAATCTTACGGGACCACATTCCGAAAAGCGTCTTATATCTGCCGGTTTGCCGGGAAAGTGGATAATGGAAGCTTCAATCTGGAGCAGATCATGACACTGCCGGATGATGAGGTCATCAGACAGCTTGTTCTGCTCGATGGAATCGGTCTCTGGACAGCAGAAATGATTATGCTGTTTGGCATGCAGCGGCAAAATATCTTAAGTTTCAGTGATCTTGCCATCATCCGCGGCATGCGGATGATATACAGGCATCGGGAAATCAGCCGTGACCGCTTTGAAAAGTATCGGAAAAGATACAGTCCCTACGGCAGTGTTGCCAGTTTATATCTCTGGGCCGCAGCAGGCGGGGCCATACCGGGGCTGACCGACCCTAAAAGCAGGAAAAGGAGACAGAAATGACGCAGTTTACATCAGTATATCATTCCCCTATGGGGCTCATACGGCTGGCTTCCGATGAAATCGGATTAGTCGGGCTGTGGTTTCAGGGGCAGAAATATGATGGGCAGGGTCTTGCTGAAGAGCATGAGGAAAAGGAAACGGATGCCATAAAATCAGCTAAACAGTGGCTGGACATTTATTTCTCAGGAAAAGAACCGGATTTTACTCCTCCCCTTCACATGGCAGGGACAGGCTTCCAGATCATGGTATGGAAAGAACTGCTGCAAATCCCCTATGGCAAAACAACAACCTATGGACAGCTTGCTGCAAAAATTGCGGAAAAATACGGAAAGAAATCCATGTCCCCGCAGGCAGTAGGCGGTGCCGTCGGACATAACCATATAAGCATCATTATTCCATGCCACCGGGTTGTTGGAAGCAAAGGCCAACTTACCGGCTACGCCGGAGGGCTGGACAGGAAGTACGGTCTGCTGAAACTGGAAGGTGCTCTCTTATGAATTCACTGACAGAACAGGAAATGTATGACGCGGTCGTCAGAAATGACGCCAGTTATGACGGACTGTTTTTCTATGGAGTCAAATCAACAGGTATATTCTGCCGTCCTTCCTGTCCGTCAAAAAAGCCCAGGAGAGAAAATGTTGAATTTTTTATGACCGGGCAGGAAGCCATGGCTGCAGGATACCGACCCTGCAAAAGATGCCGCAGTGATTTACTGATATATCACCCCATGGAAGAGCTTGCCAAAGAAATAAAGAACCATATCGACAGTCTGTATTCCGAGCAGCAAAAATGGAATGATCATATACAGGAAATGGGGCTGTCTGCACGGAGGATAACCACCATTTTCAAGGCTGCCTACGGAATGACTCCCAAAGCTTACAGGGACGGACTGAGACTCAAAGAGGCTAAACGACTTTTAAAAAAGACAGATAAAAAAATCATTGATATTGCCGCAGAGGCAGGTTTTGGAAGTGTCACCACCTTCAACCGCTTTTTCAAGAATGCCACCGGATATACCCCTGCTGCATACCGGAAAAGAAAGGATTAAAATGAAAGATACTGACGGGCTCTCATTTCGTACAGCAGAAAAGAAGGATCTGCCACAAATTCTTGAAATGCTCCACGTACTTGCCTCCTATGAACATCTTGAGAAACAGCTTGCCATAACGGAGGAAATCATCAACGACTGGTTTTTCCGCCGGCAGGTGCTCACCGCCCTGCTGGAAGAAAAAGACGGCCAGGTCATCGGGATGGCGACATACTATGAAACCTACTCAACCTTCCGTGGCAGGACCGGCCTTTATCTGGAGGATCTCATCGTACGCCCGGAAATGCGGGGCCGGGGCTGTGGCAGGAAGCTTTTAATGCATTACCTTGCACTTGCAGAGAAGCAGGGCTGCTATGAAGCCAGCTGGAACTGCCTCGCCTGGAATCAGGCAAGCCGCAGTTTCTATAAATCCATCGGCGCCGAGGAGGAGAAGGAATGGATTCGATACCACATAAGTACGGCACAGATTGATGCTGCTCTAAAAAAAGCAGACTGAAATCCTATTTTCCCTATAAAAAGAGGCAGTGAAAAATATTTCATCTTTCACTGCCTCTTTTCCATTCCACTGCCAATTTCTGATTCATGCGGTCCTGCTGCAGGACAGAGCAGCGGTCATTCCCCGTTTCTTTCCCGCTCTGCCTGGACCCGAGCGAATAATTCTTACGTCCTTCATTTCCCGCAGAAGGCGATGAGAAGGCTCACCGCTCCGTCAATGAGGAGCGGAATGGCACCGGTAATATAGGCGGTGTGGTCATCCATGCGGTAATACATCATATAGGCGGCAAAGGCAATAACCGATGCTGCTGCTACGGCAGCCCAGCTGATGCCATAAGCCATGCCTTCCAGTGCCCCTGCTTCATGCAGGACGCCGAGCACCAGAATTTCCAAAAGGGCCCAGCAGACAATGAGAAGAAGTTCGGTAGTAGGCTGCCTGCCAAAGATTTTAATGGATCCCGCCAGCAGGATAAAGTAAGCCACCCCTGCCAGGAGGAAAATCATTCCCCAGGACGGCCAGGATGGCGGCAGTGAAAGTCCGTGCACCCCATGGGCGGAAAGCACCGTGCCTCCCAGGCCAAAGAGCGCAAGAAGAAGAAAGCACAGGGCGCTCAGAGGACCACCGCTTCTGGAGGAATCGGGTTTGAAAGCAATGAGCCACCAGAATGTATAAAACAAAGCACCGGCACTTAAAAGAAATTGTCCGGTAATGACTTCTTTCCATGGTGTCAATCCAAACATAGTATCCCTTCTTTTCCATATATTCTCTTTCTATTGTAGTCCTTTTTCCGGAAAAAAGCGTAAAAAAGGCACTCCCACATAGGAGTGCCTCTTGAAATACCTTATCCGATGACTCCATACCTTTCCGCTTTCCAGCAAAGATACTGCAGATCACAGCATCCGGATGATTCCTGCAGGAAAAGCTCCATACAGGAGAATTCCACTGATCCGGCAGATCCGTTTCCGAAAAGTACAGGGACAAATCAAGCTGCCCGGAATCAGTCCGGTACCAAGTGCCGGAAACAGACAGGGAGTCAGACAGGAAAGCATATACATCCTCGCTGGGAAACGAAGAAAAAGGACACCCTGTCCGAGTGCCCTTTTTCAGAGGCGGAATTTATTCATGAATTTTAATACGGGCAATCGCCATGGCCACATGGGGATCCATTTCATCATAAATGGTACTCTTTCCTGTATCCAGGCTGCGGATAGCCTCCATATCTTCATCGGTAAGCCGGAAATCAAAGACATCCATATTTTCTCTCATTCTTTCCTTATGAACGCTTTTCGGAATGACAGCAATATGGCGCTGGATAAGCCAGCGGAGCATGATCTGGCCCGTAGTCTTTCCATATCGCTGCGCCAGTTTCACAAGAAGGGGCTGGGTAAAGATATGTCCGTTTCCTTCTGCAAAAGGAGCCCAGGCCTCCATCTGGATTCCCTGTTCCTTCATGAAATCGGCTTCCGGCCATTTCTGGTTCCATACATTGGTTTCCACCTGATTCACCGCCGGCTTGATTTCATGGGATGCGATGAGATCTCCCAGACGCTCGTTCCAGAAACTGGTGACCCCGATGGCCCGGATGCGTCCTTCCCGGTACAGCCGTTCCATAGCCCGCCAGGAGCCGTGATAATCGCCGTAAGGTTTATGGATGAGGTAAAGATCCAGGTAGTCTACGCCCAGTTTTTTGCAGGAAAGGTCGAAGGCCTTCAGTGTATTGTCATAGCCGTGGTCCTGGACCCACAATTTGGTAGTGAGGAAAATATCTTCTCTTTTGATTCCGCTTTCCCTGATGGCCCTGCCTACGCCTTCTTCATTGCCGTAGGAAGCGGCCGTATCAATGAGACGGTATCCCAGGGAAAGAGCATCACTGACGGCTCTTTCCGTATCTTCCGGCGGTGTCTGGTAGACGCCGTAGCCCAGAATCGGCATTTTCACGCCATTGTTTAATGTAATATAGTCCATCATATCCTCCTTATCTTTCAAAAGGAAGGTGCATGGAAGCGTATTTTTCTTCCAGCTCTTCCGTAGCTGTATAGTATTTTTTTGTGCCGTCCAGTTTTCCGATTTCCTTCATTTCTTCTTCCGTCATGCGGAAATCGAAGATATCCATATTGGCACGGATATGGTCGGGATTTTTGGTACCGGGAATGGTGATGAATCCCTTCTGGACAGCCCAGCACAGAATGATCTGCACTTCGCTCTTATGATATCGATCCGCCAGTTTTGTGAAAATCGGTTCATGAAGCAGACTGCTGTCACCATGGCCCAGAGGATACCAGCCCATGAGACGGGTGCCGTAGGCAGCCAGACGGTTCATGACTTCATGGTTAATGAAATAGGGATGGGTTTCCAGCTGGATCACATGGGGCTTGATTTCACTTTCCTGCAAAAGCTTTTCCAGCTTTTCTCCGTGGAAATTGGAAATGCCCAGGGAGCGGGCCTTGCCTTCTTTATAGGCTTTCTCTATGGTCTTGTAGCCATCCACAAAATTTCCTGCCGGCTGGTGAATGAAAAGCAGATCCACATAGGTAAGTCCCAGCCGTTTCAGTGTATCATCTACCGCATAGCCGGATTCATAGACTGTAGGCCAGAGCTTGGTAGAAATGAAAAGCTCTTCTCTGGTTACCAGCCCTTCGTCCAGGGCTTTCCTGATACCTCTGCCTGCTGCTTCTTCATTCATGTAGGCATTGGCCGTATCAATGAGGCGATACCCTGCTTTAATTGCAGCATATACTGATTTTTCCGTATCTTCCGGAGTAATCATAAATGTGCCCAGTCCCAGAAGCGGCACCTTGACTCCATTGGCAAGTGTTGTGTATTCCATCATATTTCTCCTCTGTATGTAATCACTTGTTTCTTCATCTGACAATACCTATTTTACAGGAAGGCTTTTCTGATGTACAATGCCAATAGCGCAGTTCGCTATATCAGAAGTGTATACTGAGAAAGCGTTGATATTTTACAGAATCGAATGTCCTGCAGGTTTCCTTCCATAGAGCGCTTCCGCTCTCCGGAGCAGCCTGCTGTCTTCATCCTCTCCCGCCTGCGTGGAATCACCGCTTTCCGAAAGGAGTCCTCCATGATAGAAATCTCTCTCTGGGAACAGCTCACCGCTTTTGCAGACTGCGGCACCCTTTCCGAAGCTGCAGAGAAACTGCATACCTCCCAGCCTGCCCTGACCCGGTCCATGAAACGGCTGGAGGCAGAGCTTTCCCTTTCTCTTTTCAAGCGAAGCAAAAACCACATTTCCCTCAATGCCACAGGCCGTATGGCGGTGAACCTGGCCCGGCAGATTGTAGAAGAGGACCGGGAGCTGGTGCTCCGGCTGAAGGCCTATGACCGGAGCCTCCGCACCATATCCATCGGTTACTGTGCTCCGGTGCCCCAGATGGTAATGACCCCGCTCATCAACAACCTTTTCGAAGGCATGACCATTTCTGCCGACATGAAAGAAGATGACGATTTCCCTGCCCGTCTTCTGGACGGCACCTACCAGCTGGCTGTACTCCACTATCCTTTGACGGATGACCGCTTTTTCTGCCGGAAATGCGGCAGTGAAACGCTGTATCTCTCCGTGCCTCCTTCTTCTCCTCTGGCCTTCTATCCGGAAATCCACCTGTCCGACCTGAATGGACTTTCCGTTCTTCTTTTATCCCGTATCGGTTTCTGGATGAATGTAGTCAAGGAAAGGGCGCCCAAAGCCAACTATCTGCTTCTGGTGCAGGACAGCTCCTTTATGGAGCTGGCTTCCCACTCCGGCTATCCCTGCTTCAATTCCAGCTACTTCATCCGCCGGGGCAGCACGATTCCCGGACGCATCAATATTCCCCTGGCTGATGCGGAAAGCCATACGGACTACTACCTGGCCTGCCTGTCCAGCGAAACCCGCCGTTTTTCCACCCTTTTTGATCAGATGAAGAAAACCGGCATTTCCTGATTTTTCCATGCCAAAAGGCCATGAGAGCTGTGCCCTCATGGCCTTTTTTATGATTTTATATTTCTTCAAAGGTAACCATTTCAATAACCGTTCCCCAGGGAGTTTCGCCATACATCCATCCCTGCTTCGGCGCCATGCCTGAAGCGGCCGCCCGCTTCCAGTCCTCCGTACAGTACAGCTTTCCGCCTGCCTTTTGAAAATCCAAGGCTGCTTTTCCCAGATCCTGAACAAGCACGGCAAAGTGAACCAGCCCGTAATCATAGGTATGGGCCGCCCTCTGCTGATGCGGAGTGACAAACTGAAACAGCTCTATATGCGTATCGCCGGGGAAAGCCAGAACCCTCCGCCAGACCAGAGAACTTCCCCGGGGCATGCCGAAGACTACCTCCGCTTCTTTTCCCTGTACCGGAGGATCCGACGGATGCTGTCCGTCAAAAATCACCCTGGCACCGAAAGCTTTTTCAAAAAAGGCGGAAGCCTCTTCCACATCCGGCACGGTTAAAGCCACATGGTCGATTCTTCGTGTATTCATAGGTTTCCTCATCTCTAAGGGTCATGATTCTGCGATGAAGCTCAACCGTCACTGCCGGTCAGCCATCATTTTCCCTGCCTGACTGCTTCAAATACTGTCTGAAAGGGGATATCCTTTTCTTCCGCCAGCTTTTTTACCGATTCATATTCCGGATAGCTCCGTTTTTCACCGGCAAAAGTCACTTCCTTCACCTTTGCCTTCCCATAGACTGTCTCCACTTCCTTTTCTTCCCGATGGAGAATGGAGCGCATGAGGGAGGAAAATTCCCGGATGCCGATGGTGGTAGTTTCGCGGAAGATGATTTCTTCCATCTTTTCTTTTTTATCTTCTTTGCAGATAACCGTCAGTTCCCAGGCTGGACGGTTCTTCTTCATATAAATAGGGCTGAAATGGACATCCAGGGCACCGGCTTCCATGAGTTTTTTCATGGTATATCCCAGCGCTTCGCCGGAAACGTCATCAATGTCGCTTTCCAGCTTCACCACTTCATCTTTTTCCCAGGATCCCTCTTCCGTATCGATCAGGATGGCCCGAAGGATGTTGGTACGTTCTTTATAGTCCCGTTTTCCGGCGCCCAAGCCTGTTTTCAGTACCGTAAAGGCGCCGGGCAGGCTGTGCGAGGTACAGAGAGCCGCTGCAATGGCTGCGCCGGTGGGAGTTACGTACTCTCCTTTGGCATTCATGATTTCCAGAGGCATATGATAGGCATTGACAATGTTCAGTGTAGCGGGAACAGGTACAGGAAGCACGCCGTGCTGGCAGCGGACAGTACCGGTGCCTTCGGAAAGCTTTGGTACAATGACATTTTTGATTCCCAGGCTGTCAAAGCAGACGGCCGCGGAAATAATATCCACAATGGAGTCAATGGCCCCTACTTCATGGAAGTGCACTTCTTCCACGGGAAGATGGTGAGCTTTGGATTCCGCTTCTGCCACGATCCGGAAAATCTTCTTTGCCAGAGCTCTGGCGGACTCGGTCATATCAGTACCGTCAATGACGGCTTCCACATCCTTCAGATGGCGGTGTTCATGATGATGGTGATGCCCTTCCCCGTGATGGTGATGCTCTTCTTCATGGTGGTGATGGCCCTCTTCATGACAATGACAATGGCAGTGGTGCTCTTCCTCATCATGGTCATGGCCTTCTTCGTGGCAGTGGCAGTGATGCCCCTCCTCATGATGATCATGATCCTCTTCGTGGCAGTGGCAGTGATGTTCTTCCTCACCATGGTCATGATCCTCTTCATGACAGTGGTGATGCTCTTCCTGGAGTTCTTCCTTTGCCTCCGGCATGGGGCCGTAAAGATAGGCCATGTCATGATCATGGTTCTCATGTTCCTTATCCAGAATTACATTGAAATCGCAGCAGTCAATCCCTGCTTTCTGCACCCTGCCGATTTCTACAGTAAATCCTTTGGCAGGAATGGAGGAAAGCGCTTTGTCCAGCACTTTCCTGTCTGCGCCCAGATCAAGGAGCGCCGCCACAAACATATCCCCCGCAATACCGGAAGATGCTTCCAGGTACAATGATTTTGCCATTCAGATATTTCCCCTTTCTGCAAGCCTGTTAATCTGGGTCGCCACGTAGCCCGCACCGAACCCGTTGTCTATATTGACTGTAACTATGCCATTGGCACAGGAATTAATCATGGTCAGGAGTGCGGAAAGCCCGTGAAAGCTGGCTCCGTATCCTACGGAGGTAGGCACGGCAATCACCGGATTTCTGACCAGGCCTCCGATGACGGACGCCAGCGCTCCTTCCATGCCTGCCACCGCAATCACGCAGCTGGCTTTTCTTATTCTTTCTTCCTGGGACAGAAGGCGGTGAATCCCGCTGACGCCCACATCATAAATCCGCTCCACATGGCTGCCGAAATACTCTGCCGTCTGGGCCGCTTCCTCTGCTACGGAAATGTCAGCGGTGCCGCCGCTGCATATGGCTATGCAGCCTATGTGCTCTTTTTCCTTCTCCGATTTCAGGATACGGGAAATGGGATCATAGGTAATGGAAGGAATCACTTCCTTCACCAGTTCATACTGATGGGCGGAAGCTCTGGTGCCAAAGACTTCCCCATCCGTATCATACAGTTTTTTGAAAATCCGGCCAATAAAAGCATCGGATTTTCCCTGGCAGTACACCACCTCCGCAAAGCCGGACCGTTCTTTCCGATCCGTATCCAGCTTGGCAAATCCCATGTCCTCATAGGGCCGATCTGCCGGATTTTTCCGAAGAAGCGCTTCCGCCTCCCCGATATCCAGGCTGCCGGAGGCTACTTTCTGCAGTATATCTTTAATATCCATAATTCATCCTTTATGTACAGCTGTATTCCCGCAGGCTGACGCCCGCCGGAGTCAGGCTTGAGCCCGGGGCCGCAAAGGGACCTTACAGCACTTCATCCATGCTTCCCATACGATAGCCCTGCAAGTCCATAGTCACATAGGCAAAGCCCAGAGCCTTCATGGTACGTACCAGTTCCTCATGCATGCGGAAGAGTTTCCATAAATCGTCGGGAAGTACTTCGATACGGGCCATATTTCCTTCATGGAGCCTGACCCGGAACTGTTTGAAACCTTTGGCAAAGAGGAAATCCTCCGCCTTTTCCACCATGGACAGCTTCTCTGCCGTAATGGTTTCCCCATAGGGGAAGCGGGTAGCCATGCAGGCAAAAGAGGGCTTGCTCCAGGTAGGAAGACCTGCTTCCCGGGAAAGGGCCCGGATATCCGCCTTGTAAAGGCCTGCATGACGGAGAGGGCTTTTGATTGCAAGCTCCGAAAGGGCCTTCAGGCCAGGGCGGTACTGGGAAGCATCATTAAGATTGGTGCCATCAATGACATAGGCAAATCCTTCTTTTTCCGCGATTTTTTTCAGGGAGCTGAAAAGAAAATGTTTGCACAGATAGCAGCGGTTGGTGGGATTTTCTGCAAATCCCTGGATTTTGAACTGATCCATTTTCACCACTTCCTGCCGGATGCCTTCCTGCCGGCAGTACTCTATGGCGTCAGCCACCTCCCTTTCCGGCACGGAAGCCAGGTTCATGGTGACTGCCATGGCCTTATCTCCCAGTACCTTTCTGGCCTCATGCATAAGGTAGGTGGAATCTACGCCGCCGGAAAATGCCAGCACCACGCTGCCAAGCTGTCTCAGGTATTCTTCCAGGTTATCCTGTTTTTTCTGTAATTCTTCTGTTAACATAGATGTCTCCATTCTTTAGAAATCATATTATTCCGCAAGACTTCAGGCGCAGGGCCGGAAGGAAAGAGTGCGGTTCAGTAAGAAGTTTTCCGGGAAACGGTGATTTCATCGGCATCGGATTTCATTCTTCATTTTTGATGCCCCCATGAATGAATCCACGCTCCCCTGTCTTCGCTATTTTATTATATCATTTTTTACGACAGGGTCATGACCCAGTTCGCTGTTATGCCTGCAGCCAGGGCGAAAACAATAATATAGGCAGAGTACAGCACGAAATGACGGGCTCCGAACACCGCTTTCAGGGCTGTCAGGTTTGTCACCTTGGTAGCCGGCCCGGTCAGAAGGAATGCAATCACCGCGCCGCCGCTCATGCCTTCTTCCATCCAGGTCAGGAGCAGAGGCACTGCGCCGCCGCCGCAGACATAGAAGGGAATCCCCAGAAGAGCTCCCAGGACAGGGCCTGCCATTTCATGATGCCCGAAAAAATCCCTGCCTGCACCGGCAGGAAGGAACGTCTGGAAGAGCACTGCCGTCAGAATCCCCAGAAAGAACCATCCGCCTGTGGCTTTTACATTCCGGCCCATGTTTTTCAAAAGGCGCATGCCCATACGGGGATCCGTATCATGATCCTCGGCCTCGCCAAAGCCGCTGAAGTTGAAAAAGCGGCGGTTTCCTGCCAGGAAATGAACAAGCACTCCGGCCAGGGCACCGCAGAGAAAGCAAAACAGCAGGGTAAGAATAAGCAGTGTCTTTCCCAGGGCTGCCACATAAATGATCATCTGAGGATTCAGAAGGACCGAGCTCATCATGAAGGCAGCCAGCCAGTCTTCCCGAAGACCCCGCCGGGAAAGGGATGCCGCCAGAGGAAGGGTGCCATACATGCAGAGCGGTGACAGGATACCCAGTACCGATGCAGGTACCACGCCGAAAAGCCCCAGTGAATTTCCCATCTTCATCACCATGCCATGGACAAAGGATTTCCCGAAGACCGCCAGCGCCGATCCCAGCACAATGCCCAGTATCCAGTACGGCAGGATTCCTTCTATCTGCATGGTGAGGTACATCATAAAACGTTCCATGGTATCCTCTTTCTGTTCATGGGTCTGCAGAAACAAGGAAGCAGCCGTCCTGCGGGAAACCCTGACAGCACCGCAGAATCAAATTTCCTGCGCCTTTTATTTCATGGGTCTTTTGGTTCCCGCATGAAATAAAAGGCAGAAATGAAATTTGATAGCGATGCAGTCAGCCTGTCCCCTGAGGATGCCGCTTTCCTGCTGCAGGATACCCCTGCTTATTTCCCGCTGCTTTCAGCCGCCTTGTCAATGTCTACCAGCACGTAGTCTTTGGTTCCTACGCCCAGATCTTTGGCTGCTTCTACCGTATGGGTGCCATCTCTCATGAAAATCCGTTTAACCAGCTCACCGCTGCCCGGTGCACCGGCAATCAGATCCAGAGATGCCTGGTCAATGGCTACGGGGTCCGTGGATGCCAGAATGCCGATATCATGAATGTCCGGTTCCGCCGGATTTCCGTCACAGTCGCAGTCTACGGAAAGACGGTTCAGCACATTGACGAAAGCAATATTTCCCTTCCGTGCATTTACTACGGATTCATCAGCTTCCGCCATGGATTCCAGGAATGGATCCTGGGCCAGTTCCATGAAGTTGACGCCCTGAAGGCTGTGATACTTCCCGGCGCTGTGAATCAGCGCTTTGCCCTCTGCAGAGCCAAAGCCGATGGAAATATTTTTCAAGGCACCGCCGAAGCCTGCCATGGCATGTCCTTTGAAATGGGAAACAACCACATAGGAATCATAGTTTTTGAAATGGCTTCCTACCAGATTTTCCTTCAGCCACCGGCCGTTCTTTACCGGAAGAGCCATGGAGCCCTCTTCATCCAGAATATCTACAGGAGCGATATCCAGAAAACCGTGTTCCTTGATGACTTTCCAGTGGGATGCGGAATCTGCCCGGGCGCCGCCGTAGGCTGTATTGTCTTCCACGATGGTGCCGTGGGTCTTGTCCACGATTCTCTTTAAAAGCTCAGGCCGGAGATAATTGCTCTTAGGCGGTTCACCGGTGGAAATTTTGATACCGGTTTTGCCTTTCGCATTAAAATGAAGGGCTTCATATACCTTCACCAGCCCCTGTGAGCTGATATCTCTGGTAAAATACACCACAGCCTTTTCCTTCTGCGGCGAATAGGTGGGCATGGTAGGCAGTGCTGCCGAAGCCGTCATACCACCCAGTCCCAGCATGAGAGCACCCATAATCATTCCTGTCAGTTTTTTCCACTTCATCTGCATCTTCCTCCTTTGCAGAAAAAGCCCGTCCCTCATCCTGTCCCTGATGAAATCGAAGTGCCTGCATTCATGCCCCGTTCCTGCCGGCGCTTCTTCCAGAGCGGACTGCTTCTTCCCAGCCATTGGGAATTTTACCTTTATTATAAGACGTTAAAGCTCACTTCAGTCAAGAAAAAAATGACTTTGCAGCGAAAGGCCTGCAAAGATTTTTCCTGCCGTATCCGTTCCTCCTGTTTCCCAAATTTTCCTTTCTGTGCTATAATTTATTTGAGAAAAGTTATCATAAAAGGAGGTCCATGATGGGTACCTTGTTTACCATACTGATTACCGCCGCCATTGCCGGCTGGTTCGGATACAGCCTGTACCGCATGTGGAGAGGAGCCAGCGGCCGGGACTGTGCCAGCTGCGCTTTAGGGAGCGGATTTGATTACGCTCTTTACAATGAGAAAAAAGTGCCCCCGAAAAAGGCAGAATATGTCACTTCCGCCGGGCATTACATCATCACAGACGAAGCCGCTGCCAGAAGACGGAGAGAACGAATCCGGAAAATGATGGAAGGCCGGTAAGGATGAAGGAAATTCCTTCATCCTTTTTTATTATGTTTCCCAGGCTTCGTCTTCCTGCCGAAAGGGATTCGACCCGCCCCTGCATCACTGCGGGCTTACCCGGAAATTTTCCGCTTCACGCAGAATGACCGGCCGGCACATAACGCCATCCATTCTTACACCGCAGGCCTGCCGGCTTTCGAAAATCTCCCCCGCTGCAGCCTCTCCTCAAAAGCCCGCTGCCCCAATACCGCACACAGCAAAAAAGCACCGGCAGAAGCCGGTGCTTTTTATGAAAATCATTCAGATGAGAATCATGCTGCCTGCTGCCAGAAGGAGGCAGTAGGTGACACGGTTGAACATTTTCTGGTTAATCATGTCATGAATTTTGTTTCCCAGATAAATGGCGATAACCAGCGGAATGACACCCAGGGCCAGAAGTTCAAAGAATTCCGTATTGTAAAGTCCCTTCTGGTAATCGTTGAACATAAGCACCAGGTTCAGAATCGTCCATACGGAAGCCACATTGGCCCGGAAGGAATCCTTATCCCGGAAGGTAGCTACCAGATAAACCACCAGCAGTGCGCCGCCGGAAGCAAACATGCCATGAATGACACCGGCACCCAGAAGTACAGGGATGGCAATCCAGTTCGGCAGAGCGGAAGCTGTCTGTTTGAAGATCAGGTTCTTCAATGCCACTCCTACAATGATGGCACCATAGAGAGGCACCAGAATGTGCGGGTTCACAATATTGTAAAGGTGAATGCCGATACCCATTCCCACCAGCATGAACACCACTATCCGAAGCAGTTCCTTCGGATTGATAAATCTGCGGTTCTGGTACATAAGCAGGGCGCATACCATCCAGCAGATTACATTAATGACCGCCTTGGCCATATCCGGTCCGTACAGAAGAATTGTCGGGGGAATGGAGAGCATCACGCCTGCAAACCCGGTCAAGGCCTGGACGATATTGGATATAAATACGGCTGCCATAAAAAGCGCTAATTTTACAAATTCAGGAAGCATCATCAAGTCCATACAAATCACCACATTTCTAAAAATTTCTGTTCGTCCGGGATTCTGCTCTTCTTTGGAAATCCCGGTTCCTTCTTCGTTTTACCCATTATAACCCCGGTTTTTCCTCAAAAAGGGTGCTTCCTCAATCAGTATAAATCTATCTAATTATGTTATTGATATATGGGCGTTCAATCACTTAATTAGATTACACATCTTCCGCACATTCTTTACATAAAATCATAATAAAGCGTTCATATGATTTATCATCATAACCGATTTTATCGGCCTTTTTCAATTGGTCCCTTCTTTTTCTCTCATACAAAAAACTGACTTTCCTTTTCTGCTGTCCCGTCCGTTTCCATAGATATAGAAATTATCTATAGGCATATATCAGGCCTCCGGTACCTCTTGACAGGTTTTTTCACACCGTATTTTTCCTGCTTCTCCAGTCCTGTTCCCTTAAAACCGATTTCCTTATCACGCCTTATCCTGTATAATAAAATTATCATTTGATTTTCGTATCTGCGGGATGCAGGGAAACAAAAGCCCGGCACATCCCTTTCCGTTTGACGCACCTCTGTGCAGAAAGGATTTCTTATGTCCTCCAATACCATACCATTTCCCCAGGGAAATCATAAAAAGAACCTGAAAGCTGATATATTTGAAACCTATATGAAAAAGGAAGGACTGAATTTCTTCCGCCGCCAGGAAGCCCATGACTCTTACGACACAGTGGTTTTCATGACCGCCATTCCCGCCGGAAAGCATCATAAGCTGGTAGCCGCTGTGATTACCGACAACAGTATGTACACACTGCTTCGCGTCCACCTGGGCACTGCCCCAAAAGGTCCTGCCAGAAAGACCTTCCTGGCTTTCCTGAATGACCTTAATGCCCATCATGCCATCCTGAAATATACCATCAGCGAGGATGACAATGTATTTCTGGACATCACCACCACTTCCCGGACGGAAAATTTTGACCCTGAGGTCATCCGTACCACTCTGGATATCGTCGTGTATCAGCTCTCCCAGTCCTATGACGACATTGCCCGCCGTCTGGACAAGGCGGGAGATCAGACAAACGGCTTTACTTTATGATCATGGCCGCCTGAAGGCCCGGGTTCTGAAGAAATGGACGAAGCCTGCTGCACAGTGCAGCCTTCGGAACAACCGCCTGTCACCATGAGTGGTATTCACTGCCAAAGGAGCATTCCATGATTCGTTCGATTGTGAAAGATATTCTCTTCCTCCAGCGCAGGGCGGAGAAAGCTTCCCGAAAAGACGCCGCCGACGGACGGGACCTCTGCGATACCCTTGCCGCCCACAGTGAAGACTGTGTAGGATTGGCCGCCAATATGACAGGAAGCACGAAAGCCATTATTGCCGTAAAGGACGGAAACCGCATTCTCCTCATGTACAATCCGGTCATTGTCAAAGCATCTCCTTCCACCTATGAAACGGAAGAGGGCTGTCTTTCCCTTTCCGGCCGGCGCCCCTGCACCCGGCATGACTGGATCGAAGTGCGCTACGAAGATGAAAATTTCCATAAAAAGAAAAAGCGTTTCCAGGGCTGGACCGCAGAAATCATCCAGCATGAAATGGATCACCTGGAAGGCATACTGATATAAAAAGAGGCACAGTCCTGAACGGGCTGTGCTTTTTCTGTTTTTTCAAATGCCGATGGATACAGCCTGCATTTTTTATGCTCCCGATTCCTGCAGGCAGGACTGACATCCACCATTTTCCTTCTTTATTTCCATGAAAATTTCACCCCACCTCAGTATATAGATAGTATAATAAAAGAGACAATCGGGAATCAGCTATTACCCGACCCATTAGGAGGAATCATGAATATTTCCATCATCGGCGCCGGAAGCACCGCACTGGCCGGAGCCGCTTATTTTAATCTGAAAAATGTGCCCTGCCAGGTCTATGTGAAAAACCGCCTCAAGGCCGCCTGCTGGAACCAGTCGCCTCTTTCCGTAAGAGGAAAAATCGATACTTCCTTTTACGTACCCATGACTACGGATCTGAAAAAGGCAGTGGATGAAGCGGACATTCTCATGGTATGCACCCATGCCACGGATCATGAAGCGGTGGTCGAAGAAATCGCTCCCTATCTCCATGACGGGCAGTGCCTTCTTTTTATGAACGGCTGCTGGGGCGCCATCAAAGCCTGCCGGCTTCTGTCCAAACAGCAGAATACCCCGTCCATTACTATTGCAGAAACCGCCAATATGCCTTTCATAGCCCACCTTTCTTCCGATTATAAAAGTCTGGACTTTAAAGCCATCAAAGAAGAAATCGGCTATTCCTGCCTGGGAGAGGAAGGCGATCTCAGCACTCTCCTGCACCTGATGGCCTCAAAGGTGAGCCGCGTAGCCTCTCCGGCTTCCACCTCCCTTTCCGCCACCAATCCCATCATCCATGTCACCGCCTGCCTGTTCAACGTGACACGCATTGAAAATGGCGAATCCTTCCATTTCTTCGGCGCTCCCCTCACAAAAAGGACGGCTGCCTACATGGAGGCCTGCGACAAGGAAAGAATTGCCATCGGCAAAGCGCTGGGCCTTTCCCTTTCTTCCCTGCTGGACGTGCTCAATGCGTCCTGGGGAGAAAAAAAGGAAACCCTTTATGAAGCGCTCACGGAAAATCCTTCCTACCGGACAGTCATGGGTCCCACAGATCTTACAGGACGTTATCTGACGGAAGATCTTCCCTGCGGTATGGGAAGCCTCCGGGATCTCTCGGACATGATGCATGTAGATGCGCCTCATATCCGAAGCCTGGTAGATACCATGTCCCTGTACCTGGGAAAGACCTACACCCCCTTCCTGACTCCCCAGGACCTGCGGGTGATTAAAAGTTTGAAATAAAAGAGGACTGCGCCGCTTCACTTGAAATGACCAAGGAGCGGGATGGCTGTACTCCCTAAAGGGTTGCGCTCCGACCAGCCCGCAGTTCATGAATTCACTAATTCACCGGCATACCAGCCCACTATTCTACAGGAGGAAACAGATGAAAAAACTATTAGCTCCCATACTTGCCGCCTGCCTCATGCTGGGCGGAGAAACGGTTCTGGCCGAAAACTGGATTCCCTTTCAGGACTCCAGCAGCACCCTGGTAGATACAGACTCTTATGTAGACAGCGGCCTCCGCTCCTCTCTGACCATTAAATCCAAGGGCAAGGATGGAGATTCCATTTCCAATATTGAATTTGATAAAAACAGCAGAGCATACAGAGTAACGGAAATGAAGACACTGGACAGCAGCGGCAACGTCACCCATGATTTCACCTACAGCGATGATCCCCAGAACTGGAGCCCCCTGGTGCCCCATTCCTTTGGCATGAATCTCTTCAATCACTATGTGGAAAATCCGCTTCCCCGCTTCACCAATCCCCAGTGGCTGATCATATATAAGGAACAGGGCGTCCGTTTTCACGGAAGCACCTATGACGTGGAAAAAAATACCATTTCCTATAAAGACGGCTATGCCACCTTCTGGATCCGCATTTCCTATCCCTGGAAAGACCAGGACTTTTCCTCCGTCATTTACCACGTAAAAATGGACGTTCCCCATAAACGCATCCAGACCCTGTCCATGACCCGCTATGACTATGACGGCAAAGTGCAGAGCCACGGTGCCGGCAGCAGCGACAGAGAGGTCATTGCTGAAGGCTCCCCTATGGAAAAGGTGCACGACTACATTAACAAGGAACTGCTGGCCGGACATATCCATATGATGTCGTCCTTATAAAAGGAACAGGGTTCAAAGGGTCATGTCTGAAGGGTTCTGCGTTTGACAAGCTCTGCCGACAGTGACCTTTGAAAAACCCGCTGTCTCACTAAATCACAGAGGTATTATGATTCGAATCTATACACATACAGAAAATGAAGAACAGTCCCAGGCCTGCTATGCAGCCTGGCTGACCGGAACAATTCCGCAGAAAGGATGGCTCATAACGGAAGGCCCCCATCTTTACCTGCTTGACAGGAAACCTCCCCTGCCGGAGGGCGAAGGCCTTCCAGTCAGCCAGGGACCGGTGGATTTTCTTCATGCGTCCCTGCCGCCGGAAAAAGCAAAGGCGGCCTATCAGGCCTATCTGGCCGGCCGCCGTCTCCCGGCCGGCTGTGCTCTGGCTGCCGGAGAAAATGCTGTTTATCTTTTTCCCTCTTCCTCCTATGAGGCTGATCTGGGACAGATGGACATGTATCACTTGCCCTTTGACCCCCTGGAAGAAGTTCTGACTCCCCAGGAAGCCGCTCTCCTTTACGGCATTGATGCCAAACGCGTGCAGTCGGATTGTGAACGGGCAGGAGAAGGGAGTCTTTTCTCCCTGTCGGAGGTCCGCCACTCGGGAAACACCTGGCTGATGCTCCGTCAGGCCGCCGGCCGGGTCTATGGCGGACAGCAGGCCCTTCCCTCTTCTGTCTTAAATCCCCTTCTTCTTGTCTTTTCCACTGTGGAAGCCGCCCACATATGGAACCGGGAGAGTTCTGCGGTGAGAAGCGCTGCTGCCGGCGCCGGCCACTCCGCGGCCCGTATGCACGAGGGAGAGCGGCGGAAATCAGGCCGCACCTGGCTCGTTACCCGGGACGCCATGAACCGGCTTTTCGGACAGGCCCAGCCTTCCGCCATGAAGGAAGCCATGAAGTGGATACGATAAAACAGGGGCAGAGGCTTCAGACAGACATATAGATGGACTTGAGGACTGCACATTGACGCCTTTGCCGGCATATCAATGCCGGCGCCTCCAGTCGTCCCCCGCTTCCCTCTGTCCTTTCTGAAATTGGGCCGCCAAGCGGACTCTTGCATTTCTTCCCTTATGTATGTTATATTGAACATAATTAATTTGTTATCTATACCAATCTCTGCAATGAGGAGAGAAAGTACATGGATGGAACTGGGAAAGCGAGCCCGGATGGTGAAAGCGGGTGCAGGAATTCCATGGAAGTGCCTCTCTGAGCAGGCGGTCTGAAGAAAGTAGGGCCGCCCGGGCAGCCCGTTACAGCTTACAGTCCGGTGGAAAGCAGCCATGCTTTTCCGGGACTGACCAAGGTTTCTTCGGTGACGAAGAAACGAAACTGGGTGGAACACGGAAATCTCCGTCCCATAGGGACGGGGATTTTTATATTGCAGGAAGAAAAGCCCTTTTCTCCTCTGTATTTAGAAAGAAGGCTCTTTATGTCCCTTGTTTTACATGCTGAACATATCCGTAAATCCTTTGGACACACGGAAGTGCTGAAAGATATCAATCTGTCTGTTGAAAAAGGAAGCGTTGTCTCCATTCTGGGGCCTTCGGGCACCGGGAAGACCACATTTCTGCGCTGCCTGAACTATCTGGAAAAGCCGGATGCCGGAAAGCTCACCATCAGTGATGTATCCGTGGATTTCTCTCATATTTCCAAAAAGGAAATCCAGCAGCTCCGCCGGAAATCCACCATGGTATTCCAGCAGTTCAATCTTTTCCGCAACAAGACCGTTCTGGAAAATGTAACGGAAGGACTCATCTACGGCTATGGAAAGCCCAAAAAGGAAGCGGTGGAAATTGCCATGCAGGAGCTGGAACGGGTGCATATGGCAGACTATGCAAAAATGTATCCGTCCGAGCTGTCCGGCGGCATGCAGCAGCGGGTAGGCATTGCCCGTGCCCTGGCTCCCCGGCCGGATGTCATTCTTTTCGATGAACCTACCTCTGCTCTGGATCCGGAGCTGGTAGGAGAAGTGCTGGACACCATTGCCTCTGTAGCCACTCTGGGCATTGCCATGGTCATCGTTACCCATGAAATGCATTTTGCCCGGGAAGTTTCCTCCAAGGTGGTCTTCATGGCAGAGGGCCATGTGGTGGAGGAAGGAACTCCTGATGAAATCTTTGTCCATCCGAAAGAAGAAAAGACCAGGCAGTTCCTGCAGCGCATGCTGAAAAGAGAAGAGGGATAACATGCTCACCTTTAATATTTCCTATTTTCTCGGCCTCTTCCCCCGGCTCTCCACAGCCCTGCCCTTTACCATGGAAGTCATCGCCGCCTCCATTATTCTCTGCCTTGTCTTCGGCACCCTGGTGGCAGTGATCCGCATTGCCAAAATTCCCCTTCTTCATCAGTTCTGCGAGGTCTGGCTGTCCTACAACCGGTCCATGCCTTTCATTCTGGATCTGTACCTGGTGTACTTTGTCCTTCCGGTCATTGTCAGGGCTCTCCATATCAGTCCTGACGGCTGGCCTCTTACCGCCTACGTGCTCATCGCCCTTACGTTCCACTATACGCCGGTGATTTCGGAAATCATACGTCCCGCATACCTGTCCGTGGATAAGGGGCAGCAGGAAGCGGCCATTGTGTTCGGCCTCTCCCCCATGCATCGGGTCATGCATATCATTGCGCCTCAGGCACTGCCGGTAGCGCTTCCCAGTCTGGTCAGCGAAGCCATCAATATTCTGAAGGATACTTCCGTCATGTACTTTATCGGTGTAGTAGACCTGATGGGACGGGCAGGCCTCATTATCAATGCCAATTACGGGCAGGGGAAACTGGAAACCTACTGCGCTGTTGCTTTGATTTACTGGGCTTTAGTCATTCTGGTGGAAGCGGCTTTCCATCTGTTCCAGAAATATAATGCCAAACCTGTAAGGAGGGCTTGAAATGATTGATTTCTCCATTCTGCCTACGGCCCTTCTATTTATCGCCAGGGCCATTCCCAATACCCTTTTCATGGCTTTCATCAGCCTTTTATTCGGCATTCTCATCGGTTCCATCATTGCCGTCATCCGTCAGAACTCCGGACGGTTCGTCAATGGCATTTTTGCCGTTCTCGTTTCCTTCTTCCGCGGCGTCCCCAGCATTGTACAGCTTTTTATTGTGTATAACTCTCTCCCCTTCCTGCTGGCACCTGTGATTTCCAGCTTCACCGGCCATCCGGTCAAGCCTTTTGACGTAAGCCCTTACTGGACTGTATACACCACCTTCATCCTTTACAATACCGCCTACCAGTCTGAAAACATACGCGGTGCATTGCAGGCGGTAGACAAAGGGCAGTATGAAGCGGCTGTAGCTACCGGCATGACTCCCTTCAGTGCCTTCACCCGTATTGTCTTCCCCCAGGCCTTTGTGGTAGCACTTCCTACCTTCTTTACCTACTATCTGAAGACCATCAAACTGCTGGCCCTGGTATTCACCGTCAAGGTAGTGGATATGTTTGCAGAAGCGGATATTTTCTCCGCTCTCTACAACCGCCGTACCGAGCCCTATATTGCCGATGCCATTGCCTACTGGGCCGTAGCCATCGTCCTGACTTTCCTCTTCTCCTGGTGGGAAAAGAAACTGCGGGCTAAAATGTGAGAGTATGAAAGTCACCTAATTAATCAAAATAGAATAAAAGCATGCAGGGAAAGTTTCCTGTTCGAAAGGAGCATGATTGTGCTCCCTGCGGGCAGGAATTTTTTATTTTCTAACTCCTGCTGCTGTGGGAGCAGCGGAAAAGCAGTATCTTCTTCTTTTTATAAACCGCTGCCGCCATTCTCCTTTTTAGTCTCATGAACCTCGATACCGGTTTCACTTTCACGGGAAACTGGCATCTTGACTCTCCTCCTGCCGTCCCCTACAATGAAAGTATTCTGAGGAAGGAGCTTTGACCATGAATATACGCGAAGAAACAAAACAGATGAAGCTGGCATCTCCCCTGCTGGCTGCCATGCCTGTAGAAACCAGGAACCAGGCACTGGCCTGCATCCGGGACTCCCTGAACAGCCATAAAGAAGAAATATTTGAAGCCAACAGGAAAGACCTGGCCCTGGCACAGGAAAACCGGCTGGCCCCGGCGGTGCAGAAGCGGCTTGTCTTTGATGAAGCCAAACTGGCCGATGTGTCTGCAGAACTTTCCAGCCTCCTTTCCCTGCCGGATCCCATAGGAAAGGTCACGCTGAACCGCGAGCTGGATGAAGGGCTCCACCTCCTGCGTGTCACCTGCCCCATCGGCGTCATCGGCGTGATTTTTGAAGCCCGTCCCGATGCGCTGGTACAGATTTCTTCCCTCTGCCTGAAAAGCGGCAACTGCGCCATTCTGAAAGGCGGAAAGGAAACCACCTATACCAACCGCATTCTTTTTACCCTCATCCATGAAGCCGCCGTCAAAGCGGGCCTGCCCGAAAAATGCCTTCTCCAGGCAGAACAGCATAATGAAATCGACGAACTTCTGGAATGCCATGAATCGGTGGATCTCCTCATTCCCCGCGGCTCCAATGCCTTTGTGCAGTATATCATGAACCATACTTCCATTCCTGTACTGGGTCATGCAGACGGCGTATGCCACATGTATGTAGACCGGGACTATGACAGCAGCAAAGCCATTCCTCTCATCATCGACGGGAAAACACAGTATACCGCTGCCTGCAATGCAGTAGAAACTGTCCTCGTTCACCGGGACATTGCCCGGGACTTTCTGCCGAAGCTGGCAGCCGCACTGAAAAAAGCAGGAGTTGCCCTCCGGGGTACGGAAGAGGTCAACCGCATTATACCGGTAGACATCATTCCCGAAACAGAAAGCTGGCATAAGGAATATCTGGACCTTATCCTTTCTATCAAGCTGGTATCCGGTGTAGATGAGGCCATCCGCCATATCAACACCTACGGTTCCCATCACACGGACTGCATTATTACAGAAAATAATGAAACGGCTGCCCGCTTCATGGCCCTGGTGGACTCTGCCGGCGTTTATCAGAATGCCTCCACCCGCTTTGCCGACGGCTTCCGCTATGGATTTGGCGCAGAAGTAGGCATCTCCACCTCCAAGATTCACGCCCGCGGCCCTGTGGGACTGGAAGGACTGGTTTCCTACAAATACAAACTCTTCGGCCACGGACAGATTGTAGGAGACTACGCTTCCGGAAAGAAACAGTTTCACTTCAGGGATCTGTAAGAGGCCGCTTCACGGCCCGGGTTCAGGAATACAGTATGTCTGCCCTCTGACATCTCCAGAAGTGGACAACAGTAAGCCTTCTCCGCCAGTGACTCACAAGAACCTGGAAATTATTTCTCCTATCCCACCGGTTCAGTAAACAAAAAACACGGTAAAATCGCCTTCGATTTTACCGTGTTTTATATTCGTGATATGATTAAGATAAAATAAATATTCTATCCTTTTCGGAGAGAAAGGAGCTTCCATGTCTTTAACCCCTGTTATACTGGTCATCCTTACCTTTATTGTCAATTTCATCATGGATTTTTCCTTCTGGTCCATCATGCTCTCCCTCTACTATATAGGCGGCGCACCGGCCTCCGGCAGCGGAAACGACGGAGAGCTCCTGCTGGAGCTGACACTGGCTTCCGTGCTGCTTCCCGCCCTGCTGGCCCGGCTGGGAGTCATCGAGCGGTTCTTTGTCTACTCCGAAGGCGGCAGGAAGGCCTATGGGGAAGACGCCCGCTTATTGGAGGAAGGCCTTTATGAAATCTGCCGGCGGGGAAACCTGGACCCTTCGGACTACCATCTTTACGTAGGTCTTCGGAATGACTACAATGCCTTTTCCCTGGGAAAAAGCATTGTAGTCATGGCACCTCTCCTACGCCAGTTTCCGGAGGAAGAACTGCTCGGCATCATGGCCCATGAAATGGGACATATCCAGCGGGGACATACCGGAGCCAACCTGCTCTGCGTAGGCATGTCCTGGTTCGGCCAGATTATTGTGCTTGTCTACAACACTATTTTCCTTATCTGCCGGCTCCTCATATGGATTCCCTTTCTCGGCCTTATCATCAACCTCTTCGCCCTTTTCATCAGCCTGCAGTATAATATCCTCTCTTTCCTTCTCCAGACACCTATGCTCTTTATCTCCCGCTTCGGCAGCAGGAAAGAGGAATATGAAGCCGATGCCTATGCCTGCCGGCTGGGTCTGGGACGAGGTCTGGCACTGGGTCTTTACCGCATTGAATCCATATACGGCGGCGGAAATGCAGGATTTTTCAAAAGTCTGCTGAACGACCACCCCGATACGCCCAAACGGATAGAAAGAATCAGAAATTATTTAGAGAAGCGCTGATGCAGTGATAGTCTGATTGCATTCTTGGCGTTCCGTGCAAAAAATCTCATGATGCAGCAGTACATAAAAATTATTGTAAAAGCAGATTCTATCCATGAATCAGTGCTTACCAAACAGCTACTAAGGAGGATTTCCATGAAGGAAAAACTGACCAAACTTCGCCGGGAAAAGCAGTGGACCCGCTATGCCCTTGCCATCCTGGGCATCCTTCTTATCCTCTTCTGCCTCATCCTCCTTCTTGCCAAAATCGCCAGCTATGGAGCCGCTCAGATTTTTAACTATGCCGCCGCCAGACAGGATATGCTCCGCGGCACCATAACCGTAGAAACCATCACCGCTAATATTCATGGCGGTGTGACCTTTGAAAATCTGGCCTGGGATGATCCGGATGGAAACCCCATCCTCCGCGTCCCCTCCGGCTCCTTCAAAGTGAATCCCTGGGACATTCTGCGAAGACACCTGGTTTCCACCACACTGGAAGAAGTAACGTTGAACAAGCCGGCCTTTGCTGTCGGTTTTGATGAAAATATGAAGGTCGATTTCGTTAAAAGAGAAGATAAGGATAAAACACAGAAAAGCAGCACCGAGGAAACACTGGAAGATAAAGTATCCAACTTTAACAGAAACGGAAAACCGCTCAATTTTAAGCTTACCATCCATAACGCCCGGATAGAAGCCTCCTACCGCCAGCGTCACTATCTGATGAAGCACGTAAACATGACCGGCACCATCAATACAAAGGGCGTCACCAAAATCAGCCTCACCACCGGTCCCTTCGGCGGTACCGCCATCGGCGACGGAGTAGAGCTGAACTGCGAAGTCAATTTCAGGGAGAAAGACCTTCCCTCCATCATTGATTTCACCGCCCGAGGCGTAGATCCCTCTTCCCTGGGACTGGGAGACGATATTCACGATAAAATGACCCTCACCGCCAAAGGAAACGGCCCTCTTTCCCATCCAAAAGCCGATGGTGACGTAACCATGGATGAACTCCACATCCCTGCCCTGGATTTCTCCCATGTAAAAGGAAATATCCACTATGATGACGGACAGATGACCTTCCGTGACGTCCATGCCAGAGTTTATGGCGGTACCGTTACTGCCAGCGGAAATTACAACATAGACAGCCGTGCCTATGACATCTACCTCCACGGGGAAGACCTGGACAGCCGGATTCCCTCCAATGAACCGAAATTCTACTGTCTCGTAGCCCTCGATGGAGAAATTCACTGCGACGGAGACCAGAAACATCTCGTCGCCTTCGGCCGCTTTTCCTCCAGCCCCGGCTTCTACATGCTCATCCCCTTCAACAGCATCAGCGGCACCTTCAATAACCGCTGGAGAGCCGTAGACTTTTATGACGTAGCCATAGACACCAGCTTCGGCATCATCCGTACCGATGCCTTCCATATCATCAACGGAAAACTCCAGCTGGGCACCATTGAACTGGTGGATAAAGAAACAGGAAAAACCATGAGCCTCACCGAGGCCAGAGACAGCCAAGGGCCCATGAAAACCATTAAGAAAATCCAGCAGGACGTGAAAGACATCAAAGAACAGGTGGACGGACTGAAACCATGAAAATGGACAGCAAAGCTGCTCTATTAAATTGGCATCGTCAGGCGCCCACCACCACCCTTTAAACCTTTTGAACCAGCCCCCTCCGGCGGGCCGAACCCTCTGAACCCGGGCGGTGAAGCCGCCCAACAAAAAAAGAAGCCCTCTTTCGAGAGCTTCTTTTTTGTTTATGAAACTATATTCTCTTTTCTTTTCAGAAATTAGAATTTGTAGTTCAGGGAAACGGTCCATGCATCATCCGGA